>CACXXT010000001.1 GCA_902771725.1 uncultured Bacteroidales bacterium
AGCATATAGTCTATTCCGAATCGCAGAACTTTCGAGAGCCCTGAAGCCAGGCTATTATTGGCAGACCATCCGCCGGTCTTGTCTGGACTCATGTCATTTGTCAGATTATTCACATTCCCATAGGAAAACAAGTGTGATTTCTCTGTTGCGTTCAAAACAAAAACCTGTCCAAGATACTCCTTTGGGATGCCTATAGCTGCATCTGCATTTACGAGCCAGCTCTTCTGATATATCCGCTTGATATTTACATCCATCACCCAGGGATCTTGTAGGTGCTCCACGGAATCACGACTCAACAAATATGCATTTTCCGGAGAACGCTGGTACACTTTCAGCTTATCCACGACGTAGGCCGGCAGATTCTTCAGTGCCATTATAGCATTGCCTTTCACAAAATCCTTGCCATTCAGCAACAGTTCACTGACAAAATGTCCATTCAC
Organism: uncultured Bacteroidales bacterium; assembly: GCA_902771725.1. GTDB lineage: Bacteria > Bacteroidota > Bacteroidia > Bacteroidales > Bacteroidaceae > Physcousia. The sequence goes on from CACXXT010000001.1 coordinate 441, forward strand.
CATAATCCGTCCGTTCGCGTCTATTGTAGTATTGGGCAACTGCTGGATTAGCGTCTCAAGCATCGCCCCCTCAGTGAGCAGGATGGCATCTGCATTATATACCACAGTATCTCCTTTCTGCACCATGATGATCTTGGATGCCCGTACGACTATATCATCCAACATCTTCGTTTTCACAAGCTGCATTTCTGGGACGGGAAAGAGATGATCTGATCGTCTGGGCACATCGATATCGACAGACACTGAATCATAATCCGCTTTTGAAAGAATCATCTTGTAGCGCCCTTCTTTACCGATTTTGATTGAGTAGAAGTACTGAGGGAAGTTAGGGGAAGAAACATTTTTCGTACTGTCTGCCCCAATAGAGTCACCGTCAGAAGTATAAATTCCGACGGAGACCCCGCACAGTTGTTTGTGGGTATCTCTATCGAAAACCTGCCCGTACACGGAAATGCTATCAGATGTGCTTGCTTGGGAGGAAATGGAAGCGCTTAAGAAAAGTATACAAAAAAGGACATTCTTCATTGCTGATGAAATGTGCTATGCCAATACAGGTCTGAAAAACAAACAATGATTGGCATAGCTTTAATTAAGGCCGTTAGTACAAATGAAGTGTTTTGAGGCCTACAGGGCTAATGGCTCCACTAATACCGGCGCAATAGGATTCACATGCTTCCTGACAGGAAGAACCTGCATATTCACCAGTTCCTAGCAGATTGTGGAAAGAACCCTGGTTGAAGATAGAATAGTAACAGGTACAGTCATACACTTCCTTTCCGGATTCTTCGCCAGAATTATCGCCTCCACGGATGGCCTTAAGTTCATCTGGAGCGAGTGATTGAAATGCACTCATTTTTTTCAGTTTGATTGCTTTCATTGTTTTCTTTATTTGTTTTTATTACTTTGGCCATTCCCAGCAGGCCGTTGCTGCTCCTGATAGCTATCATTCAGAGGAAACTACCCGTTGATCAGGCGGGAGTATGATGACCTCCAGTGATTGAAGGAGTATTCCTGATTATATCGGTTAAGTGCCTGCTTTTGTCTGCTTAAGCGTTCTTCGGCAGTCAAGTTGAGTGCTTTCTGAATAGCCTCTTCCAAAGACTTAGCGAAAACCGAGGAGTCCACATTCCTATGTTCGCCGATAGTTGCAACGACAGCCTCCCCATCACCGAACATATCCGTAATATTATGGCCGTCTGTCGTCACAATGAGTTTTCCATAGGCCAGCATCTCAATACCTGTATAGCTGCTTTGCTCAGTATAAGATGGCAGAATACCGATGTCTGCAATTTGGTACCATTCTGCCAGTTGTTCCTTGGGCAACAGTCCCGTGTAGGTGACATGTGCATCACTATGAGGGGTTTGCCGGGCAAAGTCGTTGAAGGTGAAGACCTGTCCGGCTATAACCAGGCGGAGCCGCGGATGCTCCATCCATAAGTGGTCGAAAGCCTGAAGCAATGGGATAATGCCCTTGGATCGAGTCGTACGTCCAGTGTAGAGCAGTACAATCTCCTCATCATCTATGCCCAATTTTCTACGTGTAGCACGTCTCTCCTCTTCTGATAATCTTGAAACCGGAGCCTGCAGGCCATTCGGAATCAGATGGATCTTCTCTGCCGGAACATGATAGATGGTCTGCAGCAACTCATTGGCCGTCTTTGAAAGGGTTATGATATCATCTACTATGCGGTACGCCCTTTTCTCCGATGATGTGATATTGCGAATCGGGAGCCATTGCTGTCGTTTGTCCTTTGGAACATACTTTGAAGATAATATGTTTTTGAATAATTCCGCATCGCCAAGAAGGGGTGCGCACCACCCTTGATCATGAATAACGAAGATCAGGCGGGATTTCGAAAAATGATGCTTGAGCACTGCAACAAATTTATCGCAAGGGAAATGGTTTACGATGAACACATTGTTCTCATTGTCATTGAGGTATAATCTGAATAATGAGATAGATAGTGCTCCTCCCTGCAGGAATCCCCGATTACCACAAATCGGGACATGGTATTCTGTATAGGACGAATGATGTTCCACCATGAATTCTTTCTCATCGGAGTTGAATGAAAGCAGGTTCACGTCATGCACGCTTCCCTCGAAGCACTTCAGCAGTTGTTGGATATAGGTGCCAACACCATTCTGCTTGGAACTCTGATGCTCGTCGATAATATAGATATGTTTCATTGGGTGTGCAATCAGATAAGGGTGAATAATTGTCCGGCCAAGCCTTTGCGAAGTCCTAATTCGGGTGTGTCCAACTTTGGATGTTGAACAATGAGGTGAGCAAGGTCGAACTGGTAGTCAGCAGGCTGACCCTGAACCATTGCCACGTAGGTTTCGCACAGGTCACGCAGCGGTGAACTGCCACCCTGCTGAAGGACATGCTGGCAGACCTGAGCACAATCTTTCAGGTATCCCGCATCAAAGACTTGTCTGCCACTTCTTTGCGCCCCTTGCAGGTGGGCTACGATGTAATGCAGCCATCCCTCCAGTCCCTTTTCCAGGCTGAGGTCTGTCTGCCGCAGGATGTTCTGCTGCATCAATTTCTGGTCGATGGCGGCACAGATGTCCGCCCCTTGCCCGCGCTGGAATTTCTTCTGCAACAGGTATTCCACGCCCCACCCTATGCCCGTCAGACCGTTGGCGAAGTCCAGGGGCATCTCCGTGGACAGGTTATCGAGCACCTGGTCCAAGAGGAAATTGATGGCGGTCTTCAGGGGACGTAGCTTACGGGCACGGGCATACTCCGAGAGGACGAGGACAATGCCCAACTGACCATCAAAGAGTCCGCGCGCCGGGACATCGTTGGCATGGAGCACCACCTGATGCAGCAACCGTTGCTCTTTGGTGAATGTAGGTTCCATTTCCTTATTCATATTTATTCTACTATTTTCAACAGATCGATAAAATCCTCTATCTGATAATCCTTGGGCATCTGATAGCCGTTGACAAGCAGGGTGGGCGTAGCACTCAGCCCGGTCTGCTCCCGCCATTGCGTGTGACGGCGGTATTCTTCTGCGACCTCCTCCGAGTCGGCTTCCAGGCCGAGTTCCTCAAAGAAGGCTTCCTGCCGGGACTTGCCACCGGCATACCATTCCTCATAGATCGTCCAGGCACGGGCAGCTCCAAGTTGCAAATAGGTGGCCACCATCAGCCTGCTGACGCGCTCGTAGTCTGAACCGAAGGAGGTGAAGACGAATTTGATGCTGCAATCTTGATGGATGAGACCGGACATACGACCATGCATGGCAGCACAGGGATTGCAGTAGGGGTTGGTGAAAACGGTCAGGTGAAAACGTGCATCGGGGTTGCCGAAGCGGATGCAGGAATCTGCCGTTGTCTCATAATGAGGCTCTTTCTGGAGCAGGAATCCGAAGACCTCCTCACGGAGCTTGAGGTTGCGATAGCTGTATTTCCATTGCCCTGCCTGCCGTGCCTGGGCGATGACGGGGAGCGCCAGATGCAGGCAAAGGGTGGCTGCTAAGTAGGACGACAAGAGGAGGAGGCTCCTCGCCAATACTTCACTAAGGGAAACAGCGTCAAATGAGATTGCCATGAACCCAGAAGAAATGAGATATACGAGGGCTTGCAGAATGAAGACTGCTTGCACCAACAGGCACAGCGGGCACCAGGCATGAGCACGGAAACGCTGATACCAGAGGCTCCATGCAGAGTACCCCAAAGCGCCAAGAGCGAGCAGGGCAAGCATGGGCAGAGCCGATGGCATGAAAAGGAGCATGAGGGCATTTACGCCGAAGTAGGCCGCGCCCACTTCGCTCCAGCTGATGCCGAAGGCGGCCTTGGAGGCTGGAGTCTCGAGAAGGTCGGTGCAGGTAGTGTGTTTCAGCAAGTTGCAGAGGCGGTCGGCGGTGCTACTGGCAATCTTCAGCTGACGAAGGAGAAGAAGATAGCTGACGTAGAGGCCCAGTAAATTCAGGATGAACAGGCCAGGCGTGAAGAGTGAAAAATGGGGAGCACGCAGGAAGAGGCAGCATACTAACCCTAATGCGATGCAACCTGCGGCTCCCCACTTTTTCAGACGTTGAATCTGTTCTGCACGATGGTGCACCGCGAAGTCAGGCTCACCAACTTCCTCACCGGGAGCCACCAACAGGGCAACACCACTCCATATCCGAAGGAACTGCTCTTGCGGCACGCGAACATCCTCGCCATACCAGCGGTACGATACCTCCTCGCTGGTGATGTGGGAGATGAGTGCCAGATCACCGGACACCTGCGCCACGAATGGGGCTTCGAGCTGAGACAGTGCTGATTCCTTATCATGGAAGCGCACGCCACGACTCTCCACGCCATAGTCCCCAAGCATCCGTGACAACCCATAGAGAGTGTACTTATATGGATGCTCGTCGAACGTGCGGTTGGTGTACGTCCTTGTGTGCGGAATTTGCAGTTCCTCACAGAGTTGCAAGAACAGATTCTTGGCCATTACGCATGTACCTTTTAGTAATTACTATAGCTCGATTTCTCCGACAAAACATTGTTCGCCACGGATGACTTCGATGGCGTAGGTACCTTCGAGGTCAGTCGGTAGTGTGATGCTGGTCTCGTCGGCAGTAACAATGGTGGTGTAAACAACCTGCTCGTTGCCGTCCTCATCTTCTTCCTTAATATAAATAAGGAACGCGCACGAGTCCCAGAAGTAGAGGGTGTGGTCTTCGATGCTGACAGACGGAGCACAGATGGGACCACGACCATAACCGGGCCTCGGCTCTATATTAGAAACAGGTCCGTCATAAAGAAGGAGAAGTGGATCTCCAATCGACAGGGAATCGGGATTGCCTGCAAAGGTGTTAAGAGCTGCCAGAGATAGGCAGAGGGTTAGAAGGAATTTCTTCATTTTGTTTTTTTTTGAGTTATTGAATTGGTTACTAAAGTGGGTTTCTCTGAAATCCGCTGCAAAGATAGACAATTTATTCCGAAACATCATTTCACTTTATTTCACTTCTGCATTTTCGGAAAGAAGCTTGATTTCACTAAATTTCACACCGAGGAGTGAAAAAGTAAGCCTAAAAGTTTGAGTTTCCGATATTTCTGACTACCTTTGCCGCCATAATAATATTTTTCGCAATGAAACGATTATTTTATATTCTCTGCAGTCTTTTGCTGATAATGGGATGTAATGAACGTTCCATCAAGGACGAATTGGACACCTATGAGAAGGGACTTGAAATGAATCCTGAAGTCACGTACCAGATTTTAATAGATGCGAAACCTGTTACCCAAGAGGATAGGGCGCGTCTCGCACTCCTGACCATCAAAGCGAAAAACCTGGCATACGTTCCGCTGGAGGGAAAGGACACCATCAACGTTCTGAGCGCCATCAAATATTATCAGCGGAAACAGGACACAGAACAGGTGATGTTAGGGTATTACCTTCTGGGCAGCATCTATCGGGATTTGGGAGATGCGCCACGAGGCGTGGAAGCGTTCCAAAAGGTGATCGAAGTGGCAGATACGACAACGGAAGACTGCAACTATCGGTTGATGGCGAGGGCTGAGGCGCAAAAGAGCGACCTGGAAGAGCTGCAGAAGGTTCGGCTTAAAGCAATAGAATCGTCATATAAAGCTGAATATTATTCATGGAAGGCAAGAGATACATCATACGCCTTTGATAATGCCTTTGGGATTGTAACGCTACATGCATTGAGTAATAATTCTGAACCTCTTATTTCGCAGACGCCGCTGTTAATACAGAAATGTCTTGAATATGGGGATACAATGATGGTAGCTAAATGGTCTTGGTCTTTGTCTTGGTTTTATCTGCAACAAGGGATGACCGATGAAGCCCAAAGAATGATGCAATTATACGACCGCTACGATGGCACCCCTTATCCTCTCTATTACGGCACCAAGGGGGAGCTCTTTCTTGCACGCCATCAATTAGACTCCGCGGAATGGTGCTTCCGCAAGGAGTTAGAGGCCACGGACTGGAATAATAGACAGGCGGCATATCGGGGCCTGAAGAAGGTGTACACTCAGCGGCACCAACTGGACTCTGCACTCTGGTATGCCACCCTGCAATGTGAGGCCGTGGACAGCGACTATGATCATAAAGTAAGCGAGTACATCGTACAGATGGATCACGTCTATAATTACGATGCCGCCAAGGAGAAGGCGCAACAGAGTGAGATGGCACGGCAACAAACCAAACTGACATTATGGATGGTGGTATCGGTGTTCATCATCGTCGTACTCCTGACTGGATTCGGATTCAAGAACTACCATGACCTCCAACTGCGGAAGCTATTGGAACAGGAGGCTGAGGAGGAAAAGCTGAAGGCACTGCTGGCAGAAAGAGAGAAACAACTGGCACAGGAGGAAAGCCGACGAGAGGCGGCAGAAAGCAAGGCGGCACAAATGGAAGCAAGTCTCGCAGAAATCAACGCCGACTTAGAGATCCTAAGACGAGAACGGGAAACCATGCAACAGGAAATCCGAGTCCTAAAGACATCAGCTGAAAGCGAGAACGCCGTCACCAGAGAGAGGATTCAGGAACTGGAGAGAATGCTGAAGCAGAAGGAACAGGACATTTTAGGTGCCGAGCGGGAAATGGAACTACGGAAGGAAGAGCTGCTGACACAGCAGAAAGAGATGGCATATATGAAGGTGACCATCGAGGAACTGCGGAAGGATGCTCAGTTGATGGGGAATTTGGGCGACGGCGTGCAACAGATGAGACAATGCCTCAAAAGGAATAAACATGCCAATCAAGATGAATGGACTGCCTTGCAGGCGCAGATTATCAAACTTTATCCCATGTTTATTCCTTCGTTGCGGAAGCAAATGAATCCACTAACAGAGAGAGACCTGCACCTGGCCATGCTCATCAGGATGGACTTTATGCCAGGTGAGATAGCCACCCTGATGAGTTTAAGCGCATCCGCTGTCACTATGGCGCGCCGCCGCCTCTATCAGAAAGCCTTCGGCAGAAGCCCTTTGACTCCTGAGGACGTAGATAAATGGATTATGGGAGTCGGGTGAGGGAGGTACAAGCCCTCCTCATGAACCAGAATCGCAGGAAGAGGTGCCGGGAGGCCGCGCGAATCAGAATTGATTCAGGCGGCTGGTGTCGACATTGGCAGCCACGCCTCCATGGTCCACTTCCACTTTGTCTGCCGTTCCTGCGAGTTTGATCTTCGAGGCGCCGTCGGAGTGGGCGTAGGCACTCTGGGCTTCGAGCTGAGCCTCGATTTTGGAGGCACCGGTGCAGAAGGCACGCAGGGCACCGCCCTTGAAGGTCACATCGCCCTTGCTGGCTCCGGAGCAACCGAGTTCCAGGACTTCGCTGCCCGTGACGGATGCCTCGACCTTGGAGGCTCCACCGACGTTGAACGTCACTTTCTCCTTGGCAGCCAGGGCCGGATATGCCGCCTTGCTGGCGCCTTTGATGGACGTGACAGCTGCTTTGTCGGCGGTGAGTTTCCGGATATCGACCTTGCTGGAACCGCGGACTTCCGCTCCATATTCCTTGCAGACGGCGCCTCCGATGTGTACTTCGGAGCATCCGCTGAGACTCAGCTTCAGGCTGGGCGTGTCGAGGTCGCCAAGCTTCAGCTTAGAGACTCCTTCGAGCCGCACATAGAGGAAGTCGGTCGTCATCGTTCCGGTTTCGAAGCTGGAGACGCCGCTGAGCAGGATGTTCTCCAGACAGGGTGCCGTCAGCTCGAGGATGAAGTGATGCTGCCCGTCGGGGAGGTCTTTCTTCTTGAGGTTGTCGAGTTTACGGGTCTTCTTGGCGCCCACCTTGAGTTGTCCTCCCGCGGACGTGACCTCCATATATTCGAGCAGATCGGTGCGCCCGGTGAGTTTCACGCTATAGGTTTCGCCCTGTTTGTAGATGACCTTCACTACGCTGCTGACATCGATGTTGGTGAAGTCACGGAGGTCGTAGGTGCGGGTGGTGAAGGGAGAGGATGCAGAGGCTACTGCAGCCTTTGCAGTTGAGATGCTGACGATTGCTGCAAGCAGCAGGAATGCAAAATACTTTTTCATTTGTCCGATTCTTTTATGTTTTTATTCATTTTTATCACGATGGTCACTTTGCCGTCGCGGGCTTTCATTGCCCTGTCGGCTGTGTACTGGAGCATATAGATGCGGTTCTGCGCCTCGCCCTCCACATTCAGCAACAGGGTGTGGCGGTTGCCGTCCTCCACTTTGTGGGTGAAGCGCCCCGTGCGGCTCTCGGCTTCAAAACGTTCCTCGCAGCTGATGATGTCGATGCCTCGCGACAGCTCCCGCACCTTCACCACGCGGATGACCTCGCGTGTCCGCGGGTCGCGCTCCACCACGCTGGTGAACTTGCTCTGCCCGTGGGTGCTCTCGCTGTTCACGAAGCGGTCGATGCTGTTCTCCTTGCCCGCGGAGCCGCTCTGCGCTGCTGCCGTGAGCGTCAGCAGCAACGTGGCTAAGAGGATGAAAAATCTGTGTCTCATATATACCTTATTATATTTATTCCCGACTGAGGAGTTCTGCCTGGTCGGCCATGCTCAGCGCCTCGCTGATGTCGCTCTTGATGAGCTGCAGGTCGTCCTGCCGTTGTCCGTTCTCTATCACATAGCTACCCTCATAGACCGCCAGCGACCGCGACTCCCTCAGGCGAGGCACGAGGATGAAGAGTCCCAGGACGAGGAGGGCAGCTAGGGCAAGGAACCACCGCGCTGCCTCTCCCCTCCCTAACTGGGCAGGTCGAGGCTGGGTTTGCTGGGTCTTTTCCATCACCTTCTCCGTCAACCCTTCGGGCAGGCGTATGCGGCTCTGTTCGCGCTGGAGCGCCATCCGCAACGCAGCATCGTTATGTCTATCGTTCTTGCTCATGTTCCAGTTGTTTTATCAGTAGGTACAAGCGTTTTCTCACTCTATGCAGTCTCGTGGTCACGTTGGAGACCGAGGTGCCGAGGATGAAGGCAATCTCGCGCGCCGTGCGGTCTTCGAAGTAGAACAGCGTCACCGCCGTGCGGTCTGGTGGCGAGAGGCGCTTCAGGGCTTCCTCCAGCAGTGCTATCCGTTCCTCGGTCGCTTCCGAGAGGGCGCTGTCCGCCATCTCGTCCGTCACACTGTCCACCAGCCGTTCGTCCATCGGCAGCGTCACCACCCGCCGGCTTCGCAGGTGCATCAGTGCGGTGTTGTAGGCGATGCGGTAGAGCCAGGTGGCGAAGTCGGCCTCTGCCCGGAAGTCAGCCAGATGGGTGTAGGCCTGCACGAAGGTGTCCTGAGTCAGTTCCTCGGCTTCGGCGTCGGTGCCCACCAGCCGCACCACGAGGCCATACACCTTGGCCCCATAGCGTTCCAGCAGTTCGGCAAAGGCCTGAGTCTCGCCGCCGAGCACCTGCCGGATGATTTTTGCATCGTCTTTTCTTGCCATTCTGTCCTTTTGATGCACTTTCTTGCGAAATGTCACACACAAAAGTAGAAACTTTTTGGCATACGGCAAAGAAAAAGCGGAAAAATGGCTATCTTTGTGCCGCAAATCCAATGAAACAACCTTAAAACTTCTGGAATATGAAACGCATCTTCTTCCTTCTGACAGCAATGCTGCCGCTGTTGGCAAGCGCCCAGCTGCGGGTGACCGGACTGACGGTGGAACACATGGTGAATCCTGCCGTGGTGGACGCGCGGCAGCCGCGCCTCTCGTGGATCAATGAGCCTCGGGACGAGCGGGTGAAAGGCGAACGCCAGACGGCCTACCGCATCGTCGTCGCCTCCTCGGAGGAAGGGCTGCGGCGCGGACGCTATGACCTGTGGGACAGCGGACGCGTGCCCTCGGAGTGCTCGGTGCTGGTGCCCTACGAAGGACGCACGCTGACCTCCGGACAGGACTGCTACTGGAAGGTACAGACGTGGAACGCACGGGGCAAGTGCTCGAAGTGGAGCCCCGTAGGGCATTGGGGCATGGGACTGCTGAAGGAGTCCGACTGGCAGGCACGCTGGATCACCTCGCCACAGCCGTCGCAGGGCGCACCGCTGCTGCGCAAGGCGTTCACACTCAGGCGCAAGGTGCTGCGGGCCAAGGCGTTCGTCACGGCGGGCGGTTTCTTTGAACTGTACATCAACGGCAAGCGTGTGGGCGATGACTACCTCGTGCCGAACCTCACCAACTACTCCGTGCGCCAAGACCTGGACAAAGGGAGCATACCCATCGACCCGCGCTTCACGGACTACCGCATTATGTACCTGGCCTACGACATCACACAGCAGCTCCGCGAGGGCGGGAATGCTGCCGGGCTGATGCTTGGGCGGGGATTCTACGACACCGAGAGCGGGCGCGTCAGGACCTTCGGCAAGGCCTGTGCGCTCTGCCAGATCGAGGTGACCTACGACGATGGCACGCGGGAGGTGGTGGCTACGGACGAATCGTGGCTCACACGCCCCTCGGCCATCACGATGAACGGGGTGTACGAAGGCGAGGTGTACGACGCACGCCTCGAGACACCCGGCTGGGCTGAACCGGTCATCGACGAGAGCAGTTGGCAACGCGCCGTGCTGGCAACGCCGCCCACGGGCCAGCTGACCGCCCACACGGCTCCCACCGACCGCATCACTGAGGTGCTGCAACCCGTGAGCATCCAGCGCCGGGACAGCACCTTCCTCGTCACCTTCGAGAAGGAGGTGGCAGGATGGGTGCGGCTGAAGGACTTCTGCGCCGCAGAGGGACAGCGCATCGAGGTGAAGTACCTCAGCGAGTCGCCGCTGGGACAGCAGGTCTTCTTTGCAGGAAAACCCTCTGCTCGGCCCGAAGGGACGCTCCACACTTGGAGAACTCTAAACTCTCAACTCTACACTCTAAACTCTCAACACAGCTACGCGCCGCGCTTCACCTGGTTCGTGTTCTCGCAGGTGGAGGTCATCGGGCTGGACAGTCTCTCGGCAACGCAGATACAGGCCGAAGCCGTGAACACCGACGTTCGTCCCTGGGCTGAGTTCCACACCAGCAACCCGCTCATCAACAGCATCTACGCTGCCTGGGTACGATCGCAGCTGGACAACATGCACGGAGGCATCGCCAGCGACTGTCCCCACCGCGAGCGTCTGCCCTACACGGGCGACGGACAGATAGCAGCGGCGATGGTGATGCTGAACTTCGATGCCGCAGCCTTCTATCAGAAATGGATTCGCGATATGCGCGACTCGCAGAACCCCGCCACGGGCTACGTCCCCAACGGCGCTCCCTGGCAACCTACCTGCGGAGGAGGCGTGGCATGGGGCGCAGCGCTGAACACGATGTCCTGGGAGTACTACCTCCAGTACGGTGACCGCCAGCTGCTGCAGCAGGCGTACCAACCCATGCGCGCCCAGCTGCGCAATATGCAGACGTGGCTGACCCCGGACAGCACCATGTACCAGCAGATGCGCAACCCCGTAACGGGCGAACTGCTCTACTGGCTGAACCTCGGCGACTGGGTGCCGCCCTACGGGATGCCGTCGGACGAAATCGTACACACCTTCTACCTCTGGCTCTGCGCCACGAACGCGGCCCGCACGGCTGCTGTACTGGGCGATGAGGCAGGGAGGCAGGAATGCGATGCCATAGCACGGCGCACCTGGCGTGCCTTCCACCGCAAGTTCTACGACGAGGCCACAGGCAGCTACGGCGACTTCGGACCCAACATCCTTGCCCTCTATATGGGAGTGCCCGAGGAGCGCAAGCAGAAGGTCATCGAGGCCCTGCGCCGCGAGGTCATGGAGACGCACGACGGACACATCAACACGGGCTTCGTCACCACCAAGTTCTTCTTCGAGACACTCACCGACATCGGACTGCACGACGTAGCCACCACCGCCATGCTGAAGACCGACTACCCCAGCTACGGACACTGGCTGGCACAGGGAGCCACAGTGACCTGGGAGCAATGGAACGGCGAGAACTCCCACAACCATCCCATGTTCGGAGGCGGGCTGACATGGCTGCCACGACGGCTGGCAGGCATCAACGTGACGACCGACGGAGCGGGCTACCGCCACTTCGACGTGCACCCCTACCCAGCCTCCGGCATCGACACCGTCCACTACAGCCTCCCTACGCCCCAAGGTCTCATCACCTCCTGCGTCATCAGCCGCAACGGTCACCTCCGCCACCTGGAACTCCGTGTGCCCGTAGGCAGCACCGCCACCGTCCACCTTCCCGGCCGCATCCTGCAGGTGCAGCAAGGAACGCACGTCTTCTCCTGCGATTAAACAAGTTTAGCACCCTATTCACGCTGAGTTTCAACTCCATCGCTTCATCCACCCTGCTCCTCAGCCCCATGCAGCAGGCTTCTTTGCCCCACCCACCCTGCTCCTCAGCCTCATGCAGCAGGCTCCATCCACACATCCACCCTGCCGTGGCCACCTACCCGTTCTTTGTCATTCCATAACTCCCAGGAAAAAAACATAAATTTCCAAAAACACCTAACACCTCACGTATTTGGTGGTTAAGCATTTAATTATCAAGTCATTAACCAAAAACAACACCTCACGAACACCTCACAACACCTCACCAACACCTCACGGGGGTAGTGAAGTGTTGTGAGGTGTTCGTGAGGTGTTGAAAATTCGTAAGGCGTTGATTAACAGCCTATAGGACCTCAAAATCGTGAAGTGTTAGGTGTTTCACCAAAATTGAGCAGCGATTTACTCCACCATGCTTCCCGTCTGCCACACGATAAGGCGGTATATGAACAAGGTCTTCAAGGGGCTTGCCGCAACGGGAAAGCGCACCATGGGGTGGTGACACGGATTCAAGTCCAACATGAAGAACAAACTCATGCCAATGTGGAGAACAGCAGGCCGCCAGGTGAAACGCTGTATTACTGTGGCTATGATACGCTTAACTTGAAAAAAGGGCCAATGCAGGATGCTGCATTGACCCTTCGGCGTGCACTGGGAATCTGGACAAATATCAAGTAATGAACTTATGCGCAGAACTACTATAGGAGTTCGATTTCTTGTTCCGTCAGTCCTGTCAGTTCGGCAATCTCTTGCAGTCAAAGCCCTTTGCCTTCATCTTCCTGGCTGTCTCGTAATGAGCTTTCTCTATTCCTCTTTCCATTCCTTCTGCCATCCCTTTCTCTATTCCTTCTGCCAGTCCCTTCTCTATTCCTTCTGCCAATCCTTTTTCCATTCCTTCCGCTATCCCTTTCTCTATTCCTTCTGCCATCCCCTCTTCCTTGGCCTCCTTCCTTGCGGTGTTGATGGCGTTGGTGATGTCGCGATACGCCTTGATGCTCTCCTCATATTCCCGCTGATCCTGCTGGTTGAATCGGGCAATCTCGGCCTGCTCGAACAGGCGGGTGAACACCTTCTCCTGCAATGCGGCGGGACGCTCGAACAGACGCGAGAGGTTGCGCAGGACGAACAGCCATTTGTCGAGCATCGTCACCAGCTCGGACTCCGTCTTGTTGAACTTCGGCATCTCGATGTACATGAACGTCAGCTTGTCGAAGAACACGTGCTTGTCTTCGGTGTCCATCAGCTTCACTTCATGGAACAGGCATTCGGGGCTGTACTCATCCTCGGGGAACACGAAGTTGAGGATGCCGATGGTGTAGACGCTGTGCAGCTCGAAGTCCCAGTCGCCACGCGTGGCCTGCTCGCGGATGGGGTACGTGGCATAGAAGACGCTGCGTGAAGAACTGCTGATAGACGTTCTGCATCTCGACGATGAACTTCTCGCCGCGGTCGTTCTCGCAATACACGTCGAAGATGGCACGGCGCTCGCCGACGTGGGCACCGAGGTGCTCGCCGTTGAGGTAGTGGATGTCGGTGACGACCTGCTTGCCGTCGAACAGGGCATTGAGGAAACTCATCAGGAGTTCCTTGTTCAGTTCCGTGCCGAAGAGTTTCTTGAAACCGAAGTCCGTGTATGGATTGATGTAACGTTCTTCTGTCATTGCCATAGTAGTCTGTTCTCCATTGTTTCTGGGTGCAAAGGTAGGCGAAATCATTCAATCAGCCAAATCTTTTGCCGATTTTCTGCATTTCGCGGTTCTATTCAAAGGAAAATGGTGTTCGGGAGGGATTGGGAAAATGCCACATCCTTACACTCGTATTTCATTTCCTTTTGTTTTTATGTTTATATATAGAGGTTATTTTTGACTTATTCCCCTATCTGGCTTTTTACCAGCGAGAAGTAGAATAAACCCAAACCTCATAAAATGTGACATTTAACGTATATAGGATTTATTTGTTATGGAGCAAGGTGCCATGTTTTTTTCTTAACGTCATCGCTCAAAGTCAAAAATTAGAATAAGAAAAAGCACGCTATTTTAGGAAGCCTGTTGCAATCAGCCTTTCCTCCTCCGTCTGCATTATCACTTGATGCCTTGCCCAAAAAGCGGAATCATATCCGACGTCACTCACGTGTTTTACAATTGATTTCTTTTCCCCTAATTCGCTCGCTCGATAGTTTATTTCGTCCGGAGAAATTTCCTCATCAAGGCGAAAGAGCGTAATCCTATTGGTAAGGCCCTTTTCTATGGCACAAAACGTTGTTATATTACTGACTTCTAAGAAGCCATTGACAGTAGTATATTCCAGATGCAACGATACCTTGCAGTTACGGAAACGCAATTCACCAATCCATACTAGGACATTCTCAATCCGGCCATGCAATACCAGAGGTGATAAAGTCTTGGCATCAAGATATAGGAATCCTGTGATTATCGGTTGCCGCGTATTTTCTTTCTTTTTTTGAAAATACAACTGATATATCTTTCCTCCATTACCATCGTTCAGAAGCTCATAGGTGATGTCGTAGTATTTTTTATAGAAAGCTTCACCGGCACCTGGGGATAACGGGGATATCAATTCCTTTTCTTTCCAATATTTCACGCCTTTGGTCATTACACCGACTTGAGCGTTAAGCCATAATTCACTTGTCCCCCAATGAGCGCCCATTTGACGCCCCGTACGCATGATAATATGTCGTAAATTGACTGCTGAGTTTGCGTCCACAAAAGCCTCGACAAGGCTCTTCAAGGTGTCTCGCTTTATACGTTCTCTATAGAAATACCGGGCTTTCCTATTCCTAAACCGCCGATATTCACCACTCAGTTTCTTTGATGCCTTTTTCAACCAATATTCTATAGGATGAATAGTGACTTCACGCATTAACGTAGTCATCATTTCCATTTTTACGATGTCGCCCAATTCTTTTGCAACTAACCCTATGGGTTTATACCCAAAGCAGGTAATGAGTAAACTGTCAGACGGGGACGCTTCCATCGTAAACATACCATCCAAATTAGTCATCGTCAGATGTATGTTGCCTTTGTAAACCTGGGCAAAAGGGAGCTTTTCTCCAGTAGTGGCATCTACGACCTGAACAACAAATCTTTCCTGCGCAAACAAATGCACAGGGAAGAAAAGAGCTACTATGATGATTATTCTTAAAAGCATGAGACAATACTACGTCAAATTCGTATAATTTTTTTCAAATACCACATTCTTTTTAGAGTCGTATAGGGTGAAGTGACAAAAGCGCTGCCCGTGGTTGGCCTTTGCAGGTCTTGCGCATGAGGTCCAGGGCAAATTGTATGTTGCCATCTACCATTCGTGTCTGTTGCTCTGTCAGTCTGATTTCGCCTGGCGTTTGCTTTATCACGGGTTCCACGACCTCCTTGTTTACTCGGGCTTATTCGGAACTATTTCCGTCCTCTTCCTCTTTGGAAAGACTATTCCGTTGTCTGGATTTAAGCTCTTTCGGGGATATTCTGTGGAAGACATAAGGCTTATCGTTAGGATAATGAATGTTTTCTAATAGCAAACTATCCTTTGAGATTCGTCCTTTCAGCATTACTTTTGCCGCGAAGTACTCATGCATCTGTCGCCATGTCCTATATCCATTTCTGACAGCTTGGTCAGAGGATTCGATCTGGGTATCAACCGGTTTGCTAAAGAATGGCGAGTCCGTTGAATCCAAGATGAATGAAATGGAATCGCCGCAAAGTCTCAAATCCGTCAGTTCTAATATGCAGAAACCCGGCAGGAAGCCTTCTCTCGCATCGCAGAACTCATCTGAAGTACCCCAAAAAAGTCCGTGTTTTGAACTATTTGAAGCAGGCAGTGCTATGACGATGTCATCAATCGATGGTTCTTCGCAGGCCTGATAATAGTAGTATGACATTTGGTCATGACAGAGAGCTTTAGCAATAAAGACCGTCATTAATATAATGAAGAGAATAGAAATAAGCATTGCTGCAAGGGTGAATAGATACTTTTTCATGTCTTACTCTATTTATATTGCAAAGTTAAGTATTAAGAATTTGTCCCAATGGTAACGTCATTCATTTTTTCTCGTTTTTATAATTGCTTTAAGATTGACCTCTGCAACTTGCAGCTGCAAGGTAGAAAGGTCATAACAGATTAGATATACTTTCTCCCCCCTAAGAATTGCCCTATTAGAGAGGTAGGACTCTCCTATGGCGTAAGTGCCGTCGTCGCTGAATACAGGAGCCCCATTCGTGTCGGGAACGGAAATGCGCTGAATACAAGCACCTTCTAGAGAGTAGACACTAATGATGGCATCTTCCTTCATATCACCTTCCATCCACGCATAAATCAGGGAGGAACCATATTGGCCAAGGTAAGTTCCCGGTAGTGGAACCGTATATTGGTCATAAGGAACTTCCTCTATTGTGGGCAGATTCAGCAACGAGTCTCTTTTTTGTTTTTCCACGGCATCGCCTGCAGTCGTATTTGTGAATCCTGCGCTTTGGCGAACAAGGCTATTGGGGAAATGGTAGTACAGGAGAGAGAACTCAGGCATCTCTTCGCTGAAGCTGGCTGCATCCTGAACGATGAAACCATTATTGTCATAGGTTTCTGCATGGAAAACTCTTTCGATGCCAGGAAGTGGATAGTGGGTGATATCTCCATTACCATCAGCTTTTAGACCGATAACCTCCTGGAGCTGGTCATGAAGGATATACAGTGAATCGTTCCAGAGTTTCATGGCCGATGCACCTGTTTGAGGCAGAAGCAGGTTCTTGCGCATCACTTCGCGTTCACCTTCATAGGCACACACCGCAAGTTCTTTCCCGCCGGAGAAATAGAATTTGGAAAGCCCGTCAGAATCGAAGCCGGAAAGAGCTACGATATGAGTCGAGGTATCTGCAATACAAGTGATGGCATGTTCGCCCGTACAAGGGAAGTGCCAGTAGCGTATAGCAGGCTCATCTGCACAGGAAGAACCTGTGCAGAGAGCAACAAGGAAGCATAAATAGCTTTGAATGGACTTAAACTTTTGCATCTCAAATAAGGTAATTATGGTAGACGATAAATTTTTGGATAAGCACCATATTCAGATATGAAATGTCTAATTACGGCTGCTTTAACGACCTTTTTGTATGCATGGGCAGATGCATGTACAACGGTGTCACCCTCCACGTATATTGCCGCTGACCACCATCCGGTTGTTGCCAAGGTGGTCACGGAGGTAGTAGTGGAATAAGGGCTCGTAGCTGTAAGCAGGTACGGGAATGAGGGGTTGCTGCACCAGCTCTGGCAGGAACGTGATATAGCCGCCGTCAAAATGGTCGCTGACGGCATCCGTGTAAGTCACGTTCGTCTCACCTCTGCGGCGGAACCTCCAAGGGCCAGCACAGTCCGTGGTGTCCACAGCCAGCGTCTGGGCTGCCGTGAGATCCATCGTCTGTCCCATCGGAACCGTCAGGCCCTCCACCGCCGTCGTACGCTTCGTCCGCAACTTGCGGCCGTCGGCAGCATAGATGTACTCCGTCACGTTGCCGTTGGTGAACTGGACACGGGTGGGATGGCCGAGGAGGTCATACTGGATAAGGGCTATGCCCTTGTTCTTGTCACGGGTGAGATCACCTGCATTATTATAGTAATATTCCAAGGCGGAGTTCGCCCCATTCACGAACTCGAAGGCTCCGTCGTGAACATTCGATGAGCCCAGATCAGTGATGGATTTCAGACGGTTGCCCGTATAGGAGTAAGAGAGGAAGTCCATGTTACCATAGCCTGCCTGACTGTTACCCGTGCGGGTGAGGCTCGTGATGTAACGTTCTTCTGTCATTGCCATAGTAGTCTGTTCACCATTGTTTCTGGGTGCAAAGTTAGGCGAAATCATTCAATCGGCCTAATCTTTTGCCTTTTTTCTTCCCTTCCTTCCTTTTTTTGCCCTTTTTCCTCCCCTCCCTCTAATCATCACATCCGAGTTCATATCCAGATGCCTCTCACTGATTATTGTCAGATTTGCGTGATTGATTGATAATGAAATCATCCAACATACGCATGCGTTCCTGTTCAGTCATCTGAGTCCATGAGGGGAACAAGGCCATAAGGGTTCGTAGGGCTTCATCTGATTTATGCCTGAATGTTTTTGCACTGCATTCTTCCCCTTGGGTATTAAAGAAGAAAAGTGTCCCGTCTTGATCTATTCGGGAAAGAGGTCTTTCTTCCCATGGGTAATACTCTCGTGAGATGAAGGTTGGCACCATCTTCTTTTGTTTATATCCTATTTTATAACTGATTGGGAATGCATACAATGAGTCTTTGCTGACATAGAAGTCGACATATAGACACGAGCGGAAACCGCTGAATAGGCATCTTGTGAGAGAACCTACATTAGTACAATTCACAGGAAACGAATCCAACCTTAGATATGGCTTCCGACTTTCGCTATGCCTCTTGTATTTCTCCACAAGGGCGAGGAACACCTCTTTCTGTTTTGGGGGGTAACGGTAAGTCCTGATGAAAAGATTCCTGCCATCTGGGACTGGGGTGTATCCCTTTCTATTGAAGAAACACCCGAAGGGCTTGTTTGAGCCATGTCTTATTTCAACGAAAAAGCCATCATCAAGAGAAATCATAGAACGTTCTCTACTCAGGCTCGTAGTGCTATTCAGCAAGTTCCCCACCAGCTCAAACTCTTGGAACGTCAATGTCTGTGTGGAAGGTTCAAGTACCACCTGCTCCTCAATTTCCATAAAAGATTGTGCGGCATAGACATAGGCCGTATCTGTTCCACTCACGTATGGAAGTATTCTCATACTCTGAGCAAAACAGCAATTACAGAAACAGATTCCTATGAGGAGCGAAATAAGATGGTGCTTCATGGCTTTCTTTATATAATTTCTCATAAGTGATGCGTATCAGGTTCATTCTTACAGGAAGAAGGAGAAGTTGACGCTGCCGTAGGCGCGGTGGTCAACGAAGTGTGGGTGTTGGGAAAAATCCTGTGTCTGGCCGTGCTCGAGAACAAAGAGACCGCCTTCCGCAAGGAGGGGGCAGGCGGTGTCGGCAAAGACGAGGTCGGGCAGCTGGGTGAGTTGTGGCAGGGCGTAGGGCGGGTCGGCAAAGATGAAGTCGTAGGGGCCTGATGCCTTGGTGAGGAAGCGGAGCGCATCGGCGCGCAGCAGGGTGACGTCGTCTTCTGCCTTCAGGGTCTGGAGGAAACGACGGATGAAACTGATGTGCTGCGGGTCGAGCTCCACGGATGTGACGTGGGAGCAGCCGCGGGAGAGGAGTTCGAGCGTGATGCTGCCGGTGCCGGCAAAGAGGTCCAGGGCACGTGGGGCATCGCCCTCGAAGTCGATATAGGATCGGAGGACATTGAACAGGTTCTCCTTGGCGAAGTCCGTGGTGGGACGCGCCTTGAAAGTGCGTGGGACGTCGAAGTGGCGACCCCGGTATTTTCCTGCAACGACTCGCATGAGGGGGGTAATTTCGGAATTACGGATTAACGGAATTCGCTAAATACGGTTGAGCAATAGTGCCATAAGGTCCACAGGCACCTGTTTCTCGCGGGCGAGTGGCACGCGGGGGAAGATGTCGGCAGGCGAGAGCGCTTCGATGTTGACCAGGTATTCGCTGAGTGCCTGACGCAGTTCTTCGTTGTTCTCGTCCTGTGATGCCAGTAGCTTGAGGCTGTCCTTCTGCTGGTCCAGTTCCAGCTGTTTCCATACGTTGAGGATGAAGTAGAGTGCATCGGGCACGGAAGCAATCTGGAAGGTGTTGGCATAGCGCAGCCGTCGTCCGTCGAAGGCATAGAGGCTGTAGCCGTCGGTCTCGGAGCAGACGTACAGCCGCCGCTGTTGCTCCGGCTGGTCTTCTTCCAGCAGGAGCAGGCGTTCCATGAGGATGGCGCGCGATGCGAAGAATCGTGCCGTGGGGTAGAACTGCAGCACGGCTTCCTCGACATCGGCCGGGATGGCATAGATCTCAGCACTTTCCAGCTGCGGCAGGATGTTGTATGCCACACGCTGCTCTGCCGCATTTCCTTGGTCGAAAGCCAGCGCATAGAGTGCTGCCGCCTCCTCCCGATGGAACTCCTCGAGCGGAACTCGTGTGGAGGGGGTGCAGACGAGGACAAAGCACTGGTCTATCTGCCGGTTGAAGTAATCCGGACGAGTCAGCTCCTGGGTCAGCTGTTCGGCCAGAGAAAGGCTGTCCGCGAGGCGGAAATGCTCGCCGCGGATGAGACTGCTTGTCTGGAGGTCACAGACAAAAAAAGAGAATCCATCCGCCCGGAGGCGGATGGATAGACTAAGGGGGTGATAGGACTTATTCCCAGTTGCCGGCATTGTTGTTCCAGTTCCAGAGGTCACCAATCTTCAGACCGGGATAGTTACCCATGTCGTCAGCCAGCTGTGCGCGGTTGACAATGAGGCGTTCGCCGTTGCGACCCATGTTCTTCAGGAAGGAGGTGTCGGGGGCAGCGCACTCCATCACGTACATGATGGTACCGGAGCGGGTGACTGTTGCCTGAGCCTGAAGCTGGAAGGTGTCGCCCTCAGCAAAGGGGATGTAGCGGATGGAGTCGGCATTGTAGCCAGGGCCGAAGAGGGAGTCGGAGAGGTTCACCCACGTGGTGTCGCGACGGAAGCCCTGCAGGCCGTTGGCAGCGATGGCAGCAGCGTCGCCGCTGTTGACGATTTCTGCAGCCTTGCGCTCGGTCAGACCCTTCTCCATTTGCTCGTCGGAGAGGACTCCTTCCTTCACGATCTTAGGAATACGTCCATTGCGCACGAACTCTACGAGCTTGAAGAGGCTGTCGCAATACATGCCCTCGGGATTCTGGAGCTTGTACTCTTCTTGAGCTGCCTTGATTTCGAGCAGACGAGCCTTGACGGCGTTTTCACGAACTGTGACTTCCTTGCTGAAGTCGATGTCGTCCTGGATGCTGCGGTAGCAAATGAACAGCAGACCGACGACACAAAGTGCTAAAAGCACGTTAAAAACCTTTTTCATGACGTGTATATGAATCTTTTTTATTACTTTTGCAACGCAAAAATAGAAAGAATAATTGAAATACGCCGCATATTCGGTCGATTTTTTTACTTCTTATGCCAATAAATAGTCAAATGAGGGGTTTAATCCTCAAGAATTTCGGGTTTCGACCCACCAAAGAGCAGGAAATTGCCACAGAAATGATGTCGGATTTCCTTTTTCAGCGAAATGCGGATAGCATTTTCGTTCTGAGAGGTTATGCAGGCACGGGAAAGACGTCTCTCGTGGGTGCCCTGGTGCGTTCGCTGGTGCAGCTGAAGCAGCAGGTGGTGCTCATGGCTCCCACGGGGCGGGCGGCAAAAGTCTTTGCCCAGCACGCCGCTCATCCGGCCTACACCATCCATCGTCGGATCTACCGTCAGAAGGCTTTCACGGGTGATATGAGCGACTTCCTTCAGGGTGTGAACCTGATGCACCACACCTTGTTCATCGTCGATGAGGCCTCGATGATTGCCAACGCGGGTGGGGGCGGCGCAGCCTTCGGTTCGGGTTGTCTGCTCGACGACTTGATACAATATGTCTATTCGGGTGAGGGCTGCCGCCTGATGCTGGTGGGCGACACGGCACAGCTGCCGCCAGTTGGGGAGGAGGAGAGTCCGGCGCTCGCCACGGAGGTACTGGAGGGCTACGGACTGCAGGTGAGCGAGTTAACACTGACGGAGGTGGTACGCCAGCTGGAGGATTCGGGCATCCTCTGGAATGCCACTCAGTTGCGGAGGATGCTGGCGGAAGATGAGGTCTATGCCTTTCCTCAGTTGCACCTGAAGGGATTTGCAGATATCGTGCGCCTGCCGGGTTCTGAGCTGATCGAGGCGCTGGAGCAGGCATACTATCAGTGCGGCAAGGATGGCACCATCGTCGTCACCCGCTCCAACACGCGAGCGAATGTATATAATAAAGGTATACGTGCGCGCATACTTGACTATGATTCCGAGCTTTGCAGCGGTGATCAGGTGATTGTCGTCAAGAACAACTACCACTGGCTGAAGCCGGAGGAGGCGGGTGCCCCGGGTGCTCAGGGTGCTCCTTCCGGACAGACGACGTCCTTCATCGCCAATGGTGATGTCGCCGTAGTCCGCCGTTTGCGTGCTGAGCGTGAGGTGCATGGCTTCCGCTTCGCTGATATCCTGCTGAGCTTCCCAGACTACGACGATCTGGAGGTGGAGGCCACGGCGCTGCTGGACACGCTGCAGAGCGAGGCTCCGGCACTGACGCGCCAGCAGCAGGAGGTTCTGTTCCAGCACGTCTGGGACGACTATCCGGAACTGACGACGAAGCGGGATCGCATGAAGGCTGTCAAGGAAGACCCCTATTTCAACGCCCTGCAGATAAAGTATGCCTACGCCGTCACTTGCCACAAGGCGCAGGGTGGTCAGTGGGAGCGGGTGTTCGTGGACCAGGGCTATCTGACGGAGGATATGCTCTCGCCGGATTATTTCCGATGGCTCTACACCGCTCTCACCCGCGCTACAGACAGGGTTTATCTCGTCAATTGGCCGCGTCAGGAACTCGATTCGGAGAGCCAGCAGCTGATGGACGATTGAACTTCCTTAAAAAAGCTGAAAAGTGTGCAGGTAGATTTGTCCAAAAAGGAACTTTTGCCTATATTTGCACCGGAAATCTGGAAAAATCATGGATTTACCCGACCTTTCGAACAATATAGAAGGCTTCAAATCGGACGATGGAAAATAGACAAATAAGCTTAAGCCTCTCCCAGATACCAAAGAATCTGGGAGTCTCTCGCTTGGGTAATCTCTACCTCTTCTACGACAACCTCTCGGATGAGGATCCTTTCGGAGATTCCAATCCTCTGGATATGGAATTCCCCGTCAAGAGCGAATCCATGCTGGCTCTCTCCCTGCAGGAGGGATACATTAAACTGAAAATCAACCTTCAGGACGTGGAAGTCCACGGAGGTCAGGTGCTGGGGCTCATGCCCGGCTGTATCTTCCAGGTGCTGGAGTACTCGGACGATCTGAGGTATTACTGTATGATGATCTCCCCAGAGGTGATGGACTCCATCCAGAAGAGCTTCGGTGTCCACATCGATCTTACTCGCAGGTACTATAATTTCGGCGTGCATGATGCCACGGAGTCGTCCATGGAAATGGGACGTGCGATGTACAACCTCATCAAGGAAGAACTGTGCCAGCCTGACTACTTGACGAAGAAGGATGTCATCCAGCGCTACTGCGAGATATGGATCCTGAAGGATTACTCGCTCTCGGAGAAGGAGCCTAAGCCGGAGATGCGTAAGCCTGTGGGGCGCAAGGAGCAGATCTTCCGGGATTTCCTGACGCTGCTGGAACAGCATTTCACGCAGGAGCGCAGCATCAGCTTCTATGCCGACCGCATGTGTCTGACTCCCAAATATCTCTCGACCATCGTCAAGGAGGTGAGCGGCAAGCACGGGATGCAGTGGATAGACGAGTATGTGGCGCTGGAGGCCAAGGCGCTGTTGCGCGAAGGCTCGATGAGTGTGAAGCAGGTGAGCGACAAGCTGAACTTCCCCTCGCAAAGTATGTTTGGCCGTTTCTTCAAGAAGATGACGGGCTATTCTCCGAAGCAGTATATGCTCCTGTAGGGGTATCTGGGAACAAAAAAGAAAGAGGCACCTTTGCGGGTGCCTCTTTTTTTTTCTATAGTTGCGGAATTGGCATTTGCCGGATGAATGCCTCGTGGAAACTGATGATAGATTCCGTGCGCTGCAGCCCCAGCGGGCGCAGTTTGTCCTGGATGATTTCCATGAGGTGTGCGTTGTTGCGGGCATAGAGTTTCACAAACATGTCGTAGCCGCCGGTGGTGACGTGGCATTCCACGACTTCGGGAATCTTCTTGATTTCTTCCATCACGCGGTCGAAGTCCGAGGGTTCTTTGAGGTAAATTCCTACGTAGGCGCAGGTGTCGTAGCCAATCTTGCCGGGGTCGAGGATGAATTGCGAGCCCTTGAGTATGCCGAGTTTGAAGAGGCGCTGTATGCGCTGGTGGATAGCCGCGCCGCTGACTCCGCACTGCCTGGCTACTTCAAGGAAGGGCTTGCGGGCATCGCTGGCTATGAGTTCTAATATTTGCTGATCTAACTGGTCTATGGTTCCTTGAATCATTGCATTTAGCTGAGATTGTGGGTGAGATGTTGATTTTCGGGAGGGGTGGGGGATAGGGGAAGCGGCAACCCCTGTGTGAGGTCGCCGCTTCCTTGGTTGTTCAAAGTCTTTTTGGGGTTGAGACTAATTACGGCGTGTGGCGGAGTAATTAATCCTTAGTGCCCAGGACTTACGTAGCACTTCCTTGATGTCGGTGATGATACCCATCTGCGTGTGCTGGTCAATCTTCATGGACATGACCTGCGATGCGGGGTCGGGCATCGTCGTACGCTCCTGCGCCACGAAGTCCATGACCTCACGGGGCTCGGCGTAGCGGTCGTTCAGCTGGATACGTGTGCCGCTACCCATCTGGGCGCGCAGCTGGTCTGTAGGAGGACCTACGTAGATGAACGATACACACGACTTCTTCTCCAGTTTCTCGAGTTCCGTACCTGCGGGGACGGTGAATTTCACCTTCAGGGTGACTTCACGCATGGTCGTCACAATCATGAAGAAGAACAGGATGGTGAAGATCAAGTCAGGCAGAGATGAGGTGTTCATCTCGGGCATTTCTCTTTTTTCCTTGTTTCTTGCCATGATTAGTTTCCTCCATAGTTTTTAGGTTCGGCCTCAGAAATCTTCTGGGGATAGTAGGTGCGGATGGCAATCTGCTGGTCTTCGCTGCAGCGGGCGTAGGGGTGGCCGAACTTGGCAATTGCCAAGTCGTCACGCAGCTCGTTGTAGGCAGCCACGAGTTCGTTCTGCACCTGGAAATAGATATTATAAGGTGTGCCGCGGTCGGTTTGCACGGAGATGACATGCTTGTCGGTGACGTAGCAGGTACCGAGCAGGTCGATGACCTTGGCATGCTTCTCGGGCAGCTTCGCAGAGTTGTTCTTGTTCTCGATGAACTCCTTGGCACGCGTGCGCAGCTCCTTGATGTCGATGAAATCGTGGTTGCACATCAGGTTGCCGGCGGCGTTGAGTCGGACGTTCAGCACATTGCGCTCCTTCACGTCGATCTGCGCATCCTCCTGATCCTTCTCGGGCGGCTGGGGCAGGCGGCGGGCCAGACCCATGTCGGTGTCCATAGAGGTGGTCACCAGGAAGAAGATGAGCAGGATGAACGAGATGTCCGCAGTAGAACTGGAATTCAACCCTGGCACTTTCTTTTTCTTTCTTGCCATAGTCTAATTTGACAATTTAAAGATTTACAATTTAAGAATTGTTATTCCTTCGGGGTAGCAGTCTTGGTGAGGTAGCCGCTCATGCTGACGACCACAGCCACGATGGCGATGATGGCCAGGATGTAGATGGCCCAGAGCCACATGTCTACCACGGTGACCATGCCAGCGGCGGTAGTCTTGCCGGAGACTGTTGTGAAGTCTTCTTCGCCCAGACCGGCAACGACACCGATGACGAGGGCTGCGATGACAGCACCCCAGGTGAACAGGGCTACCTTGCCACCGGAGATACCTGTGGGGCTGGGACCTGTGTTGCCCGAGTTAACGGTGGCACCACGGACGAGGCTCCAGACGGTCAGGCCAGCTGCCACAACGAACAGGGCATACATGAGAATCAGGATGAGGTCCGTCAGTGCAGGAGACACGTGCACGCCGTCGAAATCCATGTTGTTGTAGTCCACCAGGAAGAACAGGAGGAAGCAGACAACACCGATGCCGATGCAGGTGTACAGTGCAATATTTGACAATTTTTCGAGTTTCATAATTCTGATGTTAACGTGTTGGTTAGTTAACGTGTTAATTTATTTAAGGTATTAACGTGAATTACTTCTGGCACTTCGGCGACTTCACGCACATTTCGAGCAGACCCATGGCTGCCTCTTCCATGTTGTTGTTCAGGGCTTCGACGCGAGAGAGGACGTAGTTGTAGAACACCTGGAGCACGAGTGCAACGATGATACCGAAGATGGTGGTGATAAGTGCGACCTTCATACCTCCTGCGACGACCGTCGGGCTGATATCACCAGCGCGCTCGATGTCATCGAATGCCTGGACCATACCGATCACGGTTCCGAGGAAGCCGAGTGACGGAGCCATGGCAATGAACAGGGTAATCCAGGAGCAGTTCTCCTCGAGGTAAGCGCCCTGCACTTCTGCCTCGGTGTTGATGTTACGCTCGATGGTGGCGATGTCGTTCTGGTCGGTGCTGTTGAGGCACTGGATAGCCTTCTTGGAAATCTGAGCCACGGGGCCGCGGGTGCCGGCGCAGTAGTCGATGGCTTCCTGGAGCTTGCCGGCCTCGACCTTGTTGCGGAGGGTGTCGATGAACTTGCGGGTGTTCACCTGAGCCAGGGTCAGATAGATCACGCGCTCGATGCAGAATGCCAGACCGAGAACGAGAGCGACAGCAACGAGGCTCATGAAGCCAGCGTCACCTTCGATGAACTTTGTCTTCAGGGTCTTGTGCAGACCTTGTTCTTCTTCCACGGGAGCGACCACTTCCTCCACGGCGGGAGCTTCGGCCTCAACGCTGTCCACGACAGCTTCTGCGGAGTCAACGACTTGCTCGGTAGCGGCAGCTTCGTCAGCTACTTCGTCCTGAGCCATCACGGAGGGTGTCATGCCAAAAGTGCAGGCAGCCACCATTGCAACAATTGCAAAATACTTTTTCATTTTGTTTTTGGTTTAATGATGAATGATTTGTTATTTTATTGTTTAATATTCGCTATACTTCACGTAAAATCGCTACAAAAATATCCTTTTTTTTGCTTACTCCCGCCATTTTCCTCAAAAAACTTTGCTTTCGGGGGTGATTTTCTTGTTTTTTAGGGCATAAAGTGCCATTTATTTGGCTTTCGGGAACGTTTTTAGGGCATTTTCTGTCGTAATGAGTGCCACTTCTTCCGCATCTCGCGAATAAATTTCGGCGAGCTTGGCAATGACCTCCGTCATGAAGGCTGTTTCGTTGCGTTTCCCGCGGTGCGGAACGGGTGCCAGATAGGGTGCATCGGTCTCCAGGACGATGCGTTCCAGGGGGACCACTTCGCGCAGCACGTTGGGCAGCGGACTCTTCTTGAAGGTGACCACACCTCCTATTCCGAGCATGAAACCATCGAAACTTAGTAGCTCTTCCGCCTCCTCAGCGGTGCCTCCGAAGCAGTGGAAGACACCGGTGGATTTCGGGATTTCGGGATTTCGGGATTCCGATATTTCGGGATGTCGAGATGTCGAGATGTCGATATTTCGATTCAGGACGTCGGTCAGCACTTGCACCATCTCTCGGTGGGCGTTGCGGGTGTGGATCATCAGTGGCAGTCCGTACTTGATGGCCCATCCGACTTGGATGCCGAAGGCTTCCTGCTGTTCCTGGTAGAGCGAGCGGTCCCAGTAGTAGTCCAGTCCCACCTCTCCGATGGCTATGTAGGGATGGTCTGCCTCCGTCAGCAGGGCCTCCATCATCGGCAGCACCTCCCGCCAGGTGTCGCCGAGGTCCTCCGGGTGCAGGCCTATCATGGGATAGAGACGTCCGGGGTTGGCCTGGGCGAGCAGCAGCATTGGTTCGATGGTGGCGGCGTTGATGTTGGGCAGGAATATCTTCGAGGCTCCTGCATCGAAGGCGCGTTGCAGCACATCGTCGCGGTCATCGTCGAACTGTTCGTCGTAGAGGTGGCTATGGGTGTCGATGTAGGTCAAGTTTTGGGGGAGTTTAGAGTTTAGAGTTTAGAGTGTAGAGTAGTTATGAAGTTTAGAGTTTAGAGTTTAGAGTTTAATGGGCATGGTCGTTATCAGTTCTCCCTCTTGAGGAGGCTGACGGCGAGTTCTCGCAGAGGCTGTTTGCGTTCTGCTGGCAGGTTCACTTGTTCCAGGCTCTGGAGGGCAGCCTCGAAATATTCGTTGATCTTGTCCTCTGCCAGCGGGCGGATTCCTATGGCATCGTAGAGGGCGGTCACGGCCTGTATCTTTTCCTGCGGATCATACTTTTCACGGCTGAGCCATTCTGTCAGTTGCATATACTGCTCGCCGTCTGCGCGGCGCAGGGCGTTGATGAGCATGTAGGTTTTTTTGTTGCAGAGGATGTCGCCACCGATTTTCTTACCGAAGGTGCGGAAATCGCCATAGACATCGAGCAGGTCGTCCTGCAGCTGGAAGGCCAGTCCCAGCTGTTCGCCGAAGCGGTAGAGGCGCTCGGCATCCTCGGTCGGAGCGTCGGCCTGGAGGGCACCCAGCTTCAGTGCGCAGGCCAGCAGCACGGAGGTCTTCAGACGTATCATCTCTATGTATTCCTCTTCCTGGACGTCGTCGCGGGTCTCGAATTCGAGGTCCATCTGCTGTCCCTCGCCGATTTCCAGTGCCGTCTCTGTGAAGAGGTCCAGCACGGGCTTCAGGTGTGCGGCGTCGGCCTTTGCCATCAGCTGGTAGGCCAGCACGAGCATACTGTCGCCGCTGAGTATGGCGGCGTTCTCGTTCCATACCTTGTGCACGGTGGGACGTCCACGGCGCACGTCGGCACGGTCCATGACGTCGTCGTGGAGGAGCGTGTAGTTGTGGTAGGTCTCCAGTCCGAGAGCGGTGGAGAGCACTCGGTCAGTGTCGTCGCGGTATAGCTCATAGGCCATCAGCAGCAGCACGGGGCGTATGCGCTTGCCGCCCAGCGAGAGTACGTACTTGACGGGTTCGTAGAGGCTGGCGGGCTTGCGGTCGAAGGGCATGTCGGCCAGCGCCTGGTTGAAGTAGTTGAGGATTTCGGATGCGGATCTCATAGGGTCTTTGAACTTAAAAGAGGCTCCGCTTGGTCGGCGCAGCCTCTTTATATATATAATAAGGTGTAGGTTTATTGCAGTTTGAACATCACGGGCAGACTCCTGGGCGATGGCGGGATACTTGATGTGGTCGTACAGCCACTTGTAGCAGGCATCGTCACCGCCGGGGAACTGTGCGTTCTCCTCTACGACCTCGTAGATGTTGTCGTCATCGGCTTCCTCACGCACGGGACCAACCACGGGAGCTGCCACGACAGCCGTGGGAGCGCCGTCGCCTGTCACGGTGGAGATGGCCTGGTTCACTTCCTCAGAGGTCTGTACCTCTTCTTCCTGCAGCTCGGTCTCGTCGTCCACGATGTTCAGGATCTCGGCGACCTTCGGTGCGGCAGCTGGGGGAGGAGCCATCTGCTCTTTCTGGGTGGTGATAGGAATCATGTCCTCTTCGAAATTGCTTTCGTAGATGGGTTCCAGTTCCTCGTACTTAATGTCACGTGTCGTGTACTCGAAAGCCACGAACATCAGCGCAAGAACTGCCACGTAGCCCAGCAGGAGGCTCGTGCCGCGTTGGTTGCGCAACTCTTCGGTCATAGACTTTGTCTCTTCCATGATTTTATCTTATTTTTATTATTATTCGGTGGTGAAAGGGCGTTTTCTACGCCTTAACGCGACAAAAGTAACACTTTTTTTTCAGTTCCGCTTTCCTTTCGGCGTTTTTTTTTCGTTCCGAGGCTTTTTTTTCTAAAAAAATGCCCTCTTGCACCCCAAAACCGCCTTTTCTTGCGTTATATTATGGAAATAATCGCTACCTTTGCGCACGATTTTGAATCATGAAAGGAAAAAAAAGCATCATAGCAGTCGTTGCATTGCTCTTCGGCACCCTTCAGGCGGGTGCTCAGAGTGCTGCCACTTCGGTGTTCGACTTCCTCAGCCTGCCCACCTCGTCCCATGCCATGGCGCTGGGTGGCAACAACCTGTCGTTGCCTGACGACGATGCCACGCTGCTGTTCCTCAACCCCGCCCTGATGTCCGATGCCAGTGACCGTGCCATTGCGCTCAGTTTCCTGACCTACATGCAGGGCAGCAAGGCCGGTTCGGCTGCGTGGACCATGGCGCATGGCGAACGTGGCACCTGGGGCCTGGGCGCCCAGTTTGTGGGCTACGGCTCGATGAAGGAGACCACGGTCGAGGGCATAGAACTTGGTAGCTTCTCCGCCATGGACATGGCGCTCTCCGGAGGCTATTCCTATGTGCTCACCGAGCATCTCGCCGGCGGAGCAGCGGGCAAGTTCATCTATTCGCACTACGGCCCCTATTCCTCCATAGCGCTGGCGGTGGACCTCGGCCTGAACTACTACGATGAGGAGCACGACTTTTCGCTCTCGCTCGTCGGAGCCAACCTGGGCGGACAGGTGAAAGCCTTCGGCGACCGCCACGAGGCGCTGCCCTATGACCTTCGCCTGGGGCTCACCAAGCAACTGGCCAATGCGCCCATCCGTTTCTCCTTCTCCCTCGTGGACCTCACCCGCTGGCGCGCCAGCCAGTACTACAGCCCATCCGGCGACCCTTCCGGCGGACGCATCCTGACCAATCACTTTGTCGTGGGCGTGGACATCCTGCCCGCCAAGCAGTTCTACATCTCCCTGGGCTATAACTTCCGCCGTGCTTACGAGTTGAAGGCGGCAGGCAGCGGCCATGCCGCAGGCCTCTCCTTCGGCGCAGGACTGGATATCAAGCGGTTCCGCCTCGGCCTGGCCTACGCCAAGTACCACCTCTCCGTGCCCAGCTTCATGATCACCGCGCAGTACAGCCTGAGGTGAGCCGCGGTGTGATAACTCGAAATCCCGAAATCTCGAAATAACGAAATCCCGAAAATAAGAAATGAAGAAGATCACCATTGCCATCGACGGCCACAGCTCGTGCGGCAAGAGCACCATGGCCAAGGACCTCGCCCGCGAGATCGGCTACATCTACATCGACAGCGGAGCCATGTACCGCTGCTGCACACTCTTTGCCCTGCAGCAGGGACTCATCCTGCCGGACGGCAGCATCCAGACCGACGAGCTGGAGCGCCGCATGCCCGAGATTCATGTAAGCTTCCGCCTCAATGCCGAGACGGGTCGCCCCGACACCTATTTAAATAACGTGTGCGTGGAGAGCGAGATCCGCACCATGGAGGTCTCGTCCCACGTCAGCCCCATCGCAGCCCTGCCCTTCGTGCGCGCTGCCATGACGGCGCAGCAACAGCAGATGGGCCGCGAGGGAGGCATCGTCATGGACGGCCGCGACATCGGCACAGCTGTCTTCCCGGATGCCGAAATGAAGGTTTTCGTCACCGCATCGGACGAGATCCGCGCCCAGCGCCGCTACGACGAACTCGTGGGCAAGGGCGAGGCGGCAGATTTCCAGCAGGTGCTGGAGAACCTGCGCGAGCGCGACCGCATCGACAGCACCCGCGCCGTGGCTCCCCTGCGCCAGGCCGAAGACGCCCTCGTGCTCGACAACAGCCACATGACCATCCCCGAACAGAAACAGTGGCTGCTGGATCAGTTCCGCAGGATCACTGCTGAATAATTCGTCCAGCCGAACTCGGCATCGCGATTAAAACACCCGCAATTTGACCATCGAGATCGACACCGGTTCCGGCTTCTGTTTTGGCGTCACGCGCGCCATCGGAAAGGCCGAGGAAGAGCTGCAGCAGGGGCGTCCCCTCTACTGCCTCGGCGACATTGTCCACAATGGCCGCGAGGTGGAACGCCTGCAGCAGTTGGGACTCGTTACCATCGACCACCAGCAGTTCGCCCGGCTGCAGGATGCCAACGTCCTGCTGCGTGCCCACGGGGAGCCGCCTGCTACCTACCAGCAGGCCGCCCGCAACCGCATCAACCTCATCGATGCCACCTGTCCCGTGGTGCTCCACCTGCAGGAGCGCATACGCCGCGAGTACGAGTCCGACCCCGCCCACCGCCGCCAGATTGTCATCTTCGGCAAACCCGGACATGCCGAGGTGCTGGGACTGGTGGGACAGACCGGGGGCACTGCCATCGTCATCGAGGGCGTGGAGGATGCTGCGCGCCTGGACTTCAGTCGTGACATCTGCCTCTACAGCCAGACCACCAAACCCCTGGACACCTTCCGCAGCATCGTCGACTTCATCCAGCAGCACATAGCCCCCACAGCGACCTTCACCTATGCCGACACCATCTGCCGCCAGGTGGCCAACCGTATGCCCCACATCCGCGAGTTCGCAGCCCGCCACGACGTAGTCCTCTTCGTCTGCGGCCACAAGAGCAGCAACGGCCGCGTGCTCTTTGCCGAGTGCCAGCGCGCCAATCCCCGTTCGTATATGATAGACTCCCCTGCCGAAATCCAGGACGCATTCTTCGCCGGATTCGATAAGGGAGCCCTGTCTGTGGGAATCTGTGGAGCCACCTCCACTCCGAAGTGGCTCATGGAACAATGCCGCGACTTCATCCTCGGCAGTACCACCCCGGAACCGTGACTTTGCGCTCAAAAATGGTCTCGCCCCGTACAGCCGTATGTGTGGGGTGAGTTGACTAAATCACCCTGGCTTGCTCCATCGCTTCATCCATCCTGCTCCTCAACCCTATGCAGCAAGCTCTTCAACCCCATGCAGCCTGCTCCTCAGCCTCATGCAACAGGCTCCATCCGCCCATCCATCCTGTAGAAGCCACCTACCCGCTCTTTGTCATTCCATAACTCCCTGGAAAATAACCGTAATTTCCAGAAACACCTGACACCTCACGATTTTGGTGGTTAAGCATTTAATTATCAAGTCATTAATCAAAATCAACACCTCACGAACACCTCACAACACCTCACCAACACTTCACCACTACGTGAGGTGCTCGTGAGGTGTTGTGAGGTGTTCGTGAGGTGTTGAAAAATCGTAAGTTGTTGATTAACAACCTATAGAGCCCAAAAATCGTGAGGTGTTAGGTGTTTTCCGAAATAGTACAAACGTTCATTGCAATAACCATATTTTGGCAAATAAAGGTTTGTCTGCTAAACGATTTTTGTACAATCCCGGTTCTTATGCTAACCATTTTATGATAATCGGACAGAGGTCCTGTCTGAAACAGCTCTCCCCCGATGCAGAAGAGCAACGGGGGAGAGGAAAAGGTGGGAAGCGCACGCTATGCGCTCATAGGAGACTTGGCGATTATTCCTTGCCGAGCAGGAGCTTCATCATCTCGCAGGCAGCCTTGGCGACGGAGGTGCCGGGGCCGAAGACGGCAGCTACGCCAGCCTTGTAGAGGAAGTCGTAGTCCTGGGCGGGGATGACACCGCCGGCGATGACCATGATGTCCTCGCGGCCGAGCTTCTTGAGCTCTTCGATGAGCTGCGGGATGAGGGTCTTGTGACCTGCAGCGAGGGAGCTGGCGCCGACGATGTTGACGTCGTTCTCCACAGCCTCGCGGGCAGCCTCGGCGGGCGTCTGGAACAAGGGTCCCATATCGACGTCGAAGCCGCAGTCGGCATAGCCGGTGGCAACGACCTTTGCGCCGCGGTCGTGACCGTCCTGACCCATCTTGGCAACCATGATACGAGGACGACGGCCCTCCTGCTTAGCGAACTCTTCGGTGAGGCGGCAGGCTTCCTCGAAGTCTGCATCGGCCTTGCTTTCTGAACTATACACTCCGGAAATGGTTCTGATGACTGCTTTGTAACGACCCACGACAGCTTCGCAGGCGTCGGAAATCTCGCCGAGGGTGGCACGATGGCCAGCGGCGGTGACGGCGAGGTCGAGGAGGTTGTGCTCGCTCTTCTTGCCATCTGCAAACTCCTGCACGCAGGCGGTGATGGCAGCGAGGTCCTTCTTGACCTGCTCGTTGTCGCGCTTGGCGCGGAGTTCCTTCAGTGACTCCTCCTGCTGCAGACGTACGGCGGTGTTGTCGACCTCAAGGATGTCGATGGGATCCTCGTGCTCGAGGCGATACTTGTTCACACCCACGATGGTCTGCACGCCGCTGTCGATGCGAGCCTGTGTGCGGGCGGCAGCCTCTTCGATACGCATCTTGGGCAGACCCGTCTCGATAGCCTTGGCCATACCGCCGAGCTTTTCGATCTCCTGGATGTGCTCCCAAGCCTTGAGGTAGAGTTCCTGCGTCAGCTTCTCGACGTAGTAGGAACCAGCCCACGGGTCGATGTGCTTGCACACCTGGGTCTCGTTCTGGATGTAGATCTGGGTGTTGCGGGCGATACGGGCGCTGAAGTCCGTAGGCAGGGCGATGGCCTCGTCGAGGGCGTTGGTGTGCAGGGACTGGGTGTGACCCAGCACGGCAGCCATGGCCTCGATACAGGTGCGGCCTACGTTGTTGAAGGGATCCTGCTCGGTGAGCGACCAACCGGAAGTCTGGGAGTGCGTACGCAGTGCCATGGACTTGGGGTTCTTGGCGCCGAAGCTCTTGACGATCTTGGCCCAGAGCAGACGTCCGGCACGCATCTTGGCGATTTCCATGAAGTGGTTCACACCGATGGCCCAGAAGAAGCTGAGGCGGGGTGCGAAGGCATCCACGTCGATGCCGGCGTTGATACCAGCGCGGAGGTAGTCCATACCGTCGGCGAGGGTATAAGCCAGCTCGATGTCGGCGGTGGCACCGGCTTCCTGCATGTGGTAGCCGGAGATGGAGATACTGTTGAACTTAGGCATCTTCTGCGAGGTGTACTCGAAGATGTCGGCGATGATCTTCATGGAGAAGGCGGGCGGGTAGATGTAGGTGTTGCGCACCATGAACTCCTTGAGGATATCGTTCTGGATGGTACCTGCCATCTCCTCGAGCTGGGCGCCCTGCTCCAGACCTGCGTTGATGTAGAAGGCCAGCACGGGCAGCACGGCACCGTTCATGGTCATGGAGACGGACATCTTATTAAGAGGTATGCCTGCGAAGAGCACCTTCATGTTCTCGAGGGAGCAGATGCTCACGCCAGCCTTACCTACGTCACCGACCACACGGGCATTGTCGGGGTCGTAGCCACGGTGTGTGGGCAGGTCGAAGGCCACGGAGAGGCCCTTCTGACCGCTGGCGAGGTTACGACGATAGAAGGCGTTGGACTCTTCGGCGGTGGAGAAACCGGCGTACTGACGGATGGTCCACGGGCGGAAGGGGTACATCATGCTGTACGGGCCACGGAGGAAGGGAGGAATACCTGCAGCGAAGTCGAGGTGTTCCATGCCTTCGAGGTCTTCCTTCGTATAAACGGGCTGGATATCAATCTGCTCAGGAGTCTTCCAGTTGGCAGTAATGCCATTCTCCTTTTGCCAGTCAAGGCCATTCTTGGCTTCTATGCCGGCAAATATGTCTATGTCTTTAAAATTTGGTTTCATATTAGACCCCCTCCCCGCTCCCCCTTGTAGGGGGAGAGTAGAATGTCTTGTGGGGAGGTATTCTACATGTAATGTTTCTTAAATTATAGCGTTTCTATTCTTGTTAAGTAACCACCCCCTCCCTGCAAGGGAGGGTGAGGGGAGGGTCCTATATTCCGAGTTTCTGATTGAGTTCCTTCAGGGTCTTGAGCTGATCCACGCGGACGTGGATGAAGTTCTCGATGCCGGCGGCCTTGAGGTCTTCGGAGCAGGCGGGAGCGCCAGCGATGATGAAGATGGCCTTGGGGTCAGCAGCCTTGAGGGCATTGAAGGCGGGCACGCCGTAGTCTGCGTACTCATCGTCGCTGGAGCAGAGCACCACGATGTCGGCACCGGCCTTGACGGCAGCCTCTACACCTTCTTCCACGGTGGGGAAGCCGAGGTTGTCGATGACCTTGTAGCCGGCAGCGGCGAGGAAGTTGCAGCTGAACTGAGCGCGAGCCTGACGCATAGCGAGGTTACCAATGGTGAGCATGAAGGCGACGGGCTGCTTGGCAGCCTTCTCGGTGGTGAGACGCAGAGCCTCGAAGTCGGAAGCCAGGCGGCTGGTCTTCAGGGCGGGGAATGCCGGTTCCTCTTCGGCAGCGCCGCTGCAGCAATGAGCGCAGCAGGGAGCCATAGGTTCCTTGCCCTCGCTCTTCTCGGTGAAGTTGGGGAACTGGTTGGTGCCGAGGAGGAACTCCTTGCGCTTGCCAACGTTGGCGTGGCGGGCAGCGTCGGTGTCGTTGATAGCCTTCTGGATGCTACCAGCCTTGACGGCAGCGAGGAAGCCACCTTCTTCCTCTACGGCGAGGAAGAGCTTCCAAGCCTGCTGGGCGATGGCCACGGTCAGTTCCTCGACGAAGTAGGAACCACCGCTGACGTCGACGAGCTTGTCGAAGTGGCACTCTTCCTTCAGCAACAGCTGCTGGTTGCGGGCGATGCGCTCGGCGAACTCAGTAGGCTGTTCGTAGGGTACGTCGAAGGGAGTGACGACGATGCTGTCGACATTGGCGATGGCAGCAGACATCGTCTCTGTCTGGGTGCGCAGCATGTTGACGTAGCTGTCGAAAAGGGTGAGGTTGTACGAGCTGGTGGTTGCGCAGACATTCATCTTGGCAGCCTCCTTGTCGGTGGTGTACTGCTTGACAATCTCTGCCCAGAGCATACGTGCGGCACGGAACTTGGCAATCTCCATGAAGTAGACGCCGCTGATGCCGAAGTTGAACTTGATGCGGCGGGCTGCTTCCTCTGCAGGCACGCCAGCCTCGACGAGTTCATCGAGATACTCGCCACCCCAAGCGAGGGCGTAGCCGAGTTCCTGATAAACATAAGCACCGCTGTTGTTGAGCAGGTCGGCGTTGACGTTGATGCAACGGAACTGCGGCAACTTGGCGAGTGCCTGGATGAGTGCGGGAGCGAACGCGAGGGCGGGTGTGGTGTCCTTGCCCTTCTTCAGCATCTTCGAGATGGGGTCGAAGTTGATGCTGCCCTGGAGCTTGCTGAGGTCATAGCCTTTCTCTGTGAAGTAGGCGACGAGGGCTTCGGCCAGCTCTACGCAGTGGCGCTGACAGGTGCGGAAGTTCAGTTCCACGCAGTCGGCGCAGATGCCATCGAGCAGGGCTGCAAGGTGCTCCTTGTTGCACTGGTCGGCGGGCACGTGGAAGCCGAGGCTGTTGACGCCCTTGTTCAGGATGTCCAGCGCCTTGGCGTTAGCGGCCTTGGCGTCGACCTCCTCGATGTTCTGACGGACAAACCACTGGTTGTTGTCCTTCTTGTTGCCTCTGACGTAAGGAAACTCGCCCGGCAGGGCGTTGACGGTGGCCAGCTGGTCCACGTCTTCCTTGCGGTAGAAGGGTTGCATGGAGAATCCTTCGTTGGTTCTCCAGACCATTTTCTTCTCGTAGTCAGCGCCCTTGAGGTCTACCTCAATCTTGTCGCGCCATTCCTGGCGGGTCGGGGCGGTGAAGTCCGCGAAGAGTCTTTCTGTACTATCTGCCATAAGTTTTTAAAATAAAAAAAGGATATAAGGTTGTGTATGATTCGGGTGAAATCGGAGGCTAAATGCCCCAAAAAGCGAGCAAAAGTAGTAAAGTTTGTCCGAGCGGCCAAATTTATTTGGTAAAATCATCCTAAAAGAGGTGTTTTAAGTAAGGATTTCGGCCAAAGTGACACTTTCGTCCAAAAAAATGCGTACCTTTGCGGCCACTTATGATAGTATGTATCGCAGAAAAACCCTCCGTGGCGCGTGACATCGCAAATGTCTTGGGCGCCAAGCAAGACCGCGGAGGCTACATAGAAGGCAACGGCTATCAGGTGACCTGGACTTTCGGTCACCTCTGTGAGCTGAAGGAGCCCCACGAGTACACGCCATTGTGGAAATCGTGGAGCCTTTCCCAGTTGCCTATGATTCCTCCCCGCTTCGGGATTAAATTGAAGAAGGACCAGGGCATCGAGCGGCAGTTCGCCGTCATCGAGAAACTGATGCAGGCAGCCGACAGCATCATCAACTGTGGCGATGCCGGCCAGGAAGGTGAACTCATCCAGCGATGGGTGATGCAGAAGGCCGGAGCCAAGTGTCCCGTGCAGCGGTTGTGGATCAGTTCGCTGACGGAAGAAGCTATCCGCGAAGGATTCCAGACCCTGAAGGATCAGAAGGAATACCAGAGCCTCTACGAAGCCGGACTCTGCAGAGCCATCGGCGACTGGATCCTGGGCATGAACGCCACTCGCCTCTACACCATAAAATACGGCACCAACCGCCAGGTGCTCAGCATAGGCCGGGTGCAGACGCCGACGTTGGCGCTCATCGTCAACCGTCAGGCAGAGATAGACAACTTCAAGCCGGAAACCTATTGGGTGCTGACCACGGTGTACCGCGAGACGACCTTCACTGCCGTGATGGAGGAGGGCGACCGTGGTTTCAAGAGTCAGGAGGAAGGGCAGAAGGCGCTCGATGCCATCCGCGAATTGCCGTTCACGGTCACCAGCGTGGAGAAGAAATCGGGCAAGGAAGCAGCACCACGCCTGTTTGACCTCACCTCGCTGCAGGTGGAATGTAACAAAAAATTCGGCTACTCCGCAGACCTCACCCTGCAGCTCATCCAAAGCCTATATGAGAAAAAGGTAGCCACCTACCCACGCGTGGATACCACTTTCCTGCCAGACGACGTGTACCCGAAGTGCCCGCAGATACTGGCAAACATGACACCCTATGCGGGTTTCATCCAACCCCTGTTTGCTAACGGGAAAAAGTTGGAAAAGACCAAGAAGGTCTTCGACAACACCAAGGTCACAGACCACCATGCCATCATTCCTACGCCTACGCCTGTCACCTCTGTTGCGTTGACGGATATGGAGAAACGTGTCTATGACCTCATCGCCCGCCGCTTCATCGGAGCCTTCTATCCCGAATGCAAGTTCGAGCAGACCACCGTGCTGGGCGAAGTAAAAGACTTGTCCCCAGACTCTCCCCCCGCCCTCCCTGCTAGGGAGGGAGCGATTACCAATGACTCTGGAAGTACACAGCCTTCAATAGATTCTGCTCCCTCCCTAACAGGGAGGGCGGGGGGAGAGTCTCTTCTTTTTCGCGCTACGGGCAAGCGAATCGTGGATCCCGCCTGGCGCGTGCTCTGGGAAAAGCCCAAGAAGGAAACCCCGGAAGCCCAGGAATCTCAGGAGAATACAGAATCCCAAGAGAAGCCCCAGGACGAGGAACGCACCCTGCCTGCCTTCAAGAAGGGTGAGAGCGGTCCCCACGTGCCGAATCTGGCAGAGAAGCAGACCACACCACCCAAGCCCTACACGGAAGCCACTCTGCTACGTGCCATGGAGACGGCAGGCAAGCTGGTGGAGGACGATGAACTGCGCGATGCCCTGAAAGAGAACGGCATCGGACGCCCATCCACCAGAGCAGCCATCATTGAGACGCTGTTCAAGCGCAACTACATCAAGCGGGTGCGCAAGAGCCTGGCTCCCACACAAACGGGAATCCAGCTCATCGGACTCATCCACGAGGAACTGCTGAAGAGCGCCGAGCTCACAGGTATCTGGGAAAAGAAGCTACGGCAGATAGAGCGCCACGAGTACGACGCTGCCACCTTCATCGGCGAACTGAAGCAGATGGTCACGGACATCGTGCTGACTGTGATGAACGATAGTTCCAACCGCCACGTGGCTGCCACACAATAATAATAAGGTACGCGCGTTATTATATAAAGACCCGCTCCCATTCCCTCCTCTGGAGGCGGGGAGAAAAGAATACAGAGAATGAAGTTATTCCCGACACTCAGCCAATTGTTCCCCTCCCCTCACAGGAGGGCGGTCCGACGCGTGGAGCGTCCCCAAAGGCTGAGGGCGGAATGGGTCTTGGCCATTCTCGCCATCCTGATTCTTGTCTCCTGCAACGCAGAGAGCAATCTGAAGAAAGGTGATCAGTACTTTGCGATAGGAGAATACTACGACGCAGCAGCTGAGTACAAGGCTGCATACTCGAAGACCAAGACCCGCGAACGCGGCAAACGCGGCGAACGGGCCCTGAAGATGGCAGACTGCTACCGTCGCATCAATTACACCGCCAAGGCTGTGGGTGCCTATCAGAACGGTATCCGCTATCTGGAGAAATCCAAGTCTGACCGACAGAAAATAAGGGAGGCCGTGGAAGTCAGCCGCGGCGAGCGCCCCGTGATGGAAACGCCACACATGGACATCCAGGATTCACTGGACGAGGCTGCCATCCTCGACGCCACCCTGAAGCTGGCGCAACAACTCCACAAGAGCGGCGACTACAAGAACGCCATCAAGAGCTACGAGCAGTTCATTGCCATGAGCAAGGAACTCTACGCCAACCACACCAAGATCTGCACCCCCCAGAACGACACCTTGGCTATGAATGGCATCATCGGTGCCCGCCAGGCCCTGCTGATGAAGCAGCGGCCCACGCTGCACACTGTGAAAAAGGAGCCTGCGCTGAACTCCCGCCGGGCAGACTTCTCCCCTGCGCTCTTCGGCGACGACTGGGACCAGCTCTACTGGACCACCACCCGACCGCAGGCAACGGGCGACGAACTCAGCGGCATCACCGGTACCAACTATGCGGACATCTTCTTCTCCAAGAAAGATGACAAGGGAAAGTGGTCCGCACCCGAAGCCGTGGAAGGCGAGCTGAACTCGGAACTCGAGGAGGGAGTCTGCTGTTTCTCTGCCGACGGGAAGACCATGTACCTCACCCGCTGCACCAGCGACCCGGACTATCCACGCTACGCCCAGATCTATACCTCCCAGCGCAGCGATGCTTCGTGGTCCAAACCGCAGGAGCTGAAGATCTCGAAAGACACACTCTCCTGTTTTGCCCACCCTGCTGCCTCACCCGACGGCGACTGGCTGTATTTCGTTAGCGACATGCCTGGCGGCCATGGCGGCAAGGATATCTGGCGCATCTCCATCGAGGGTAAGACACTGGGAGGAGCAGAGAACCTGCCTGCCCCTATCAATACGCCAGGCGATGAGGTCTTCCCCACCTTCCGACCGAATGGTGAACTCTATTTCTCCAGCGACGGTCATCCCGGAATGGGCGGTCTGGACATCTTCGTTGCCACGGAAGACAGCACCACCCATCAATGGACAGTCAAGAATCTGGGCTTCCCGATGAACTCCTCCGGCGACGACTTCGGAATGACCTTTGAGGGACCGCACAACCGGGGCTTCTTCTCCTCCAGCCGTGGTGATGCACGCGGTTGGGATCATCTGCTGTCTTTCGAGTGCCCCGAGGTACTACAGACCGTCAAGGGATGGGTCTACGAGAAAGACGGCTACGAACTGCCTGCTGGTCTGGTCTATATGATCGGCAACGACGGCACGAACCAGAAGATCAGCCTCCGTGGCGACGGCTCCTTCACGGCTGTCATTCAGCCGAATGTGGAATACATCTTCCTCGGCACCTGCAAGGGCTACCTCAACCATGTGGAACAACTGACCGTGGACACCACCAGCGTCAGCCGCGAGTTCGTGCTGCAGTTCCCGCTGGCAAGCATCACCGCACCGGTCCTGGTGCGCAATGTCTTCTACGAATTCGACAGTGCTGCCCTGACGGAGAACAGCACCGTAGCCCTCGACAGCCTCGTCAGTATGCTCAACGACAACCCCAACGTGACCATTGAGCTCAGCTCGCATTGTGACTACCGCGGCAACGACCAGTACAACGAACGCCTCAGCCAGCGCCGAGCCGAAAGCGTGGTCAACTACCTCATTGAACACGGCATTGCTGCCGACCGCCTCACACCAAAAGGCTATGGCGAAAGCAAGCCGAAAGTCGTCAAGCGCCGCATAGCCGAACAGCACAACTTCCTGCATCTGGGCGATACGCTGACCGAAGCCTTTATCCGCGCCCTGCCTTCCGAGGAGCAGCAGGAAATCTGCAACTCCCTCAACCGCCGCACCGAATTCCGCGTGCTCCGCACCACCTATGGACTGTTCGAGCGCACCGCTCCGACTTCAGCGAAAGAAGGCGCTAAGTCCGAAGAAGCAGCCACGAAACCCGAGGAAACGGATGAGTCCAAGTTAGAATCGCAGCAAAATTAACCCTGCACAGCAAAAAAAGTGTCCTTTTCTTGCCGATTTCTCGCAAGAAAAGCGTACCTTTGCGCCCGTTAAACCATCCTTTATTCCGTAAATGGACGATTATCATCAACGTAACACTGATTAAGGGACGGAGGTTCGCATCGCATATCGGGCCTCTGCTGCCCGCTTAACCCCAACGTTGTACCCTCAACGTTAAATGAAGAAAAGACTATGCGAACCTATTGGAACACTCATCGCGGCTTGCACACGCTGGAACAGTGGCAGCCAAATTGCTGGGTACAGGTAACGTGCCCCACCAGCGACGACGCAGATTTCCTGCAGAACGATCTTAAGATTCCCGATTACTTCCTCGGCGACATCGCCGATACGGAAGAGCGTGCCCGTTACGACTACGACGACGGCTGGATCCTCATCATCCTCCGCATTCCGTATGTAAAAGAGGTGAAATCACGCACCCCTTACACGACCATTCCCCTGGGTATCATCCTCAAAGGCGATGTCTGCATCACCGTCTGCAACTACGAGACGAACCTGATGATTGACTTCGTGACCTACCAGCAGAAGCGCGGACTGGGATTCACGGACTCCGTGGACATGGTCTTCCGCCTCTTCCTCTGCGCCGCCGTATGGTACCTGAAGCGTCTGAAGCAGATCAATGCCCGAATCGAAGCCGCCAAACAGCACCTCGACCGCAAGATTGATAACGTCGACCTCATCAACCTCAGCCGCCTGCAGGACAGCCTCACCTACTTTGCCACTTCCATCCGCGGCAACGAGACGCTGCTCTCAAAGTTGAAGTTCAAGCTGCCCGTCGACGAGCTCGATGCCGACCTCATCGAAGACGTCACCATCGAGATGAACCAGGCACGCGAGACCACCGGT
This sequence comes from uncultured Bacteroidales bacterium, assembly GCA_902771725.1. Lineage (GTDB taxonomy): Bacteria > Bacteroidota > Bacteroidia > Bacteroidales > Bacteroidaceae > Physcousia. The sequence goes on from CACXXT010000001.1 coordinate 43,324, forward strand.
ATCTACGCCAACATCCTGGACTCGATGATGGAGACCTACGCCAGCATCATCAACAACAATATGTCCACCGTGATGAAGACCCTGACCATCATCACGTTGTTCATGATGGTGCCCACGCTGGTTGCCAGTTTCTTCGGCATGAACCTTATCAATGGAATGGAGAACCAAGCATTCGGTTTTCTCATCGCTATTACCATCTCTGTGGTCCTCACAGCACTCTTCTGGTGGTATTCGAAGCGAGAATCATGGATATAAGTTGAAAAACTTGCAAAAAAGTTAGGCCATTCCGATTATTTTGTGTTAATTTGCTGCGCCTTAGGGCGCAAATGAACCATAACAGCTACTTAAACCGTAAGCAAAATGACTGAAACCAACGAACTGCAGCCCACCCTCGAGAACGAGGCTCAGGCAGCGGAAGTACAGACAACGCCTGCGCCCGACACAAAGACGCAGGCCGAAGAGACCACAACCCAAGAAACAGCTGCAGAGACCGAAGCACCTGCCGAGGAACCTGTAGCAGCCGAAGCACCCGCGGAGGAAGCACCCACAGAGGAGCCCGCAGAAGAAGCACCTGCAGAGGAGCCTGCTGCGGAAGCACCCGCTGCTGAGGAGGCATCCGCTGAGGACGCTGCCGCACATCCCGTCTACGAGACCAAGGAACAGGTCGTCGACAGACTGCGCGAAATCCAGGATGAAAACGACGGCGGCGACAAGAACGAGCTGGACCTCCTGAAGCAAGTGTTCTACAAGCTACACAAAGCCGCACAGATGGCTGCCCGCAACGCCTTCATCGAGGAAGGCGGACAGCCCGAAGACTGGCGTGCCGAGGTCGATGGTGCAGAGGAGAACTTCAAGGCTATCATGGCAAGCATCCGTCAGCGTAGAGCTGAGATTGCAGAAGCCGTGGAGAAGCAGAAGGCCGAGAACCTCGAGAAGAAACTTGCGATCATCGAGCGTATCAAGGAACTGGTCACTTCGCCCGAAGAGGTTAGTCAGAACTTCGACGAGTTTAAGCAGCTGCAAGCTGAATGGAAGGAAATCGGAGCCGTACCCGCAGAGCGCGCTACGGAAATCTGGAAGACATACCAGCACTACGTGGAGCAGTTCTACGACCTGCTGAAGTTGAACAGCGAAGCCCGCGAGTACGATTTCCGCAAGAACCTTGCCGCCAAGGAACGCCTCATCGAACTGGCCGAAAAACTGGCTGATGAGGACGATGTCATCACCGCCTTCAACAAGCTGCAAAGCCTGCACGCTGAATATAAGGAGATAGGTCCTGTTGCCAAGGAACTGCGCGACCAGATCTGGGAGCGCTTCAAGGCTGCCAGCACCATCATCAACAAGCGTCATCAGGAACACTTCGAAGCCATCAAGGCCCGCGAGGAGGAAAACCTCCAAAAGAAGACGGCTCTCTGCGAGCAAGTGGAGGACATCAAGCTCGATGAACTCACTTCTTTCGCACAGTGGGAAGAGAAGACCAAGGAAGTCATTGCCCTGCAGGCTGAATGGAAGACCATCGGTTTTGCCAGCCACAAGCAGAACAACCTCATCTTCGACCGATTCCGCGCTGCCTGCGACCGCTTCTTCACCGCCAAGGCAGAGTTCTACAAAGGTATCAAGGACGAGCAGAGCGAGAACCTCGAAGCCAAGCGTAAGCTGGTGGAGGAGGCCGAGTCCCTACAGGAGAGCACCGAGTGGCGCCGCACCGCCGACCGCCTCATCGAGCTCCAGAAGCAGTGGAAGACCATCGGTGCCGTACCCCGCAAGTACAGCGAGCAGCTGTGGAAACGCTTCACCGCTGCATGCGATAAGTTCTTCGAAGCCCGCCAGGCTGCTACCGCCGATCAGCGCAACGAGGAGCGCGAGAACCTCGAAGCCAAGCGCAGCATCATTGAGCAGCTGCGGGCTCTGGTCGAAGACGCAGCCGATGCCACACTCGACAAAGTGAAGGAACTGCAAGCCCAGTGGAATGAAATCGGACACGTACCCTTCCGCGAGAAGGATCGTCTGTTCAAGGAGTACCGCAGTCTGGCCGACGAGCTCTACAAGCGCTTCGGTGCCAGCCAGGCTCGTCGCCGCCTCGAAGGTTTCCAGAAGAGTGTGCGTCAGGCTGTGGCTAAGGGTGAGAGCACCCTGGCTCGTGAGCGCGAGCGCCTGCTCCGCGTCTTCGAAGCCCGCAAAGCAGAAATCCAGACCTACGAGAACAACCTCAACTTCCTCAACGCCACCTCCAAGAGCGGCAACAGCCTCGTGGCAGAGATGAACCGCAAGGTCGAGAAGCTGCGCGAAGAACTGGACCTGCTGGCAAGCAAGATCAAGGCTCTGGAAGTCGAGATGCGTGCTCCGAAGCAGGACGAGAGCGCAGAGGCTGCTGAAAACACAGAGGCCTAAGCGCGCGCGTAATTAATAAAGGTATATGCAAAGGCATGACGCTCATCAGCGTCGTGCCTTTCTTCTTGTTCCACCTTCCAGTCTGCAGGATTCAGCCAGGGGAAGAACACATCGGCCCGCTGAGGGGTATCGTGCACCAGCGTCAAGCAGAGTTTGTCGGCCTTCCTGAGCGCTTCGGCATAAACACTGGCTCCGCCGATGACAAACACCTCCTCGTCTGTGCCGCAAGTTGCCAGTGCCGCTTCCAGTGAAGGGAACACCTCCGTGGCGGGAGCTTCGAAAGAGGTGTTGTGCGAGAGCACGATGTTCCTGCGATTAGGCAAGGCTCCCTTGGGCAACGACTCGTAGGTGCGACGCCCCATCACGATGGTATGACCGGTCGTCAGCGCCTTGAAACGTTTCAAGTCGTTCGGCAACCAGTACAGAAGTTTGTTCTCCAATCCGATGGCACCGTTCTCTGCCACCGCTGCTATCAGGGAAAGTATCATAACGCAGGAGTTAATTCATTAATACGTTAACACGCAGTCCGTTAGCCCATTAGGCAATCACACAGCCACATCAGCCTTGATATGCGGCCAGGGGTCGTAGCCTTCCAGCTGGAAGTCCTCGTAGCGGAAGTCCAGGAGATCTTTCACGTCAGGGTTCAGCACCATTCGCGGCAGCTGTCGAGGCTCGCGGGTCAGCTGCAGGTGTGCCTGCTCCAGGTGGTTGAGATAGAGGTGCGTGTCGCCCGTGGTGTGGATGAACTCACCTGCCTGAAGTCCCGTCACCTGCGCCATCATCTGCAGCAACAAGGCATAGCTGGCGATGTTGAAGGGCACGCCGAGGAATGTGTCGGCACTCCGCTGATAAAGCTGCAGCGAGAGACGCCCGTCGGCAACGTAGAACTGAAACAGCGTGTGGCAGGGCGGCAGAGCCATCTTGTTCACCTCCGCCACGTTCCATGCCGAGACAATCATCCGACGGGAGTCGGGATGGTGCTTGATGAGGTCCACGACATTGGCTATCTGGTCTATGGTGCCTCCGTCGTAGTCTGGCCACGAACGCCACTGATGTCCGTAGATGGGTCCCAGCTCACCATTCTCGTCGGCCCATTCATCCCAGATTGTCACCTTGTTATCATGCAGATACTGGATATTCGTATCGCCCTTCAGGAACCAGAGCAATTCATGAATGATGCTGCGCAGATGCAGTTTCTTGGTGGTCAGCAGGGGGAAACCGTCGGCCAGGTCGAAGCGCATCTGATGACCGAAGATGCTCTTGGTGCCCGTTCCCGTCCGATCTGTCTTCACAGCACCCTCATCGAGGATGCGTTGCAGGAGGTTTAAGTACTGTTTCATGCTCTTTTTAAAAGATTTCGGGCGCAAAGTTAGTGATAATTCCCGATTTATCGTTAACTTTGCGCCATGAATTTACCAAAAGACTTCGAAAAGTACTTCCTTTGCCACTGGAAAGAGGAAGATGTGGCAGCACTCATCAGCGGTCTGGATGCCAAACCGGCCACAAGCATTCGTCTGAACCCCAGGCGTCTGCCGCCCGATGCAGAGCCAGCCGGTGCCGATGGTCGTGTGCCTTGGTGCCCGGAGGGTGTCTATCTGAAGGAGCGCCCCGCCTTCACTGCCGACCCGCTGCTTCACGCCGGTGCCTACTACGTGCAGGAGGCTTCCTCCATGTTCCTTGCTCACGTGCTGCGCAGCCTCAGCCCCTCTCCACGTCTCGCGCTGGATCTCTGCGCTGCTCCTGGCGGCAAGAGCACCCTGCTCCGCAACCTTCTTCCCGACGAGTGTCTGCTCGTCTCCAACGAGCCCAACCGCCCTCGTTGTCAAGTACTTGCAGAGAACCTTGCCAAATGGGGACATCCTCACGTCCTTGTCACTCAAGCCTACGCGGCCGACCTCGCCAGTGCTGTTCGCGATGCTCAGTTCTCCCTTCCCGGCTCCCCGTTCCCCCCTTCCACCTCTTTCGGTCTCATCCTCGCCGACGTCCCCTGCTCCGGCGAAGGCATGATGCGCAAGGAAGCTGAGGCCATAGCGCAGTGGTCGCCAGCCTTCGTCGCTGAGTGCGCAGCATTGCAGCGCAGCATCATTGCTGATATCTGGCCTGCCCTTGCCCCCGGCGGCATCCTTATTTATAGCACATGTACCTTCAACCCTGAAGAAGACGAAGGAAATGTTGAATGGATTGCCAGCGAGCTCGGTGCCGAAGTCCTGCAGATTCCCATTGACTCCGCCTGGAACATCCGTGGCGACCTTCGCTCCACAGGCTCCTCATCCCCAGACGGATGCGGTATCACAGGCAATCGTTCCCTTCCCTGCCACCACTTCCTTCCCGGTCAAGTCCGCGGCGAAGGATTCTTCCTCGCAGTCCTCCGTAAGCATGGCACTCCCGAGGAGATTGAGTTCTGTGGTCTTTCTGACGGGGAAGCTTATCTCTCCAAAAAGAAAAAAGCTAAGAAGAAGGAGCGCAACCGCCCTGCAGTTCCCGCCTTTCCCATCCTGCCAACCAACCAGTTGGACCAGGAGGGAGCGCCGCTCGTGGAACTCTCTCTCGCCGATTCCATCCGTTATCTCCAGCGCGAAGCACTCATCCTTCCGCCCGAAACTCCTCGCGGCATCGTGCAGGTCTGCTATCGCGGGCAGCGTCTTGGCCTGATGAATAACCTTGGCAATCGAGCCAACAACCTCTATCCCAAGGAGTGGCGAATCCGCAGCAGCTTTGTCTCTCCATCTTCCCTCTTTGATGCAGTTCAGGCATAGGCAGGTTGCAGTCGAGAGATAATCAAGTTGCATCAAGGAACAATACGGTTGCGTCCGTTGTTCCATCGCCATGGAACCGTTGTTCCATCGCCATGGAACCATTGTTCCATCACCATGGAACCATTGTTCCATCACCATGGAACAACGAAGATTCATATACATTTCAGATGTCACTCCCGGATATGCTCCGCCACACGAGTAGTCAAGTCCACAAACTGAGCTATGCTCAGCTGCTCTGGCCGCAAGTTGAAAAGGGGATCGGCGAGGAAAGCAGCGTGGTCTGCAGCAGGCGCCAATTCATTGAGCAGTGGGCGGATGTTGTTGCGCAAGGTCTTGCGGCGCTGGTTGAACGTGGTTTTCACCACCTTTTTAAATAAGGTGTCGTCGCAGCCGAGGTCTCGTGTGTCGTTGCGCACCATCCGGATGACTGCCGAGCGCACTTTGGGAGGTGGATTGAAGACTCCAGGTTCGACCGTGAAGAGATATTCGGGCGTATACCACGCCTGAATGAGGACGCTGAGGATTCCGTAGGCCTTGGTGCCCGGGCGAGCACAAATGCGGTCGGCCACCTCCTTCTGAATCATACCCGTGCAGCAGGGTATCAGTTCCTTGTTGTCCAGCATCTTGAAGAAAATCTGGCTGCTGATGTTGTAAGGGTAGTTGCCCGTGAGCACAAAAGGTTGTCCGTCGAAGGTTCGTTCGAGATGCATCTTCAGGAAATCGTCTTCGATGATATTGTCCTCCATCTGCGGCCAGGTACGCCGAAGATAGTCCACGGACTCGAAATCCAGTTCAACGACTTTGAGTGGGCGTGGCTTCTGCATGAGGAACTGCGTCATGACTCCCATTCCGGGTCCTACTTCCAAAATTGGGAGGTCAGGAAGGGTGTCCACAGTGTCAGCAATGCGTTGTGCAATGCTTAAATCCGTTAAGAAGTGTTGTCCGAGGAACTTTTTTGGCTTTACTGTACGCATAGTTTCAGAGGAAATCCTTAAATTTGCGGCAAAATTAAGGAAAAGAATTGAAAACACTACGTTCCATACTGAAAATTCTGCTGCCTTTGGCCCTCGGTGCTGCCATTTTATGGTGGATGTACCGTGGTTTTGACTGGGAAACGTTGCAGACAGCCCTCACCAGCGAGATGAACTGGACCTGGATGTGGCTGTCGTTCCCTTTCGGCATCCTTGCCCAAGTGTTCCGCGCCCTGCGCTGGCGGCAACTGCTGCGTCCGCTGGGGGAAAAGGCCCGTGCGCATACAAGCATCAATGCTGTGTTCCTCAGCTATGCCAGTTCGCTGGTCGTTCCTCGTGTGGGCGAAGTGCTGCGCTGCGGTGTGCTGAAGCGCTACGATGGCTGCAGCTTCACACGTGGAGTGGGCACGGTTGTCACGGAGCGTGTCGTGGATATGGTGATGATTGCCGTGCTGTCCCTGGCGGTCTTTGTGCTGCAGATACCGGTGTTCATGCGCTTTTTCCACGAGACGGGCCTCACACTGGGCGGCTTCCTAGGCAGTTTCACCACTACGGGTTGGCTGGTGACGGTGGTCAGTGGAGTGCTGGTGGTGGTCACGGGCGTGCTTCTGCTCCGCCGTTTCCGCTTCATGACGAAGACACGTTCTGTGCTTTCGGAACTGACCGAGGGACTGCTCTCCATCCGGAATGTCGACGGGAAAGCAGCCTTCTGGTTCTACAGTTTCGCCATCTGGGCATGCTACTTCCTGCATTTCTATCTGACGTTCTTCTGCTTCGGTTTCACGTCCGGATTAGGAATGAGTGTGGCGCTGGTAGCTTTCGTGGTAGGCACGTTTGCCGTGCTGGTTCCCACCCCCAACGGCGCCGGCCCCTGGCATTTCGCTGTGAAGACCGTGCTGATGCTATATGGCGTTCCCGGCAACGACGGGGCGCTCTTTGCACTTATCGTTCATACCGTGCAGACGCTGCTCGTGGCAGCTCTCGGGCTCTACGCTGTGGCTGCCCTCGCGTTTACGAAGGAGCAGGCATCATTACCCAATCCGTAAATCCGTAAATCGGTAACTTTGTAAATCCATCAATCCGTAAATCATTAAATCATAAAATCTTTAAATCATTAAATCTCTAAATCTCTATGACCATTCATGACCTAGAGCCGAAAGCCATCTTCGGCAATTTCTACAAACTGACCCAAGTACCGCGCCCCAGCGGCCACCTCGCAAAGATCCAGCAGTTCCTGCTCGACTGGGCCAAGGAACGCGGCATCGAAGCCTTCAAGGACGGAGGCGACAACATCGTCATGCGCAAGCCTGCCACCCCAGGTTTCGAGAACCGCAAGTGCTGCACCATGCAGGCACACATGGACATGGTGCCCCAGAAGACCGACGAGAGCAACCATAACTTCGAGACCGACCCCATCGAGACGTGGATAGACGGCGAATGGCTGAAAGCCAAAGGCACCACACTCGGCTCCGACGACGGTATGGGTGTGGCAGCCATCATGGCTGTCTTCGAGGACAACAGCCTGCAGCACGGACCGCTGGAGGCGCTGATTACTGCCGACGAAGAGACCTGCATGTGGGGTGTAAACCACCTTGCTGCCGACACGCTGCACGGCGATATCCTGCTGAACATCGACAACGAGACAGAAGGTGAATTCTGCATCGGCTCCGCCGGCGGAGTGAACGTCACGGCCACACTCGGTTATCAGGAAGTGGAAACCGACCCGGAGGACATCGCCGTGAAAGTGACCATCAGCGGACTGAAGGGCGGACACAGCGGTTTGGAAATCAATCAGGGACGCGCCAACGCCAACAAGCTCATGGCACGCCTCGTTCGCCAGGCCATCCAGGACGACGATGCCCGCCTCTGCAGCTGGAAGGGCGGCAATATGCGCAACGCCATCCCCCGTACCTCGGAGGTCGTCCTCTCCATCCCCGCAGAGAACGAAGCCGACCTGCACGAGCTGGCAGACTACTGCAAGAAGATCTTCACCGACGAATTCCGCGGTGTGGAAGAAGGGGTAGACATCGCCGTAGAGCGTGTGGAACTGCCCGCCAAGCAAGTGCCACAGGAGGTGCAGGACAACCTCGTCAGCGCCATCCTCGCCTGCCACGACGGAGTGCTGCGCAACATCCCCTCGATTCCTCATGTCGTCGAGACCAGCAGCAACCTCGCCATCATCACCATCGGCGAAGGCAAGGCAGAGTTCCTGATCCTCGCCCGCTCCTCCTGCGACAGCCAGCTGGAGTACGAGCAGGAGATGTTCGAGAGCACTTTCGGCATGGCTGGCATGAAGGTGGAATATGGAGGCGAATACGGTGCCTGGCAGCCCAACTTCGACTCGCCCATCGCCGCCCAGATGGCAGCTCTCTACGAGCGTCTCGAGAACAAGCCCGCCAAGGTGGAAGTCGTTCACGCCGGACTGGAGTGCAGCCTCATCGGACAGGTATATCCGAAGATGGATCTCATCAGCTTCGGTCCCACGCTCCGCTCGCCGCACACTCCCAACGAGCGCTGCAACATCCCCAGCGTAGGTCGTTTCTGGACGTTCCTGAAGACCTTGCTGGCCGAGATTCCTGAGAAGTAAGAAAACAAGAAGACTCTCCCTCCGCCCTCCCTACATAGGAAGGGAGCGAATACCTTTCAAGAATAGATTTCATTCTACATTTATTTATTCCGTCAAACATGAGACGCATTCTCCATTTTATCATCTGTCTGCTTATGTCATCCCCACTATTTTCCAAGGTAACCGCTCCCTCCTCAAAGGGGAGGGTAGGGGGAGAGTCTTCATTTTCTGCCCTGTGGAAAACCGAACAAAAGCTCGAGGCTGAGGGTAAGCCTCAGTCGGCCTATGAAGTCGTGCAGACCATCCTGTCGAAAGCCGTGGCCGAAGGTCATCAGGGCCAGGCCATGAGCGCACGCCTTCGTGCCGCAGGCCTGCATCAGGAGTGGGCTCCAGACAGTTTCTTCACGGATATCGCCGAGCTGGAAGCTTTGCGCTCTCAGGAACAACGTCCTGAAGCGAAGGCTGTCTACGCCTCCATCCTTGCCGAGGTCTATGAGAACAACCGCCATCGGGCGCAAGCCAGCAGACTGCAGCTCGAGAGCGAGGAGATGAAAGAATGGACGCGCGAGCAGTACGACAGCGCAGCCTTCAAGAACTGGCAACTCTCGCTGGCGGACATTCCTGCGTTGGCTGCAGCACGCTCCAAGGACTGGCTGCCCTTCGTCACTCAGGCATCCCATTCTTCCTACTTCCGCCACGACCTGCTCCACATCCTCTGGCAGCGGGCACGTGACCAGCGCCGCGATATCTGGAAAGACGGCGTGGACGGCTCTGCCATCAAGGCAGAATACGAACGCCAGGGTAATCGCGAAGCTCAATTGCTGATAGACCTGGACCTCATCGAGCTCGCTGCCGACGACTCCTATTATAACATCCAGAATATGGATGCTTCGGTAGAGAAGCTGCTGGCGCTGACGAAGACCTATGCCGACCTGCCTCTCTGTGCAGAAGTCTACGACCGTCTGCTGCGCTCGGATGCTCCGACAGCCACCACAGCCAAGAAGGTGGAATGGGCGGAAGAAGCCATCCGGCGCTATCCCCGCTACGAACGCATAGGCATGATCCGTGATGCCCTCAACGAGCTGCAGCGTCCTTCTGTCAACTGGTCTGGCAAGGAGATTTATTATCCCGGCAAGACCTACTTCTGGGGGCTCACCACCCGGAACGCCACTGCCGTGGAGTTGTCCGTCTATCGCCTGAAGGACGACTTCCAGGAAGAACTGATAGAGAAAAGCAAGCTCTCTGCCAATGATTATTTCCGCCGCAACGCCACGCTCATAGAGACCTTGCGCCCGACCATCAAGCGCGGCAAGCCCTACCAGGAGCTCGAAGATACCATCGAGTGGAAAGCCCCCTCCGTGGGGCGCTACGCCATTCTCTACTCTGCCTCCACCGACGAACGCGAAGCAAAGAAGAAAACCGTCAGCAACCAGTACAGCCTTTTCAGCGTTACCTCGCTGAAGACGATGAACCGCTTCCTCACGGATAATGAGCTGGAAGTCATCGTGGTGGATGCCGAGAGCGGACAGCCGGTGGAGGGCGCTCATGCCGACCTCTACCAGGTGGAAATCGGTTCGGGCAGGCGCACGCTGATTTCTTCCCAACAGACCAATGCCAAAGGCTTCGCGCGCTTCCGTCAGTTCAACAGGAAGAACCGTGGCCGGCTGGTTCTTCAGACATCTGCAAAAGTGCCCTCATCATCTGCCACGGGCACCACACCCCAGGATCATTATCTCCCGGAAGAGACGCTGTGGGGTGGGGCTCCCGCCCAGGACGAGGAACACGAAACCCAGACGATTCGCCTCTATACAGACCGTGCCATCTATCGCCCAGGTCAGACGGTTCACCTCAGCGGCATTGTCTACAATCAATTGCACTGGGACACCCAAGCCAAAGCCAACCACGCTCTCAACCTGCATCTCCGCGATGCTAACTGGAAGATCATCGACGACCAAGATGCCGCTACGGACTCCATGGGCGTGTTCACCGCCGATTTCGTCCTGCCGGAAGGAGGCCTGCCAGGCGTCTATCGGATTCAGACCGATGGCGCCAACGTCAGTTTCCGTGTGGAGGAATACAAGCGTCCGACCTTCGAGGTGAAGATGGACGAGGCACCGGCCCTGCAATGGCCGCAGGACAGCATCAGCCTCACAGGAAAAGCCATCGGATACAACGGTGTGCCTGTGCGCGATGCCCGTGTCACGGGAACCTACCAATTCACTTATCCTTACTTCTGGTGGTTCCGCCACGATGATTCGCCGGAATTCCCCATCGACACCATTCAGACCGACGAGAGCGGCAAGTTCCTCGCGCGCGTTCCTCTTAAAGATATCCCTGCCGAGGCATTGAGCTATGGTCTGGTACTTCGTCTGAACGTAGAGGTACTCAGCGCTGCCGGCGAGACGCGCGAAGGCTTCATCCGTGTGCCCCTCTGCACCACGCCGCTTCGTCTGAATATCACGATGAAGGAACAGCAGGATCGCGACCGCCTCCAGCCTCCCACCTTCAACCTGCTTTCGTCTACCGGCAAACCCGTTGAGGGCGACATCCGTTGCCAGATTTTCCCCGCCCAAGCGGCTACATCCTCTATCGAGGCCGTAGTGCCCGACGTGTCCGCGTCGGGTCTCGGAGCCGCCATCCGCGTCCTGCCTTCGGGCGACTATGAACTGCGTGCCGAGGCCCATGCAGGTTCCGACAGCGCCTCTGCCCGCGCGCGTTTCTACCTCTTCTCCATGGACGACACGCAATTGCCACGGACCGTGGAACAGTGGCTCTATTGCCCCGTCGACACCTTCGATGCTCAGCACCCTGCCCGCATCCAGTTCGGCAGCAGTTTCGAGGACGTGGCGCTCTACTACAGCCTCGCAGGTCAGGACGGAATGATTCGCAGCGAACTCATTCCGCTGTCCAATGAACTGCGCACACTGGAGATCCCCTACCTCCCGGAGTACGGCGACGGCGCCACCGTACACCTCGCCTTCGTCAAGAAGGGAACATGCTACACGAACACCCAGACCCTGAAGCTGGCAATGCCCTCAAAGCAGCTGAAGTGGCAATGGACCTCTTTCCGCGACCGCCTGCATCCCGGCGACCACGAGACCTGGACGCTGCGTCTGACGGATGCAGAGGGCAAGCCCGTCAGTGCCAACCTCATGGCAACCATCTACGATGCCTCTCTCGACCAGCTCGTGCCTCACGAATGGGACTTCCTCGTCCGACGTTTCCACCGCCTATGCTATATGCCCTGGCGTGCTCTCGACTACTTCGGCCGCAATGCATTCCAGAGCCTCACCTTCCCGATGAAAGACTACTCGGCGAAGCCGCTTTCCTTCGACGACTTTGATTCGAAGTGGATAGCCGGGCTCTCTTTCGGCAACCCGAGGTTTGGCATGCGGATGATGAAGTCCAGTCGCGCAGCAGGAGTCATGATGGAAGAATCCATGGCCACCGCCGATATGCTCGAAGCTCCCATGGCAGCCCCTGTGATGATGGCAGCCAAGGCAGCTCCCCAGAATGCTGCCCTCCAAGGTCGCATCGCCGGAACTGAAGTCCTGGAATCAGGATCTGAGAACGACGGGAGCCCCGTTGTCGGCGGTTCATCCGCCGACGAAGCCCTCTCCGCAGCCCCCGCCACCCTGCGCACGAACTTCAACGAGACGGCAGCCTTCCTGCCCCGACTCCACAGCGACCCCGCCACGGGCGAAGTCACGCTCTCCTTCACCCTGCCCGAGAGCCTCACCATCTGGCAGCTCCTCGGCATCGCCCACACCTCTGACCTCCAGTCGGCAAATATCCAGGCACAGACAGTTGCCAGCAAGGAACTGATGGCTCACGTCTTCCTGCCCCGCTTCCTGCGTGCTGGTGACCAGGGCAGCCTGCGTGCCTCCATCCAGAATCTCACGGAGAAGGCGCTCAGCGGAAATGCTCGCCTCGAAATCTTTGACCCAGAGACAGAGAAGGTGATACTCAAGAAGACAGCACCCTTCACGGCTGAAGCCAATGGCGAGAGCATCCTCGCTTTCGACTACACGCCCACGGAAGACCTGCCCATCGTGGCAGTACGCTTCGTCGCCGAGACCAAGGAGTTCTCCGACGGCGAGCAGCACTACCTCGCCATCCTCTCTTCGAAGGAACACCTCACGGAAAGCATAGAGATTCAAGCCGACGGCGAAGGCACCTTCACCACCGACCTCTCCTCGCTCTTCAACCACGATGCCGCCTCGGCCACCCAGCGCCGCCTGACCGTGGAATATACCACACATCCCATTTGGAATGTCGTTCAGGCGCTGCCTGCCCTGCGCGAGTCGCAGTACGACGACGTGCTCTCCCTGACCTCTGTGTTCTACGCCAACACCCTTGCTGCCCATATCGCCGCCACCACGCCCCGCCTGCGCGACATCATCACCCTGTGGAAGCAGCAAGCCTCCGCCCCGTCAACGAAGAGCACAGCGGCTGGCAGTTCGTCCGCCAGCGCCAGCCCCCTCTCGCAGAACGAAGAACTCAAGGAACTCATTCTCTCTGAGACTCCCTGGCTGCGCGAGGCCGACAACGATGCCGACCGCAGGGCACAGCTCATCGACCTCTTCAACGAGAACCTCATTGCCAGCCGTATCGGCGGAACACTCGACAGGCTGAGCCAGCGCCAGCAGTCCGACGGAGGCTTCTCGTGGTTCCCAGGAATGCGGAGCAGCGAACTGATGACGCGCCTCGTATGCATGGAACTGACCCGCCTGCGCTCGCTCACAGACAACTACGCATCGCTCCCTGCCAGCACCCGTCAGCAGACCAACACCCTGCTCCAGCAGGCCTTCGCCTTCATCGCAGCGGAGAATGCCAAGATGATTCAGGAGATGAAGAAAGCGGAAGCCAAGGGTGCCACCATCAACACGGGCGCACTCATGCATCTGCACTACATCTATATCTCCAAGCGGGCTGGCGTGTCGCTCTCGAAAGCCCAACAAGCAGACGTGCGCTACCTCCTGGATCACCTGAAGGGAAGTGTGGCAGGCATGACCAACGACGAACGTGCGATGGCCGCCATCGTCCTAAAGGACAACGGTCGCGACAAGGAATCCCGCCTCTATTTCGACTCGATGAAGGAGCACCTGACGACCACCGCAGCCCACGGCACCTTCTTTGACTACGCCGGCGGCAGCTTCACTCCTACGGGTCACAAAGTCATCATCCACACCGCAGCCATGGAAGCCATGCGCGAGCTGGCACCCGACGACCACAAGCTCAACAGCGGGCTCCGCCGCTGGCTGCTGCAGCAGAAGCGCACCCAGATGTGGGAATCCAGCATCTGCACCGCCGATGCCATCTACGCCCTCCTGCACGGAGCAGCCGGAGCTGCCGACCTCCAAAGCACCGCTCAGGACAACCTCACCCTCAACTACGGCAAGCGCAAAATCACCATACCCTCCTCATCCTCCCCCTCCTCATCCTCGCAGCCCAGCACCTCCTCATCCTCCCGGTTGGGTGCCGCGCATATTTGCGCGGACTCCCCCGCCGCCCTCGGCTATATCAAGCAAACCTTCACCGACGGCGCCGCCCCCCGCTCGCTCACCGTCGTCCGCCATTCTCCCGGCGAAGCCTGGGGAGCCGTCTATGCGCAGTACCTCAGCCCCATTGCCGATGCCTCAGCCCACGCCAACGGTCTCACCATCCGTCGCGAGCTGAGCAGCACCACTCCCCGACTGGGCGACAAACTCACCACCCGCTACATCATCACCGCCGACCGCGACTACGAGTACGTCTGCCTGCGTGCCGACCGTGCCGCAGCTGCCGAGCCTGCTGAGCAAGTCTCCGGCTACCGCTACCAGGGCGGTCTCGGCTACTACCGTGCCGTCCGCGATGCCCACACGGACTACTTCTTCGACAGCCTGCCCAAGGGCACCTACGTCCTCGAGGAGACATCCTTCGTCGACCGCACCGGCACCTACACCACCGGACTCTGCCGCCTGCAGTGCATCTATGCACCGGAGTTCGGAGGCCACACCACGGCCGCCACGCTGGAAGTGAAATGATGCTGCAGGCCCCGTTTTCGAACTGTCACACTGTCACGCTGTCACAGCGTACGCCAACCTTTATTAATCCGCAAATCCATAAATTGTGTATACGCCCCTCATCCTCATCACCAACGACGACGGCTACCAGGCCGCAGGCATCCAAGCCCTTGCCCGTGCTGTGGCTTCCCTGGGCGAGGTCTACGTGGTGGCTCCCGACGGAGCCCGCTCCGGTGCAGCTGCCGCCATCACCTGTACCACGCCCGTCAGCTATTCCCCTATAGACAAGACGCTCCCCTTCAGGAAGGAGATGGCGGGAGGTTTCTCCTGCACAGGAACCCCTGTAGATTGCGTGAAACTCGCCCTGGAACAGATTGTGCCGCGCAAGCCTGACCTGCTCCTCAGCGGCATCAACCATGGCGACAACGCCAGCGTCAGCGTGCATTACAGCGGCACGATGGGTGCCGTCTATGAAGGTTGCATGAAAGAGATTCCCTCCATCGGCCTCTCGCTCTATCTCCAGCGCGGCCAGCGCTACGAGGATCACCCCGTCAGCGACGACACCCTCGATGCCATCGCAGCCCTGTGCCGACGAGTGCTTCAGCAAGGACTGCCGCAAGACGTGTGCCTGAACATCAACCTCCCTGTTGCCCATAAGTTCCGGGGCTGGCAGGTCTGCCGTCAGGCACGTGGGCGCTGGAGTGCCGAGTGGATTTCTGCTGGCAACCCTCGCGGCATGGAATCCTTCTGGCTCACGGGGCAGTTCACGGACTTGGAACCAGAAGCCAGCGACACGGACTTTGCAGCCCTGCGTGCCGGCTACTGCTCCATCGTCCCCGTCACCGTAGACACCACGGCATATCAGGCGATGGAAGCAGTTGACGCATTAACACGTTGACATGCTAACAGGTTATTGTTCCTGCAAATCCTTAATCCTGCAAATCCTTAATCCTGCATATCTTTAACCCTGCAAATCCATAATTCCTTAATTCCGCAAATCCATAAATCCGTAAATGAAATACTATCTCATAGCCGGCGAAGCCAGTGGCGACCTCCATGCCTCACACCTCATCACCGCCCTCAGTGCCGAAGACCCTGCGGCAGAGTTCCGCGGGTTTGGCGGCGACCTGATGCAGGCGGCAGGAATGACGCTGCTGCGTCACTACAGAGACCTTGCCTACATGGGCGTCATCGATGTGGTTCTCCACGCACGCACCATACTCCGTGGGATGCGTCAGTGCAAGGAAGACATCGTTGCCTGGCAGCCCGATGTTGTCATCCTCGTGGATTATCCCGGCTTCAACATGAAGATTGCCCGATTCATCCACGAGCGCAGCCTCTGCCCCGTCTACTACTACATAGCCCCCAAGCTCTGGGCGTGGAAGGAATGGCGCATCAAGGACATCCGACGGGATGTCGACGAGATCTTCTCCATCCTGCCCTTCGAGGTGGACTTCTTCGAAGGCAAGTATCATTATCCCATCCACTACGTCGGCAATCCCACCGTGGACGAGATAGCCTCCTACAGAAGCTCGAAGGCCGCAGCTCCCCGCTCCGGCAATCGCATCGCCCTCCTCTGCGGCAGCCGTATCAACGAGGTGCGCGACAACCTCTGGATGATGCTCGTTGCCGCTGCTCCCTACGATGCGGCCTACGACCTGCAGATTGCCGGAGTGTCCGTTCTGCCTCGTGAAGTCTATGAGCAGAGCATCGCCAAAGCCGAGAGCTGCCTTGGCCGCAAGATTCGTGTGGAACTCGTCTGCGACGTCACCTACGACCTGCTCTCCAGCGCTACGGCAGCCCTGGTCACCAGCGGCACGGCCACTCTGGAGACGGCACTCTTCCGGGTGCCGCAGGTGGTCTGCTACGCCAAGCGCTTCCCCTGGCTCATGGCCACGGCAAAGAAGTTCCTGCTGAAGATTCCATTCGTCTCGCTCGTCAATCTGATTGTCGGGCACGAGATTGTGCCGGAAATACTGCTCACCGACATGACGCCCGAGAACATCCAGCGCCACCTGCAGGACATCCTGCCTGGAGCGCCGGCGCGTGAAGCACAGCTCCGTGGATACGAAGAGATGGCAGCACGCCTCGGAGAGCCTGGAGCGCCACAGAGAGCGGCACGCCTTATCCTATCCACCCTAAAATCTAAAAACTAAAACCTTGACATCCTCCCTCACCCTCCTCGCCCTCAACCGCCTCGTCCGGGCAACCATCGAGCAGACACTTGACGACGAATACTGGCTGGAAGCAGAGCTCTCGGAAGCACGGCTGAACAGCAACGGGCACTTCTACGTCGAATTCATCCAGAAGGACGACAGCGGACGCACCCTCGTGGCCAAGGCACGAGGTGTCGCGTGGGCGCGTACCTATAATATGATAGCTCCCCTCTTCGAGCGAGCCACGGGCGAACGCCTGCGGGCTGGTCTGAAGGTGCGTGTGCTGGTCAGCGTGGAATTCCACGAACTCTATGGCTACTCGCTGACCATCCTGAACATCGACCCCAGCTACACCCTGGGCGACATGGCTGCCCGACGTCGTGAAATCCTGGCACGTCTGGAAGCCGACGGCATCCTGCGCGACAACCAGCAACTGCCCCTGCCCACGCTCCTGCAGCGCATTGCCGTCGTCTCCTCCGCCTCAGCTGCCGGCTATGGCGACTTCTGCGACCAGCTACTCGGCAACGACTACGGCCTGCACTTCCACGTGCAGCTCTTCCCTGCCGTCATGCAGGGAGCCAACGTCGAGGAGAGTGTCCTTGCAGCTCTGACTGCCATCTGCGACGAAGCGGACCGATGGGACTGCGTGGTCATCATCCGTGGCGGAGGTGCCACCAGCGACCTCTCGGACTTCGACACCTACACGCTCGCAGCTGCCGTCACGCAGATGCCGCTGCCGGTCATCGTGGGCATTGGCCACGAGCGGGACGAGACCGTGCTGGACTATGTGGCTCACACGCGCGTGAAGACTCCCACCGCCGCTGCCGCCTTCCTCATCGACCACCAGGCACAGCAGCTCGTGCGGCTGGAGGTACTGAGCCGCCGTATCTTCCAGAGCACCAGCGTACGCCTGCAGCGTGCCCGTGGCCGTCTGGAGCAGCTGACATCCACCCTTCCCCGTACCTTCGTGCTCATCACCGAGCGCCAGCGCCATCGGCTGGATCTCATCCAGCAACGCCAGCGTGCAGCCCTCCAGCGCCAGCTCGAACGGGACCACCATCGCCACGAACTGCTGCAGCAGCGTCTGCAGATACTCTCGCCCGAGCGCCAGCTGCGTCGCGGCTACTCCCTCACCTTTGCCGACGGCCGGCTGCTGCGCTCTGCTGCCGACCTCCCGCCAGGCACCCTGCTGACCACCCGTCTGGCAGACGGGGAAATCACTTCCACGACATCCGCAAAGACATAGCTGATACTGCCATTCTCTCTGAAGGAACAAATAAACGAACAAATAGAAGAACAAATCCGAATATGCACCTCAGACCATCCGGCAAGACACTCCTTGCCTTCGCTTTCTCCTTGCTGTCCTGCGCACCCGTGAGTGCCCAGCAGGAGTCTGTGCTCCAGAAAGTCAACCTCTATATCGGCACGGCCGACGACTATGGGCAGATGGCACCTGGAGCCACGCTCCCCTACAGCCAGATTCAGGTGTGCCCAGACAGCAAACCGCGGCAGCATCCGGGTTACGACTTCGAGGTGCCTGCCATTTCTGGGTTCAGCATCAACCGCCTCTCCGGAGTGGGCGGTGGAGGTTGCGGCGGCAACGTCTCGCTCATGCCCGATGCCACAGGCGATGATGTACGGCTGCTGAAACCTACGGAACAGGCATCGCCCGGCTGCTACAGCGTGCAGCTTAGCAACGGAGTGCATTTCTCGGCTACTGCCGACCGCCGCATGGCTGTCGAGCGCTACTCCTTCCCAGACCCCGCTCAGGCAGTACTGCTCCTGAATCCCTGTTCTGCCTTCGACAAGCTCTTTGCAGCCTCCTTCGAGCAGAAAACACCCTCGATGGGACAGGGCTTTGCCGAATGCGCCAACACCTGCGGTCGCGGTCGCTATCACCTGCACTACCGCCTCCACACAAGCAGTCCTTTTGCGCTCGACACGCTTCCCGACGGGCGTCTCCGCCTCACGTTCCCAGAACTCACGGAGAAAGATGTGGAGGTGCGCATCGTCGTCTCCACCGGCATCGCCGGCGAGCTGGACAAGATACCCCCTCAGGCAGTATGGCAGACGGACTTCCAGACCATGGCTGAACGTGCCCGGCACGAGTGGGAGCGCCTGCTCTCGAGAGTGGAAGTGGAGGGGGGAACGGCAGATCAGCAAGTCCTCTTCTACACCTCCCTCTACAGGACTTTCCACAGCCCCTTCCAGGTGACAGACCGCTACATCCGCCACTACCTGGGCACCGACGGCAAACCTCATCAGTCCGCCAACGGAGAGTACTTCAGTTCCTGGTCGCTCTGGGACACCTATCGCACCAAGTTCCCCCTCATCACCCTGCTCGATGCCGCCCGCTCGAAGGACATCATGCAGTCGCTGGCACAACTCTATATCACCGGCAAGAAGGACTGGAGCACCGACTACGAATGTGTGCCCACGGTTCGCACGGAACACGCAATCTCCACCCTGCTCGATGCCCTGCGCCAGGGCATCAGCATCCCCTCGCTCAGCGATGCCTACCCCGGCATGGTCAGGGAGGTGGAGCGCCTCAGCCTGAAGAGTCCGGACCAGTGTCTGGAGGCGAGTGCCGAATTCTGGGCGCTGGGTCAGCTGGCAGGCGAGCTGGGGCTGAAGGACGATGCCGCACGCTGGACCAGACGGGGTGAGGGCATCTTCGACAGCATCTGGCCACGCGAGTTCCAGCACATCGACGAGACCTACACCAAGATGAGGGGCAACGGCCTCTACCAGGGCACGCGCTGGCAGTATCGCTGGGGAGCGCCCATGTTCCTGCCGCGCATGATACAGATGGCCGGCAAGCAGGAACTCGCCGCGCAGCTGCTGACCTTCTTCCGCGAAGAACTTTACAATCAAGGTAATGAACCCGACATCCACGTGCCCTTCCTCTTCGGGCGGCTGGGAATGCCGGAACAGACGGGTGACATCGTCCGCCGGCTGGCCACGGAGTCCATCACCCACCGCTATGGCGGCAACGATGCCTACCCCACGCCCTTCGCAGGCTGTGCCTTCGTGAACCAGCCACGCGGCTACTGCCCGGAGATGGACGAGGACGACGGTGCCATGAGTGCCTGGTACGTCTTTGCCTCCATAGGGATGTACCCGCTGGTCGTAGGCGAAGCCGTCTACGAGCTCTTCCCGCCGCTCTTCGACCGGGTGACGCTCCATCTGGGAGATGACGGCCAGACGAAGGTCGTCGTCCGATGCGAAGGCAACAGAAGCCCGCTTTCAGGCAATAGCAAGCGCGTGCGCAAGGTCACCTGGAACGGCAGGCGGCTGCGCAGCTATCAGATTGCAGTCAGCGAAATCAAGCAGGGCGGCGAACTCGTGTTCCACTTCTGAGGCCAGCCTACGCTGTCCTCCCGGAGTACTCCTCACGCCAGGCTCCCCCGGTCGAAGTCATAGGGACGAAGGGTGCGGGCGCAGGCAGGGCAGATGCCCTTGATGAGGTAGCTGGCGGAGGTGGCTGTGTAGCCCTCGGGCAGAGCGACCTCGGGCACGGGAATCTCCTGCAGGCAGAATGTCCGATGGCACACCTCGCAATGGAAATGGGCGTGCTGGTCGTCGTCCGTCTCGTGGCTGTGGCTCTGGCAGAGTTCATAGTGCACGCCTTCGCTTCCGCCCTCGATGACATGCACCAGGTGCTGGTCGCGGAAGAGTGTCAGGACACGGAAGATGCTGGAGCGGTCCAGCGTCACCAGGCGCTCCTCCAGTTCTGCCAGCGACAGCGGCCGGCGGCTGTCGGCCAGGGCGCGAGCCACCAGCTGCCGGTTGGCGGTGGGTTTGATGCCATGGTGTTCGAAGAGTTCTTCGATGAAATTATCGTTCATGAGGCAGGATGTTTACGTTTTTCGGGTGCAAAAATAGCCCTTTCTCCAATAAAATAAGGTGTTCCGAAGGAAAAAGTTTCGCCAAACGCACCATTTCTCAGCACTTTTACGTACTTTTGCCTCCAAATCCACCAAATCCACAAATCCTCAAATCCTCAAATCATTAAATCCGTAAATCCCCTCATGGACCTGCAAGAAACAACCTACGAACAGGCGATGTCGCAACTCGAGACCCTCGCCCGCCAAGCCGAGGACGGCACGCTGCCCATAGACCAACTGGCCTCCAAACTGAAGGACGCCCAGCAACTGCTGCAGTTCTGCCAGCAGAAACTCACCGCTGCCGAACAGGAAGTGGAGAAACTCCTAAATGCGTCAAAAAGCGACGCGTGAGCCAGCGCCAGCCTGCACTTTCCTTACGTTTTGTGCGGCCGTTACGCAGTTTTTATGTAATTTTGCGGCCGAAACGCAAATCGAACCATAAAGATGAAAGAAATTGATTGGCAGAACCTGTCCTTCGGCTATATGCCGACCGACTACAACGTCCGCTGCGTGTACCGCGACGGCAAGTGGGGTGAGATAGAAGTCACCTCCGACACCAGTATCAACCTGAGCATCGCAGCCACCTGCCTGCACTACGGCCAGGAGGCTTTCGAGGGTCTGAAAGCCTACCGCTGCCCCGACGGCAAGGTGCGCATCTTCCGCCCGGAGGAGAATGCAGCCCGCCTGCAGGCCACCTGCCGCGGACTCGTCATGCCCGAACTGCCCACAGAGCGCTTCGTGGAAATGGTGAAGAAGGTGGTGCGCATGAACGAGCGCTTCATTCCCCCCTACGAGAGCGGTGCCACCCTCTACATACGTCCCTTGCTCATCGGCACCACCGCACAGGTGGGCGTGCATCCTGCATCGGAGTTCCTCTTCGTGATCTTCGTCACACCCGTGGGTCCCTACTTCAAGGGCGGCTTCTCCACCAACCCCTACGTCATCACGCGCGACTACGACCGCTCTGCCCCCCTGGGCACCGGCTGCTACAAGGTCGGCGGCAACTACGCTGCCAGCCTCAAGGCCAACCAATGGGCCCACGAGCAGGGCTACAGCTGCGAATTCTACCTCGACGCCAAGGAGAAGAAGTACATCGACGAGTGCGGTGCCGCTAACTTCTTCGGCATCAAGGAGAACACCTACGTCACTCCCCTCAGCCACAGCATCCTGCCCAGCGTGACCAACATGAGCCTGATGCAGCTGGCCGAAGACCTCGGACTGAAGGTAGAGCGCCGTCAGATTCCGCTCGAGGAGCTCTCCACCTTCGAGGAGGCCGGAGCCTGCGGAACGGCAGCCGTCATCAGCCCCATCGAGCGCATCGACGACCCCCAGACTGGCCACAGCTACGTCTTCTCCAAGGACGGACAGCCCGGTCCCGTCTCCACCAAGCTCTTCCACAAGCTCGTGAACATCCAGTACGGCATCGAACCCGACATCCACGGATGGACTAAGGTGGTCATTGAATAACTGACTCTCCCCCCGCTCTCCCTATAGGGAGGGAGCGGTCACCTTCAAGGCAAGAGGCATTATATCCAATTAACGGATTGTACGATGAGCAAAGGTAAGTTAGCGAAGTTCGCCGACATGGCGAGCTACCCCCACGTCTTCGAATGTCCATTCAAAGCTATTGGCGCTCCAGGGTCAGAAGTATCTACTCCCCTCCCTAACAGGGAGGGGCAGGGGGGAGAGTCCGGAACCCGTTCGGTGGCTGATCTCATTGGCCGCTGGCATCAGGACTTCTTCCACAACCAGAATCCCATCGTGCTGGAGCTGGGCTGCGGACGTGGTGAGTACACCGTGGGGCTGGCTCGCCGCTATCCCGACCGCAACTTCATCGGCGTGGACATCAAGGGAGCCCGCATGTGGACAGGAGCCACGGAATCCCTGCGCGAAGGGCTGCAGAACGTAGCCTTCCTGCGCACCAACATCGAGATCATCGACCGCTTCTTCGCTCCCGGCGAGGTGCAGGAGATATGGCTCACCTTCTCCGACCCGCAGATGAAGAAAGCCACCAAGCGGCTGACTTCCACCTACTTCCTGCAGCGCTACCGCCACTTCCTGCCCGACGGCGGCATCATCCACCTCAAGACCGACTCCAACTTCCTCTTCACCTACACCCGCTACGTTGCCGAGCGCAACCACCTGCCCGTGGAGGCTTGCACGGAGGACTTGTACGGCTCCGCGCCCGAACACTCGGAGGAGGAAGGGGCGTTCGACCTCAGCATCCGCACCTACTACGAGCAGCAATGGCTCTCGCGCGGCATCACCATCAAGTACCTGCGCTTCCGCCTGCCCGCCGAGGGCGACCTCACGGAGCCGGATGTGGAAATCCCCCTGGACGACTACCGCAGCTACAACCGCGAGAAGCGCAGCTCCCTCACTACCTCCAAGTGAGCGCCCCTCACTACATCCAAGTGTGCCCCGCTCCGCTCTCCTCTCTCCGCCCTCCCCTGAAAATGACGGCAACAGAAATCATCGACTACATGACTTCGCTGCGCAACCCAGAGCAGCGGGCTATACTCATGCGATTCTTCAAGACGGCTCCCGGCGAGTATGGCCACGGCGATGAGTTCCTGGGGCTGAAGGTGCCGCAGACGCGGGAGGTCGTGCGGGCTGCCGGAAGGGACTTCCCGCTGAGCGAAATCCCTGAACTGCTGATGTCCCGCTGGCACGAAGTGCGTCTGTGCGGACTGCTGCTGCTCGTAGATAAGTTCGAGGCGCTGGCTACCAGGCGGCAGGCCTGCAGCGAGGCTGCCATCCGCCGGCGGGATGAAATCCTGACGATGTACCTCCGCTATGCCGGTCAGGCCAACAACTGGGACCTCGTAGACCTCTCTGTCCACAAGATTATCGGCAACTGGCTACTGCTGCCCACCTTCCTCGGCGGCGCTCCGGCTGCACAGCCCGAAGCGGAAGTGCCTGGTCTCCGGCTGGACTACAAGCGCCAGGTGCTCGACGAACTCGCCGCCAGCGACAACCTCTGGAAGCAGCGCATGAGCATCGTCTGCTCCTGGAAAACCTCCCAGCAGGGCGACCCCTCGTGGTGCCTGCGCTATGCCGAAATCCACCTGCACCATCCCCACGACCTGATGCACAAAGCCGTAGGATGGATGCTGCGCGAGATGGGCAAGCGCGTGTCCATGGAGCTCCTGCGCGATTTCCTCCGCCAGCACGCCCACGAGATGCCTCGCACCATGCTCCGCTATGCCATCGAGAAGATGCCGGAGACGGAGAGGCGAGAATGGATGCAGGTTCGAAAGTAAAGGAGGCGCAGCCGCAGTAGCGGAGCGCCTCCTTAAAATTTTCTATTAATTATTAAATGTACGCGCACACGAGCGCGCACGCATGAGCGCGGCTTAGCCGAGGAAACTGAGGAGGATACCTGCAGCGACGGCGGAGCCGATGACGCCTGCCACGTTCGGACCCATGGCGTGCATGAGCAGGAAGTTGCGGGGGTCGGCCTTGGCACCTTCGGTCTGGCTGACGCGAGCTGCCATGGGCACGGCGCTGACGCCTGCAGAGCCGATGAGCGGGTTGATCTTCTCCTTGAGGAAGAGGTTCATGAACTTGGCCAGCAGCACACCGCCTGCGGTGCCTACGCCGAAGGCGACGATGCCCACACAGAGGATGCTGATGGTGCGGAAGTTCAGGAATGCCTCAGCCGTGGCGGTGGCGCCGACGGTGGTTCCGAGGAAGATGACGACGATGTTGTTCAGCTCGTTCTGCGCGGCCTTCGAGAGGCGCTCCACCACGCCGCTCTCCTTCATGAGGTTGCCCAGCATGAGGCATCCGATGAGGGTGGCTGCGGAGGGGAGGATGAGGCTGACGACGATGGCGACGACGATGGGGAAGATGATCTTCTCCTTCTTGGACACCGTGCGGAGCTGGGACATACGGATCTTGCGCTCCTTCTCGGTGGTCAGGGCACGCATGATGGGCGGCTGGATGACGGGCACGAGGGCCATGTACGAGTAGGCTGCCACGGCGATGGGACCCAGGAGGTGGGGAGCCAGCTTGGAGGTCAGGAAGATGGCGGTGGGACCGTCGGCTCCGCCGATGATGCCGATGCTACCGGCCTCGGCTGGGGTGAAGCCGAAGAGGTCCATCTGCGTGACGAGGAAGGTGGCGAAGATGCCCAGCTGGGCGGCAGCGCCCAGGAGCAGGCTCTTGGGGTTGGCGATGAGGGGACCGAAGTCCGTCATGGCACCCACGCCGAGGAAGATGAGGCAGGGGTAGATGCCCGTCTTCACGCCGATGTAGAGGACGTCCAGCAGGCCTCCCTCGGCCATCACGTGGCGGTAGGAGTGGAAGAAGGGGCTCTCGGGGTTCAGGAACTCGTCGTTCCACATGGAGGTGTGGAAGAGGCCGGCGCTGGGGATGTTGCTCAGCAGCATGCCGAAGGCGATGGGCAGCAGCAGCAGAGGCTCGTACTCCTTCTTGATGGCGAGGTAGAGGAGGAAGCAGGCGATGCCGATCATGACGGCGTTCTTCCATCCTTCGCCGATGAAGAAGCTGGTGAAGCCCATCTCGCCGAAGAACTTGTTCATGGCTTCGCCGAAGGAGAAGTCCTGAGCAGCAACGACCATGGGAATCATCAGCATCACTGCCAAAGCGCCTAAATATTTGAGATATTGTTTCATTTTGTCAGAATTTCAATGTTTCAATATTTCAATATTTATTGTTTAAGCCAGCTCCACCAGTGCCTGTCCGCTCTGTACCTGGTCGCCGACATTGACCTTGACGGCAGCGACCTTGCCTGCGAACTCGGCGGTGATGTTGTTCTCCATCTTCATGGCTTCCATGACGACGACGGTTTCGCCGGCTGCCACTTCCTGACCTACGCTGACACACACCTGCTTGATGGTGCCGGGCAGGGGAGCCTCCACGTTCTTGCTGGCCCCGCTCCCCGCTCCCCCCGTGGGGGGTAGAGCCTCTTTTGCAGCAGGCTTCTCAACAGGTTGGGGTTTCTCCCCCCCACGGGGGGAGTCAGAGAGGGGCTGTCCCTCAGCCTGGAAGTCCACGAGGACGTCGCCCTGGTTGACGCTGGCGCCTACGCTGGTGCGCACCTTCAGGATGGTGCCGTCGGCCTCGGCGGTGATGGCGTTCTCCATCTTCATGGCTTCCATGGTGATGACGGTGTCGCCCTGCTTGACCTTCTGGCCGTCGGAGACGAGCACCTGCTTGATGGTGCCGGGCAGGGGAGCCACGATGCTGCCTGCGGCGGCGGGGGCTGCGGCGGGGGCGGCATGGCTGGCTGCGGCGGGAGCGGCTGCGTGGTGCACGACGGGTTTGGCTGCGTGGTGAGCCAGAGCGGGCACCTCCACGGCATAGGTGTTGCCATTGAGTGTTACGGCCAGGACGCCATTGTCCTGCTCGGCTACTTTGGCTTCGTAGTCCTTGCCGTCTATCTTAAACTTGAATTCTTTCATATTTGATACGGGCTCTGCCCGCAGATTTAAGTTTAAAGTTTAATGTTTAAAGATTAAAGTGTAATGAGGATTCTTTTGCTGCATGCGAAGTCTTGGGCTCCGTGCAGCGAGACTCCTACAGGTGTTTGTTCAGCTCGGCGTGCCAAGCGGGGTGATCCATGTGGTGGATGGTGAGAATGCCGCTCTCCTCGTCGTGCTGGTTGCCCATGTAGAGGTAGATGGCGGTGGCGATGGCGAGCTTGTCGGTGTCGGAGGCGGAGGCGATGTCTGCCTGCTTGGACTTGACAAATTCTGCGCCCGTGAGCACCTTAGGCTTGGCGGCTGCCTCGGCCTTGGCGGTCGAGCCCTTGGCCACTGCGCTGAAGACGTAGAGCACGCACACCAGCAGGATGAGAATCGAGAAGACCACGCCCACGCTGATGCCTGCCATTCCCCATGCCAGACCCCAATCGGTAGATAATAGTGTCATAATCCTTATTTAATGAATTAAAGATTAAATCGTTAAATAATCAGAGAGGTATGTTCCCGTGCTTCTTGGCAGGATTCTGCATGCGCTTGTCGGCCAGCTGGTCGAGGGCACGGATGATGCGGAAGCGGGTGTTGCGCGGTTCGATGACATCGTCGATGTAGCCGTACTTGGCGGCGTTGTAGGGGTTGGCGAAGAGCTTGGTGTACTCGGCCTCCTTCTCGGCGATGAACTCCTTGGCGGCCTCGGGTCCTTTCTCTTCCTTGATGGCCTTGGCCTCCTTGGCATAGAGCACAGCAGCAGCGCCGGCTGCACCCATCACGGCGATTTCTGCCGAGGGCCATGCGTAGTTCATGTCGCCGCGCAGCTGCTTGCAGCTCATGACGATGTGGCTGCCGCCGTAGGACTTACGCAGCGTGACGGTCACCTTGGGCACCGTGCACTCGCCGTAGGCGTAGAGCAGCTTGGCACCATGCAGGATGACGGCGTTGTACTCCTGGCCTGTGCCGGGCAGGAATCCGGGTACGTCCACGAGGGTGACGATGGGGATGTTGAAGGCGTCGCAGAAACGGACGAAGCGGGCACCCTTGCGCGAGGCGTTGCAGTCCAGCACGCCGGCCAGCTGCTTCGGCTGGTTGGCAACGATACCCACGCTCTCGCCGTTGAAGCGGGCGAAGCCGACGATGATGTTCTTGGCGAAGTTCGGCTGAACCTCGAAGAACTCCCCGTTGTCCACCACGCTGGCGATGACCTCATACATGTCGTAGGGCATGTTGGGGTTGTCGGGGATGATTTCGTTGAGGTAGTCGTCCTTGCGGTCGATGGGGTCGGTGCACTCCACGCGCGGAGTCTTCTCCAGGTTGTTCTGGGGGATGTAGCTCAGGAGCTGCTTGATCATGGCCATGGCCTCCTCCTCCGTCTTGGCGGTGAAGTGGGTGACGCCGGACTTGGTGCTGTGGACGCTGGCGCCTCCCAGCTCTTCCTGGGTGACCACCTCGCCCAGCACGGTCTTCACCACGGCGGGACCGGTGAGGAACATGTAGCTCGTGCCTTCCATCATCAGCGTGAAGTCCGTCAGAGCGGGGCTATACACAGCGCCGCCTGCGCAGGGACCGAAGATGCCGCTGATCTGGGGAATAACACCGCTGGCCATGATGTTGCGCTGGAAGATCTCAGAGTAGCCGGCCAGGGCGTTGATGCCCTCCTGGATGCGGGCACCGCCGGAGTCGTTCAGACCGATGACGGGAGCACCCACCTTCATGGCGGCGTCCATCACCTTGCAGATCTTCAGGGCCATGGTCTCGCTCAGAGAACCGGCGTTGACCGTGAAGTCCTGCGCAAAGACATAAACAAGGCGACCTGCAATCGTTCCGTAGCCGGTGACGACGCCGTCGCCCATGTACTGCTTCTTCTCCATGCCGAAGTTGTGGCAGCGGTGCGTTACGAACATGTCCATTTCCTCGAAGCTGCCGGCATCCAACAGCATGTCGATGCGCTCGCGGGCGGTGTACTTGCCGCGTTCGTGCTGCTTCTCAATGGCTTTCTCGCCACCGCCCAGACGGGCTTTGGCGCGGAGCTCGATGAGCTCCTGAATCTTTTCCGTTTGTTTGCTCATTGCAATTTAAATTGTTGAACTGGTTATGTGATGAAAATAATGTTCACGTGCGCGCGAAAAGCGGAAAAAACTCCGCCCGGAGGCGCTCCGGAAGGCTTTTTCTCCGAAATTCGGCGCAAAGTTAATCATTAAATAACGAACACGAAACCTTTTTGCCTTTTTTTTTCAAAAAACTCCCCGTTTCCTTTGTCCTTCGCCCACTTTGTGCTATATTTGCAGCAAAATTGCAACATCCACAGCATGGAAAAACAGCCTATCATCATCACCAGCGACCTCCGGCACGACCTCCAGGCGGCCATATGCGCTCTGGCTCCCGACCGCCTCTTCGTCCTCTGCGATGAGACGACCGCCCGCCTCTGCCTGCCCCGTCTCTCTCCTGCCCTTAATTCCCTCGAAGCCCCCTCTCCTGCCTCGCAGCCCTCTTCCTCCTCTCCTGCCGTGAGTCCAGTGGACGGCGGTTCGTCCGCCGTCTCCCTCATCACCATCCCCCCCACGGACGAGGCCAAGACCCTGGACTCCCTCGCCTCCGTCTGGACTGCCCTCAGCCAGGGCGGAGCCACGCGCCACAGCCTCCTCATCAACCTCGGAGGAGGCATGGTCACCGACCTCGGAGGCTTCGCTGCCTCCACCTTCAAGCGCGGCATCGCCTTCATCAACATCCCCACCACCCTGCTCGCCATGGTCGATGCCAGCGTGGGAGGAAAGACCGGCATCAATTTCTGCGGACTGAAGAATGAGATCGGCGTCTTCCGCAACGCCACCACCGTCATCCTCGACACCCAGTTCCTAACCACCCTCGACCGCGAGAACCTCCTCAGCGGCTACGCCGAGATGCTCAAGCACGGGCTCATCAGCTCGCCCCAGGAACTCCACTCCCTCCTCCGCTTCGACATCAGCCAGCCCGACCTGGCCCTGCTCCAGCAGATGGTGGCGCGCAGCGTAGCCGTCAAGGAGAACATCGTACTCCAGGATCCACAAGAACACGGACTGCGCAAGGCGCTGAACCTCGGACACACCGTAGGCCACGCCTTCGAGAGCCTGGCCATGGCCAAGCACCAGCCCGTGCTACACGGATATGCCGTAGCCTGGGGACTCGTATGCGAGCTCTACCTGAGCACCAAGCGCATGAACTTCCCCCGCGAGACCTTCTACCAGCTCATGTACTTCGTGCGAGACCACTACGGACGCTTCCCACTCGACTGCCGCGAGTACGACCGCATCTACGAGCTCATGACCCACGACAAGAAGAACACCGCCGGCATCGTCAACTTCACCCTCCTCGGAGACGTCGGAGACATACGCATCAACCAGACAGCCACCAAGGACGAAGTCTTCGACATGCTGGACTTCTACCGGGAAAACTAGAGCATCTAGAACTTCTAGAAAATCTAGAAAATCTAGAAAATCTAGAGAATCTAGAGCTTTTAGAGCCCCCCTACAAACCCAGAAACCAAAACTATAGAATAATGAAACACCTCCTTCTTTCCGCAGCCATCCTGCTGCTCTCCATCCCCACCTTTGCCCAGCGCGGTCGCCAGCAGCGCACCAGCGGCAATCCCATCCTGCCCGAGTTCCATGCAGACCCGGAAATCATGTTCTCCAATCAGACAGGACTCTTCTACATCTACTCCACCACCGACGGAGCACCCGGATGGGGAGGCTACTACTTCACTGCCTTCTCCTCGCCCAACCTCGTAGACTGGAAGCACGAGGGCATCATCCTCGACCTCGCCACCAACCAGGTACCATGGGCCACCGGCAACGCATGGGCACCCGCCATCATCGAGAAAGAGGTGGCTGGGCAGTACAAGTACTACTTCTACTACAGCGGCCACGACCCCAAGACCAACCGCAAAGCCATCGGCGTAGCCGTGGCGGAGTCCCCAACAGGACCCTTCTACGACCACGGACAGCCCATCGTAAACAAACTACCGGAGGGCGTGAACGGAGGTCAGCAGATTGACGTCGACGTCTTCCAGGACCCCCAGACCGGCAAGAACTACCTCTACTGGGGCAACGGATACATGGCTGTGGCTGAGCTCAACCGCGACATGGTCAGCATCGACACCACCACCATCCGCGTGCTCACCCCCAAGGGAGGCACCCTGGAGGACTACGCCTACCGCGAGGCACCCTACGTCTTCTACCGCAACGGACTCTACTACTTCCTCTGGAGCGTCGACGACACAGGATCCCCCAACTACCACGTAGCCTACGGAACCGCAGCCTCACCCCTGGGACCCATCAGCGTGGCAGCACATCCCGTGGTGCTCCAGCAGAACCCGCAGCAGGAGATCTTCGGAACAGCACACAACAGCGTCGTCTGCGTGCCGGGCTACGACGACTGGTACATCGTCTACCACCGCATCAATCCCGCCTACCTGGACAAGAAGATGGGACCCGGATTCCACCGCCAGGTGTGCATAGACCGCATGATCTTCGACAAGGACGGAGCCATCCTCCCCGTGCGGGTCACCCACTCCGGAGTAGCACCCGTGAAACCCAAGATGCCCAAGAAAAAGAAGAAGTAAGAACGGACGCATGATGATGAATTTCAGAAAGATACTTTCCTCCCCCAGCCTCGCCGCAGCGGCCCTCTTCCTCTGTGCCGCAGGATGCTTTGCACAACCCCGCATGGAAGTCGCCGCCGACATCCTCAACCTCGGCGAAGTGATGTTCCAGCAGCCCAAGGCCGTACACTTCGAACTCCGCAACAGCGGCACGGAGCCCCTGCTGCTGACCGCCGTCAATGCCTCCTGCGGATGCACCCAGGTCACTTTCCCCAAGGAACCCATCGCACCCGGAGCATCTGCCCGCATCGAAGCCGTCTACGACGCACAGCTGCTCGGCACCTTCCAGAAAGAGCTGGAAGTCTACACCAACGCCTCCGACGAACCCACCTACCTCACCCTCCAGGGACGCGTGGTCACCACCTTCGAGGAGTCCGACTACAACGACTTCCCCATCGACCTGGGCAACGTGCGCCTCTCATCCAACGTCGTGGAGTTCGACGATGTCAACAGCGGCGACCGCCCTGAGGCGCAGCTGCAGGTCGTCAACGTCTCGCGCGAGAGCTACAAGCCCGAGCTCATGCACCTGCCGCCATACCTCTCCGCACGCTACCTGCCTGAGAAACTCGCCGGAGGACGCATGGGGCGCATCATACTCACCCTGGACAGCGAACGCCTGAAGAACTACGGACTCACCGAGACCACCGTCTATCTCGCACGCAAGCTCGGCGACCGCGTATCGCCGGAAAACGAGATTACCGTCTCCGCCGTCCTCCTGCCCGCCTTCTCCCACCTCAGCGCAGAGGAGATGGCAGCAGCACCACGAATGGTGCTCTCGCAGGACAGCCTCGTCTTCGGCGACCTCGGCACGAAGAAGAAAGCCAGCCAGACCATTCTCGTACGCAACGACGGACGCACGCCCCTCATCGTATCCAACGTGCAAGTCTACGGAAAGGCACTCAACGTCAGCCTCAGCGACCGCACCATCCAGCCCGGCAAGACCGCCAAGCTGAAGGTCACCGTCATCGCCGAGCATCTCCGCAAGGCAAAAGCCCAGCCCCGCGTGCTCATCATCGCCAACGACCCCGCACGCCCCAAGACTACCATCCGAGTAAAATAATAAGGACCACGGATTTCGCGGATTACACGGACATGAAATCATAAAAGAACCGCGTAATCCGTGTAATCCGCGATCAGAAAAAACTAACAATCATGGAACATCCAGAGAACAATGAAGAATACAAGGGACTGGTCGTCAACAGCGGCGTAGAACAGCCCTCCATCGTCAACCCCTACCTGCAGCGCGGTCGCTTCGCCCGCCGCCGCCTCACCGCCGACGACTACGTCGAAGGCATCCTCAAGGGCAACACCGCCATCCTCGGACAGGCCGTCACCCTCGTCGAGAGCACCAACCCCGAGCACCAGCTCATCGCCCAGGAAGTCATCGAGAAATGCCTCCCCTACAGCGGCAACAGCATACGCATAGGCATCAGCGGAGTACCCGGTGCCGGCAAGAGCACCAGCATCGACGAATTCGGCATCCATGTCCTCCAGCGCACTGGCGGACGTCTGGCCGTGCTCGCCATCGACCCCAGCTCAGAGAAAACCAAGGGCAGCATCCTCGGCGACAAGACACGCATGGAGAAGCTCAGCGTACACCCCGACTCCTTCATCCGCCCCAGCCCCAGCGCAGGCTCCCTCGGAGGAGTGGCGCGCAAGACGCGCGAGACCATCATCCTCTGCGAGGCTGCAGGCTTCGACAAGATTTTCGTCGAGACCGTAGGCGTGGGCCAGAGCGAGACCGCCTGCCATTCCATGGTGGACTTCTTCCTCCTCATCCAGCTCGCTGGCACCGGCGATGAGCTCCAGGGCATCAAGCGAGGCATCATGGAGATGGCCGACGGCATCGTCATCAACAAGTGCGATGGCGACAATGTCGATGCCTGCCACCTCGCCGCGCGCCAGTTCCAGAACGCCCTGCACCTCTTCCCCATGCCCGACAGCGGCTGGCTGCCCAAGGTGCTATGCTACAGCGGCTTCTACGGACTTGGCATCAAGGAGGTGTGGGACATGATCTACGAGTACATCGACTTCGTCCGCCAGAACGGCTATTTCCAGCATCGCCGTGCCGAGCAGGCCAAGTACTGGATGTACGAGAGTATCCACGAGCAACTCCTCAGCGGATTCTACAACAACGCCACCATCGCCTCCCTCCTGCCCCGTGCCGAACAGAGCGTGCTCGACGGCCAGAAGACCTCCTTCATCGCCGCCAAACAGCTCCTCGACACCTACTTCGCCCTGTTGTGACCAGGAACCCTCATCGGCAGTTTTACTGATTTTATTATGCGCGCGCGTTAGTGAATGTCGTGAACCTCCGCGAAACATAACTACATATAAAGATGATTCACTGCCGAATGGTTGTGGCAGGGGTGATGCGGAAGGCGGTGAGGCGGGTGTGGCTCCAGGTGGTGCGGAAGGCGAACCAGCCGCGCAGGAGGGGATGGGGGTCGAGGTAGTCCACGAGCAGGGTGTCGTCGATGGAGTAGCGGACACGGGCCGCAGAGCCTTCAGGTGTTACTTCGATGCGTATGCCGTACCAGTGGTTGGGGCGCAGCAGGTGGGCGGAATCGGTGTATTCCTGCAGGATGGGGGGGCGGCGGGAGGGGTCGGCGACGGCCAGCGTGTCGGCGTCGTAGCGGCGGAAGCGGGTGGTCGTGTTGTGGTTGCCGCCGTAGCCAAGGTAGTAGCACTGCAGGCGATAGCTCTCCGGGAAACGTCCGCGGCGCTGGTCGATGCCACGGAGTGGGGAGAGAGCGTGCTCGGCGGGTTCGCTGGCCATCCAGAAGCAGTTGAGGTCCGAGAGGCGGTCGCAGGGTCCTCCTTCCATGACCACGCACGCCCTGTACGTGATGGTGCAGGGGGCTGCGACGGGTTGGTCCCACCAGAGGGAGAGTCCCTGCGGCGATGTGATGTCGAGGGTGTCGGCACGCAGGAGGATGCGTGTCTGCGGCGACTCGGCTTCGATGAGCCAGTGGGTGCTCTGAGCGGAGGCTGTGGTGCTGCAAACGATTTCCACGAGCCACACCGCACATACGACCACGCAGGAGGTTGCTAACTTCGTTCTTTGCATGTCTCTGTCGTTTATCTGGGTGCAAAGATAAGGAATAATGATAGAAAAAGCAATAAAGTTGCAGATATTTGGAAATAAATGCGTACTTTTGCCGCCGAAATGACACAAATCCGCCAATCCTCAATGAAATCCCTGTTCTCCCTGATTCCCTTCGCGGCGCTGATTGCGCTGATTTTTGTGTGCGTCTCGGTCTTCGGCACCGATGCGCTGGACGGTGCCA
Source organism: uncultured Bacteroidales bacterium (assembly GCA_902771725.1). Lineage (GTDB taxonomy): Bacteria > Bacteroidota > Bacteroidia > Bacteroidales > Bacteroidaceae > Physcousia. The sequence goes on from CACXXT010000001.1 coordinate 77,426, forward strand.
CGCAGGTGTCGTTGCTCATAGCCTCTGCCATTTGTGTGCTCGTGGGCTATCTGATGGGGCGCGTGGAGTGGGAGTCGCTGGAGCAGGAGATGACGGACAAGATAGCGAGCTGCATGCCCAGCATCATCATCCTGCTGCTGATAGGTGCCATCGGCGGAACGTGGATGGTGTCGGGGATTGTGCCCACGATGATCTATTATGGTGTTCAGGTGCTGCGGCCGGAATGGTTCCTGGTCAGCAGCAGCCTTTTCTGTGCGCTGGTGAGTGTGATGGTGGGTTCGTCGTGGACCACGGTGGCCACCATCGGTGTGGCGCTGATGGGTATCGGGCGGGCTCTGGGCTTTGACGACGGCTGGGTGGCGGGCAGCATCATTGCCGGCGCTTACTTCGGCGACAAACTCTCGCCGCTCTCTGACACGACGGTGCTTGCTTCCAGCGTCTCGGGCACTCCGCTGTTCACGCATATCCGCTATATGATGACGACTACGATTCCCACGTTCTGTGTCTCACTGTCTATTTTCACAGTAGCCGGCCTGCTGATGGATGTTTCGGGCAGCAGCGATGTGGCTTTCCTGGGCGAACTGAAGGATACGTTCTTCATTTCGCCTTGGCTGTTGCTGGTTCCTGTGCTTACGGGTGTGATGATAGCTCGGCGGTGGCCAGCGATGGTGGTACTCTTCCTGGCTGCGATGATGGCGGCCGTGGTAGCGGGTTTCTGCCAGCCCCAGCTGATTGCCCAGATTGTGGGGCGGGCAGAAGCGGGTTTGCTGGCTTCCTACGAAGGTGTGATGAAGGTGATTTATGCGCCCACGCAGCTGCAGACGGGTTCTGCGATGCTGGATGAACTGGTTCACACGGGTGGTATGGCCGGGATGATGCCCACGGTGTGGCTCATCATCTGCGCTCAGATTTTTGGCGGCGTGGTGACGGCAACGGGTGTGCTGCGGGACCTGATGAGCCTGGTGCTCCGTTTCGTACGCGGCACGGGTTCGCTGGTGGCGAGTACGGTGGTCACGGGAATCTTCTGCAATGTGGCGCTTGCGGATCAGTTCCTGAGTATTATCTTGACGAGCAGCGTCTTCAAAGACGTCTATCGCGAGAAGGGCTATGAGCCACGTCTGCTCAGCCGTACATGCGAGGACGGTGCCACGGTCACGAGTGTGCTGGTGCCGTGGAATACCTGCGGACTGGTGCAGAGCACGGTGCTGGGCGTGGCCACGCTGACCTATCTGCCGTATTGCTTCTTCAACCTGCTCTCGCCGTTCGCGAGCATTGTCTTTGCGGCCTTCGGATGGGGAATTCGAAGGAGGCCGGGGGAGGCAGGGGGCGACGGCGGACGAACCGCCGTCCACTGAACCTACGGAAGGAAATGGAGGGAGAGGGCGGAAATGGAGGGGGAGCGGGGTGGATTAAGTCCTTCGGGGTGCTTATTTCTTGAAGGTGACGTTCTCCACGTGGTTGCCTAAGAAGAGGGGGATGTAGTCGGCGGTGGAGTACCAGCCGGGCTTACCGGGCATCTTGTCGTGGAGCGTCTGGCCGTTGATTTTCAGTCCCTCGAAGGTGATGTTGCGGACTTTGTGCTGTTCGTCGTAGCCATTGATGATGGAGAGGTAGGGCTGCTGTCCGTGGTAGCGAACTCCCCGGAAGGTGATGTCCTCCACGCCTTGCCCGGGTGCTGCGCAGTACTTGGAGTTGAAGGCGACCTTCACCTGCAGGATGCTGCCCTGATGGAGCTGCTCGATGCGGATGTTGTCGAAGAGGACGTTGCGCACCAGGTTGTTGTCGCCCGCATTGATGGCGAGGCATCCCTGGTAGTCCACCTGCGGCTCGCTCTGGCAGAGGATGTCTATGTTCTCGTAGATGAGGTTCTCGACGGTGTCGCGCCGCTCTGGATGCGGTCCGGCTGCTGCGCCGTGGAGTCCGATGAAGATGGGGTGTGCAACGTCAGCCCAGAGCGTGGAGTTGCGCATACGGATATTCCGTGCCGAGCCCTCGAAGCCTTTGCGGGTGGCGTAGACGGTGGTGCAGTCGTCGGAGTTACGGCAGAAGACGCGGTCGTAGAGAACGTTGGAGGATGCGAAGACATTCAGGCCGTCGCCCCAACCTGGATGTGAGATGCTGCGTACATCGTGCAGCGTCACTCTGTCCGAGCCTCCGACGGGGCAGGTGTTCACCACGAGTCCGTCGACAAGCACATTCTTCGAGCGGTAGACGTGGCAACCCTCGTAACCTTTTTCCGGACGGGCGATGCCGCGTCCGAGGATGCTGACATTGTGGGCATCCTCGATGGCGAAGGTTCCTGTGAAGTAGGAGCCTCCGGCGAGGTAGATGGTCAGCCCGTCTCCATCCTTTCCCCAGGGGAGGGGCGCCTGACGGGCAATATCGTCTATGTCAGCCTGAGCATAGTAACCGGGCGGGAAGTAGATGAACTTGCGCCCCTGCGCAATGGCTTCCTGCTCTGCCTGTTCCTTGCTGACGGGCGGACGGGATGTGAAGACGAGCAGGTTGGAGGTGATGTCGCCATCGAGCTCCACGCTCAGGTTCTCGGGCTGGAAGAGCAGGAACTGCACGGTGGAGTCGTTCTGCACGTTGGCGATGGTGCCGCGGTAGTCGGGGCGGATGCGTGCGGACTGGAATTTACGGTTTCTACTGACCACGCGCACGAAGACATCACCCGTGAAGTCGAAGACGACGTAGGAAATCTCGGAGACCTTGTGCTTGTTGTTGCCGATGGGCGCATTGACCTTGGCCATATAGGTGTCCACCCTGGTCCATCCCTTGCTGCCTCGCGGCTGGACGAAGACGTCGTAGTCGTGCTTCAGCGGGGCACCGGCAGGTGCGGGGTAGGTGAAGACCTGATGCAACCGCTTGCCTTCTGTGACTCCGGGTGCGCGCCAGTCGCGTGCCTCCAGTCCCTCATGTACCTCGCCTCGGCGCTCTGCCTTCTTCTGCAGGGCCAGCAGCTGTTTGGTGTAGGGCATCTTCAACCCTTTCTTCTTCGTGTAGTGCCGGTAGGGTTTGTCGTAGATGTCGCGGATGAGTCCCCTTCCCATGGCTCCCGGTTCGGTCCAGTCGTTGTAGAGTCCGGTGCAGTCTGTCCAGGTCTCGAAGGGAACGTCGTGGCCGAGGTTGTAGCGCGCGCTGTATTCGATGCCTCGCATGAGTCGGTTGTCCAGCGCTCCCCATAGATCATCGCCCTGCTCCTCCGCCATCTCGCAGATGTCGCATTGTGCACCCAAACCTAATTGTGCATGCCCTTGGTCACGCCCTGTCTCCTGGCATTGTCCGCTTTCGTTGACGTAGTGGGGCAGCGAGCCGTTGTCGTTGGCGTGGAGGAAGTACTCTATGGCAGAACCATAGAGCACACTATCCTCGAGGAAGATGGCAGCCGCCATCCGGCAACGGTTGACGATGGCACCCCAGTTGCCGTTTGCGTAGGGCGAGTCGGCATCAAACTTATCCATAGTCGGTACCATGGCGCGTCGGATCATCGCCTCCCATTCGGGTGTGCGGTGGTCGCGCTCCAGGGTCATGGCGCGGCAGAGCCAGTAGGCTTGTATGAGGCAGAGCGGAGCGTCGTGCCCATCGAATCTATTTAAGGTACGGGCGTAGGCATTGATGATTTCCAGCGCCTTGTCATGCTGTTCCTGCTGGGCAAGGACGAGAGCTGCCTTCATATCGCGTTCGCTGCCCGCCTTGCTGGTGCGGAACTCGCCGTCGCGCGCCACGACCTCGTAGGGGCCTGCCATCTTGTAGTCCGAGTAGTCGGGCTGGGCCTGTGCAGTCGCAATGTCAAATGCGAAATGGAAAATGGAAAAATGGGTTGTGCAGAGCAGCGCGAGGGTGAGGAAGAGTCGTTTCATTGCCGTATCAGTTGTCTGTGGGTTTGAAATGGAGGGCAGCGCCGCCGCTGGGCAGCAACTGCAGGGTGATGTCCCTGCCCGCTTTCATCTGTGTGGTCTTGGTGGCCACCTTGCTGCGGGTGGTGAGGGTCGGGTCGTCTGTGTAGATAGTGACGGTGTACTTCTTTCCGTGTTCCAGGAAATCGGTGGCGAGGGTGATGTCGCGTGCCCCTGTGCCGTTCATGGCGCCTACGAACCACTCCGCCCCCTTGCGCCGGGCCTGGACGATGAACTCACCGGGCTCGCCGTCGAGTGCGCGGCTCTCGTCGAACACCGTGGGGCAGTGGCGCCAGAACTGCAACTCGGCGCCGTCCCATCCATCGGGGTAGGGCAGGTCGTACCAGAACAGAAACTGCAGGGGAGAGTAGAAGACGGCGGCCATGGCCAGTTGGTGGGCATGGGTGCAGCGTACGCGGTTGTTGAAGTAGCAGAGCGTGTAGTCCGCCGGTCCGCAGAGGAATCGCGTGAAGGGCAGCGTGACGTTGTGGCTGGCATCGGGCATCTCCTCGTTGCCGCGTATGCCCTCCTGCGTCAGCAGGTTCGGGAGTGTGCGCGATAGTCCTGTCGGGCGGTATTCGTCGTGGATGTCCACCGCCAGTCCGTAGGCGGCGCACTTGCGTACCGCCTCGTGCAACCATTGTGTCCACTGGGCACTGCCTACTTGCACGAAACCGAACTTCAAGCCGCTGATGCCCCATTGGCGGTAGATGGGCAGCAGCTCGTCCAACTGGCGGGCCAGGGCGCGCTGGTTCACGTAGATCCAGACGCCGATGCCCTTCTGGCGGGCGTTAGTGCAGATCTCTTCCATGCGGAAGTCACGTGAGGGAGAAACCTGCCGTGCATCGCTTTCCACCTTACCCTCAGGACCGTACCACCCGGCGTCCAGTTCCACGTATTCGATGCCGAATTCGGCGCAGAAGTCAATGCTGCGGATCAGGCTGGCTTTGTCCAGACGCGAGCAGCGGAAGGCGCGCCCAGGCAGTTGCTTTGTCCATGCGGTCATGTCGGCAGGTGCCGGTTCGCAGAGGTTCAGTATCAGTTCCTTATGATTTATCAGGTCCACGGCTCGGCGGGCAGCCATGATGACTCGCCATGGTGTGTCGTAGGGCGAGATGAGATCCACGTCGCCGTAGAGCTGCACCTGCAGGCGGTCTTCTCCTTTCAGGATAAACTTACCTCGGGGGAAATCTGTCAGCCCCGCCTCCAGGAGTGCCACGTAGTATCCGCTCTGGAGCCTGAGCAGCAGCGGTCGCTCGCATTCCAGCCATGGTTGCCGCAGCGGTCGGAGATCGTAGGGACCTTGTGCCCACTCCTCGTACCACGCCGTCGTACCCGCAGGCATGCGGAACGCCGTTCGTTCGCCCGTGACGTGGAGGAACAGTCCGTTGCTGGTCTCGGGGAAATGATAGCGGAGCGCAACCCCTTCGTCGTAGGCACGCACGATAACATCCAGGGCGTAGAATTTCCGTTTGTCGTATCCCTCGCTGAAGATGCCATCCCCGTTGGAGCCCTTTTCGAAGTGTAGGACGAGCTGCCGGTAGTGGTCACGTACGAGCTGGTTCTCTCCGTAGGGAGGTGCCCAGGTCGTGTCGCACTCCGTCCTCTGTTCGCTGCGGAGCTCGAGGTCGCTGCTCCAGTCCTCATTGTTGCCACGCGGCACAGCCAGCGCCGACTCGAACAACTGGTTCTCCACGTCCACTCCGAGACGGCTGGGGAGTACGATGGTGTCGCCGCAATAGGTGACGGCGTAGCCCATGGCACCATCCACCTCGCAGAAGCAGAACTGGTAGCACCCGTCGGGACTTTCCAACGTCTGGGCACCGACTGCCAGAGGCAGCAGGGCAAGCAGGAGTATAAAGGATCTGGTCTTATTCATATTTTCTGGGGACAAAGATACAAAAAGGGTATGAGAAAGCGCCTCAGGTACCGTCAAAAACTGAAAGAAGGCGATAGATTTTGGTCTGTTTTCCCAAAAATGATTCGATTATGTGCGTGAGGTGTGCGCCTGTAGCGTGAAAATTTGTGTAAGTGAAAGAAAAGGAGTAACTTTGCAGTCACAAATACGGCAAATAGGATTCACATAAGGTTTCATGAGCATACGGCTGTTCGACCAAATAACCCATTGGCTGCACAAACTGGACCAGCACCAGCAGCAGCCCATGATGCACACTGTCATCACCGACGAGGAGCACGTCTGTGAGAATTGTGGTACGTCGTATGTGGGACGTTTCTGTCCCCAGTGTGGTCTGCGTGGTAATTACAGTCGGCTGACGGTGAAGAATGTGATGCAGGGTTTTCTGGACATCTGGGGGTTCGGGTCGCGCCCGATGCTACGGAGTATTCAGGAATTGTTTTGGCGTCCGGGCTACATGATGCGCGACTATCTGCATGGTCACCAGCCGCTCTACTTCCCGCCTTTCAAGATGCTGGTCATCATGACGCTCATCTTTGTCATTTGCTCGTCTATTCGCGGCATCCATCCTCAGCCAGGGGACGAATTTCTTTATGGCGATGTCTTCGTGCGCTATGGAGCAGCTCCGTGGGTGGTTTCGTTCTTTGAACGCATTGACAAGTTTTTATTATGGCTCGACAACAACCCCGCGTACTCCGTCATCTTTGCTGGTCTGTTCTACATTTTTGCCTCCTGGCTGGTGTTCCTGCGCAAGATGTCGTTCGTGGAAATCTTCTTCTGCCAGATCTACATCTCGTGCCAAATGCAGCTGGTGGGTGCAATCTGGGTGCTGTTTGCAGGGTCCGAGGCATACTACAACATACCTCCCTTTGCGGTTCCGGTAGGTATCGCTCTCCCCTTGCTTTGCTATGACTATGCCCAGCTATACGGACTGGGGTTGTGGGCTTCGCTGTGGCGTACAGTCCTCACCTACGCTCTTAGTTTGTTCTTCATGATCAGCGTGGGCGCACTTCCCATCATCATCCTAAAATACTTTTAAACCAATACGTTAATTAAATACAACAATGACAAAGAAACTATTCGTTCTACTCTTAGCCATCTGCCCCTTCTTCGCAGCGTGTGGCAATGATGACAACGCCGAACCTTACACCAACATGGACGACATGGCTTTCCTGCAGGCTCGTCTGGCCGCAGAGGGCAACCTGGTCTATGGGGTGACCGTGGGTAATGATGACAGTGGCATCCTCTATCGTCCAGTGAAGGACGTTGCCGAGGCTCAGGCTGAATTCTACAAATTGGTGCCCACGGGTAAGAATCATCCGGGTATCTCCAATGGCGATGGCGGGCAGATGACCTGCATCCTGACCGATGCCAAGGGCGATGTGCAGGGCTCCATCACCTACCAGCCCCGTACTACTTCGTCCGTCTGTGCTGAGGTCTCGCTGTCTCCTCAATTATCAAAAGCCATCCGCATCAATCAGCTGCGATACATTCCCTATGAGGACTGGCCCAACGAGGACAATGGTTTCCTGAAGGACATCATGGAACAAATCAAGAAATAATATGGTTCTCCTATGTGGAAGATACCGAATGGGCGGAAGGCTTACTTCATCAGTACCTTCCGCCCATTTATGATATAAACCCCGGAGTGGTAGGGAAGGGCGGAGGCGGAGCGCCCGCTGAGGTCATAGCATTTACTATTTGATGATTTACTATTTAAGGATTGGTTGTCAGGGGTGGACTTGATTTCCCGGATGGCAGTAGCATCGTAGGCGATGAGTTGGAAGGGAAAGGCGCGGAGGGTGGAGGTGGCAGCTGTCTGCAGCACACCGCTCTCATCGAGATTCCAGAACTTAAGTGAGGAGGTGGTGCTGCCAGTGTGGAGCGCATAGTGATCTGTGCCCATGGCCTGCTCCAGGTAGAAGGGGTAGTAGGCTGTGGAGGCTGTCTTGGCAGCGGTGCTAATCAAGAGGCTGTCGCCATCGACACGACTGACGAGATTGCATGCGGCGCGGTTGTTCTGTTCGATGTACCAGATCTGAGCGGCATTGGCGGCATCGCGCGGCTCGAAGGTAACAGGTTCACCCTTGGCGTGGGCTGTGAGGTAAGTATCCGTGTCGATGTGGCGGAGTAGGTAGGTGCCGGGAGCCAGCTGTGCACTCTCGTCGGCTTTCACGTAGAGGTCGAAGGTGATGGTGTACTCCACATCGCGCAGGCGGAATGTTGCAGAGTAGGTGCCGGAGGTTTGTACGTCCTCGAGGGTGAGTGTGGCTCCTGTGCTGCCGTCGTTCCAAGTGACGTCAGCGGCTTTCACGGCAGTGGGCAGAGTGAGGCCGAGAGTTACCGAGGAGCCAGCGGCGGCTACGGCCTGACGGGTGGCAGCGGGCGAGCCTTCGTTGATGATGACGTAGGGCTCGGCAGCAACCATGCGGACATCGAAAGTCATCGTGCTGACTGCACCGCCCTGGCTGCGGTACTCCACGGTGTATTGGGCGTCGGCTGTCACGCTGCGTGTGATGCTCTCGGTAGTGGCTTTGGTGCTCCACTTATAGGTTCCCCAGCCCATGGCGGGTGTGGCGGCGAGTGTGACGCTCTTACCATAGAGAACATCGATGGTGGTGCCCTCAATGGTGTTGCCGCCGTAGGTGATGCGCGGTGTCAGCAGGTCAGGTGTGCAGTCTCCGTCCACGGCGATGGCGAAGGAGAGCTGACTCTCGATGACGTTCTTGTTCGTGTAGGTGACGCGGTAGATGAAGCTGCGGTCGGTCTGGATGGTGATGTCGCGGGTCTGCTCTCCCGTGTTCCACTGCCAGTTTCCTGTGTCCTCCTCGCCCTCAGGCAGTTGCGGCATGAGTTTCAGGGTCTGTCCTGCGGGCACGCATGTATTATTATTTAAGGTGAAGGTGTTGACGAGTCCTCCCAGTTCGTTGTGGCTGATGACCTTTCCGACGACGAGCTTGCGGGTCTTCTCCTGGGCAAGCGATGGGATGAGGTTCGTTGTGATGGAGCCGCTGTATTCCATTCGTGGCGAGAGCTCCGTGGGTACGCGGTCAGCGGGGCAGAGCTGTTCGTCGCGCGTGTTCATGAGCACGCTGTAGCCCAGATGGTCGTATCCGCCACTGGTGCCTCCCTGTCCTCCCTCGTCGATGCCCATATTCTTGTATGAGACCTCGGAGAAAGGCATCTTCACTCCCTTCACGCCTTCGTAGATTCCGATGACGGTGCCCCAGTAGGGTCGCATCTGTGCGCCCAGGGCAGGACCTTCCATGACGTAGGCACGTGCATCGCTATAGTAGTATCCGCTGCTGCCGTACTGATAGTTCGTCCACGGCAGTCCTTCGATACTCTGGGTCTGAGCTGCCACGTATTCAATTCCGGCAGCCAGGCGGTGGTCCATGTATGCGAAGAGGTCGTCGCCCTGATTCCACCCGACTTTGGCCATGTCAATCGCGAGTCCCAGTGCCATGGCGGAGTGACCTGTGTCGCGCCCGCTCTCGTTCATCTGTCCGAGTTGTCCGTAGGCTCCCGTCTCGAGTTCACTGGCTGAGGTGGTGACGACGAGGTTGCCGAGGAACTCAGTGAGGCCGTCGTTCTTGATGGGCACTTCCGTGCGCTTGTCCTTGAAGGTGCCGCACTGGTCGTACTTGAAGTAGGACATACCCTGGTTGTAGAGGAAGACGTCGTCGCAGAGGATGCCGATCATGCTGACGCAGAGGGCGTTGCAGAGTCCCCAGTTGCTCCAGTAGTGCCCCGGAGCCTGCCACCACTTGCCGTTGTTCTCCCAGGTGCCGTTGCGTCCTCGCAGGAAGCCGATGGCCTTGGGGTACCATACACTGAGCATCCATTGTTTGAATTGCTCGAACTGCTCGGCCGGCCATCCTTCGTAGTCTCGCATGAGTTCTGCTGCTTGAGCGAACTGGTATCCATAGAGTCCGCTGGCGAGGGCGTAGTTGCTGTCGCCGCTGACGTCCTTGGTGGTGTTGGCCCATGCCATGAGGATGCGCACGGCGGCATTGGCGTTCGCCTTGTTGCCTGCCAGTTTCCAACGGAGTGCGTTCTGATAAGCCATAGTGGCGCCGCGACAAGCATTGATGTAGTTCTCGCCTTGTCCGCCCCCGCGTACGATGACTTCCACGGGAGAAGTTTGCACGTTGGACTGTGAGTAGGCAGCACTGGTGAGTTTCTGGTAGGCGGACTTTACGGTTTTGTTGCCGGCAGCAATCTGAGCCTTCACGCGGTCGAAGTCGGCCTGCGTGTGGAGTCCTCCGGGATGGATGAAACCACGGTCGGGCTGGGCCAGTGCTGGCGCCATGTCAAATGTGAAATGGAAAATGGAGAATTGGACTGCAAAGAGCAGTGCGAGGGCGAGTCGTTTCATTGTGTGTTATCGGTAGAGGGCTTTGTATCGGTTGAGAGCTTCGAGGTAGTAGTAGTCGGCATAGATGATGGGAACATCGATTTCCGAACCTGCTGGGTGATTGCCGGTGCTGTGGAGCAGGAATGCGCTGCACAGGGGTGCAGCCTGATACGCTGGGCTGCTGAGGCTCTGGAGCATGTTTCGTGCGGCATTGCAGTACGTTTCCCGCTTCTCTGGATCAGCGTATTGCTGCAGTTCTAGCAGGCTGCTTGCGACGACGCAGGCAGCAGAGGCGTCCTTCGGAGCCTGCTGTCCGCGCGGGTCATCGAAGTCCCAGAGGGGCACCCAGTCGTCTGATGTCTCCTGCAAACGTCGGAGAAAGGCATCGGCAGCACGCTGCGCCATGTCGAGGAAGCGCTGTTCGCGGGTGAAGCGGTAGATGGTCGTGAAGCCGTAGACCGCCCATGCCTGACCGCGGGTCCAGGTGCTGCTGTCGGCCAGCCCCTGGTGTGTCACGCCATGGATGAAGTGACCGTCCAGAGTGTCGTAGACGGCGACATGATAGCAGGTGGCATCGGGACGGAAGTGATGCCGAAGGGTGGTCTCGGCATGGCGCACGGCAATCTGGTAGAGCGGCGATTCCTCGGGACGGAGGCAGGTTTCTTCCTCTTCGCCGGAAGCATTGGGATTAGCCCTCTGCCCGGCTGCCCAGCAGAGCAGTTCGAGGTTAATCATGTTGTCCATGATGGTGTTGTGCCCGCCGAACATCTGGATGTTCCGTGGCCAGGAGAGGATGGTTCCCACCGTGGGGTTGAAAAGCGTGGCGAGGGAATCGGCAGCGCGCAGGCAGAGGTCGCGGAACCGGTCGCAGAGGGCTCTGTCCTCAGTACGCTGTTCCGCGGGCAGATCCTGGCGCTGGAGTTCCTGTTCCAACACCCGCAGCCCTGTCCCGGCGCTGCAGAAGACGAGGAACCCCAGGTCGTGGTCCAGGACCGGACGATCCACCACGCGGTACATGGCCAGCGTGGCGTCGGCGGCAGCTCGGCGCACCTTCAGTGAACTCTCAGTGGTGTTTCCGGCACGGAGCTGTGCCTCGTAGTCCAGCCAGAGGATGCCGGGCCAGAAGCCGCTGCACCACTCTTCGGCACAGAGCGGCCGGCAACTCCAGACGCTGTCGCCAGGTGCCACATTGCGGGGCATCATGGTCGTATCAATGGTGCCCGAGGATGATAGCTGATCCAGGGCGCGGTGAACTTGGCGGTCGCATAGATCCAGCGCGGCATCGACATCGAAGTCAGGGGTGCGACCAGCAGGCGAGCAGGCGACGAGCAGGCCTGCGAAGAGAAGTGCAGCGGTGGAGCGGAGGACGTTCATCTTTCTTTTTCTTTATTGGAGTTCGAGAACGAGCCCTTCGCGCGGAGCGAGCTGGACATCCTGCGAGAGGTCGAAGTGGCGGTCTGTGGGGATGTCGATGGCTTCCAGACTGGTGGCCGTCCCTTTGGTATCCAGGAGTTCAGCGAAGCGGCTGACCTCCATTGTGGCCTCGTGGTCCGTGCCGTTGACGACGGTGATGACCGTGTTGCGGTGCCATCGGCGGGCAACAACGTAGACTCCTTTCCACGGCGAGAACTGCGTCGTGTAGCCGCGGATGATGGTCTCGTTGCCCTGTCGCCAGTGCAGCAGACGGCTCAGCCACTGCACCATGGCTTCCTGTTCGGGTGTGCGTCCTTCGGGGGTGAAGGCGTTGCGCTCGTCGCCGGGGAATCCTCCGGGGAAGTCACAGCGCACGTTGCCGTCGGTGACCGCCTTGGTGCCGTCCATCAGGATTTCGGTACCATAGTAGATCTGCGGTATGCGTGGCAAGGTCAGCAGCAACGCCAGCGCCTGCTTCAGTTTCTCCACGCGGTAGGGTCCTTCGGCCGTCCCGAGGAAGCGGTCTGTGTCGTGGTTGTCCACGAAGGCCATCACGTGCGAGGGGTCTTCATAAAGGTAATCATAGACGAGGCTGTTGTAGATGCGGTTGTATCCATCCCACCATCCGTCGGTCTCCTCGTTCTTGGTCTTGGCCAGCTTGTCGAAGAAGCTGAAGTCCATGACGGTTTTCAGGTAAGAGTTCTCTTCGGGTGGTACCAGCCTGGAGTCCTTCTGCCACGATGCGGTGTAGGGCGGTTCTGTCACCCAGGTCTCTCCCACGACATTGAAATTCGGATATTCCTCGTCCAGGCGTTTCATCCAGCGTGCCATGCCGTGGGCATCGGCGTAGGGGTAGGTGTCCATGCGTATTCCGTTGATGCCCGCCGTCTCTATCCACCAAATGCTGTTCTGGATGAGGTAGGTCATGACGTGCGGGTTTCGGTGGTTGAGGTCTGGCATGGTGGGTACGAACCATCCGTCCACACTCTCCCGCAGGTCCACGTCGGAGTGATACGGGTCACGGATGGAGGTGAGCTTGTAGCTGGTCTGGAGGAAGGCGTCGGTGGTATGGATCTCGCCCTGATCGTTACGGCGGTCGTTACCCTGCAGCCACTCGGGGCAGTTCAGCCAGTCCCTGCTGGGGAGGTCGCTGACCCATGGATGCTCGAATCCGCAGTGGTTGAAGATCATGTCCATGACCACCTTGAGTCCTTTCTGGTGGGCTTCGTCGATGAGGAGCCGGTACTGCTCGTTGGAACCGAAGCGCGGATCCACGCGGTAGTAGTCCGTGGTGGCGTAGCCGTGGTAAGTGCTGAAGTCATGATCGTCCGGGGAGTTGTTCTCCAGCACGGGCGTGAACCAGAGGGCTGTGACCCCCAGTTGCTTGAAGTAGCCCAGATGTTCGCGTATACCCTCGAGGTCTCCCCCGTGGCGGAGGCTAGGCTGCGAGCGATCCTCGCGGTAGGGGTTGAGTCCTGCGATTTGCTGCGGGTGGTTAGGCCCTTGGGCAAAGCGGTCGGGCATGAGCATATAGAGCACGTCGGCGTTGGTGAATCCCTCGCGCTCCTCGCCTGCCATCTCGCGCTCTTTCAGGCGGTAGCGCACGATAGTCTTGTCCTCGGTGCCGGGGCGGGTGAAGGCGATGGGCAGTTCCCCGGCCTTTGCGCCCTGCAGGTTCAAGTAGATGAGGAGGTAGTTCGGCGAGTCCAGACGTACGACGGAGTCTACCTTGGCTCCGTCCACCGCGACCTCTGCGTCGCGGATGCCGGTTCCATAGACCATCAGCTGGAGTGCCGGGTCTTTCATTCCCACGTACCAGTCCGTGGGGTCGATGCGGGAAATTTCGACGGCACCATTGCCGTCATCGAGGAAAGCAGCGGGCCGCTGGTTGTTGCAGGCGAGCAGGAGTGCTGCTCCGCAGAGAAGAGAAAATAAAGAGCGTTTCATATTCGTATGAGATAACTTAGTTCGAGTGAGTATCGACTTTGCTGTGCAAAAATACGTTATTTCTTTCTTTCGCTCCTATTTCCGTCCGTCTTTTTTGTCAATAATTGTCTTTTCTGCGTTCTTTTTCAGTTTAAATGCTTCAAAATGTACATTCTCTGCTTCGAATCTACTGCCGGGATTATCGGGTTACGACCTTGCGCCCGCCAGCGATGTAGAGCCCTGCCCGCAGTCTGGAGGACCAGGCGGTAGGTATCCCTTGAAGGTTAAAGATGGTGTTAGTGGTTCCGGTGAATGGTGCTCCTTCAGGCGTCGATGGGAAGAATACGGCGTCCAAGAGCGGTGTCTGTGAGAGCCATGAATAGACGTCGCTGCTCATCTGACCGGCTACGCGCAGCCAGCCGTCTGTGAGCCTTCCAGCAGAGAAGGGATTCTTGTTCTCGAAGTCTGCCTCGAAGAGAACCTCACCCTTGGATCCGCGTAGGCGAACATTATCAAAGCGGGCGATTTCCGTTTTACCATAAGTGTCATCATGTGACTGACGGAATCCGATACGTCCGTAGGGGAAGGTGCCGCTGCGTTCGTCTACGAGGATATTGTTGATATAGGTACACACATATGACTCTTCATCAATTTCCAGTCTGATGTTGAAGGGCACGCCGGGTTGTATGGCAGCCTCTGCAGGCAGGTTGATTTCAGCCAACACCGAAGCCTGTCCGCCCATCCAACGATGAGGACGCAATCGGGGCCGAGCAGGATCCGAAACGTTGAATTGCCACATATAGTAGCTATTGTTGTCCGAACGGGCGAAGCAGAGTCCGGCGCTGAGCTGATCTATTTGCACCTGAGCCTCAATGGTGTATGTGGATTTAGCCTCGGGCAAGTCGTCGGGCGTGGCGTTCTTTGTCAGCAGGGCGTCGTCCACGAGGAACACTGACTGGTTGGGACGCAGTTTCAGTGTGAAGGAACCTTCGGGTGTCAATTGGAGGGTAGTAACGCGCCCTGTGTGAGGGTCGAGCAACGAACAGGCAGTAGGGACTGAGGCCAGTGTGATGACATTCTCTGCGGTAGAGTTGTCGATATTTCCGAAGAAGAAGACATCACGTCCCTCCACCTGTTTGTGAATGTAGTTGAAGGGATGTTGGCTGCTGGTGAATAGCACATCGCGCTGCGGAAGCAGTTCGTTAATAGCCTGCAGCAAGGATTTCTCGGTAGGAGAGGCTACAAACAGTGCTGGGCGATGTTCCTCGTCGCCCGCCAGCATACGTGCAACGACCTGTTGCACAGTCTCGTCGTTGCCTATAGGGTCGGCGCAACTCGTAGGCTTCTGAGAGGTGAAAATGACGCCTACACCAGCTTCCCACGCTTGCTCGATCTTCTGGAGATTCGATGAGGAAATGCAGGCCACACCAGGCAGGATGATGAGGCGGAACTGTTCGGTATTTACGGCATTGGAGAGTAGGAGCCTGTTGTCGCTGACAGTACAACGGTCATCAATGACTTCCGGATGCAGGTAAGTGAAATCGATACCCAGCTGATCGGTGAGCAGGCGGGAAACACGAGGATAATCCGTTTTGGGAATTTCCACACCGCCTTCGTAGTAGCCCTTGGGTCCATCGAAGACGTGACCTGCGTACATCGTCTGAATGGGATAGAGCACGGCCACGTCTGCCACATGGCGAGCGGGTCGTTGCAATAGGTAGTTCAGACGAGCCAGGAAGAGGTTAAAGGTGGGTAACTCGCGGTTGTAGAGGCTGTTGCGCCACGAGAGTTCTGGCAGGAAGGTGACATTCTTGTCATCGTACCACACAGCGTGGGGTATCAGGTGATTGATTCCCTTGGTGTACTGCTCAATGGCGACCTGGTAGAGCTGTTCCATGGGGATGTTTCCCATGGCTCCATAGGTTTCCGACATCACATAGTCCTTGTCCCAGCAGTTGGCAGACGAGGAAACCACTTTGTAGTAATCCTCTGTAGGGCGTCCGCCACCAATCTTGTCGATGCCGGGCATGGACAGGTGCTTGCCCACAAGCATTAGATCGCCTGCCACGCTGGTGGGGTTGGCAATTTCCTCTTGATCCTGATGGCCAGTGGCCAGGATTCCATGAGCTGCCGCCCAGTCGCCGATGGTCTTCATGAACCCTTCGCTATAGAGCGTGGAGTGAAGCCCGAAAAGACTGTTGCGTGCCCAGTTTGTGCGCTTACCGATGTCATACCATAAGGCGGGGTAGAGCAGTTCCGGTGACTCGCCATAACGTTGCATATACTGTTCATTGAAATTGTCAGTCCACATACGTCCTTGGGCACGGTACATCGTAGGTTCATCGAAGAACGTGGAAGTGATGGTCTTCCCGAAGAAGTCAGCAAAGCGGGTGTAGTATTGCTCGTGTGTATCCTGGATGAAGAGCTTGACGGCTTCCTGCGAGAGGTAGTCCACGTTCGGGTCGCCGTCCACCACGGATTCGAATTGCAGAATCCGCCAGCCAGAGGCAGTCGGTGGAGTCCAAGTGAGGTGACCTGTGGCCGAATCGAAGTAGTCGCGCAGGGGCTGAACTTCTTTCGTCTTGGTGTTCCATGCAACGAGTGCCATCAGTTTTCCGTTGAGTTTCAGGTCGCGGTCAAAAGTATTTCCGGTAGTGATGTGGTATTCGGTCTTGTCGAGGCGCTTCACGGTCGCTTCAGGATGGTTATTCTTGAAGGTTGTCACGCCGGAACCGTTGATGGCTCCCATGCTTCCTGAAGGGAAACCGTACTCGTCGTAGATGGACATTTGGGCTCCCAGTGCCTGTGCCTGCTCCAGAGCACGGCGGTAGAGCTCAAAGTATGCTTCCGACAGATACTCTGGTCGGAACCCCTCGCCGAAAGGAAGGATGGCTCCGCCCCCGTAGTTGTCCTTCTCCACCATTTGGCTAAGCTGGTTCTCCAAGGTTGTGGCTTGGATGGTTGTGTTGTTCCAGAACCAAAGCGGTACCGGTTTCCATTTGATTCCCGGCATGGCAAATTCTTTGGTCTCATAGGGCGGTTGGTCGGCAGCCCGAAGTGCTGCTGGCAAGGTCGCAAGGAGGCAGCAGCCCGCGAGAGCAGCATACAATTTTCTCTGATTCATGAATCTCATATCTCAAAAAGACTATCGGGTTAGGAACTTGCGTCCGCCAGCGATGTAGAGCCCTGCTCGCAGACCTTGGGTAGAGGTCGTCTCGCTGCGAAGGAGGCGACCGTTGAGATCATAGACGGGGGCGGAAGAACTTTCGGTGACAACACGTGAGATGGCATCCTTGAGGTCCGTGGTTAAGCAGTAGGATCCGGAGCCAAGGCGATAGACCTGGCACCCGTCCTCGTAGCCCAAATACTCCACGCCCTCAGACTCGGCAGCAGGGTGGTCACCTTCGTAGACTGAAGTTTGCTCGCTGCCGGCAGGAAGGTACAAGGTGGCGGTAGTGTTGGCGGGAACGGTGCATTCGTAGGTGAAACCATTCTGATCGGTAGTCTGCCAGGCGGAGCGTATGTCACCATAGTAGCTCTGGTGGCGGGCACTGGCTGAGGTGATGAGTTCTTGCCCGGCGGGCAACTGCTGGCGACGGTCTGGTTGCGGCTGGAGGATGATGTGCTTGAAGCCCGGTTGCTGTTCATCGTACTGAATGCCACACATATAGCGGTACATCCATTCGCCTACGGCACCATAGGCGTAGTGGTTGAAACTGTTCATGCCAGGGTCTCCGAAGCCGCTCTCCTTAGTGTAGCTGTTCCAGCGCTCCCAGATGGTGGTGGCTCCCTGATCGACGCTGTAGAGCCAGGACGGGCACTTTCGCTGCAGCAGCAGGTCGTAGGCGAAGTCGTTCAGCCCGTATCGTGAGAGGGTGGGACCAAGCAGGGGAGTACCTGCGAACCCCGTGTTAAGCTTGTAGCTGTTGTTGCGGATGGAGCGGGTGAGGCGTGTCTTGAAATTCTCAATTTCCGTATCTCCCTCCAGCAGGTTGAACTGCAAGGCCATGAGTAGGGCTGTTTGGGTGGTCTGGCGCACGGTGGGGGTGATGTAGCGGCGGCGGAACTCTTCCTTGATATTCAGGAAGAGCTGGTCGTAGCTGGCTGCTTTCTGAGCGTAAGCATCGGCATCGCTGTCGCTGAGTGCACGGCTCATCTTGGCCATCAGTTGGGTGACGTAAGCGTAGTAGGCAACGGCAATGTAGCGTGTATCCGTTGTGACGAAAGAAAGCCAGTCGCCCCATTCCAGACCTCCACCATTGTACTGGTAGCCATCGAAGACCTGCTTGGCGAGGAAGGTCATGTAGCGTTCCATGGAATCGTAGTTCTCGCGGATGGCATCCTTGTTGCCGGTCATGACGTACAGCGTCCAAGGCACAACGATGCCCGCATCGGCCCACACGGTCTGCCCAAAAGGAGTGCCCCAGCACTCAGGTGCGACACCTGGGTAGGCGCCCTCGGCGTTTTGTCCGTCGCGCACATCCTGCATCCATTTGCGGTAGAAGGATTCCATGAAGGCATTGTATAGTCCCGTGCAGGTGAACACCTGTGTGTCAGCCATCCAGCCCAGTCGTTCGTCGCGCTGCGGGCAGTCGGTAGGCACGCTGAGCAGGTTGCCTCGCTGTCCCCAGGTGATGTTGGAGAAGAGCTGGTTGACCAACGCATTGCTTGTCTCCACGTAGCCTCGGTCTTCGGTGGAGGAACTGACGGGCTGTGCTTCGATGGCGAGGATTTCTACGTCGTCGGAGGGTGTCACCTCGCAGTAACGGAATCCGAAGAAGGTGGTGGAGGAGTGGTAGCTCTCGCCTTCGGCAGCACCGCTGAGGGTGTAGTAAAGTGAAGCCTTGGCCGAGCGCAGGTTGGCCAGATAAGGTGTACCGCCAGGGCCATCGTTGCCACGGCTTCGCGAGCCTGTGTCGTTCAGCATTTCCACGAATCGCATCTTCAGACGGTTGCCGGCGCGTCCCTTTACCCGGAAATTCACCCATCCGACCACGTTCTGACCGAAGTCGAAGACCACGGACTGACCTTTCTTGACCTGGACGGCTGCAGGCCCTTCCGTGGTGCTGACGACGTTGGCCATGCCGAAGTCAGTGCCGGTGCTCTTTACGCCCTCGTGTATGGTGGCAGTACGCACTTGCTGCACCTTGTCTGGCAGTGTGCGGACGTAGCCGCCGGTGAAAGCGTTGATCTTTCCCTTGAACTCCACGTTTTCACGCACAGTGTTCCAATGGCTGTCATCGTAGTCGGCGGCAGTCCAGTTACTGGCCAGGCGTGCATCATAGATCTCGCCGTCGTATATGTCGCCCAGCTTCAGAGCCCCGCCCTTTGAAGAGAGCCAACTGAGGTCGCTGACGATGATGTCCTCGGTGCCGTCGGTGTACCGGACGAGCAACTTGGCAAGGAACCCCGTGCTGGGTGAACCATAGGCTCCGTGCATCACAGCACCCGCCCACCAGCCTGGGGTGACCACGGCACCGATGGCGTTCTTGCCAGCGGCAATCAGGGAGGTTACGTCATGCGTGCTGTAGAAAACACGGTAGCGGAAATCTGTCCATCCGGGCTTCAGTTCCTCATAGATGGTGGTGCCGTCGGGCTGCACGTGTCCCACGCGCTGTCCGTTCATGAATAGGTCGTAGACACCCAGTCCGCTGGTGAAGAGCGTGGCGGAAGCCACTTGCTTGCTGACCTCGAAGGTCTTGCGGAACTGAGGCATGCCTTCCGTGGTGGTCTGCATTACCTTCTTCTCGCCGGAAGCAGATTTCACGTGGCACATACGCGAGCCCTCAAAGTCTTCGATGACAGCATCATAGAAGAAGTCGGACGACAGTCCTTCGAAGTCCTCCGAGAGGCGCACGTGCGGAGTGCCGTCGGGGTCGTATTCAGTCAGGATGAGGTTGTCGTAGTAGGCTTCCTCGCCAGCATTGTTGTCCACGCGCATTCCGATGTCGCCCCGGACGGCGGTGCCGGTGTTGTCCGTGTAGGTGTCCACGAGCTGGTCGTCCACGAAGGTGCGGATGGCCGTACCCTCGACTTCCACGCGGTAGTGGTGCTTGTGGCCCAGGATGTCGCTCTTCTTTAGCTGAGTGAACTGGGCATCGTTCCAGGTGAGGTTGCCGTTGATGTAGGTGTGGTGGCGCACAGCGGGGTTGGCATTGTCGTTGGCATTGATTTGCCACATGTGGTAGGTGTTTGCCGAAGTGGCGGCGAAGATGACTGCTGCACTGGCCTTGACGAGGTACATATCCCAGTCCAAGGCATAGTGAACGTGTGTGCCATCGGTCTGCTTCTGCCAGACAAGGACGTGCCCGTTGGTGGAGCCTACGATGCGGAGCTTGCCGCCAGTTACAGTGCCGCCCGTGAAACTGTTGCCCTGCTCAAAGTCCTCCGAGAGGAGTACCGTGCCGCTGGCGGTAGTCACGCGAATGTCATCATAGACACCGATTTCGGCTTTGCCGTCGCGCTCGCCGTGGTCTTCTCTCATGCCGATGCGGCCGAACTTGAAGTCACCCGTCCTATCGTCCACCAGGACATTGTTAATATAGGTTCGCGCACGTGAGGCTCCAGTGACTTCTATGCGCAGCGTGAATTCATCGGTGTTGTTCAGCGCCACCTTGCCAGTGAGGTTGATGTTGTCCAGGCAGGAGGGGTTGCCGTTCTTCCACACATGAGGGCGCAAACGGGGGTAGTCGCCCTCCGTATTCAGCTGCCAGAAATAGAAATTCGAATTGTCCTGCATGGCAAAACAAAGACCTGCAGCCGTATGCTCGATGCGCACCTTTCCCTCAACGGTGTAGTCCGTGACTTCGTCCGTGGTCTGTCCTGCGGGAACGTCGCTGGCCTTTATCCACTTGGCACCGCTCCATCCGGTGCCCATCAGCCCGGTTTCGAAGTAGGCAGATTCTGTCGATGTGGCTGTTTTCCCCTTGTTGTCCTGCACCGTTACGTGCCAGTAGTAGCGCTGTGCAGGCTGCAACGAGAGGCTGTTGACTTCTACACCTACGGACTGCTCGCTCTGCACGACACCCGAGTCGAAGATCACGTCCTCGCCTGCTGCGTCGGATGTGAGGACCAGATGATATGTTGTCTGTACCACACCGCGTTCGGCAGAATGCAGCTGCCATGTGAATTGCAACGAAGATTGGTCGATACCGCTGGGGTTGCGCAGAGCTTGCACGCGCAGGTTGTCCACGTTCAGCGCAAAGGCTCCGGCACATGATGCGAGTGCCAGCAGTGCGCTCAGGAAGAAATTCTTTTGCATAGTCATTATGATAGTAGCTTGTTAGGTTTTTCGGGTGCAAAGATACAACAATTGCAACGAAAAGAGCCACATTTTTTGACCAAAAAAAACAATTCTCTGATAAAAACATGTTCTATGTGTCGTTATGAACTCGTAAACCTGTTAATTTATACTAAATCCATTGCACCTATTGAAATAATTCAGATCAAGATTGAACGCTTCTATGTTTTCTTTGTACTTTTGCCGAGTATTTCAGGCTTCTTGCTTGTTTTTTGTTAAACTGCTACTTAATACCTATTAGAAATAATGAGAAATTTATTTTTTATTGCGACCCTCTTCCTTGGCGTCCTTTCAGTTCAGGCGCAGGAGAAGGTAATGAAGGTCCTGAAGAAAGACGGGACATGTGCCAAGACTCGTGTGGCAGATCTGAAGGAAATCAGTTTTCTGATGGTGGATGGAACAGGGCACAGTCTGCAGGTGAAGACCTTGGGCGGCGAGACCGCCGATGTGCTCTTTGAGGCAAATCCTGTGGTGACCGTCGCTGATGGCAAACTGATTGTGAAACCGAGAACGGCAGATGCTGTGGAGTTCGAGATTTCTGACATTGCAGAAATACTATTCGGACAAACTACCGGTGTGAAAATCGCCGGCGAGGAGAAGGGCTTTTCGTGCCTCCTTCAGGAGGGCGGAGCTCTACTTCGTGGAATCCCCAAGGGCGTTAGGCCTCGCATATATACGCTTGATGGTCGCAGCGTCACGACTCCTCCCGTCCATGGCGGCCAACTTCGGCTGAACCGTACCACCCTGGGCACTGGTGTTTTCATCGTGAAGGTAGGCACATTCTCTACCAAAATCAAGATTTAATTCGATATGCACCTAATATCAAACTTTTGTAAGATGAGAAAGACTTTCCTTATAGCTGCCGCCTTTCTAGGAATTGTACAGCTCATGGCGCAGCAACCCACTACGATGATCATGAAGCTCGCGAACGGAGCTGCCTTGCGCACCGATGTGAGTGAAGTGGAACGAATCACATTTGCCGATACCGTGTACACCCTCAACAGCGACGGCCTTCGTATCCTCGAGGCCGACGAACTCTGCTGGCCCGAAGACCGGCTGTTGCCGTTCTTCCTTCCGCCCGCAACCGTTAGGTCGCTGGACATGAGCGCCGCCAAACTGAGCGATGAAGAGCGAGTCATGTTCTGTACCCTTCAAGGTATAGTCAACCGCTCCCGCCCGCGTATACTCCTCTTCAACCATAACGAAGAACCGCGTAGTACTTGGCCCACGGCGCATGGCCTCCGTACTGCTTCCATCCCCACCACATCTCCCTACAACCTAGTGAAACTGTTTCAGGAGGAGATACGTGGTCTTGTACTCTATAGCAATAAGTTGAGCGAGCATTATTCCAATCTCGCCATCACGATTGCCGGTCTAGAGCGTCTGCTACCCGTGACCGCTGAGGTTCGTGGAAAGTTGGTGGCTGCGGGTCTGGATTTTCCTGTTGTGGAGGATCTTACCCCACTGACGATGTCCACAGCGTTGGCAGTCTACACCTATCTCTACGATAATTATTGGAGCCGTTGCAATCATCGCTTGCTCATAAGTGAGCGTCCAACGATACCTTATGTACACGATATTGGTGCAGCCTGTGGTTCTGCGAGTGTGTGGCTGGACCCTCGCAATGCTAACGAACGTTCGCTGTTGGACAAGATGCTGAAGGATATGACACCAGGCCGTGATTTCGTGTTGGGTTGGTATCCCGAGGAACGCTCCGGTGTGGGTGAGGCCACTAAGTATGGTCTGTCCACCGTACCTGCCGACTTCTTCGAGAATACTACGGTCTACACGTCGGTGCAGAAGGCGGTCAAAATCCCTCCTGTGCCTAAACGCCCGAAACTGGAGAACAAGGTGTATGCCTCGGTCTACATCAGCGACGGCGACAACATCCAATACTGCCAGCACGCGATGGCGAAGATTTTTGAACAGGGTGGTCGGGGCAAGATGCCCATGAACTGGACCATCAGTCCTGCTCTGGCGGACTTAGCGCCCATGATGCTGAACTATTACTATGGCAAGGCTTCCAGCAGCGACTGCTTCGTCAGCGGCCCCTCCGGTTTGGGCTATGCCATGCCCTATGATGCCCACAACTCTCGCTATTATGCTCCATCGACGTCGAGCAAGACAATCACCCCTTATACTCAGCTGACGCAGCGCTATCTGGAGAAGAGCGGCCTTCGGGTGGTTACCATTTGGGACGATGTGAGCAGCTCACAGCGTAAGGTGTATGCGGACAATTGTCCTTATCTCTATGGTCTCACCATCAATGACTGGGAACGTCAGTCCGGGAGGCTGACGACAAAGATACAGTCCGGGAGGCTTCCAATTGCGGTTCAGTATCCCTGCTATGCCAGCGGTGCAGATGTCATCACAGACTTCTTCAATCGTGACATTAAGAATTTCAAGGGTGGGGAGCCGATGTTCGTGACGGGTCAGGCTACAGTGTGGGATGCAGGTCCTGACAAGCTGGTAGCCCTGAAGGAAAAGCTGGACGCACTCTCGCCTGGCAACGTGAATATCGTCCGTGCTGACCACTGGTTCAGCTACTTTAACGAGGCTCATCACCTTCCTTTTAACCTGACGCTTCTGCAGGGCATGGAAATCACTTCTTCTCCGGCGAAGACTCAGGTGAAGTATGCCGCTGACGGCTCGCCCTCGGAGGGGTATATATGGATTTCGAAGACGGCAGACTCAGAGGGTTGGGTTCAATTGGATTTTCAGGAGGTATATGAGATTAGCCGCTACGTGGTGCGTCATGCTGAGGCCGCTGGCCTTGATCCAGAACTGAACAGTCGTGACTTCATCGTGGAGACGAGTCTGGATGGTGAGTCGTGGGTGACAGCGGGAACGCATACTGGCAACATAGCTGCGGTGACCGATGTCACCATTGCGCCCGTGGAGGCTCGTTATGTGCGCTTGCGTGTATTAAACGGGGGTGTGGACGGTTTCGTCCGCATCGGCGATATTGAGGTGTACGGGGCGCATTAAGAGAGGAGATACCCTCGGCTGATGCCGAGGGCACTGTGGCGTCAGATGGTGATGAGTGGCGTCAGATGGTGATGAGAGATGATGATGAGTGGCGTCAGATGGGGATGATGCTGACGGCGAATCCTCCTCCCGGAGCGGAGGTAAGGCGCAGGGTGTCGGAGTTGGTGATTGTTTTCTTCGAAATGGTATATGCCTTTGGGTTTGTTTCGTAGTGAGCGTCGGCGGCATCGGCATAGATGGTGGCTTCGTACTTGCGGCCTGCATCGAGGAAGTCGAGTGTGATGACGGACTGGTGTCCGTTTTCATCGCACTTGCCTCCGATGAACCAGTTGTCGGTGCCCTTTGCCTTGCGTGCAACGGTGATGTAGTCGGCGGGCTCGGCCTCGAGGTAGCGGCTGTCGTCCCAGTCGCAGGCGACATCGCGGATGAACTGGAAAGCGGGTGCGAGGTCCGGGCGCTCATAGTGCTCGGGAAGGTCGGCTGCCATCTGGAGCGGGGAATACATGGTGAGGTAGAGGGCAAGCTGTCCGGCCACGGTGGTGCGCACCCATGAGGTGTTGTCGGACCAGGTACTGAGTTGGGTCTCGAGTATGCCGGGAGTGTAGTCCATGGGTCCTCCCTGCAGTCGTGTGAAAGGCAGGATGCAAGTGTGGTCGGGGCGGTTGCCTCCGAAGGCTTCGTACTCTGTTCCCCGGGCACTCTCGTTGCCTACGAGGTTGGGATAGGTGCGGCAAAGGCCAGTGGGGCGTGTGGCCTCGTGGGCGTTGACCATGACATGATGCCGGGCGGCCTGCTGGATGCAGTAGAGATAGTGGTTGTTCATGGACTGTGAATAGTGGTGGTCACCGCGTGGTATGATGTCTCCGACATATCCGGACTTGACGGCATCGTAACCGTAGTGGTTCATGAGTGCGTAGGCCTGTTCGAGGTGTCGTTCGTAGTTCTGTGTGGAGCTGCTGGTCTCGTGGTGCATCATGAGCTTGACGCCCTTGGAATGTGCATAGTCATTAAGGGCCTTGATGTCGAAATCGGGATAGGGCGTGACGAAATCAAAGACATCGCGTTTCCACATATTTGCCCAGTCCTCCCATCCGACATTCCATCCTTCGACGAGCACCTGGTCGAGTCCGTTCTTGGCGGCAAAGTCGATGTATCGGCGCACCTTGTCGTTATTGGCGGCATGGCGACCATTGGGGGTGCAGTCTTTAAAGTTGAAGGTTGAAAGCTGGAAGTCGGGTGGTGTGTCCATTCCGAGCTGTATGCTGGGCAAGTCGTCGGTGTAGTGCCATGCGCTCTTGCCGACAATCATCTCCCACCATACGCCGCAGTATTTTGTGGGATGGATCCAGCTGACGTCTTCGAGCGCGCAGGGCTCGTTGAGGTTGAGGATGAGGTTGGAAGCGAGCATGTCACGTGCGTCGTCTGAGACGATGATGGTGCGCCATGGCGAGCGACAAGGTGTCTGCATGGCGCCCTTCAGACCAGTGGCGTCTGGCGTGAGATGGCTGACGAAGGTGTAGGGCTTGGGTAAAGGTGCCCTTGCGGGAGCCGGTGCTGGGGTGTAGGCGTTGCTTCCGCCTTCAAGTTTGGTCGTGAGTGCCTTTGTCTGCTCGTCGACGAGTTCGAGGTGCATGGTGGCGTAGTCGACGCATGCCGCCTCGTGGATGTTGATGTAGAGACCGTCGTCGGTCTTCATCTGCAAGGACGTTTGCACACCCGTGGGTGAGAACACGGCCACGGAAGAGTTGCCCCAATTGACGGCATCGTGGAAACGGCTGCGGATTTCCGAAAGACGGGATTCCTGGGTCATCTGCTCCTGCGTGTCGTAGTCTCCTGGCAGCCACCATGCGGTGTGGTCGCCGGTCATCCGGAATTCTGTGCGCTCATCCTGGATGAGGAAATAAACGAGGTCTGGCTGTTGTGGGAATTCGTAGCGGAATCCGAGTCCGTCGTCGTAGAGGCGGAAGCGAAGGAGAAGGGTACGATTACTGTCGGAGTTTGCGTTTTGACGGAGGGTGACGGCGAGTTCGTTGTATTGGTTGCGGATGTTGCGTGTCTCGCCCCAAACTGGTTGCCATGTTTCGTCGAAGGAAGTGGTCGCTTTGTCTGCGATGGTGAATCCGTCGATGAGGTCGGTCTCGTCCAAGCCTCGTGAAGCATGCTTGTCCTGAGCCAGCTCGAGCCCAAGGTGAGATGGGAGGATGACGTCATGACCTTTGTAGGTCAGTGCATACTGCGGGCGTGTGCCGTCGAGGGAGAAGGTGAGGGTGAGGTTACCGTTTGGGGAGGTGATGGTGGCAATAGATTCTGACCCCGCCTGTGTGTCTCCTGTTGTTTTGTTTTGCTGACAGCTGACGAGGAAAATGAGGGCAAATAGAATTTGCCAGAAATGACGTTTCATATATTGGAAATGCCAGGAGAGATGTTTCATGTATGGAATTTGTTATGAAAAGGTGTCATGTGGTGGCTGGGTATTCAGAGGCGGTTGCCTTTGACGATCATTTCCCGGATGGCCTCGGTGAACTGCTTGTCGTTCTTGAGGTCTTCGATGTTCAGGTGCATGCGGTAGCGCCAGTAGTGGTGAGGATTGGCGGGGATGTTGATCCGCTCGGCTCCGGCATCTTTCAGGCGCAGGTGCTCGTCTGTCGCGAGCCAGTCCTGGAGGGCGATGACGCAGACCATGGACGGGCAGCTGAGGTGGCGCTGTATGATGTGGCGTGCGAGGTTTCCGGAGAGCGGATGTGGTGCAGGTCCTTCCATCTGGAGTATGGAATTGTAGTAATCCTGTGTCCGCTCGTAGTCCTCGTCCCACCACATACGCAGGGTGGGTGTGTCGTGGCTGCTGATTGTTGCGACGCTTCGCCGCGGGTTGCGTTCTACGTGTCCGAAACGCACCCAAGCCTCTTTCGGCATGGACTCCAGTTCGAGGCTTAGAATGCCCAGTTCATCCATGACCCACTGTACGCATGCGGGCACCATTCCAAGGTCCTCGGCACAGCAGAGCATTCGTGTGGCGCGCACCAGCTTAGGCAGCTTCTGCATAGCTTCCTCGTACCAGAACTGGTTGTTGCGGTGGTAGAAGTACTGTTCGTAGAGTCGGTCGAACGCCTGCTTCTCCTGATCGGAGAGTGCGGCATAGGCTTCAGTCTTCTGTGCAGAGATGCGTGGATGGAAGACCTCTGGGTTCTTATGATCGCGGAGAAAGAGCACGTCGGTGGAAACGTCTGCATTCCTGATGATCGGGCATGTAGTACGTTTCAGTGTTTCGTCGCTGATGCCATATCCGTAAATTTCCTCGCGAGTGAGGGCGAGTGCAGGCGAGAACTGTCCGAGAAGTCCGCTCTTGACAGGTACTGGAATTTCCCAGATGCGGAAGAAACCCAGCACGTGGTCTATGCGGTAGGCGTCGAAGTAGCGGGCCATGTTGCGGAAGCGACGCTCCCACCACTGACAACCATCCCGAAGCATCTCCTCCCAGTTGTAGGTGGGAAATCCCCAGTTCTGACCATCTTCAGCGAAGTCATCAGGTGGAGCGCCAGCCTGGCCGTTGAGGTTGAAGTAGCGCGGTTCCTGCCACACGTCGCAACCATGGCGGGCCACGCCGATGGGAATGTCACCTTTAAGAATTACCCCGCGCGTGCGAGCATAAGCGTGGACGGCGCTAAGCTGTTGGGCGAGGATGAACTGAACGAAGTACCAAAAAGCAATATCTCCTAATTGAGAGCCTACAGCAGACAGCGCCTTGCGGTCGTTCTCGTTCCATTGGCGATGGTCGGGCCACTGGCTGAAATCTCCTGTTCCGTAGGTGTCGCGCAGGGTGCAGTACTGTGCGTAGGGAACAAGCCACGTCTGTGCTTCCTCGAAGAAACTCTGGAAGTCAGCCGATGCCAAAAGTTTCTTGCCCTCTTGATGGAAGAGCAGCTTAAGGTACTCGAGTTTGGCGGCATTCACGCGCTCGTAGTCGATTTGCGTGAGAGCATTCAGTTCCAGTCGCAGCGCCTCGAACCGTTCGAGGTCTGCTTTCTTCTTCAGCTTCGGTAGAGCTCCCAGTTCCACGTACTGGGGGTGGAGGGCAAAGACGCTGATGCAGGAGTAGGGGTAGGAATCGCCCCATGTGTGACTGCTGGTGGTGTCGTTGATGGGCAGTATTTGCAAGAGACGCTGTCCGCTGGTGGCCACCCAGTCGACCATCTGCCGCAGATCGCCGAAGTCTCCCACGCCGAAGCTACGTCTGGAGCGGAGGGAGAAGACGGGAATCAGCGTTCCTGCCACGCGGAAATCTTCGGGGGCGTCCATCCACGCGTCGCGCTGCACCACGGGCAGGGAGGGGTTGGCCACCTCCTTGGGGTCGAAGCTGTGGGGACAGAAGACCCACTCGGAGCGTTTCTCGCGGCCTTTCCAAGTCACGGTGTAGAAGTAGTCAATGGCTTTCTCAACAGTCAGTTCCACGGACCAGATAATGCCATCGCTGGTGCGCATGGCGTTGCGCGTCTGGCTGCCATCGTGTTCGAGGACGTTCAGGAAGAGATCCTCGCCAAAGATGGTTCGGTATTCGATTTCAAATTTGATATTCATAGCGTTTATTTATGAATTTGACAAATTACGATTATATGGGTTTTGTGGGCTCATCTTTTGTCTTTGATGAAGGTGACGCAGAGTGCACCCACGCAGAGCAGGATAGCTGAGACAATCATCATGGATGACTGGTGGTGTCCGATCATCGAGAGTATGCCTCCGCCACAGAGGGCAGCGATGATTTGCGGCAGGCAGATGGTGCCATTGAAGAGTCCGAGGTAGGCCCCCATGTGGCCGTAGCCCTGGAGGGCGTTGGTTACGAAGGTGAATGGCATGGCGAGCATGGCTGCCCAGGCGCATCCGATGAGGAGGAATGGTATGATCTGCAGATACTGATTCGGGCAGAAGGGAATTAGCGCGAAGCCTAGCCCTCCCAGCAGCAGGCTGGCTCCATAGGCCACTTTCGTATTGCTGAATCGAGGGAGCACGAGTGCCCAGCAGACGCTTCCGAGAGCCTGAATGGCGTAGAGCACGCCCGTCCAGTTGGCTGCTGTCTGATAGCCTTCAGTGGCAGGGTCTGTGGTGGCCCAGACGGTCTCGCTGACGGCATCGACCACGTAGGTCCACATATAGAGGAACGCTGCCCAGCAGAAGAACTGGACAAGTCCCACTTTCCAGAAAGTAGAGGGCGCGTTGCGCAGTAGGGTTAACCACGAGGCCGATGTCTCTTTCGTCTCGTCGACCGGGTTGTAGAGACGGTATTCCTGCGGGTTCCACTCTTTCACCTTTGCAATGGTGTAGATGACGCATGCGATGAGAATGGCAGCACCGATGTAGAACGACCAGATGACGGTGTCGGGTACAACCCCTTCGGGAGCTGTGTTATTCAGTCCGATGGCAGCAAAGATAAATGGGAAGAGGAAACCAGCCACACTGCCGGCGTTGCAGAGGAACGACTGAATGCTGTAGGCCTTTGCCTTCTGCTCCTCATTGACCATATCTCCGACCAGCATCTTGAAAGGCTGCATGGCCATGTTGATGGAGGTGTCGAGCAACATCAGCATGATCAGTCCGAAAAACATGACAGCAGAAAGGCTGAGACCCAACGATCCCGAGTTTGGCAGCAGGCACATCACGGCCACGGCCACGGCAGCCCCTATAAATAAATAAGGTATACGTCGTCCGAAGCGCGTCCAGGTCCGGTCGGAGAGGGTGCCTACAATGGGCTGCACGATGATGCCCATCAGCGGAGGGAGGATCCAGAAGTAGCTCAGGTCGTGCGGGTCGGCACCGAGTGTGCGAAAAATACGCGAGATGTTGCCGCTTTGAAGGGCGTAGGCGATTTGCACGCCGAAGAACCCAAAACTAAGGTTCCACAGTTTCCAGAAAGATAAATTCGGTTTTTGCATATGGATGGTTGTTTTTTGATTAATAGGTCTAATGGAGGTAAATGGGCTTATGGAGCCGGCTCTTCCTGGGGCCTTGTGGTACCCCGGATGATGAGTCGTGTCTTGACTACCCGCTTCTCGACTTTGTCCATTGGCGTGTAGCCCTCAACCTTGTCAAGGAGGATGTCCACGGCTTCTTTGCCCACCTGCTTTCCACGCTGTTCCACGGTTGTCAGTGTGGGGTCGCAGGCAATGGCACGTTCACCGTTGGTAAAACCGCAGACGCTGAAGTCGTCCGGCACGCGCAGTCCCATTCGCTTGGCGGTGTAGAGTATACCGATGGCGGTGTCATCGTTCACGGCAAAGGCTGCGTCGGGCCGCTCGTCTCGTGTAAGGAGGGAGGGCGTGATGATTTCGGCGTCTGTGCGGTTGTCGCATTCCAGATGCAGTGACTCGTCGGGATGAATGCCCGCTTTCAGCAGGGCATCGCGGTAGCCGTTGTAGCGGTTCTTGGAAATCTCAAGTCGCATATCCGAACCATAGAAGGCGATGCGGCGGCATCCCGTGCTGAGTAGATGCGTGACGGCGTTGTAGGCACCCATGTAGTCGTCCACCACCACGCGGTTGGTGTTCAGCCCAGTGCAGATGCGGTCGTAGAATACCAGCGGCATGCCAGCATTCATCAGTTGCTGGAAATGCTCGTAGTGCGTGGTGTCCTTCGCCTGGGATACGATAACCCCACACACCCGGAGTCCAAGTAGTGTCTGGCAGATATGTACCTCGCGCTCGAAACGCTCGTCGCTTTGTGCCACGATGATGCGGTAGCCTCTCAGGCTGGCCTGTTCCTCGATACCAGAGAGAATGGTGGAGAAATAGTAGTGAGCAATTTGTGGGATGATGACTCCGATGAGCTTAGGTGGCGACAGTTGGCTGCGTCGCAGGGAACCGGCCAGTTCGTTGGGGAAGAAGTTATGCTCGCGTGCGTAGGCCTGAATGCGCTCACACTGGTCAGGGCTGATCAGCGGACTATCCTTCAGAGCCCGGGAAACGGTGGAGACAGAGACTCCCAGCTCCCGCGCGATATCTTTCATCGTCAAGGTCGTTTTTTCGCTCATTTTAGTTCTATTTGCGGGCAAATGTAGACAAAAGTAGGCAGTCTGCGATAAATTATAAGTACGAAATCAAGTGTTATTGAGTGCAATCGTTTGCACAATCCATTTTGTTGATTTAAGTCAAAATAAGAATCACCTTATTCTTCTCCGTTGTATTTTTGCAGCGTCAAATTGAAAGCAATGGGCTAACCTCCTGTGAATCCTGAACTTCTTGACAAAAAGTAACACCTTATTAATATATTTAAAGTAATTAAACTCAAACAAAAGCATGATGAAGCAGGTAAATGTAAGAATCCCGCTGCGGATTCTCGCCCTTCTTTGTGGGCTATTCATCTCCTTGGGTGCCTTTGCACAGGTTTCTGTGAAAGGTAATGTTAAGGATGATACCGGCGAACCTGTCTTTGGTGCTACCGTTCGCGTTGTAGGACAACAAGGTGGCACGTCGACAGACTTCGACGGTAATTTCTCTATCTCGGCACCTCAGGGTGGCCAGATTACTATTTCGTTCATGGGTTTCCAGACAGTGACCGTTCCTGTCCGCCCGATCATCAACGTCACTCTTCAGGAGGACGCCAAGGTGCTGGAGGATGTGGTCGTCATCGGTTATGGCACCGTGAAGAAGCATGACCTCACAGGTTCCGTCAGCACCTTGAAGCCCGACGAGAAGAACCATGGTACGATTACTAACGCTCAGGACATGATTCAGGGCAAGATTGCTGGTGTCAGTGTCATCAATGGCGGCGGCACCCCTGGTGGTGGAGCCACAATCCGCATCCGCGGCGGTTCCTCCCTCACGGCTTCCAACGACCCGTTGATTGTCATCGACGGTCTGGCTATGGACAATCAGGGTGTCAAGGGTCTGGCCAATCCCCTTTCGATGGTGAATCCCCAGGACATCGAGAGCTTCACCGTCCTGAAGGACGCTTCTGCGACTGCCATCTATGGTAGCCGTGGTTCTAACGGTGTCATCATCATCACCACGAAGAAGGGACGCAAAGGTCAGGCAGCTCACGTGAGCTACAACGGAAACGTTACTTTTTCTACTCGCCAGAAGTCCCTTGATGTGCTCAGCGCTACCGAGTATCGTAACTTCATCAATAGTTACTATGGTGCAAACAGCGCAGCTGCAGACCTGATGGGTAATGCTAATACCGACTGGCAGGACCAAATTTATCGTGGAGCCTTCGGTACGGACCACAATGTGACGGTTAGCGGTGGCTTGAAGAACATGCCCTATCGCGTCAGCGTCGGCTACACCAATCAGGATGGTATTCTGAGAGGCTCAGACTTCGAACGAACGACTGCCAGCCTGTCTCTGAATCCGTCCTTCCTGGATGACCACTTGACCTTCAACATCAATGGTAAATTCATGTTCGCCCACAACCACTATGCAAATGGCGATGCCATCAGCGAGGCAGTGCGCATGGATCCTACACAGCCCATCTACTCCTATGATGATGCTTTCAACAACTACAATCACTACTTCACATGGACCGACAATGGTGCATCACTGAACGACCCGCTCTATCCCACCATCGCAAACCGCAATACCTCCAAGAACCCCATGGCGCTGCTGGCAGAGAAAAACGACCGTGCACGCTCTTTTGACTACATGGGTAATGTCGAAGTAGACTACAAGGTTCATGGCCTCGAAGACCTCCGCCTGCACATGAATTTCTCCGGTGACTGGAGCAATGGCCGACAGAACACGACCTATCAGAACTGGGGCCCTTCCAACTTCTATTATGGCAATGACGGCTATTCCAAGGAAAGCAAGTACAACCTCATCTATTCTGCCTACGCTCAGTACTACAAAGACTTCAATGACAACCACCACTTCGATATCATGGGCGGTTACGAATGGAGCCACAAGAAGTATTGGGGCAATTCCTACTACGAAGGACGTTATCCCATGAGCAGCCTGCAGACCGACGAGGAGACGGGCGCTTCTCTGGCAGGAACGGCCTACAAGCCTTCTACCGGACAATGGGAGCAGGAGAACTACCTCGTCAGCTTCTATGGTCGTGCGAACTACACGTTCATGAACCGTTATATGCTC
This sequence comes from uncultured Bacteroidales bacterium, assembly GCA_902771725.1. Classification (GTDB taxonomy): domain Bacteria; phylum Bacteroidota; class Bacteroidia; order Bacteroidales; family Bacteroidaceae; genus Physcousia. The sequence continues at coordinate 110,298 of CACXXT010000001.1, forward strand.
ACTGGAACAGTGCGTTATGACGGTTCCAGCCGCTTCAAGCAGCACTGGGCTCTCTTCCCGTCGGCAGCTTTCGGCTGGCTCATCAGCGAAGAGAGGTTCTTGAAGGATGCCACTTGGCTCGACGAGTTGAAGCTCCGTCTGGGATGGGGTAAGACTGGTCAGCAGGACGGCATCGGAAACTACAACTACTTCCACTCCTACAACGTCAACCGTACCAATAAGGACGGCCGTTATCCCATTGTGGGTGTGACTGCTGATGGTCTGATGTATCGCCCAGATGCCTACAATGAAGACCTCAAGTGGGAAACCACGACAACCTATAATGCTGGACTGGACTTCAGTTTCTTCAAGAACCGCCTCTCTGGTAGCGTAGACGCTTACTACCGCAAGACTACCGACCTGATTTACTCCACATTCGTAGCTGGCGGTTCCAACTTCACGAACAAGGTCTCCCGCAATATCGGTACTCTGGTGAACAAGGGTATTGAAGTCATGCTCACCGCACGTCCTGTTGTCACCAAGGACTGGATGTGGGAAATCACGGGCAACTTCACCTACAACCACAACGAAATCACAAAACTGACCGGTGAGACCTCCAAGGAACTGACAGGCGGAATCTCGTCCGGAACAGGTAACAATTGTCAGGTGCAGATGGTTGGCTATCCCGCAAACTCCTTCTACGTCTATCAGCAGGTCTACGACCAGAACGGCAAACCGCTTGAAGGTGTCTTCGTAGACCGCAACGGCGACGGCCAGATTTCTGAGGACGACCGCTACGTCTACAAGAGCCCGACCGCTCCCTACACCGCAGGTCTGAGCACACGTCTGCAGTATAAGAACTGGGACCTCGGCCTCGGCTTCCGTGCACACTTCAACAATTACGTCTACTGGGACAAGCAGGCTGGTTATGCCAATACCCAGAAGCGCTTCGACAGCTCTTTCTCCTATTTGCAGAACACCATCCCGTCTGCCCGCGTAAACAACTGGTCTTCCTACGACCACGTGCTTTCGGATTATTTCGTCCACAACGCCACGTTCCTCAAGTGTGACAATATCACCCTGGGCTACTCCTTCAAGACTGACGACAACTTCCTCAGTGGCCGTGCCTACGTGAGTGCAACCAATGTCTTCACGCTGACAAAGTACGATGGTATCGATCCCGAAGTGTTTGGCGGTATCGACAATAATATGTATCCCCGTCCCTTCACCATCCAAGCTGGTGTGACACTTGATTTCTAAACAACAACCCCTAATAGAGTAAAGATTATGAAATTCAATATTTTCAAACATATTCTTCCTGCAGCAGCCGTAGTGCTGACTGCTGGGCTGAGCTCTTGTGTAGGCGATTTGGATGTAAACCCCATCGATCCTTCGACAACCATGGAGGGTGACGAAGTAGGTCTCTACACGAAGTGCTATGCCAATATGGCGCTGGCCGGAAACACCGGCGCCAACGGCGACTGCGATATCTCCGGACTCGATGGCGGTACGACAGGTTTTGTCCGTCAGCTCTGGAACGCCAATGAGTTGACCACAGATGAGTCCATCTGCTGCTGGGGTGACCCCGGTATTCCACAGTTCAACTACAACACTTGGGACGCTTCCCACCCCATGCTTCAGGGCTTCTACTATCGCCTGTATAATGGAATCGGCTATTGCAACCTCTATCTCGATGAGTTTGCTTCTGTCAACACCACCCGTGCTGCAGAAATCCGTTTCCTTCGCGCGTTGTACTACTATTATCTGATGGATTGCTACGGCAATGTACCTTTCACCACCGTGACTCCCGCAGATAATCCCAAGACCATGAAGCGTGCAGACCTCTTCAACTGGATAGAGTCTGAGGTGAAAGCTGCCCAGCCCAACCTCCTTGCCCCTGCAGCCCGCAACAGCTCGCAGGAAGGCTACGGCCGAGTGGACCAGGACGCTGCCAATATGCTGCTGGCTCGCTTGTATCTGAACGCAGAAGTCTATACCGGAACTCCCCGCTGGACCGAAGCCAAGACTTACGCCGAAGCTATCATCAACGGTCCCCACAAGCTGTGGACAACCGGTCAGAACGGATGGAGTGCCTATCAGATGCTCTTCATGGGTGACAATGGCGAGAGCGGTGCTTCTCAGGAATCCATCTTCTCCATCCTTCAGGATGGCGAAACGACCACCTCTTGGGGTACTTCTCTCTTCCTGATGGCCTCCACTTGGAACAAGGATATGAATGAAGCAGGTGACTATGGCAGCTCGGAGTTCTGGTCCGGCAACCGTGCCCGTAGCCAGTTGGTCTATAAGTTCTTCCCCAATGGCAATGTGCCCGATGGTGGTGTCGCTGCCATGGTCGCTGCTGCCGGCGATGACCGTGCCCTCTTCTTCGGCACCGACCGTACCCTCACAGTGGATAAACCCAGTGAATTTACTTCCGGCTACTCTGTTGCCAAGTTCCGCAATACGTATTCCAACGGTGGTGCTGGTCAAAACAGCCAGTTCGTGGACATGGACTTCTTCTTCATGCGCAGTGCTGAGGCTTACCTCATTGCTGCTGAGGCAGACCTCCGTGAGGACGGCGACCTTTCTGCAGCAGGTCTGAACTACATCAATGCCCTGCGTAGTCGCGCCAACACCACGTCCGTCTCGAAGGTGGATTGCACCCTCGATTATATCCTTGATGAGCGTTCGCGTGAGCTGTACTACGAAGGTTTCCGCCGCACGGATCTTATCCGTTATGGCTACTTTGGTGGTGAAAACAGCAGCAAGTACCTCTGGGAATGGAAAGGCGGCGTCAAGAACGGTCAGGGCTTCGAGGCCTTCCGCAATATCTTCGCTATCCCCTATGAGGACAAGAATGCGAACCCCAATATTGAGCAGAACATTGGTTATAATTAATTCCTAAAGAAGCAAACGACATGAAAAAAATATTTTCATATGTGATGTTGCTGCTGGCCGGCACCTTTGCACTCACGGCGTGCAGCGACGACAATGAGTCCAATCCGACTCTTGTCCAGCCTCAGGAGTTCTCGATGTTCCAGCCTTCGGTAGGTAATGGTACCGTCGTTCTGGGACAGACAGATGCTGTCACGCTTTCCTGGACAATCCCTGTTTTCACAGACTTTGGTGCACCTGTCGTTCCCACGTATGTGGTCCAGATGTCTCCTGTGGGTTCCTTTACTAAGGAATTCATCAGTGATGCAGAGGACAACACGGGAGCTGATTTCATAACCCTGGATCAGACTTTTGTCGAACCTCGTGGCGCTATCAGTACCGAGCGGATCAACCAGTCATTGCAGAAAATGCTTGGTTGGGCTGCCGAGACTGACGTACCCGCAAACCTGACGCTGACCTTCCGCGCCAAGTCCTTCATCCGTGATGCTGGTGGAAATGAATACAACACCATCATTTCCTCCAACACGGTGACCGTCAACACGAAGCCTTACTTCATTCTCGATCGTCTGCCCATCCTTTGGTACATGGTTGGTAACAATATTGGTTCCAATGGTTGGGGTAATGATAAGGTCGGCGGTGGTCTCATTCCTCTGCTGCCGAGTTCCAACGAAACCTACGATAAGACCACAGGCACAGGTGTCATTTCCTACACCGGCTTCTTCCCCGCCGGCACCCAGTTCAAGTTTGTGCAGACTCCTGGTGACTGGAACACTCAGATGAACTACACCAATGTGGAGAATGCCGATGGTTCCTTCCTCTCCGACGAAGATGGCGACAACCATAATATCGGTATCAGCGTGGCTGGCTACTATACCGTCAAGCTCAACACCAAGAGCAGCAAGGTGACCGTAGAGAAGTACGATCGCACCGTCAAGGCATTCACCTCGATGGGTATGCCCGGTAGTCACAACGAATGGAATATCGGTGCCAACCCGATGACCGCTTGCGAGTCCCTCAATGGCGAGAATCATGTATGGATTGCCAAGTTCGAACCCACTGCAGACGGCGAGGTGAAGTTCGCTGCCGATGGTGACTGGGCAGACAACTGGGGTGCCGATGCCTTCCCATGGGGCACGGGTGCCAGCAATGGTCCGAACATTCCTTTCACCAAGGGCTCCTACACGGTTATCCTCAACGATATCACCGGTCAGTATTTCTTTATTGATAACGCAACGAATTAAGAAAAGCTATGAAAAAGATATTGTTCATCGCAGCGGCAGCCCTCTTTGGGCTGGCCGCCTGCACGGAAGACTTTAAGGACTGGACCCCACAGGCTCAGCCCACACAGCCCGAAGTCGTCAGCTTTGGCAATGGCACCATAGCCACTGTCGCAGGAACGAACCTCAATGTCCTTCCAGAAGGCGAGGAACTGGTGCAGGTCTGCTCTATCTCGGCACCTACTGCGACTGACGAGGCTTTCACTCCTAAGTATGTCATTAACTTCGGCGACCAATCGTTTGATCTCGACGCTCAGGGACGCATGAAGGCCGAAGACCTTCAGGCATTACTGTCCGACGCCTATGGTCTCAGACCCGTAGAACGCGAACTCCAGGCTACCGTCACGATGTATCTGACCAATGGCAACACCGAGATTTTCATTGCCACCTCAGATCCTTTCACCGTGAAGGCTACGCCCGTGGCTCCCGTTATCGAGGCCGCCTACTACCTCACGGGCTCCATCAATGGTTGGGACAATACCAACACCGACTACAAGCTCACCAACGACGGTTCTGATCCCTATGAGAACCCTGTCTTCAAACTGCGCTTCGAAGCTCCTGAGGACGGAAGTGACATAGAGTTCAAGATGACTCCGGAGAGCGGCCTTGGTGGCGACTGGAGCGGCTGTCTGACTGCTGGCAACGAGGAAGGCAAGTTCAGCTACAACAACGCTGGCGGCAATCTCGTCATCACTGCAGACCCCGATGCCCTCTACTACGAACTGACATTCAACATGCTCGACCAGACCTGGTCTGTAGCACCCATTGGCTTCAATGAGTTCATCTATGAGATTGGTAACGAGAGCGGCTGGAGTGCTGTTCATCCTCTCCATGGCAATGGCCTCGGACAGTACGAAGCTGTCATCTACCTCGACGGCGAATTCAAGTTCAAGCCCAACAAGGACAACTGGGACGGTGACTGGGAGAAGGCCAGTGGTGATGGCACTTCCGGAACGCTCACGACCGACGGCGGACCCAACGTTGATGGTGCAGCAGCTGGCTTCTATTTCGTGCAGGTAGATCTCAAGGAGATGACCTACAAGATTACTCCCGTTCAGAACATCAGCATCATCGGTTCTGTCCGTGGTAGCTGGGACACCGACGTTGAGATGACCTACAACGAGATACTGAATTGCTGGGAGGCTCGTGAGACCCTCGTTGCCGGCGAATTCAAGTTCCGTCTCAACCACGACTGGGGTATCAACTGGGGTGGCGAATTCGAGAACCTCACCCAGGGCGGTGCCAATCTGCAGCTGGCTGCCGATGGTCCCTACATCATCCGCCTGTATCTCAGCGACGAGGCTCCTGCTCACTGCACCGTCAAGGCAGACAGCGGCTATCCCGATAACATCTTCGAGATTGGCAACGAGAGCGGCTGGGGCGTCAGCCACCTCCTTCTGGGCAATGGCGCTGGTCAGTACTCCGGTATTTACTACCTCAACGGTGAGTTCAAGTTCAAGCCTAACAAGGACAACTGGGACGGCGACTTCGAGAAGGTTAGCGGCGATGCCTATGCAGGCACCCTCACTACCGATGGCGGTCCCAACATTGATGGTCCCGAGGCTGGTGTCTATATGATAGATGTCGACCTGACTGCCATGACCTACAAGCTGACAGCCCTCACCTCCGTCAGCATCATTGGTTCCGTCAAGGGCAGCTGGGACACCGATGTGGACCTCACCTACAATCCCGAGGCCGGTTGCTGGGAGACCACTGCTGAACTCGGTGCTGGCGAATGGAAGTTCCGTGCCAACCACGACTGGGCTATCAACTGGGGTGGCAGCGAGAGCAACCTCGCCCAGGATGGCGCCAATCTGCAGCTGGCCGAGGCTGGCACCTACAAGGTGCAGCTCTTCCTGAGCTATGCCGGTGCTCACTACTGCACCGTCACCAAGCAGTAATACAAACCTATGAATCATCTTTCCTGCGCTGCGCGGGGGCTTGCCCCCTCGCGCTCGCGCAGGAATTCTTCTTTATTCTTCATCTTTCATTTTCACTTTTCAATGAAAAAGTTTCCCTACCTCCTGCTCTCTCTCTGCCTCTCCGCTTTCCTCATCGGTGGATGTGGTGATGACGACCCCGTGGAACCTGCACCTGTGGATCCTACTCCTGCCGACACGACCTCTTCAACTCCGACGCCTACGCCCGTGACCCCCACTCCCGCTACTGTCGTTGGTTGGCCCGAGGCCTATGGCGGTGTGATGTTGCAGGGTTTCTATTGGGACGGCTTTGGCGATGCCCAGTGGACTCGCCTAACCGCTCAGGCCGAGGAACTTGCTCCCTACTTCTCGCTCGTCTGGCTCCCTCAGAGCGGCAACTGTGGCGGCACCTCTATGGGGTATGATGACCTCTATTGGTTCAACAACTACGACAGCTCATTTGGCACCGAACAGGAACTGCGGACCCTCATCAAGACCTTTAAGGACAAAGGCATCGGAACCATTGCCGATGTGGTCATCAACCACCGCAAGAACGTCTCCAACTGGGTGGACTTCCCGAAAGAGACCTATAAAGGTGTCACCTACGAGATGGTCAGCACCGATATCTGCTCCGATGACGACGGCGGTGCCACTCGTCAGTGGGCTGCCTCCAATGGCTATCAGCTCTCTTCCAACCCCGACACAGGCGAAGGGTGGGGTGGTATGCGCGACCTGGACCACAAGAGTCAGAATGTGCAGACCATCGTCAAGGCATATCTTGATTTCCTGCTCAACGACCTCGGCTACATCGGTTTCCGCTACGACATGGTCAAGGGCTACAGCGGCTCTTACACCAAACTCTACAACGAGAGCGCCCGTCCGAAGTTCTCCGTCGGCGAGTGCTGGGATGGCACCAACACCATCAAGACCTGGATTAACTCCACCAACCGAACCAGTGCCGCCTTCGACTTCCAGTTCCGCTACACGGTTCGCAATGCCGTCAACAATCAGAACTGGTCGCGCCTCGGTCAGCAGAACGACGGCAACTGGCCTCTGGTGTCGAACAACACCCAGAGCGGTGCTTTCAGGCAGTATGCAGTCACCTTCGTTGAGAACCACGACACGGAGTACCGCTCCGCTTCCGCTCAGCAGGATCCCATCCGCAAGGACACCCTGGCCGCCAACGCCTATCTGCTCTCGCAGCCCGGCACGCCTTGCGTCTTCCTCAAGCACTGGAAGGCCTACAAGCACGAAATCGCCCGCATGATTCAGGCACGTCAGGTGGCAGGCATTCAGAACACCAGCCAGACGACCCTCTTCCGCAACACGACAGCCTTCTATGCTGTCACCACTCAGGGTAGCAAGGGTAATCTGATTACCTGGCTGGGCGATCAGTCGGAAGCAGCCTCTGCCATCAGTGGGTACACTCAGATCCTCAGTGGTCCTCACTACAGCTATTGGATTGAGGATGCCCTCGTTTCCGCCTGGCAGGCCATGCCGGTTCCCTCCTTCCCCGAGGATAACGTTCAGAAACACGATGTCACCATCTATCTGAAGGATCCGGGTTGGCCGCAGGTTTACTTCTATGCCTGGGATGGCAACCTCTATATTGAGGACTCGTGGCCTGGAGTTCAGGTGACGGCTTCCAAGGAGATCAATGGTACGAAGTACTACTATCGCACCTTCAACGTTTCTGCCGAAGCAGGCTACTCCATGAACGTCATCTTCAACAAGGGCAATAGTGATGGCCAGACAGTAGACATCAAGGGCATTACCTCCGACCGCTATTATGAGATTACCTCCTCGACGAATAAATACACCGTCAAGGATATCACATCAGAAATAGGAAAATAGAGCCATCAGGCCCTCTCAGGTAAAAAAAGTCCAAGCGGTGCACGCCACTTGGACTTTTTTTCGTATCTTTGCACCCGAAAACAAACCTCCATTGCGAGCCGCATGCCTGTGTGGCTCTCCTGTTCCTTATGAATAAGATATTCGAAGAAGCCCACATTGGCCCCCTCACCCTTCGCAACCGCACCATCCGCAGTGCCGCCTTCGAGAGTATGTGCCCCGGCCACCAGCCCTCGCAGCAGCTCTACGACTACCATACCAGTGTCGCCCGTGGCGGCATCGGGATGACCACGGTGGCCTACGCTGCCGTCACGCCCTCCGGTCTCAGCTTCGACCGTCAGCTGGTGATGACGCCCGAGATCGTTCCCGGCTTGCGTCGTCTGACCGATGGCATCCATGCCGAAGGCGCTGCCGCCGGCATCCAGCTCGGCCATTGCGGCAACATGAGCCATAAGGAGATCTGCGGGTGCATCCCCGTGGGTGCCAGCACGGGCTTCAATCTTTACTCGCCCACCATCGTTCGCGGTCTGCGCCGCGATGAACTGCCCGAACTGGCCCGTTGCTTTGGCCGCGCCACCCGTCTGGCCAAGGAAGCGGGCTTCGACAGTGTGGAAGTCCACTGCGGTCACGGCTATCTCATCGACCAGTTCCTCAATCCTTACTTCAACCATCGTCATGACGAATATGGCGGTTCGCTCGAGAACCGTATGCGTTTCATGGAGATGTGTGTCACCGAAGCCCTCGAGGCTGCCCGTGGCGACATCGCTGTTATCTGTAAGATGAACATGCGCGATGGCCTGAAGAACGGCATCAGGCCGGAGGACACCAGTATTCCTGTTGCCCGCCGTCTTCAGCAGCTGGGCGTCGACGGTCTGGTCCTCAGTGGCGGTCTCGTCAGCGCCACGCCGATGTATGTCATGCGCGGCGAGCTCCCCCTGCAGACCATGACCCACTACATGGACAAGTGGTGGCTGAAATATGGTATCCGTGCCGGTAAGCCCATCGTCCGCAATATCATGACGAAGCCAGTGCCCTACAAGGAAGCCTTCTTCCTCGAGGATGCCCTCAAGTTCCGTTCCGCCCTGCCGGATATGACGCTCATCTACGTCGGCGGTCTCGTCTCGGGCGACAAGATTAATGAGGTTCTCTCCCATGGCTTCGAGGCGGTGCAGATGGCTCGCTCCGTGCTGCGGGAGCCCGACTTTGTCAACAAGCTGCGTCAGGATGAGCACTACCGCAGCCAGTGTCGCCATTCGAACTACTGCATCGGCCGTATGTACACCCTGGATATGCGATGCCACCAATGCATGAACGGCGAACCGTTGCCCGAGGATATCCAGAAAGAAATCGAACGTATAGAAAAAGAGCAAAATGGATAAGAAAGTCTGCATCATCACAGGCGCCGACACCGGTATGGGGCTCGAGGAGTCCCGCGCCATGGCAGAGGCGGGTTTCCACGTCATCATGGCGTGTTTCTCCCCGAAGCTTGCAGAGCCTGTCTGCCAGCGGCTGCAGCAGGAGACTGGCAGCTCCGCCATCGAAGTCATCGGCCTGGACCTCGCCAACCTTTCCAGCGTGCGCGCCTTTGCGGATACCATCAAGAGCCGCTTCGGCCATCTGGACCGCCTGATGAACAACGCCGGCACCATCGAGACAGGCTTCCACACCACCGTGGACGGACTCGAGCGCACGGTCAGTGTCAACTATGTCGGACCTTTTCTCCTCACCCGCCTGCTGCTGCCGCTGATGAGCGAGGGCTCGCGCATCGTGAATATGTCCTCCCTCGTTTTCCCGTGGGGCAGTCTGGACTTCCCGGATTTCTTCTGGCGCGGTCGTCGGGGCAGCTTCTGGCGCATCCCCATCTACGACAACACCAAGTTGGCCATCACCCTCTTCACCTTCGACCTCGCCAGGCGGCTGAAGGACCGCGGCATCACCGTCAATGCTGCCGACCCGGGTATCGTCAGCACCAATATCATCCGGATGCAGAAGTGGTTCGACGTCTTCACGGACATCATCTTCCGTCCGATAATCCGCACTCCCCGTCAGGGTGCCGACACCGCCATCCATCTCCTTCTTGATGAGGACAAGGCTGCGCAGACCGGTACCTTCAACCGCAGCAACCACATCCATCCCGTCCGCGACAAGTTCCTCCACCATCCCAAGATGCAGCAGCTCTGGGACGAGACCGAAAAGATAGTCGCCCCCTTCCTTTAATAGCCCCTTCCTCCAATCCCCCCCAAAAAAATAATCCCCCTCTCAGATTCCCCTGTGTTCGGCGGTTCGTCCGCCGAAAATTCCCCCACTATGACAGACAGAACCAAAGAACTCGGCACCCGCCCCATTGGCGCTCTCCTCATGCAGTACGCCGTCCCCGCCATCATCGCGATGACGGCCTCCTCGCTCTACAATATGGTGGACAGCGTCTTCATCGGACAGGGCGTAGGGCCGATGGCCATTGCCGGCCTTGCCATCACCTTTCCCTTGATGAATCTCAGTGCCGCCTTCGGAGCCATGGTAGGAGTGGGCACGGCCACGATGATCAGCGTGCGCCTCGGTCAGAAGAACCGCGAGGAGGCGCAGCATTTCTTCGGCAATTCCCTGACCCTCAACGTGCTCATGGGCCTGCTCTTCATGGGCGGTGTCCTCGCCTTCCTCGACCCCATCCTCCGCTTCTTCGGCGCTTCGGACCAGACGCTGCCCTACGCCCGCGAGTACATGGAGTGGATTCTCTACGGCAACGTCTTCACCCACCTCTACTTCGGACTCAACGCCGTGTTGCGCTCGGCCGGCCATCCCCGCACGGCGATGTACGCCACGATCCTGACCGTGCTGCTCAACACCGCCCTCGACCCGCTGTTCATCTACGGCCTACACCTCGGCATCCGTGGTGCGGCCATTGCCACGGTCCTCTCGCAGTGCGTCTCGCTCTGCTGGCAGCTGTGGATCTTCTCCCGTCCGTCGGAAGTCGTCTTCTTCCGGCGCGACACCTGGCAACTCCGCTCTCGCATCGTGGGCGGCATCCTTTCGATTGGTCTCTCGCCATTCCTGATGAATGCCTGTTCCTGCCTCGTCGTGCTCCTTATTAATAGAGGTATGGTGGAGTATGGCGGCGACCTTGCCGTGGGTGCCTATGGCATCGACAACCGTGTGCTCTTCTTCTTCGCCATGATTGTCATGGGATTCAATCAGGGAATGCAGCCCATTGCCGGCTACAACTACGGAGCCCAGCTGCACCATCGTGTGAAGGAAGTGCTCTACAAGACCATCGGCTATGCCACCGTCGTGATGACTGCCGGTTTCGTTGTCTGCGAACTCTTTGCAGAGACCATCGTTCGTGCTTTCACCACCGACCCCGAGCTGATAGACATCGCCGCTCATGGAATGCGCATCGATGTAGCCCTCTTCCCCGTCATCGGTTTCCAGATGGTCACGGGCAATTTCTTCCAGAGCATAGGCCAGGCGGGCAAGAGCATCTACCTCTCCCTGACGCGGCAGCTCATCTTCCTGGTGCCCTGCCTGCTGCTGCTGCCTCCTCTCATGCCTTCCCTCGGCCTGCCTGAGCTCGATGGCATCTGGCTCTCGCTGCCCGTCAGCGACGGCCTTGCCTCGCTCAACGCTGCCGTGCTCCTCTGGCTGCAGATCCGCGAGTTCCAGGGACGGCCTCTCAACCTTCAGTGGTCTCCTCTGAACCTCCGCTTCGCCATGCCCAGCCTGTTGCGCCTCCCTCATCGCATCCGCTATTTCGCAGCCAGCCGTGTGGCTCCCTACATCCCCCTCTTCTCCCTCTTTCAGCACGAAGACAAGGAATCATGAAACGAATCGGCCTCCTGAGCGACACCCACGCCTATTGGGACGACAAGTACCTGGAGTACTTCGCCGAGTGCGACGAGATCTGGCACGCCGGCGACATCGGCAGCACCGAAGTTGCCGACCGCCTCGCCGCCTTCCGTCCTCTGCGTGCTGTGGTCGGCAACTGCGATGGTGGCGACCTGCGCCTCATGTTCCCGGAGAAACTCCGTTGGACCTGCGAGGGAGCCACAGTCCTGATGACCCACATCGGAGGCTATCCCGGACGCTACGACCGCAGCATCGCACGCCAGCTCTACACCAATCCTCCCGCCCTCTTCATCTGTGGCCACAGCCATATCCTCAAGGTGCAGTACGACCAGCAGCTGCATTTCCTCCACATCAACCCCGGTGCCGCCGGTCTTCAGGGCTGGCATCGTGTCCGCACCCTGGTCCGCTTCACCGTCGATGCCGGTGCTTTCCACGATCTCGAGGTCGTGGAACTGGGGCGCCCGAGGGATATCTCATAATGTACGAAATAACCCCATGAATATGAAAAGAATCCTGTTCCTACTTCTCTTCGTGTGTTGTTCCTTGACGTCATTCGCCCAATCCGGCAAACTCTTCGAGACCCAGATGCCCTGTCGGCTGCTCGAAGGCGTGAGCCAGCGTGTACTCAGCATCTACCTGCCCGCCAGCTATGATCGGGACAGCCAGCGGCGCTATCCCGTCCTCTACCTGATGCACGGTGGTGGTGAGTCCCACACCGTATGGCAGCGCAACGGACACCTCCGTGAGGTTGCCGACAGCCTGATTGCAGCAGGCGAGATGGAAGAGATGATTCTCGTGTGTCCCGAGGGCAACGAGCAGAACATGATGTACTTCAATGCTCCCTGGTGGAAGTACGAGGACTATTTCTTCCAGGAACTCATTCCTTATATTGAGTCCAACTACCGTGCCCGCACCGACCGCGCCCATCGTGGTATTGCCGGTTTCTCCATGGGCGGAGGAGCCGCCACGGTCTATGGCGTCCACCACCCCGAACTCTTCGCCCTGGTCTATGACATCAGCGGCTATCTGCGCCGCCTGCCCATGGAGTGGCTGAAGAACGACCCCTCTGCAGAATGGCGGCAGCAGGTCATCGAGGAGAACAACCCCGTTGCCCGCATCCTCAGCGGCACCGACGAGGAGGTCGCTGCCTGGCGTCAGGTGGATTGGACGGTCAGCGTGGGCGACCACGATTTCACCTTAGAACTGAACATGGAACTCGTCCGTGCCTTCCGTCAGCGCGGCATCGACTACCACATGCACGTCAGTGCCGGTTCCCACGACTGGCGCTACGTAGCTCCCGCCATGGCCGAAGCCCTCAAGCACGCCACCCACTGCTTCCGTCGCACCCAATAATATCTCCTCCCACATCAAATTTATCACTTTACTCGAAAAAGTTTACCTAGTTTACGGTGACTATGGATGATGGTCGTAGAGGTGGTTTTGCTCTGTATTTTATCAAAAACGCATCATTTTTTGCTCTTTCTTTTGTTAAAAACAATAAAGTTTTTGCTCTTTCTTTTATGATTTTATATCTTTGCGCCCAAATTAAGACATGTTGAATGATGGCATATTACAGAAGAAACATAGATAGCCAGTTGGAAATATGGCGCAATGACTCCAATCACAAGCCTCTGCTGATTCGCGGAGCACGTCAGGTCGGTAAATCGACTGCCGTCAGGCAGTTGGGTAAATCTTTTAAGTACTATCTGGAAATCAACTTGGAGAAACAGACCGATTTGCACCAATTCTTTCCTGACAGTATTGATGTAAAGCGGACATGTCAGCTATTGAGCGTCAGCATGGGCATTCCTGTGGTTCCTGGTGAAACCCTGCTTTTTATCGATGAGATACAGTCCTGCCAGAATGCCATCAGAACACTTCGCTATTTCCGCGAGGACTATCCGGAACTGCATGTCATCGCAGCCGGTTCTCTGCTGGAATTCGCCCTCGACGAACTCCCTTCATTTGCTGTAGGTCGTATTCGCTCTTTCTATCTGTATCCATTCTCCTTCGACGATTTTCTGTCTGCTCTAGGACTTGATTCATTGAAAGAGTTCAAAACACAGGCCACCAGAGAAGGAACACCATTGCCGGATCCCATACATAATCAGATGAAGGATTTGTTGCGCACGTTCTATCTGGTTGGAGGTATGCCTGAAGCCGTCAGCACATGGGTCAGCAAACAGGATTTTTTGGCTTGCAGCCGGGTACACAACGACATTCTTGATGCCTACCAACAGGATTTCTCCAAATACAAAAAACGCGTATCGCCTGATTTGCTACGACAGGTGTTGCGCTCTGTGGCACTTCAAGCTGGAAAGAAATTCGTTTTTGCCGAAGCCAGTCGTGATGTTGCTGCTGCATCTGTCAAGGAGTGTCTTCGCCTGTTGACACTGGCAGGACTCATCACCCCAGTTAAGCATACTGCCGCCAACGGCCTTCCGCTTGGTGCAGAGGAGAACGAGAAGTATGTCAAGTTTCTCTTTCTCGACCTGGGCCTGATGCAGACCATGCTCTCGTTGCCAGCCAATGACATTCTTTTGGCTTCCGATGTTGACTTTGTCAACAAAGGAGCAGCCTCTGAGATGTTTGCTGGCTTGGAGTTGCTTAAAGCCCATGATTGTTTTGTGAAAGCCGAGATGTTCTATTGGCAGAACACAGACAAGGGGACGAGTGGCGAAATTGATTACCTCACAGCGATAAGCGGGAAGATAATCCCTATTGAAGTGAAGGCCAACACTCAGGGTAAGATGCAGAGCCTGCATCATTTCATGCAGAAGCGTGCTTCTTCATATGGAATACGCACTTCGCTGGAGAATGTTGCTTCCTACAGTCATGATGGTAGGTCCATAAAAGTCATTCCTTTGTATGCTATTGGTTCAGTCCTCAATATGTCTATTTGATGACGATACTGATGTGATTGTCTATCCAGGTTTTTGCCTTGAATTCTTCTTTAAGAGGGAAAAGAATGCTTTGCTCCGTTACGCCAACAAAGCATATGCGGTCTGCCAGCTCGTAGATATAGCGGTTGCGGGCAAGGGCCAAAGCCACGAACATCATGGCTCTGGACTTATATAGCTGAAAATGGCTCAAAGCTGAGCCTCTTTATCATTTTTTTAGGGTTATTTCTTTGGCTAAGAATGCTTTTGTGTTTATCTTTGCAGTCAGAATAGTAAAAAGATGGAATCATGACTGCATTTGCATTAAACAAAATATTGAATTATCTCCATGCCCTGTCACTCTCTCAGAGCGAGCGACAGTGGTTGGCCGAGCGGTTGATTATGCCGACAACCAAGAGTGAGGCACATACTGCCGACAAAGACACGGCTTGGCTTGATGATGCTTTGAGCAAGTTCCATGTCGATTGGGGTGGGGAAAAGGAACCAATGGAAATTGCCGAGGAACTTCGACAGGGGGCAGAATTGATTAGAGACGTTGAAAGTTGGTAGCCATGCAGACATCCGGAAAGTAATTGCTTGACACATGCGTGTGCATTGCGCTTATCAAGAAGAATGCCTCTGTTATCCAACATCTGCGCGAAGTGAACAGAGACGAATGTAAAATCTCTGAGATAACCATTGCAGAGCTTTTTTATGGAGCCTATAATTCTGGAAAAGAAGAACATTTTGATGATGTGGCAGTAATTGCTGAGATGTTTGAGCAATGTCCTATTTCTGGTAGCCTGCGGAAGTATGCTAAAATCAGATGGTTGCTTAAGGAGAAGGGCAAACCTGTTGATCATTTGGATATGTTTATCGCGGCGACATCATTGACAGAAGGGCTGACACTTATTACAGGAAACGTCAAGCATTTCGAGAGGATTCCAGGGTTGAAGATAGAGAACTGGATGGAATAGTCTTTCCTTCATCTCTCTTTCATAGTATCGTACAACTTCAGCAGCAGTTCCAGGCGTTCGTTCTCGTCTCGGAAGGATTGGTCGCGATAGCTGCGGCATCAAATTTATCACTTTGGTCGAAAAAGTTTGCCAAGTTTACGGTGTGGTTTTGCAAATCAGAATTTCAAAAACTATGCTAACCCTACTAACCTTGCTAATTTTCCGGATGCCGGTGCACCCTCTTTCCTCTTCGCATTCGAGAGCTGTGTAATCCGTCCCACATCCTCTCCCTCTCCTTCCTCTTCTACCTCAAACATCAAATTTATCACTTTGGTCGAAAAAGTTTGCCAAGTTTACGGTGACGGCAGTAATCATCGAGCATAGTTAAATGTCCAAATCGCCAGATGGTGATTGGCAATTTGGACATTATTATTAAGATGCATGCGGTGGAATCGGTGTTACCAAGTCCAGATGGAGATGTCAGCATCATCACTCCTCTGCTGGGTAGTGCGGTTGCCAAAACAATCTACGGAAGAGGTGGAGATTCCTTGTGTGTACCCATATTGATTACGATGGACACTCGTGGTATTCCCAAAGTAATCTGTAGTGGTATATGACGAACCTATGGATTGTCCAAAGGAATTGGAATATAATGTATTCGTATTGCCGAAATTGTCGGTGGTAGATATTGCCGTTCCAGCGGTGTTGCCGTATGAATCGCGATGCGTTGTTATCGTATTGCCGAAACAGTCTGTTGAAGATGTTGACGTTCCAATGGTGTGCCCATTGTTGTCTCTGTGCGTGGTGGTCGTCACACCGAAATAGTCAGTCGAAGATACGGAAGTGCCAGTTGTCTGCCCGTATTGATTTCGGTGGGTGGTGTTACGGTTGCCGAAGTAATCGGTTCTCGTGTTGGAAGTTCCAACGTTGTAGCTCTGTGCATTTGCGGAGATTGCAATGGCGATTGCCATGATGAATAATGATAACTTTTTCATAATCGTTTGGTTTTTAGTGGTTAATAAAAATACCTTTTTCTTATTTTCTGCCTTTTATACCCAATCATATATGAAAGGTAACCGGGATTATAGAATATTTTTATAGGACAATATGTGTTTGGGTGAAAATGTATATTGCAATAGCTGCTGAAAGAGCAGAGAATATCATGACTATAAACCAATTAGGCCTTGATTTTAGTTCACCCTCTAATTCTTCTATTCGGGAGGATGCTTTGGCAACTTGTTTGGCGTATTCCGCATTCTTTTTTGTTAATTCCGTAATGGAGTTATTAATCTTATCGAGACTTTTCTGCAGTTCCGTATTCTGCTCATTCGCTTTTCTCAATTGTTCATCGTGCAGTTTTTGGCCATCTTCCTGCGCTTTTGTCAATGCTTTCATTTGATTGGTCAATGTGGCGTTTTGTTTGCGGGCTTGTGTGAGTTCCTCTTCGTATTGTTTCTTCACTTCGTTGACCAATGCAGCCTTAGACTTTGTGCGTTGCTCAATCACTTCATTCACCATATTACTGAAGTAGCTTCCTAATGCGAATGGAACTTCAAGTACCTTGTCAACAAGGTTTTTAATGAAGGCTTTTTCATCTGGATGGCCCACTGCGGAAATAATAGGTGTCTTCATTTGGACTATCGTTTGCAACACGTCCAGATTGTCCAGCGCTCCCCAGTCCTTCTCGTTGCCGCCTCCTCGCACAAGAGCTATAGCATGGAAACCTTTAGCGTCCATCTGCCTGAGCACATTCATCAACTCTGCGGGTCGGGCAAAGCTACACCTGTGCCTGACGAATTGGATTTTCTCTCTTGCTGCCGCATTTAGTCCCCTATTGAAATCGGTCTCAGTGATGGCAGTCTCTGCAATAATAACACCTATCACAGGTTTCTTGTCTTCATAAAGAATACTTTCAAGTAACATATCTACGTTCTTGCGGGTGCTACGGTTCTTTTGTAATAGCAATTCGTTCCTTTTGATATCTTCTTGCGAAACCGCATTTACTTGCACTGTTTCAGCCAAAGTAACTTCTAAGATAAGCTGGATGGAACTATAGGCATTCTGAACGTTGTATTCAAGAATGCCAGCCACATTAATAAGGCTGTTTGCTTTCAATTGTGTCCTCAAGCAGATAGGCACTTTTATGTTCAAATAGCTATTGCTTGACGTATCTTTCAGCCAGTCGAAGTAGTAGCCCTGATACATTTGTCCTTTACCCGGTACGAATACTCCTTGCATGTAGACCCGAAGCTGCCCCTGCCTACTTGCATAGTAATCAGCGTTCAGTTTACCTTTAAAGATGTTTAGAATCTCAGACGGCGCATAATAACGCGCCAAAGTTGTTTGTTGTACGTTTGAATTTGCCATAATATGTAGTTATTTGTCTTTTAATACAGGAGATGACGAAGAAAGTAACCAGAAAATAAACCAAATTTCCATTTTGATTATTGATTAGCCTCAAATAATAAAATAAAGTAATTACCTTTGCAAAAAAAAATGAAAAAGATTACTCTTCTCCTTCTTACTCTATTTCCTATCTGTTACATCTATTCACAGAAATACGTACGTCCTGTGTTTGACAAGACGGACAATTATCAGTTTCATCTTGACAGCGTAGAAGTCACGAAGGATTCAACATTCCTCTATTTTACATATTATTCAGAAGGAGGCTCGTGGGCGAACATTTCAGACAACACACATATCATAGATAATGAATCTGGAAAAGAATACAGAGCGATATCAGTTGCAGGCCTTCCTTTTCAGCCAGCGAAGCGACACTTCTCATATAGCACTAAAATCCCTGTAAAACTAGGTTTCAAAGCGATCGGCAAAACAATCCACCTTGATTTTATTGAAAATGTGCAAGATAGCACGGCATTTAATATATACGGGATAGATTTGTCTGTAAAATTTCCCAAGTCTTATTCTATAGATGAAGCGAGACGGTTTTCCAATCAAGCGGATTTCTATTCAACTATCAATGATTCCAATGCTCTCCAATATAAAGAATACGAATTAGAAGCAAGACGTTATTTGTATGGAAACAAATCAGAGGCAACAACTTTATCTGTTTATCAACTAGCTATTCTATATAATCGACTAGGCAACCATATAAAAGCATTAGAAATGGGGCATCAGGCATTGGAATATGATTCAATACTTTATGGAATAAACAATAAAGAGATTCCTGCATACGCTATGACTTTAAGTACCATAGCAAGCTTCTATTCCGATGCTGGAGATTTAGCAAATGCCATTAAATATTTTGAGGAATCAGCTTGTTTATACAAAAATCTATTTGGGATAAATGATAACAATTATGCAGAGATTAGACATTTGTTAGCAACTTCTTATATGCAATCTGATAGTATTGAAAGGGCTGTTTCTATCATGCAAGAAGTTGTTGAAATCCAAAAAAATAATTTAGGAGAGAGACACGTTAACACATTAATGTCAATGAATAACCTCGCAGGGTATTTAGCTCGGGCAGGAAAATATGTAGAAGCAATAGAGGTCGGAGAACACTTAGTTAATCTTATCAAAGATGAATTAGGAAAGGAGGAAGATTATGCTTTATATCTTAATAATCTAGCTGGTTATTATGCAAATCTTTATGATTTTAATAATGCCATCAAATATGCAACAGAATCGTCTGAAATACGAAAGAAAGTATATGGGGCAAAGTCTTTAGAATATGCAAGATCATTGAGCAATCTCGCTGGATTTTATGCTGATTCATATACGAACGAAAGTAAAGCTATTGACCTTTGTACTCAATCACTCATAATTAAACAGAGCATATTGGGTGATGATATCCAACTCACACCAACGCTGTCGATCTTGGCTTCACTATATGAACACCAAGGAAACATTTTAAAAGCAATATCCACAACGCAACAAGCAATGCATTTTGTAGAGATGTACAACGGGAAAGAGAATCTTGAGTATGCAAATCTAGCAAGCAATCTTTCCATGTATTACGAAGAAAATGGTAATTATCAAGAAGCTATAGATTTAGGAGAAATGGCTTGCAGTATTATCAAGAACTTATTTGGGGATAAACACATCATTTATGGTGAATACCTTGCATATTTAGCAGAAACATACTCCAAAACAAATAACTATCATACAGCAACACTTTATATGAGTGAGGCTATTGAGATCTTTAAAAAGAATTGTTTCATATCTTTGAACAACATGGATGAACAATGGAAATCTCTATATTGGAACAAATATAACTCATTCTTGAATAACTATTACCCTTATTATGTGGCCCATGACATGACTGGAGATAATATTGCTCTATTGTATGACAATCTTCTCTTTTCAAAAGGGATACTATCTCAGGCCTCTTTGTGCCCAAAAATGTCATGGAAAAAAATACAATCGTCTCTTAAGGATGATGACATTGCAATTGAATTTATCACACCTAGTTCTACAACAACTAAGGGTGATAGTCTAATCGTATGTTTATATGCTTTGACTCTTAAAAAGAGCCACGCTCCCCTCATGCATAAAGTGTTGGAGATAAAGTCTAATATAAATGGGTATCCAAATCCCGATACTATAAGAAAATATAAAGAATCCATAAACTCTATTTGGATTAATTTGACGAAAGAATTAGAAGGGGTAAGAAACATATACTTCTCATCATCAAATATATTGAATAGCATAGGCGTTGAATATCTGCCGTCTGCCCAAGTGGATAACATCTCGGAACAATATAATGTGTATCGACTTTCTTCCACAAAAGAGATTCTAAGCAAAAAGCATGATAATACTAGTAGAAATGCAATCTTGTATGGAGGACTTGATTATTCAGAAATGAAAGACAATAATGAAAAGAGCACCACAAGAGCGGGGTTTGATTATTTGCCATATTCTCTTGATGAAGTATATGAGATAGCCGCTGTATTAAAAGAAGGGAAATACGCAATAATTGAACATACTGGTAAGGATGGAACAGAAATGTCTTTTAAGAGTATATCTGGCAATCAACAATCGATTATACATCTGGCCACTCATAGTGCTTATATAGCCCGCTCGGAGGTTTCGGAACAACGTGCAAATAATAATATGAAGTTCATTCGACAGGAATACAACAAGTTACCTATATATGAAGACAAAGCACTATCACGCTCTTTCCTTGTACTTTCTGGAGGTAATCGACTAAGCCAAAGAAAAGAGGCGACCGATGATTCTGATGGCATTTTAACGGCAAAAGAGATTGCAGCACTGGACCTACATAATACAGATTTAGTAGTTTTGTCATCATGTGAATCCGGATTAGGTGAGTTGGGAGGTGATGATGCAACGATTGGATTGCAACGAGGTTTCAAAAAAGCCGGTGTAAACACAATATTAATGAGCTTACACAAAATTGATGATGAAGCCACGAAAATACTAATGGTGGAATTCTACAGGAATCTGATGAGTGGCAAGTCAAAGTTACAGTCGCTCAAAGATGCCCAAAAGTATCTTCGACAAGTGGAGGATGGCAAGTATGATGATCCCCAATATTGGGCATCGTTTATTTTGCTTGACGGATTAAATTAAGATGGGGAGACATGCTCCCCATCAGACAATCATTCGTCTATCGGTCTATCAAGGATCTCCGAGTTGCCGCACTTCGGATTTGTACAAGTCAGTTCTGTGAGAACACGAACTTTCCCGTCTCGAATCTCTGTCCTAGACCCGATTACAACCATAGGATGATTGCAAAAAAAACAATAATTTGCCATATTGCTAGGATTTATGGTAGCTGTCTCAAGCCACCGTTAAACATTTCAGTTTACATGGCTTGTAGCTCTTAGTAAAAAGGAGAATGAGTTTTTCTCGCTGCAAAGGTCAAGATACATTTTTCCCTGACCAAAAAAAGGAGATATTTTATGAATCTTTAACGATTAAGGAGTGTTTCTAATAGATTTTGTGCCTTTCCATTTATCGTAGCTGCTCCATTCGTACGAATCAAATCTTCAAGTAACGACTTTGCCTTCTCTTCTTCTCCCGCCTTCACAAACGCCAACGCCAAATTCCAAGCTATATCATTGGCGTAAGGATAATAGGTATAGTCCGAGTTAAGAGATTCGTAGATGGGTTCGAGCTCCGCAATGATTTCGGTCATGTCTTTTTCCTCTGGAATACGATTGAAGAGGGTGTAGAGGTGAGAGATTGTGACTGAATCGGTTTCGCCACGAGATAGTGCATCTAAATCATAATGGACATAATATGGCGTAAGCATTTCATTAACCCTTTCGTACCGGACGTTTTCAGCATGATAATTATAGCCGAAGTAGAGTGCAACGACAGCTGCAGCAGATAGTGTCCACAAAACGAAGCGACGAACGTTATTACGAGGCTTCTTCATAGTAACTTCGTTGATAATCTCATGGTCGTGCTGACGTCCTTTTTCCTGTATGCCTTTGAGTAATGCGGAAATGGCGCGTGCATGTTCACGAAGATCTGCGTCTGTTTTCAGTTCTTCGCGAAAACGTATTTCTTCCTCTGTGGACATCTCACCACGAAGAAAACGCTCTATGCGTTCATCCATTTCGTTGAACTTTATCTCTTCGGAATTACTCATAGTGCTTGCGAATTAATTCTTGGTACTTTTGTTTGAACTTGCTGACACATTTGTACTTCTGCGTTTTCACAGAGTTTGCATTTGCGAAGCCGTAGGTGTCGGCAATCGTGTTGTTATCGAAGTTATTCCAATAATAGCCCAGGAAGATAATGCGACAGGTCTCAGGCAAAGCATCCAATACTGCCTTTACAATCCTCTCGGAATAGGATTGTTCTTCTTGGGAAATATCGTCTGTTGACAGCTGATAGAGTTCATCGATCTTATCGGCCATAAACTCTTGTTTGGTTGTGAACGTGATCTGTTCGAGCAAGGGAACGGTGGGTTTCTTTTTGCTCAGGAACTTTAACGTTTGGTTGATACAAACCCGAAGGAAGTAGGTGGAGAGCGAACTGGTCAGAGAAGACAGTTTGCCTTCTTTTATATTAAGGTATAGGGCGATGGACGAATCTTGATAGATGTCGTCAAGGTCTGCATCTTCCATATTGAATGACTTGTGGAGATAGGCAAAGACCTTGCTACGCTCCTCGGATAAGAAGCGGTTCAGAGCCTGATAGTCTTTGAGTATCTCAACTTTCATTGTAGTATGCTTGTTTCGATGACGAGGTTCTGGTTATTAGGCCACATGCTTTGTTGAAGAATCTCTGAGTGAAGGGCATTCAGCAGGTTTAAGGGGTTCTTACTGAATTGCTCTTTCTGAATAGTCTTTGCAAGATGGTAGGAGAGAGCTCCATATCTCTTCCCGTCTATCTTAATCTCGGTATTGACCTGATCGGCACGACACGCTTCAAAGAATACCACATCAGCCATCTTGTTAGAATGTTGAATTTGGTAATGAGAACGTTTGTCTTTATTAGGCTTGAATACCTTGTCTTTGGAAGTGAATCCTACGCGCGTACCTCTTATAATAACATCATTGCCTCGGGAACTTGTTCCGGCATGGCAGGCATCAATGGTGACATACAGGATACCTTTGGTTCCCAACCTTGAACGTAGTTGCTTGATGTAAATGTTGAGTTGGTCATCCAGCAGATGACACTCGCCTTCATATTGACCTTTGCTATATTGCTTGTAAGCGTCTATTGGCACAATCGCCTCATCCCATCCATCAGTCTCATCACCATCTAAGTCTTCTACGGGTTGTCCGTGCGTGGAGAAATGCAGATAGACGATATCACCTGCCTTACTCTTTTTAACGAATAGAGAAAGCTGCTTAGTGATAGCTTTATATGTCGCCTCTTCATCTAATAGTCTCACTATTTGGAATCCTTGTTTGAAGAGGATTGGCGATAGCAGTTCAACGTCATTGATTCCGTTAATGTTGTTCCATTGATAGCCTGTGAGGGCTGTGTCGTAATGAGATATGCCTACGAGGAATGCCCTTTTTCGCTGGGAATAAGCGAAAGAGGATATGGCGATTAATATGCACAATATCAGGCCGTGGAATCTCATGACGTTTTCTTTTGCGCCACAAAGGTACAGAAATAATTCCGAATCCCGGTTACCTTTTGGATTATTCTGGTATAAACGGGCAAAGAAACTCATATTATTAACATTTCAAACAAAAAAGCAATGACACAGAATTTAGATTTTACAATGGAACTCTTCATGATGGAGGAAGCAGAAATGCAGATAATCATGGAAGATTGTGAGTCGTTGGATCAGTTAGAGGACTGCGACGAACCTATTATCGAAGATTACGATGACAGGGATGACCTGGAAATCTATGACGATGACGAATTGAATGATTTCCTTGCTCGAAGGAATCGACAGAATGGTGAGGAGGAGGATGAATGGGATGATGAATATGAATACTATAGCGATGATTCTTCGTCCGAGTGGACTGAAGAAGATGCTTGGTGGGCTCTCACGGATGGTATGTATGGTGAAATGCCTCGGAATCCGATAGCTTATGACGCCGCAATGGACGCAATGGGATTTTAATTATTTCTAACTCAAAAACTTTATATTATGGATCGTTGGCCAAGTTTTCAAACATTTACATTCAGGGAGTTCTCCTTTTCAGCGGATCGTTATGAAGAATACATTGGTGGTTGCTTAGTGAACTCAGGTTATATTAAGTGTGATATTTCTTTTAAGCAGGAGAATAATGGGGACTACTTCAAAGGTGGTCTTATTAGGGTCCGGATTGGAAATAACCCTTTGGCGGATAAAATCCTGTCTTCTTTTGAATTCGACACTTGTGTGACGATGGGCGACAGACTTATGATGTACATCGCAGCAAGGCAGTGCAACGTGAATGAGACTTCATTGTACATGATGGCATCATTATTAGGTGTCACTCGGGAGCGAAAAGAATACGTTGAAAATGAACCGACCGTTTGCAATGTGTTTACGACCAACCAGCAAATATGCAAGGTCGCCTTTAAGTTTGCAAACCCAGATCGGTTAATTGAATTCTATTAATGTCAGATGATATCATGATGACAAACTACGAATACATTTTAAGTGAGTGTAAGCAAGCACATTATGGGACTTGGAGTGAGAAGGCTGTGAATGCATGTATCGGCAGGCTGAATGGATTGACGCGCAACGAACTTCTGAGGCTGTTGACTTCCAGATGGCTGTCTCCAAAGGATGAAGTTAGGAAGGCTGTCTTCGGACTATTGTTTCAAAAGCAATTGGAACAAAGAGATGCTAAAGTGAAAGAAGCGGCAATAGTCGAACTAGGGGTAATGCTCTTGGAGAAGAATGGTAACCACGTGAAACTGGCGCGCGATGAGTTGAAGAAACGGTACCAAGTGTCGGACAAGAATACACAGTTGACGATTATTGGCTTCTTCTTGCGTGCTTCATCCCGACAGGATAGGAAGTGGGGAGAAGTTCGAGATAAATGGCAGAAGCGCGGCTTTGCCAATCCTCCTAATATCTTTGATTCATGGGGACTGTAGGTGTACGTATTCCGATTTTGTAATCCAGATGATATCCACTCACCCCAAACGGTGATGTCCGTTCACTTTTCTGCTCTTTCGCCCAGCTCTTTTGTTAATTTCTCATTTTACTCAGAAAAGTTTGCCAAGTTTACGGTGTAGTTTTGCAAATCAGAATTTCAAAAACTATGCTAACTATGCTAACCCTACTAAGCTAAATACGTCATAGACGGTTCCGTTCTGCTTGGAACCATTTTTAGTCGCTGTCACTATCTGCATTTTGTTCGTAGATATCACGCAGTTTTTGTTGCAATAGTGCTTTGTCGGGTAGGCATAACTGATATTCTGCAACCATTGTTGGCGAGAGGCTGCGGCTTAGGGCATACTCGACGACCTCGTTGTCTTTGTCCTTGCACAAGAGTACACCGATGCTGGGGTTCTCTTTGGGCTTCTTGACATCGCGATCGAGGGCTTCCAAATAGAAGTTCAGCTGTCCAAGATGCTCTGGCTTGAACTTTCCTGTTTTCAGTTCGAAGGCAACGAGACATTGTAGCTCTCGGTGGTAGAATAGCAGATCTATGCGGAAATCGCTGTTGCCGACTTGCAGACGGAACTCTTCATCGATAAAGATGAAGTCTTTTCCAAGCTCTAAGATGAACTGCTTCATCTGCTTGATGAGAGCAGTCTTCATGGAATTCTCGTTCTCATAATCCTTACCACCCAGGAACTCCAGAACATATTGGTCACGAAAGACATGTTCTGCCTTTGGCGCAATTTCTCTCAGCACTGGTGAGAGTTTTATGTTATTAGCAATGCTCCTTTCATAAAGAGCGCTGTCTATCTGGCGCTCCAGTTGACGTGAAGAAAGCCTGTCATGAATACATAGATTTACATAGAAGCGCCTCTCTTCCATAGACTTGGCGCGACTCAAAATAGTAAGATTATTCGTCCAGCTAATTTGTCTCAGCAGTGCTGAGAGTTTTTCGTCTGCGCCTTTATAGGTCTCATAGAACTGCTTCATTCGCCAGAGGTTCTTGTCGGAGAAGCCCTTTGCTTCAGGGGCATTCTTGGTAATGTAGTCCGCCAACTGTTTGACAACGCCATCGCCCCAGTCGGAAGCCTCGATCTTTTCAGAGATGTATTGGCCGATATTCCAATACAGGTCTATCAAAGCGGTATTGGCTAAACGAATGACATGAGTTCGCGTCTGCTGAATCAACGAAACGACTTCTGCGAACTGTCCCGTTCTGTCTTCTGTGATTTCAACGTTGTTAGTCAGATTTATCATATATCTATGCTATGAAGGGTCATTTTTTAGTTTTCAGGGGGCAAAGATAGTATTTTTTTTGCTCTCAGAGATGAAAACGGAGAAAAAAAAGTGGATGGCTGGTGGAATCAAACATCAAATTTATCACTTTGGTTGAAAAAGTTTGCCAAGTTTACGGTTGATGCGGATGAGGGGGGGGATTTCGAGGTTATGGGGAGGTGGAAATCATGGATGAAAGGGGAAAAAAGCTGATTTGAGGGATAGTGGAAGTAAATGATTGGGTGTTTTGGGTGATTTCCGCGTGCAAAAGGACATCGTGATAGGTCCGAGGTCGTAAAGCGGTGTGGGCAACGTGGCTTTGCTGACCGGGCTGATTGTGTTGCTCTCAATGCCATGGCGGAGGAGATTTGCAGGTGGTTTTTTGCAAATTAGAATTTCAAAAACTATGCTAACTATGCTAACCCTACGAATGAAAAGGGTTAAAACTGGCCTTTTCGGCACAAAAATTAGCAAGGTTAGTAGGGTTAGCATAGTTTTTGAAATTCTGTTTTGCATGCAAGATGGGGGAGGGTGGGGGCAAAAATTACCACTCGATGGATGCAGCAGGCTGTGCGGAGGGATGGAGCAGGGTGTATGGAGAGATGTAGCAAGCTGTGTGGGCAGATACAGCAGGCTGTGTGGGGTTTTATCACGGGTGGGAAAACCGCATACATTAGGATGTATTGGCAATAAGATTAGGATCTTCCGGCGGTAAGATTAGGATGTCTTTGCAATAAGATTAGGACGTGTTGATCTAAAGATTTGTAGGTGTTGGTGAAGTCATAAAATAAAGACACGGATTCCATCGCGGAGTCCGTGTCCTTGGTTCATGGCATTTCGGATTACTGACGAGATTAGGCGTCTGTGTTCTAAAGGTTAATCTCTGAGTTTGTGGTTCCTTGGTTTCTCTTGTTGAAGGCAACCGATAACATTATTACTAACTAACTAAAACAACTTATGAAATGTGGTTCTGTGTGGTTATTTCATTTCCAGGAAGTCGGCGGTGCGGCGCGGGGAGTAGAGTTCCCAGAGCGATGCGATGGTCCATCCTGGAGCGAAGATGTCGTTGTAGAATCCCTTGCCGTTGCGCCCGTAGTCCCAGGTGGTGTGCTGAACGACTTCGGGGTAGAATCCGGGTACTCCGATGCCGCAGAGTCGCTGGGGCGTGGGCAGCAGCTGGTTCATGCTGGATTCGGCGAGTTCGGCGAGGAGTGCGAAGCGCTGTTCTCCTGTCTGTGCGGACAGCCAGCGTGCGATGTGTGCGAGTTCGAAGATGAAGACGTCGACGTGGTTGTTCTCCACACTGACGTTGCCCCATCCGCGGCTCTGGAATCCGAGGTCGCCGAGCATCTGTCCCTGTGCGAAGGGGACGTCCCAGAGGTAGTACCAGGTGCATGCGAAGTAGGTGGCTCGCCGGCAAAGGTCTATGTAGTGCTGTCGCTCGGCTTTCTTGGTGACCATGGCCAGGTAGTAGGTGGCCGTGACGGCGCTGATGGCTGCTTCCTTGTCCTCGCAGTTGGCGTCGAGGGTGCTGGAGAAGTAGTCCGAGGGCGCGATGATGTGGGTCTCGAGGTAGTCCACGGTGCGCTTGGCAGCCTCGAGGTAGCGTTTGTCCTTGAAGTACTTATAGGCCATCACGAGTGTGGATGTGGCGCTGGGTGTGCTGCCTCCAGAGGCATCGACGTCGGTGTGGTCGTCGCGGTACTTGCGGGGGAAGCTGCCGTCGGGTTTCTGCAGTTGGAGCATGCGGTCCAGGAGTCGGCGCAGGGCCTGTTCCCAGTCGCGGTGCTGGCGTCCGTGGCGTCGTTCGTAGTTGAGGTAGTGGAACACGGCGTAGACGCCTTCGCTCTGCTGGCGTATGCTGTGGACGATGTCGCGGTCGGCGGGCAGGGGCTGATCCAGTCGCAGTTCGTCCTTGAAGTATCCGCCTTCGGTGAGTCCGTGTGCGAGGTAGCTGGCGAGGATGGCGTGTGCCTGGTCCACGAAGAGCTTTTCGCCGGTCTGCTCGCCCCATTCGAGGGCGTTGAAGGCATTGAGGATAGTGCGTCCGCAGAATCCCAGCTGTGCCGAGGGGAAGGGTTTGCAGTCGTCGCAGCGGAGGGTGTGGCCGGAGTGGTATTTGATGTCGTAGCGGTCCACGTAGGCCATGCGGAAGTAGTTGGCGAGCTGCTCTTTCACCTGGTTGGGGGTGTAGCGGGGCTTCAGGGGCTTGGGGGCCAGGCGGTCCACGCAGTGCTGCCAGGTGGAGCTGACGAAGGTTCCGAAGTCCTCTGCCTCGCAGGTGCGAACGAGCCAGCTGAGGATCTGTGTCTCGCCGTCATCCATACGTGCGAAGGCGGTGATGGCGGGTGCGAGGGTGAGTTTGCGGATGTATCGGCGGGGCGTCTCCTCGTAGGGGAAGCCGAAGGTCAGCTTGGCCTTGCCGCTCTCGCCGTCGAAGCCCACAAATCCCACGGTGGTGCGTCCGGCGAGGATGACTTCGCCCTCGCTGTGGGTGGTCAGGCAGTCCCCGCCCTGGGCCGGCAGCTGTCGGAGCACGCTGATGCCTCGCTTGGTGGTGGCGTCGTAAACGGCGGTCAGTGGCGAGCTCAGTCGGTCCTCACGGACGTTCCAGCTGCGCGAGGTGTGGAAGGAGGGTGCCTCGCGGGGCGAACGCAGGTTCTTGTGGTACCAGAAGCCCGGGAGGTAGAAGTCGCAGTCGTCCGTGCGGAACTCCGTGGGGAGTGTGACACCTATATTATAGTAAGCGCGCTCGCGGGCGTGGATGGTCAGCGTCAGCTGGCTGGATCCGCCTTGCAGCACCGTGCGCGCTACGGTGATGTCCAGTGGCAGCTTCTGTCCGTCGGCAGCCACGAGGTGCTGTCCGTCGGCCTTGAGGTCGATGGTGCGGGCGTCGTTGCCGGGTTGTTTCAGGCTCAGACGGAAGGTCTGTGCGCTGGCAGCCAGCGTGCACATCGTGCATAGGAGGAAGAGCAACTTTTTCATAGTTCTGGTTCGTTCTTGTTTGAAATTCGCCGCAAAGGTACGGCATTTTTCTGACCTGTGCAAGACCTTGGGCGCTAAAATCTGTTCAAAAAGAGGCGCAAAACTCGTCAAAAACACAATTTGACCTAGAATGGCTTGCCCGTGTACATATATTGTTGTACTTTTGTGGTGTGAAAGCCGCCATCCGGTGTGCAAAACGTTATCAGAAAATGAAAAGAAGCAAAATAAACCTCCGCCTCCTGCTCAGCGTGCTCGCTGCCCTGTCTGTGGCCTGCAGCGTGCAGGCCGAGACCCGCTGGGTGGATGTCACCAGCCAGTATTTCAAGAATCCGTCGTTCCAGACTGGCGACAAGTCCGACTGGACTATTGACGGCGAAGCCGGTAGCTTTGCCCTGATCCGTGTGGGGTGCATCGAGATGTGGCAGGGCTGGATGCATATGTCGCGCCAGCTGCAGCTGCCCAACGGGCGCTACCGCGTGAGCCTGCAGTCGCTGTTCCGCTTCCGTCGCCACCAGTGGGCGTACCCCGCCTTTGTCGAAGGGACGGACGAGCGCAGCGCATTCTTCTACGCGGGCGACATGGACGTGGAGGTGCCCAGTGAGTACACCTACAGCTTTGACTACAACCCTGGTGTTCCCTGCTACACCCCCGACGATGAGCGCTGGTTCCCCAACTCCATGGAGGCTGCTGAGCTGGCTTTCTCGGAGGGCGCCTACCAGCTGTCCATAGAGACAGATGTGCGCGACGGGGTGCTCGATATCGGTATCTACAACGACAGCCAGCTCATCCACACGGACAACTGGCTGGTGGTGGACAACATCAAGGTAGAATACCTCACGGAGTTCAACGAGCCGGGCGAGGGCGACCTCTGCGTGAACGAAGTCATGGCGGCCAACACGGACGTGGAGATGAGCACAGCCTACAACTTCGACAGCTGGGTGGAGCTCTACAATAACTCAGACAAGCTGCTGACCCTGGGCGGCTGCTACCTGAGCGACGATGCCGCACGCCCGCTGAAATGGGCGCTGCCCGCCGGCTTCGGCACCATTCCAGCCCACGGCTGCCGCCGCATCTGGTGCGGGAGCAATGAGATCAACTCCATGCACGCCCCATTCAGCCTGGACTGCGAGGGCGGTGAGCTCTACTTCTCGGACACCGCGGGCAAGCTGCTCTTTGCGTTCCACTATCCCGAGGCCATCAGCCGCACAGCCTACGCCCGCACCAACGACGGCGGCAGCGAGTGGGGATGGACGGCACAGCCGACGCCCAATGCCACGAACGCCACTTCCCCCTTCTGCACCGAGCGAGCTGAGGCTCCCACGGTCAGCGACGGAGGACTCTTCGATGACGAACGCCGCGTGGTGGTGCGTGCCGGTCAGGGAGCCGACATCTATTTCACCACGGACGGCACCACGCCCACTCCGCAGCATGGCGAACTCCTGCGCACCCACATGCTGCACGTCACGGAGACCACCACCTACCGCTTCCGCGCCTTCGAGGAGGGCAAGCTGCCCTCGGCGGTCGTCGCGCGTACCTATTTAAAACGCGAACGCGAGCACCTGCTCCCCATCGTCTACGTCTCCTGTCCGGATGAATACCTCTACGACGACAGCATCGGCGTCTACGTCCGTGGCGTGAACGGCCGCACAGGCAATGGGCAGTCCTCGCCCGTCAACTGGAACATGGACTGGAACCGCCCCGTCAACTTCCAGTATATGCTGCCCGACCGGGACGACATGGTCTTCAACCAGGATGTGGACTTCCGCATCAGCGGCGGCTGGACGCGCAGCAACAACCCCAAGTCCTTCAAGCTCAAGGCAGACCGGGTCTATGAGGGTAAGAACACCATGGACTACCCCTTCTTCGCGAACAAACCCTACATCCGCAACAAGGCACTGCAGGTGCGCCGCGGCGGCAACGACAGCGGTGCCCGCATCAAGGATGCCGCCCTCCACGAGATCATCCGCCGTTCCGGCATCGACCTCGACGTGATGTCCTACCAGCCTGTGGTCCACTACATCAACGGCCGCTACATGGGACTCATCAACCTGCGCGAGCCGAACAACAAGGACTTCGGCTTCGCAAACTTCGGCATCTCCAAGGAGGATATGGAAATCTACGAGCAGAGTCCCGACTCCGGTGCCTACATGATGCTGGGCTCCAGCGAGACGCTGCTGCACCTCTACGACCTCTCGGCCGACTGCGCCGACGCTGCCGTGTACGACGAGATCTGCTCGCTGGTGGACATGGACGAGTTCATGAACTACATGGCGGCAGAGCTGTACCTCGGCTCGTGGGACTGGCCGGACAACAACCTGAAAGCCTACCGCAAGGCTCCCAACGGACGTTTCCGCATCACCTTCTTTGACCTCGATGCTGCCTTCGGCACCGACGGCCGCGGCATGGACGAGGAAGGGGAGGTGGCCGTGAACGGCAACACCTTCCGCTGGATCGACGGCATGCAGTGGCACCGCTACGACTACATCTACGACACCGCCGAGCGGCGCTACGGCGAGATCAAGTTCTGCACCTTCTTCATGAACCTGATGCAGAATGCCGACTTCCGCCGCAAGTTCGCCGCCACCTTCTGCCTGATGGGCAGCGTCTTCGACCCCGTGCGCGCCAACGCCATCCTCGATGAGCTGGGAGCCCGCGTGCGTCCCACCATGGCTCAGGAGTGGTCCAGCCCCGACGGCTCGCTGGATGAGATACGCAGCAAACTCAAGAACCGCGGAGCCTCCATGACCAAGCAGATGAAGCAGTACGAGCGTATGCAGCTGACCGATGTGACGCCCCAGAAGGTGCACCTCCGCAGCGACACCGAGGGCTGCAACATCTACGTGAACGACGTCCTCGTGCCCTACGGTGAGTACACGGGCGAGCTCTTTGCTCCCGTGCGCCTGAAGGCCGAACCCCGTGGCGGCAACCGCTTCATCGGATGGCGCTACGTGGGCGACACACAGTACATCACCGGCAACCTGGAAGTCGACCTGCCGGCGGGCACGGATCTCGACATCGAAGCCTGCTTCGGGAGGATGACCCGGAGCGAGCGCCGCCGCAAGGGCATCACCGACGTATGTATCAACGAGGTCATGACGACCAACGACATTTATCAGAACGACTACTTCAAGCGCAGCGACTGGCTGGAACTCTACAACACTACGGCGGACACCATCGACCTCGAAGGATGGTACCTCAGCGACGACCCCGCGCAGCCGCAGAAGTACCAGATTACCGCCGCCGGTTCGCAGGCCACCACGCGCATAGTTCCCAATGGCTATCTGATTGTCTGGTGCGACAAGCGTGCGCCCCTGACCGAGCTCCATGCCGACTTCAAGCTGGCAGCCGAGGGCGGTATGGTCTCGCTGACCTCCCCCGACGCTGCAGTCTACAGCGTGCTCTACTATCCGTCCCACAAGGGAATGGAGAGCGTAGCCCGCTTCCCCGACGGCGCCACGGAAATCAGCGTCACCAACATCCCCACCATCGGCTACACCAACCGCCGCACCAGCTATCTCGTCCAGACGGATCAGAAGGCACTGGGCGTGGAGGATGCCATCGACCTCGCCGGCGACCTGACGCTGCAGCGCCAGAACCGCGACCTCGTCATCGCATCGACCTCCGCCACGGACGTGCGGGTAGAGCTCTTCAGCGTGGACGGACGTGCCGTACGCACGGCACAGCTCCACCTCCAGGGCGGACGCGCCACGCTCTCCCTGGCCACACTCCCCGCCGGTGTCTATGTCGCCCGCGCCACAGCCGCCGACGGCAGCACCGCCACATTAAAGTTAAAGCTCTAAGTCGAAAAGTCGAAATAACGAAATAACGTAATCCCAAAATCCCGAAAACTATGCCTCTCAAGAAACTCCTCCTCTTCTGCACCTTCGCCCTCACCGGGCTGGTGACCAGCGCCCAACTGCCCGTCAGTCAGGTTCCTCTGGCCGACCCCTATATCCTGCTCGACGGTGACACCTATTACGCCTATGGCACCAACAATGCCAATGGTATAGAGTACTGGCGCTCGCGCGACCTGCAGCACTGGGTCTATGGCGGACTCGCCCTGAGCAAGAACAGCACCTCGGAGAAACAGTGGTTCTGGGCTCCCGAGGTCTATTTCAAGAACGGGCAGTACTATATGTACTTCTCTGCCAACGAGCACCTCTTCGTCGCCACGGCCTCCTCGCCGCGCGGTCCCTTCAAGCAGGTGGGCAGCTACATGATGGAGAATCTCATCGGCAATGAGAAATGCATCGACTCCAGTGTCTTCTTCGACGACGACGGCAAGGCCTACTGCTTCTTCGTCCGCTTCACCGACGGCAACTGCATCTGGCGCTGCGAACTGGACAGCGACTACGTCACGCCCGTTCCCGGCACCCTCAAGCACTGCATCAGCGTCAGTCTCGACTGGGAGAAAAAGCTCGGCCGCGTCTGCGAGGGACCCTTCGTCGTCAAGCATGGCCGCGTTTACCTCTTCACCTATTCCGCCAATGACTACCGCAGCCAGGACTACGGCGTGGGCTGCGCACGTGCCACACGTGCCGACGGCACCTGGAACAAGACGTCCAGACCCATCCTCCAGCGTGCTCAGGGGCTGGTGGGCACCGGCCACCATTCCTTCTTCACCGACAAGGAAGGCCGGCTGCGCATCGTTTTCCACGCCCACAACTCCACGGAGGAGGTGGCACCCCGACTGATGTACATCGGCAGTGCCGAAGCCACCTCGTCCACCATCAAGATCTCCGACGAACCCTTCATCTCGCCGCAGAAGGTGTCCTCCGCTGTGGAGGCCCCCACGGCGCAGAACCACATACCCTGCTACTATGACCTCACCGGACGCCGAACCCTCCCACTGAAGGGCGGGCTCTACATTGCCGACGGCCGCAAGGTTGCCCTTCACTGAGAAACTGATAACACACAAATAAGACCTTTATATGAGAAGACTGCAACAAATCCTCTTCGCCGTGGCACTCCTCCTGGCCGCCGCCACCACCGTCCACGCACAGACGGCAGAGATCTTTGAACCCTACAAGCAGACGGAACTGCGCCTACCCTCCGTTCCCCTGCTGCTGAACGACCCCTATTTCTCCCTCTGGTCGCCCCACGACAAACTCACCGACGGCACCACACGCCATTGGGCAGATATCGAGAAACCCATGGACGGACTGCTGCGCGTGGATGGCGTCAGCTACCGCTTCATGGGCTCCGGACGCGGCTTCCTGCTCAGTTCCATTGCTCCCATGGCCAACGAACAGGCCTGGGAAGGACGTGTCAGCTACGACGGACAGGGCGGCACCGCATGGACCACTAGCAGCTTCGACGACAGCAGTTGGGAGACCCAGCAGGCTGCATGGGGAACGCCCAATGAGTATCCCAACGTGCGCAACCCCTGGACCGCCACCAACTCCGACATCTACATCCGCCGCACCGTCAACCTCACCGCCGAGGACCTGAAGAAGGACCTCTGGATTCAGTTCTCCCACGACGATGTGTTCGAACTATATATTAATGGTACGCGCGTAGTAGCCACGGGTGAGACCTGGATACAGGGCGAGACCCACCAGCTCACCACCGACGAGAAGCGCAAGCTCCACACCGGCGAGAACATCATCGCAGCCCACTGCCACAACACCAACGGTGGTGCCTACGTCGACTTCGGTCTCTTCGAGAACACCTACACGGTGCCCGAGGGTGTCAAGATTGCCACGCAGAAGTCCGTGGACGTCCTCGCCACCAACACCTACTACACCTTCGCCTGCGGACCTGTGGAACTCGACCTCGTGTTCACGGCACCGATGATCATCACCGACCTGGACCTCGTTTCCACACCTGTCAACTTCATTTCCTACCAGGTGCGCTCCACCGATGGTGCCAAGCACGACGTGCAGTTCTACTTTGCCACCACGCCCATCCTGACCATCAACGAACCCATGCAGCCCGTGGACATCGAGCGCATCACGGAGAACGGGGTGCAGTACCTCAAGGCAGGCTCCACCGCTCAGCGGGTGCTGGGACGTGCGGGTGACCTCATCTCCATCGACTGGGGTTACCTCTATATCCCCAACGTGAACGGCGACATCAGCTTTGCCGGCACGGGCATCATGGAGAGCACCTTCGCCGCCACGGGCAAACTGCCGGAGTGCGAGAGCAAGATCACCGGACAGGCTCCCGCCAACCTGACCACGCTGGCCTACAGCCATGACTTCGGCAGCGTCCAGCAGGGGGCCAGCTATATGATGATTGGCTACGATGAAGTCTATGACATCCGATACTTCGGCAAGGACTACAAGGGATACTGGGCTCGCAACGGCAAGACCATCACCCAGGCCTTCGACGACTTCCATGCCCGCTACGACGAACTCATGCAGCTCTCCCGCCAGCAGGATAAGGTCATCTACGACGATGCCCTGGCTGCCGGCAACGTGAAGTATGCCGAGCTCCTCTCCGGCTCCTACCGTCAGGTGCTCGCCGCCCACAAGCTCTTTGAGGACGACGGCGGCCGACTGCTCTATTTCTCCAAGGAGAACAACTCCAACGGATGTGTCAACACCGTGGACCTCACCTATCCCTCCGCACCCCTCTTCCTCATGTACAACACCGAACTCCAGAAGGGTATGATGACCTCCATCTTCGAGTACAGCCGCACCGGCCGCTGGACCAAGCCCTTCGCCGCCCACGACCTCGGTACCTATCCTCATGCCAACGGACAGGTCTACGGAGGCGACATGCCGCTCGAGGAATCGGGCAATATGCTCACGCTGGCTGCCATGATCTGCATGATTGACGGCAACACGGAGTGGATCGACAAGTACTGGAGCATCTGCACCACGTGGGTGGGTTACCTCGTCAAGAACGGACAGGATCCCGCCGAGCAGCTCTGCACCGATGACTTCGCTGGCCACTGGGCACACAACGCCAACCTCTCCATCAAGGCCATCATGGCCGTCGCTGCCTACGCTCAGATGGCACGCATGCGTGGCAGCGAGAGCACCTACCAGCGCTACATGGACACCGCCACCAAGATGGCTCAGATCTGGGAGCAGGATGCCTGCGAGGGCGACCACTACCGCCTCGCCTACGACCGTGCGAACACTTGGGGTCAGAAGTACAACCTCGTCTGGGACAAGCTCTGGGGTATCTACATCTTCCCCAACGGAGTCATCGACCGCGAAATCGCCTACTACCTCACCAAGCAGAATGCCTGGGGCTTGCCCCTCGACAGCCGCGAGAAGTATTCCAAGAACGACTGGATCATGTGGACCGCTTCCATGGCCGATGACACAGAGACCTTCCTGAAGTTTGCCGATCCCATCTGGAAGTGGGTCAACGAGACCACCGACCGTATCCCCCTCAGCGACTGGTATTACACCGACAGCAAGCGCTTCCGCGGCTTCCGTGCACGTTCCGTCATCGGTGGCTTCTGGATGAAGATTCTCATGGACAAGTATGCTCCCGGCAAACCCGACCAGAGCACCTGGGCTCCGCGCGGACATCAGCTCCAGACGCGCTGGGCTGCAAAGGTCGATCCGGCAGCTCCCCTGCCTGAGTACCCCCGTCCGCAGCTCGTGCGCTCGCAGTGGCAGAACCTCAATGGCCTCTGGAACTATGCCGTCAACACCAACGGTAAGCTGCCCACAGAGTTCGACGGCCAGATCCTCGTGCCTTTCCCCATTGAGAGCAGCCTGTCCGGCGTCAACCGTCCCCTGGATGCTAATCAGTTCCTTTTGTACTCGCGCGAGTTCACCATCCCCGCCGACTGGCAGGGCAAGGACATCATCCTGAACTTCGGTGCTGTGGACTACAACGCCACCGTCACCGTCAACGGCCGTCAGGCTGGTTCCCACGTCGGAGGCTTCG
The DNA here is from genome assembly GCA_902771725.1 of uncultured Bacteroidales bacterium. Lineage (GTDB taxonomy): Bacteria > Bacteroidota > Bacteroidia > Bacteroidales > Bacteroidaceae > Physcousia. The sequence goes on from CACXXT010000001.1 coordinate 147,510, forward strand.
GCTCCTTCTCCATCAACATCACCGACCTGCTGGTCGAGGGCACCAACACCCTCGCCGTGAAGGTCGTCGACAAGACTGACCCGGCATACCAGCCCGTGGGCAAACAGCGCCTGGCACCTGGTGCAGACGCCGCCTCTGCCTGGAACAACGCCGTCTCCGGCATCTGGCAGACCGTGTGGATGGAGCCCGTGGAGCATCAGCACATCACCCGCCTGCGCATCACCCCCGATGTGGACCAGCGTCAGTTCAGCATCCTCGCCGAGGTCGCCAACTCCGACGAGGCTTCCCAGGTTGCCGTATCCCTCAGCTTCGGCGGACAGCCCGTGGCGCAGGGTACCGCTGCCGTGGGTCAGCCTGTAGTCCTCACCGTGGCTTCGCCCAAACTCTGGTCTCCTTCCAATCCGGCTCTCTATGACCTCGATGTCACCCTTCTGTCCGGTGGCAAGGACATAGACCATGTCCGCAGCTATGCCGCTCTGCGCAAGATCTCCACGGCTCAGGGTGCCGATGGCATCCATCGGATCCAGCTGAACAACAGTGACCTCTTCCAGATTGGTGTCCTCGACCAGGGCTACTGGCCCGACGGCCTCTACACCGCTCCCACGGATTCCGCCATGCTCTTCGACCTGCAGACCGCCAAGGACCTCGGTTTCAACCTCATCCGCAAGCACCAGAAGGTGGAACCCGACCGCTGGTACTACTATGCCGACAGCCTCGGTCTCCTCGTCTGGCAAGACATGCCTGCCCTCGGACGCACCGACGAGCCTTGGGTGCCAACCTCCTGGAGTACCACCAATGCACGTCCCAGCACCTCTGTCCGCACTGTCTACCAGCGCGAGTGGGGAGAGATCATTGCCCAGCTCTATTCCCATCCTTCCATCATCGTATGGACACCTTTTGACGAGGCCATAGGTCAGTTCCAGACCTCTGCCAATGTGGACTTCACCCGTAATGCCGATGCCACCCGTCTGATTGATGCTGCCAGTGGCGGCAACCACAAGCAGGGTCTCGGTGACTTCCTCGATCTCCACGACTACACCACCAAGCCCGCCATCCTCCTCTACGATCCCGAGCGTCCCGTCGTGCTGGGTGCCTTCGGTGCCTTGGATCGCAACATCGAGGATCATCGTTGGTACGACTCCAGCGCCAATATCTCCACGGCCTACAGCACCGAATTGCGTCTGACCAACGGCTACGCCAACACGGCAGCCGCAGTCCTCGCGCTGGCCACTGCCACCACGTCTTCCGACGACCAGCCCGCCGCCTTCTCCGCTGCCGTCTACAAGCAGCTCTACGACGTAGGCAAGGAGGTCAACGGTCTTCTCACCTACGACCGTGAAGTCTTGAAGGTCGCTGCCGACCGCGTGCGTGAGTCCAACGATGCCCTGCGCCAGCTCTTCGGAGGCGAGGATGGCATCATCACCCCCTCCGTCGCTCCCGGCACCACGGCTATCTACGACCTCTCCGGTCGCCCGCAGACCGCCCTCCGCCACGGAGTGAATATCGTCCGGCTGCCCAACGGCACCGTCACCAAGCTCCTCGTGAAGTAAGAAGATAGGCCACGGATTAAATGTTGGTAATCAGCATAATCCGTGGCCCTCTATTTATGATCGCGGATTACGCGGATTAACACGGTTTATTCTTAACGTTTCTCGCAAGAAGATTATTAAACTGTGTAATCCGTGGTCTTTTTTTATGATTGCGGTCTCCTATACGATGGTGAGCAAATCCTCCCACGTCTCCACGATGTACTCCGCTCCGTACTGCTCCATTTCCTCGCGTGTGCCGTATCCACCCCATAGGATACCAGCTGCGGGCAGCCCTACGGCGTGCGCTCCTTCGATGTCGTGGTAGCGGTCACCGATCATCAGCGTCCGCTCGCGCTCCAGCCCGAATGTCTCGATGGCGTGGCGTAGTACGTCCGCCTTGCTGTGCAGCGTACCTGCCTCGTCGCGTGCAGCTAAGAAGTCGAAGAATCGGGCGAGGTCGAAGTAGCGCAGTACCTCCCGCACCATCGGCATGTTCTTGCTCGACCCGATGCCCATGCGGTAGCCCCGTAGCTGCAGCTCCGTCAGCGCCTCCACCGTGCCTGGGTACACCTCGTTCTCATACACCCCCGTGGTGAAGTACCGTTCGCGGTACACCCTCACCGCCTCCTCCGCCTGCTCTGGCGAAAAGCCGTAGAAGTCGATGAACGAATCCTCCAGAGGAGGACCCACGAAGCAGCGCAGCGTAGAGGCGTCGTCCACATGAATGCCAAAATGATCCAGCGCGTACTGTGCACAGCGCATGATGCCCAGTCCGCTGTCGGTCAGCGTGCCGTCGAGGTCGAAGAGGAGGGTTGTGTACATTATAGAGTTTAGAGTTTAGAGTGGCTTCGCTTTCGTTGTTTATAGAATTTCGAGTGCAAAAATAGGTAAAATAGAGGCAAAAAGAGCCTTGAAGGCAAAAAACTTTCAAAATTCAGCACTATTCACCTAACTTTTTTATACTTTTGCACCGCAAAACCATTGGAAGGATGGTAGAGTGGTCGATTACACCGGTCTTGAAAACCGGCGCACGGAGACGTGCCGGGGGTTCGAATCCCTCTCCTTCCGCTGCAAAAGGGAAGCCATTGGCTTCCTTTCTCCGTTTCAGGAGAGAGGTTCGAACCCCTTGCACTTCTCACGCGCTTTCCGACGGCTGCTACGACTAAGTAAACTTGTCTTGCACCCTTCGAGCGCTGAGAAGTCAACTTCAGAAACAACATTCAGTTGTTCCTCTTGTTGCCACCCTCTCCTTCCGCAAAAAGCGCCAATCTCTGGATAAGAGGTTGGCGCTTTCTTAGGGGTGCATAAAGCAGAAAACTATTTCTTCTTGTTGTAGTATTCCAGTCCGCGCTTGACGTTCTCGATGACGGATTCGGAGGAGTAGGTGGCACCGGTGATGACATCGACTTCCTGTGCGGCAGCTTTCTTCACGACGAGTCCGTTCCACTTGTTGAGGAGGTCGCGCTTGATGAGGGCGAAGTACTTGGGCGTCTCGAGGTTCTTCAGGGCCTCGATGTGGTCGATCTTGTTGCCTTTGATGTAAATCTTCAGGGGCGTGGTGCCGGCATAGCCTTCGACATCTTCGGCGAGGGACGTGGTGTTGACAACGGCCATGCCGTTCTCCTTGGTGATAATGTCCTCGGCGGGGCGAAGGCTCATCAGCGTGACGCCCGTAAGTGCTGCTGCAAGCAGCATGGTAATACCTTTAAATTTCATTGTTCTTGTTCTTGGTTCGATACTTAGACCCGCACGGCGGCAAAAGGTTTAACGGCGGCGCTTGCGGGTGAGTTCCACGAGACGGGTCATCTGGTTGGGGATGCGGATCTGCTGGGGGCACTTGCTGAGGCACTCGCCGCAGTCCTGACAGGCGGTGGCACGCTTGAGTTCCGGAATGGCCTGACGATAGGCTTCGGTGTAGGCACGCTGGCGCTCGGCGAAGTCGGGTGAGGTGCTCTCCGGCAGGGGCAGTATCCCCTTGGTGACTGCATCGTTGTAGAAGGCGAAGTTGCCGGGGATGTCGACACCATAGGGGCAGGGCATGCAATAGCCGCAGGTGGTGCAACCGATGGTGGGGAAACCGGCCATCTGGTCGGCAATGCGAGCGAGCAGTTCGTCCTCGGCGGGGGAGCAGGGCTGCAGGGGAGAGAATGTCTGGACGTTCTCCTCGAGGTGCTCCATGCGGTTCATGCCACTGAGAGCCGTGAGCACGTTGGGACGGGAGCCCACCCAGCGGAATGCCCAGCGGGCAGGGCTGTCGTCGGGATGTACGGCGGCCAGCTGTGCCTTGATTTCCTCGTTGACGTTGGCCAGTCCTCCACCACGGATGGGTTCCATGATGACGCATTGGATGCCGAGTTTCTCCAGACGGCCGTAGAGGTATTCGGCATCGGCATCGCCACCGCGGCGTCCGCGACGGCCGGCGTGGCGCCAGTCGAGGTAGTTCATCTGGATCTGTACGAAGTCCCAGTGGTACTCGTCGTTGTGGTCGAGGAGGTAGTCGAAGGCGGCAACGTTGCCGTGGTAGCTGAAGCCGAGGTGGCGGATGCGTCCGGCCTCGCGCTCCTTGAGCAGGAAGTCCAGCATGCCATTGTCGAGGAAACGTCCCTTGAGGTTCTCCACGCCTCCGCCTCCGATGGAGTGGAGCAGGTAGTAATCGATGTAGTCCACGCGGAGCTTGCGGAAACTGTTCTCATACATCTCCTTGGATTTCTCGAAAGACCAGAGGGCCTGGTTCTGATTGGACAGCTTGGTGGCGATGTAGTATTTGTCGCGGGGATAGCGGCTGAGGGTGAGACCCGTGACTTCCTCGTTGCGGCCTCCGCCATACATGGGTGCGGTGTCGAAGTAGTTGACGCCGTGGGCAATGGCATAGTCCACGAGGCGGTCGACATCCTCCTGCTCGCGAGGCAGGCGCATCATGCCGAAGCCCAGCAGGGAGATGGCCTCGCCACTACCGTTCTGCACGCGGTAGGTCATCTTGGAATTGGGGTCGGGAGCAGAGAAGGGACGGGGAGTCTCGGCAAAAGTACTCAGGGGGCTCATGGCCATCAGGGCAGAGCCGAAGCCGAGGCGGCGCAGGAACTGGCGTCGGCTGATTTCTTGAATTTCTTTCTTTGACATATTTGGTCGGTTTCTAAAGAGTTTGTGTAGATGATAAAGGTTCTATTCCGTAGAAATCCGGGAAGCGTACGGGAGCAAATCCCCGGGCGATGCTCTCCTCGGAAAGGGGGATGACGGCGCACCAGGTGGCGAGGTCATTGATGTCAATCCCGAAAGGCCTGCCCCCGGTAAGGGCTGCTATCAAGCGCCGGTTCATGGCGAGCGTCATCTCCTGATGCGACGGGCGTCCCGTGTCGTGGAGTTCAATGCGTTCGCGGGTGCCGATGAAGAGCAGCCGGCGGTCGTAGGGCTGGGAGGTCATGACATCGTGGCGCAAGAGTATGGTATGCCCCCGGCGTGTGCGTAGGAGGGTGGTGGTGTGGTCACCATTCTGGAAGTCCTGGGCCTCCGCACCCGTGTGGTTCTTATATTGTTGGGGACCGGAAAAGGCACCGGTGTCCATGCAGACGAGGGTCTCCAGTGTGTCGGTCTTTCCAATTCCCATGGCCTGACAGATAGGGCCCAGCTCGTGGGTGGGGTATAGGTCTCCGCGCCGCTGGCGGTTCATCTCCAGCCTCCATGTGGTCCAACGGTCGTCCAGGCAGTGGTAGTAGTTCCCTTCGGCATGCACGACCTCCCCGATGTCGCCCCGGTGTATGGCCTCGATGGCCTCCATCGTCTGCTGTTCGAAGCAGGCGTTCTCCAGCAGGAAACAGTGGCGGCGGGTTTCCCGGGCGGTGCTCAGGAGCAAGTGCACTTCTTCCAGCGTCGTGGCTGCGGGAACCTCAATGGCCACATCCTTTCCCTGACGCATGGCCTCCACGGCGATGTGGGGATGGGAAGTCCAGTCCGTGCAGATATAGACCAACTCGACGGCCTCCATCCGGCATACCTTCTTGTAGGCATCTGCACCATGAACGCACTCTGGAGCAGAGCCATCGGGCAGCAAGAGCCGGGCCTGCGCCACATTGGATTCGCTGAGGTCACAGAGGGCTACAATCCCCGCAGATTCCACGGGGAGCATCAGCTGGAGAGTGGTACGCCCACGCTCGCCCAAGCCTACAAAAGCGACCCCGATGCGGCGCGAAGGCGCTGACGGCGGCAGAGAGCCCGAAAGATGGTGAGTTGTTGTCATTAAGGAAGTCTAATTGGGAGATTAACGCTGCAAAAATACGGTTTTTTAGAGGAATAATCTCGCTCCGGTGGAGAAAAAAAAGATAAATAGGTGGAAAAAGAATTATTTTTTGTATTTTTGTCACATCTTTAGAGAATAATAGACGTATTACACATTATTAAATATCATAAACAACGACAATTTATGAAGAAATTCCTTACTCTGACTCTGCTGAGCGTGCTCAGTATGGCTGCGGGTGCACAAAACATCCAGTTCCACTATGACTTCGGTCGTAACCTGTATCCCAATGATGAGGCCGGACGCCCGAAAGTAACAATCACCCTGGAGCAGTACAAGGCCGACCGGCTGGGGTCGTGGTTCTACTTCTGCGACCTGGACCTGAGCCGCAAATTCTTCCAAGGTGCCTATGCCGAGATTTCGCGTGAATTCAATCTGGGCAAGAACTCCCCCTTCGCAGCCCACCTGGAGTACAATGGAGGTATGAACCGCGTTGGAAGTTTCCAGCACGCTGCCCTCGTGGGTGCTGCCTGGAACGGACACAACAGCGACTACACCACCACCTATTCCGTGCAACTGATGTATAAGCAATTCTTCGAAAGCTATGCAGGAACCCGCTCCTATGCCAGTGCACAGTTGACAGGCGTATGGAGCACGATGTTCTGCAACAAGGCTTTCACCTTCTGCGGATACATTGATTTCTGGCGCGGCGAGAAGGCCAACCACCACGGGAAACTGGTCATGTTGGCCGAGCCTCAGTTGTGGTACAACCTGAACACGCTGCCCCGTATGCATGGCATCAACCTCAGCATCGGAACAGAGTGGGAGATCAGTAACGACTTCATCTTCAACCAGGATCCGCTCAGCAGCACCACTTTCTTCTTCAATCCTACACTCGCCCTGAAGTGGGCCTTCTGAAAAGTTATGGCATCATGATACAACGTCTTCTGAACTTCCTCGACGCATCGCCTGTGAACTTCCTGGCGGTGAGCAATATCTGTACGGAACTGGAACGCGCGGGCTACCGCCGCATGGATCCGACCCAGTCACTGGGCGCACTCTCTGCCGGTGACCGTCTATACGTCACCAAGAACGATTCGTCGGTTTATGCCTTCGAGGTGGGGCTCCAGCCGCTGGCCGAAGCCGGTTTCCACATGATCTGTGCCCATTGCGACTCGCCCACCTTCCGCATCAAACCCAATGCCGAGATGACGTGTGAGGGTGGCATCGTGAAGCTGAACACCGAGGTCTACGGCGGTCCTATCATGTCCACGTGGTTTGACCGCCCGCTGACGCTGGCAGGACGTGTCATCCTACGTGGAGAGGATGCCTTGCATCCGCAGACCCGCCTGCTGCACATCCGACGCCCGCTGCTGCAGATCAGCAACCTGGCCATTCACTTCAACCGTCAGGTCAACGACGGTGTGAAACTGAGCAAGCAGAAGGATATGCTGCCCCTGCTGGGAATCGTCACGAACGAACTGGAGCGCGGTAATATGTTGCTAAACCTCATCTGTCAGGAACTCAGCAGTGAAAGCCCCGTGGCAGCGGAGGACATCTTGGACTTTGACCTCTATCTGGCTGATGCAACACCCGCCTGCACCTTCGGCCTCAAGAACGAACTGATCTCTTCCGGTCGGCTGGATGACCTCTCGATGTGCTTTGCGGGGCTGGAAGCTCTGCTGGCAGCGTCAGCGCAGCCGGAAGTGACCCGTGTGCTGGCCATCTTCGACAACGAGGAGACGGGTTCGCAGACGAAGCAGGGGGCAGGCAGTCCCTTCCTGGCTTCTATCCTGCAGCGTATGGCACTCGCACAAAGCGGTACCGTGGAGGCATTCTACCAGGCCGTGGAGCGGGCATTCATGGTATCTGCTGACAATGCCCACGCCTGGCATCCGAACTACAGTGAGAAGTACGACCCCACGAATCATCCAGTGCTGGGCGGAGGACCCGTCATCAAGTTCAACGCCGCACAGAAATATGCCAGCGATGCCGCTTCGGCAGCCGTCTTTGCAGAAGTGTGCCGGATGGCGGGGGTGCCCTGTCAGCGTTTTGTGAACCACAGCGACGTTGCCGGCGGCAGTACCCTGGGCAACATCCTCGCATCGTCTATCCCCCTACGGGGTGTGGACATGGGAAATCCCATCCTGGCCATGCACAGCTGCCGGGAGACAGGCAGCGTGGCTGACCACGAATACGCCGTGCGGGCTTTCACGCAGTTCTATGAGTGCGGAGGTTGAAGGGTAAGGACTTAAAGCTTTAAAGTTTAAGGGTTCAAGGTTTAAGAGTTTAAGGGTTCAAAGCTTATTGCTCGTAGCGCGAGTTCAATTATCTACTTTGTTCTTGAGAATGACCCAGATGACAACGGGGGCACCCATAACGGGGGTGATGACGTTGATGGGTATCAGACTTTCGGAGGGCAGGGTGGACAACCAGTTGCAGAGCAGTGCCAGACAGCCGCCCGTCAGGAGTGTGGCCGGTAGCAGTGTGCGGTGGTCTGAGGTACCCAGCAGGAGGCGGGCAATGTGGGGTACGGCCAATCCGACGAAGGCGATGGGACCGCAGAAGGCAGTGCTGGTGGCGGTGAGTAACCCCGTGCAGCAGAGTAATAAGGTACGTGTGCGCCGGACATGAATACCGAGGTTGGCGGCGTAGTTCTCGCCCAGCAAAAGGGCGTTGAGAGGTTTGATGAGCAACAGGGAGCCGAGGATGCCCACGCCCATGGTCAGACTGAAGGCGGGCAGGCGGTCGACGGTGACGTTGGCGAAGCTGCCCAGTCCCCATACCATCAGCGAACGCACGCCCTCCTCCGTGGCACCGTAGTTCAGAAGCGAGATGAACGAGGAGGTGAGGTAGCCTATCATCACACCCGTGATGAGCAGCATGGTGTTGGAGCGCAGTAGGTGGGAGAAAGCAATGAGGAGCATCATGACCGTCCAGGCACCGGCCATGGCTGCCACAATCACAAGTACGAAACCGCTGAGAGAGAAAGCGCCTGCCATGAACGTGCCGCCCAGCAGGAGCATGGCCACGGCAACACCCAGGTTGGCACCGCCATCGATGCCCAGAATGCTGGGACCTGCCAGCGGGTTGCGAAACACCGTCTGCAGGAGCAGACCCGAAGCAGCGAGGCCTGCACCGGAGAGGGTGGCAGTGATGGCTTGCGGTATACGGTTCTCCCAAAGGATGAATCCCCACGAGGCTCGTTCCGCCTGTCCGCCAAGGAGCAGATGTGTCACGGTTCGGGCGGGGATGTGGACGGCACCGAAATAGAGGTTGACCATGAAGAGGATCAACAGGGCCAGAAACAGGAGAAGGAGATTCAGACGGGATTTCATTGGAGCAGACGGTTATTCGGCTAAGGGTTTGTAGTAGACGGATTCTTCGCCGGGCAGGAGGTCCGGGTGAAGAAGAATGATGAAGTCGCGGAGGAGACGATCCGGATGGAAGGGCGTCTCCTCGTAGAAGTGGTTGTGGGCAAGGTCGCAGCCGTAGATGTGTCGCTCGCGGTAAGCACGGAAGCGGGTGTAGGGCTGGTAGTCGGCAGCGAGCTGGCGGTAGGTGAGCGGTTGTTGGCTGTTGAATTTCAAGAGCCAGATGTCAGCGTCCTGTGCTTCGTCCAGTACGGTCTCGAAGGAGAGGGCTGTGCTGCCGCTGCCGGAACGGCTGCGAAAGAGGTAGTCGGCACCGGCATCAGCGAACATGATCCCCATGGTGCTCTGTCCGCAGGGCACGAACCACTGGCCACCGTAGAGTTGCTCGGTCAGAAGGGTGGGAGGACGATGATGGCCCTCGGCGGAGGATGAGGAGTCGTTGACGGCAGATGCGGCGGCTGCCTTGAGGGCGAGGTAGTTCTGCTCCACAGCGCAGAAGATGCTGTCGGCACGCTCCTCGGAACCAAAGAGCTCGGAGTAGAAGCGAATCCATTCGGCACGTGCCAGAGGTGAGACTTCCATGTATTCCGCACACTCGATGATAGGGATTCCCAGTCGCTCCACGCGGCCATAGCCTCCGCTGTGCTCGAAGGGAGTCAGCAGCAGCACCTCGGGAGCCACGTCCATGATGCGCTCGATGTTGGGGTTCATGCCATTGCCGAAGTCGGCGATGCGGCCTGCTGCCAATCCATCGGTGACTGCTGGCAGGTCGATGTACTCTTTTTCGCAGACGCCTGAAATGCAGTCTGCAACACCCAGTTCATCCAACAGCCCGCAATGGACTGCCGTGGCAACGCCAGCAGAGCGGACAGGGGTCTTTATGATTGAATAATCAACATGGAGCTTGGAGAGGTCGGGCTGTGCGCTGTCTGCGATTAAGAGGTAGCGATGGAGCACAGCGGTGGTATCCCAGGGGTTGCGCAGCGTCCAGAGGCTGTAGCCCTCGCCGCGCTCACAGGTGAGGTTGGTGGCATAGTGCAGGGAGACCGGTTGGAGGTCAGAAACGGGGGGACGGCTCCCGCTGCAGGAGGCGAGGAGACAGAGGAGGAGGGAGAGGAAGAGCGGGAGTTGGTGTTGCAATAGAATTGCAACAGAAAAGACGGGACGGAGTGGGGTGGTCATATTTCGGTGGGGCTTATCTTTATTAGGACGGGGCTAATTTATAATAATGGCAGGGCTTATTCATAATTTGGGGCGGGGGCTATTTCAATATTGGACCTCCAGGAAAAACTCGAAGTGGCGTCCGGCCATTGGGCGGGAGAGCACGGTGACGTACTCTGAGTCGAGGAGGTTGTAGATGGCAGCTTTGAGGGATGCCTGCAGACGGCGCCACCGGAACTGCTTCTCGATGGTGAGGTCGCTCATGTAGTAGGGCTTGAGGCGTCCGGTGATGTAACTCACCTCATTGCTGGTGGTGGTGAAGCGTTCGCTATAGGAATACCATTGATAGGTCAGAGCCCAGGTGCGCCAACGGAGACGGGCACAAAGGTTGGCGGAGTGTAGGGGGACGTAGACGAGTTGCTTGCCGTAGGAAGCATCGGCGGCATCGAGGTCCTCGCTATGGTTGAGCGAGGGCGTGTAGGCGTAGTTACCGGTGAGAGTGAAGTGCCAGTCGAATGGGAGGTGCAGCTCAGCGGTGAGGGTGAACTCTGTGCCGTAGTTATGTACCTTCTTCAGGTTGGAGGGCTGCCAGTAGCCTTTGGCATTGGGTGTCCAAAGAATCCAGTCGGTGATGTAGGAGTCGAAAGCCGAGAGGTTGCCCTTGAAGGAGAGAAAGGCACCCTGCAGGCCGAGGGGAAACTGCACGTTGCCCTCCAGACCGCCATCGTAGGTAAATCCTCGCTCTGGACGAAGGTCGGGATTGCCACCGGGTTTGAAGTAGAGGTCGTCCATGGTCGGGTAGCGGTAGTTGCGGGCGACGGATGCCTTGAGATAGAGTCCTGCAGTGCGGTTGCCGTGGACTGAGGAAGAGAGCAGGGTGTACTCTCCGAAGAGGGCTGGAATCAGGGGCACGAGGTCACGACGATACAATTCTTCCCGCAGGACTGCCGAGAGAGTCAGGCGTTTGGTGGGGCGGTATTTAGCCGAGAGGCTGAGTGATGATTCCAGGCGACCTTTGTTGTAGTTGTCGCCGATGTGGAAGGGACTCTGATCGCGGCTACGGACGTGGTTGTAGGTGACATCGAGGTTGGCGGTGAGGAGCCAGTCGGCAGCGGGGGAGTAGTCGGCCTTGGCTTGGAGGTAGGCTTGATGGCTGTAGCTGTGGGAGTCGGTGATGGTCGTGAAAGCGGAGGTGGAAGAGGAAGAGGGGGAGGCGACGGCGGACGAACCGCCGTCCACGGAACCTGAGGAGGAAGAGGGGGAGGAAGTGGAAGGGGAAGAGGGGGAGGCGACGGCGGACGAACCGCCGTCCACAGGACCTGAGAAGGAAGAGGAGGAGGAAGTGGGAGAGGAGGTGGTGTGGGATTTGGTGGCGTAGTCGTAGGCGAGGGATTGATAGGAGTAGCCGGCACGGGCTTCGAGGGAACTCTGGCTGCCGAGGGGCTGCTGCCAGGAGATGACACTGCGAACGGCATCCTGCAGTTGTTCGTTGCGGAAGTCGTTGTCGTCACGGTAGTCTACACTCAGAAAAGGTAAACCCCGCAGGCTGTGGGTGAACCACACGGCAGCGGTGGCGAGTGCTCCGGGAACACTTGAAGGGCGGAGGGAGAACTCCTGGAGGGCGTGGAGGTCGTGGAAGTAGCCGCTGCGATTCAGTTCCGTAGGATGGTAGGAACGGATAATATTGCCCGTGGCATCGCGCTCATCCACTTTCTTGTCGTAGTTCGTATAGTGGAATCTGTTGTTGCTGGTGGCGTAAACCACGCGTGTGCTGCTGGTCCAGCGCTGACCGCCATAGGTGAGGCGCAGGAACTGGTCGTAGGTGTCGTAGGAACCGATGCCCTGAACGTACTGAACGCCTACCCCACGTTTGCGAACTGGACGTGTGCAGAGGTCCACGGCTCCTCCCAAACCGCCACCGGTCAGCGTCAGTGACGATGCCCCATGCAGCAGATTGGCTTCGTCTACAAAATAGGCGGGAATGGTGCTGAAATCAACCGTTCCAAGCATCGGAGAATTGATTTCCAGCCCGTTCCAAAGGACCTGGGTATGGCTGGGTGAGGTGCCTCGGAATTCTGCTGTGGACTCAGTGGCACGACCATAGCTCTTGATGAAAAGCGAAGAGTGCTGGGTGAGGATATCGGACATAGAGAGCGCGACGTTCTGATGCAGGATGGCGGTGTCGAGGGTGGTGCGCTGGATGCCAGCCTCGCTGAGGCGGCGCTGGGCTGTGACGCGCACTTCGTGCAACAAGCTGTCCGTCTGTGCACAAAGTGCACAGCTACACAGAAAGGCTATAAGGGCGATACGTCCTCTCATTGCTCCATGTGGTAGTCACTGATGTAATACACTTCTGTGCTGATGTCGCCCAGGTTGGGGGTGCTGCCTATCTGTGCCGTCTGGATGCGGATGAAATCGATGTACTCGAGGTTGGCGGGTTGTCCGTCCCAGGTGCGGGCGTTGCTGAGACGGAAATAGTTCATCTTGCCGGCAGGACCATTGATGAAATCGCTGCCGAGGTTGTCCACGTAACCCCAGTCATAAGGCGGGATGTCTGAGATGCCACTCTCGTAGGTGCTGCGGTCTTCCAGACGCGAGCCGAAGTAGGTGTGCTCTGTGCCTTGCATCCACGGCTGCCAATAGTAGTCGTGAGGATTCCAGTAGCTGAGGTAAGGCACGTAGCCCGTGGCACCGAGGCAATCGCGCCAAGCGGTGGCGGACTTGCGTGCTTCGGGGCGGTAGTAGGTGATTGCATATTCGGTGAGATGGCGACTGCCGCCATACTCCGACCCTGCCAGCTCGAACCACTGGTCGTTGGGCAGCCCGTCGCCATTGTCGTCCTGACTGACCCATATGATTCCGGGCTCAGACTGGTAGCTGAAGGGATTGCCGCGTACGCAGAGGTCGTAGCCGCCGCCAGAGTTGCGCACGCTGTGGTCGAAGCCTGCGATGAGATAACCTCCTTGGGAACCGAGGCTGATGGACCAGTGCCGCTGGAAGTGGGCAAGCACGCTGTCGCAGGCTTGTTCGTGGGTGCAGTCTTCAGGATAGGAGTCGCCAACGATGATGTAGCCATTGACCTGATGGCCTGGAGCCGGCTGAAAAGCATAGACCTTGTTGACCATAGCCTGCCCGTCGAAAGAGCGGCGGAAAGTGCCGGCTGGCGGGCAGACATGCAGAAGGAAGGGTTGTTCCATCGTCATGGAACCATCTGTGAACTTAAGTGTGAGGAGGTGTTCACCTTGCTCCTTGGCCTCGAACACGTAGGCGACTTCGTCCTCGAGGCCTGCTACAGGAGCACCATCGAGCAGCCATGTGGTGCCAGGCGAGGTGATGCTGCCGAAGAGATAGGCTTTCACTTTGATGGAGCGTCCTTGAGCGATGTTGATGTCCGTCCAGGGAACACGAAAACACAAGCCTTCAATTGCCGGCAGTTCCGGCAGGCTGACGACTTCATGTTCGAGAACGGTGATCTTGACCTCGTCCTGTGCACTGCCAAAGTGGTTGGTGACTACCAGTTGGACAAAGAATTCTCCTGGAGTGGAGGAAACGAAGGAGTAGTGGGATTCGGTGCTTACCACTTCTCCATCCATGGTCCAGCGGTAGGTGGAGGCAGAATCCGTGCCAGTCAGGACAGGCACCAGGGTCAGTGTCTCGTCCGTGTAGATGCGAAATCGTGCCGAGGGCTCGTCCCATGCTATCGTGGGCGGTGCTCCTAAAGTGTCGGCGCCTTCGTCCGGCGTGGGTTGGGGGGGCTCGGGCGTTCCTTCAGAACAGGAAAACGCACAAAACAAAGCCATCATCAGGCAGCATAGCACGCTTCTTGTCCGGAACAGCTTGGTAAACACAAATCCTTTTACGTTCATTTGAATGCAAATCCATTAGGGTTGATACCCACTCGGAACTGATCTATCAGGACGCCTTCAGCGGTGTAGCGACGTACCACGCCGGACTGGCTGAAGTCCACGGCGTCTGCCACGTATATTTCGCCAGTGTGAGGATCCACTCCGATTCCGTAGAGCTTGTGGCGGAGGCCGCGTTCGTTGCGTTCGGCAGAGATAAAGGGGCGCACGGGCAGGTGTGTGTCCTCGATGCCCATCCTGTAGACGTCATTATTAATAAGGTATAGCACGGTGCCTTCGGGGTTCGTTGCCAGCTGCACGCTGCTCTCGTCGGTATCCAGTGTCTGGTCGAGCTCGATGCGGTGGCTGGCAGCATCTATGCGATAGAGGTGCGGAATGTTGTCGCCAAAGCTATCTTCGTCTGTTGCATAGCCCCCATCGGTGACCACCCATAGCTTGCCTCGTGCATCGAGTGCCATGCTCTTCGGTTGCCAGCTGGATAGGGTGATGCTATCTGCAAGTACGTCGTGCTCGCTGTCGAGGATAAGGAGCTTGTTGCTGTAGCTCCAGCAGTTGGTAAACACTTCATGACCGTACTGCACCATCTGCTCGGTGGAGCTATAGCCAAAGGCTTCGGGCTGTTTTGTGCTGATGCTGGCGATGAAAGTCATCGACTGCGGATTGAAGACGGTGACATAAGGCGCATAGAGGTCTGTCACATAGGCTTTGTGGTCGGAGAGGAAATGGATGTAGCGGGGGTTGGTCATGTGTTCCGTCTGGCCAGTGGTCATCTGTCCTCGGACCCGGAAGGTGGAGGCGTCTATTGCCCAGATAATGCCGCTGTTCTCCACGGCAATGTAAGCAGTGCCGCCTCGGAGACTGATACTCTGCCCCGTGTCGCCCAGGCGTCTGTCGTTGGCACGCTGGAAGACGGCGTTCTGTACCTCCCGTGTCTCGGGGTCGTAGTAGGAGAGTGTGGCATTGCCAGCGTTGAAGTTGCCCTCGCAGAGCACGAACACACCCCGCTCCGAGGTGTTGAAAGCCTCCTCCTCGGTTCCGGGGTCTGAATTGGAGCAAGCTGCCAGCAGCACCACGGCTGCCAGCAGCTTGTTCGTCCATTGTAGTTTTCGTGCGAGTTGCATTTAGAATTTCACAACGACGTTGTCGAAGGCAAAGTAGGCGGGAGTGTTCAGGTAGGTGACGCCTTCCCATTCGGAAGAGTCGCTGCCTGTCATACTGAAACTGAGGCTGTTGACGGCACCCAGAATGCTGAGGTCTACCTTTGTCCAATTGGGTAGGATTTTGCCGTCCCGCACCATGTCAACGTTCACAGCTTTTCCGTTGTCGGCTGTGATAGTAAGTGTGAGGAATCCTTTTTCTTTCAGGGATTTAGCATAATCATTGCCATTGGCTACGACACCGAGTTCGTACGTTGTGTGGCTGATGTCCATGGACTTGATGATGTGGCTGACGCCCTCGGGGAACTTGATGGTAGCATTGCAGTAAACCACGGCGAAGTTCTTGCTGCCGTTGGTCTCGGGCACTGCCAGCTGATATTCGTATGTGGCGTGCTCTTCGACGTCGCTGTCGATGTAGTTGGAAATGGCCGTTCCGCCTTCACTAAATCCTCCGTTGCCGCCCCAAGCTAGAGTCATACCTCCGGAGAGCTGTGTAGTCTCGTCCGTCCAGGCATACTCCTTTGCCTTGTCGCCGTAGAGCAGGCTGCCGTTGTACTGCTCGCTGTCGATCAGTTTGCTCCAGTAGCCGCCTTCGAAGTCCACGATCTGCAGGTTCTCCTTCACCGTAACCTTGAATTCCTTGCGGGAGGTGCCGGCGGTGCTGGTCACACGCAGCACGATGGTGTATTCGCCATCGCCTTCGGGCTTATAGTTTCTCAGCGCGGGTTCTGTGCCGATGACCTTGCCGTTGATGCTCCACTCGTAGGTGGTCTTCTCGTCGACAAAGTTGTAGGTAGGTGTAATGGTGATGCTCTCTCCATCGATGATGGTGACGTTCTCCAGCGCAGCTTCGGCAAAGATGGCAGGCAGCTCGGGCTCGGCTTCTTCCTTATCTTTGCTGCATGAGTTGAACATTGCCATGCTCATAGCGAGCACGGCAAAAGACAAAAGATACTTTTTCATTTTGCTTAGATTTTGTTTTGAATTATACATTAAGTTTAGAACTGTTTCCAACTGTCCTCGCAGTTATCTGAGAGTATCTATACAGCTAATCGTGCGGCAGGTCTTCTGACTCGCTTCCGGATGTCGGCACCTTCCCAGTCGCCTGCCTCGCAGGCGTCCAGTGGTTTTCTAAGGCCAATCCGATGATGAAGCTCACAGCAGCGGGACTGTGCAGGATTCGCACCTGCTTCCCTCTTGGTCCGTCTTCCTCTTCAGGAGGAAAGGACGGACACACCACACGCGTGTACCTTATTATTATGCATTTGATGGTGCAAAGGTACGTAATCTTCCCGAATCAGCCAAATTTTTCGAGCAAAACCCTTCCTTCGGCAGTCAGGATACAATAAATATTGGTCAAAAGGGAAAGCAGAAATGGCAGAAAAAGGATCTTTTCATGTCTTCATACAATTTTGTCCGCGGTTGATGCAGCATCTCTGTGTTTATTTTCTTATCTTTGCCGCCGTAAATATATCAAGCGAAGAAATAATTGTTTCATTCAACACTTTAAAACTTATCAGACACATGAAAAGATTCAGAAGTATGCTAATGGCAGTCGTGGCGCTCATGGCTGCGTGTCCTACGGCCTTTGCAGCCAAGGCGGTGCAGGTCAAATCTCCTAACGGACAGATTGTCGTGGACCTGAGCACCCAGAAAGGACAGCTCGGGTGGACCGTAAGCCGTGCTGGCCAGGTGCTTTACACGATGGAGAATGTCGGCATGAAGATGGGAGGACAGACAGTAGGTGTCAGTGCCGGCAGCGTCAAACAGCGTCCCGTCCGCGAGACCATCCGTCCCGTGGTGCCCCTGAAGTTCTCCTCCATCGAGAGCGCCTACACGGAGGCCACCGTGGCTGTGCAGAACGGCACATTGCAGCTGCGTGTGATGGACAATGCCGTCGCCTACCGCTTCCAGACGAAGGTGAAAGGCGAAGTTGAGGTTACTGAAGACCGCTTCGTGCTCCGTCCTAAAATCCGGGTGATGACCCACGTCCAGTTGCCTAATAGCTGGCGAACCTCCTGCGAGGAAAGCTATACCCATCAGAACATTGCAGAATGGAAGACTGGCGGCAAATTCGGACTGACTCCCGCTCTGCTCTCCGGACCTGATGACCTGCAGATGCTCATCGCCGAGACCGACCTGCGCGACTATCCCCACCTCTGTCTGCGTCCCGTTGATGACAATGCCATCGAGAGCACTTTCCCGCCTGCCCCTGCGAAGTATGAATGGCAGGGCGACCGAGGCTTCAATGTCACCGAGGAAGCACCTTATCTCGCCAAGACCCAGGGCACACGCAGCTTCTCCTGGCGCTACGTCGTCATTACAGACTCCAAGGGCCTGCTCACTCAGACCATCCCCACTCAGCTCGCTCCGAAGAACGAAATCGCCGACGTCAGCTGGATCAAGCCCGGAAAGGTCATCTGGGAGTGGTGGAACGGTGCTACGCCCTTCGGTCCTGATGTGACCTTCAAGGCAGGCTGCAACTATGATACCTACTGCTACTTCGCCGACTTCGCTGCCAAGTACGGCATCGAGTACATCCTGCTGGATGAAGGCTGGGCCAAGAATACGCGCGATCCCTTCGTGGGCAACGATGACCTTCGGCTGCACGACCTCATTGCCTACTGCAAGCAGAAGGGAGTCGGTGTCATCCTCTGGCTGCCTTGGCTGACCGCCGAGCTCCACATGGATCTCTTCCAGAAATACGCCGAATGGGGCGTGGCCGGTGTGAAGATCGACTTCATGGACCACTTCGACCAGTGGATGGTGAACTTCTACGAGCGCATCGTCAAGGCTGCCGCCGACAACCACCTCCTCATCGACCTTCATGGCGCCTACACTCCCGCAGGTCTCGAATACCGCTATCCGAACTTCATCAGCTATGAGGGTGTGAAGGGCTTGGAGCAGATGGGCGGTTGTCCTCCGGACAACACCATTTATATTCCCTTCATCCGCAATGCCGTGGGTGCCGCCGACTTCACTCCAGGCGGAATGTTCAATGCCCAGCCGGGAATCTACGCTTCACGTCGCCCGAATTCTGCCGCCATGGGTACGCGCTGCTTCCAGATGGCACTCTACGTGGTGCTCGAAAGCGGTGTGCAGATGCTGGCAGACAACCCCACGCGCTATTATCAGAATGAAGACTGCGCCCGCTTCATCGCCAGTGTGCCTGTTGTCTGGGATGAGACACGTTGTCTCGATGCCCAAGTAGGCAGCTATGAGGTGATTGCTCGCCGTACGGGTCAGAAGTGGTTCGTGGGTGCCATTCAGGGTACCAACGAAGAGAAGACCGTCCGCGTGAAGTTCGACTTCCTCCCCGCAGGTCGCACGTTCAAGATGAAAGCGTTCCGGGATGGTGCCAATGCCGATTATCAGGCCATGCACTACAATGTGATGGAAGCTGAAGTCACCAATGCCACAGAGATAAATATCCCGATGTCGCGCAACGGCGGCTTCGCGGCTGTCATCGAATAGGACTTAGGAAAACACTATTTCAGCAGGACTTTTCGTCCTTGAATAATGTAGATACCAGTGGTCGTTGGAATTGTCCGGCGACCACTGGTGTCATAAATAGTGGGGACTGAAGCCCTGTCGGATGCTGTCTTTTCCACAGTCGCAAAGACGCTGAAGTTGTTCTCGATGAGCGCCTTGGTCAGCGCCAATCCCTGCACGTCGTAGTTGCCAGAGCGGTCTACGGCGGCATAGTCCATCATGATGATGCCTGTGGTACCGTGATGCTCTTTCAGGAAGTCAATGACAGCCTGGTTCTGCGTGGCGGCGTTGTCGCGGTGGCCGTCGCTGGTAGATAGTGTGCTGCCGAAGAAAGACGTGGTCAGGGAATATCCGGAGGTGTGGTTGATGCACCAGATTCTGGTGTTGTTGGACAGTCCTGTGGTGCGTTCCAGGAGGGTGAGTATGCTCTGGCGCTTCACTTCCTTGGCACCGTCGGCAGAGAGATCGTAGAAGTCCTGGATGAAGCATGTTGCCTGTGCACTGCGTCCCACGATGCGCCCGTTCTTCTGATCGGCGTATTTGGAACTATGGGTCCAATTACGAATGAAACCTCCCGTGGGTGTGGTTGCATACTCATCGCGGCTGAGGATGAGCAGCTTGCCACGTATCTGATGCATCTTCAAGGAGGGCGAGAAATTGATGGCATGTGCCTTCACTTCATCGCGTGCCAACAGCGCTTTCATCAAGCTGTTCCAGTCGTTGGAGCCGTCGTCGCCGTCCGTCTCGTGGCGGATAATCACGATGGCAGCTTCTGTGGGATGCTTGTCCAGCAGTTCGCACAATGTTCCCAGCGCTTCTTCCAGCGTCAGCTTTGTCTGGATGATGCCGTGGTTGATGCGTAGAGTGGTGCCGTTGACGCAAGGACGAAGGTCGAAGGCACGTATACCACTTTCCCATTGTTCGCTGATGTCCTTGTCCTGGGTGCGGGCATATTCATCACCCAGTGATTCCAGGAAGCCGTCGAATCCATGTCCAGTGCCACTGTCGTGGGTGCCGGGGATGGAGAGTTGACAGACATAAGCATCGTCAGGCAGACGTCCCATCCAGTCGTCGGCGCTGGCGGAAAGAAGATTTCCGAATATCAGCAGAGTTGAGGCGAACAGACGAGAGATAGCTTTCGTATTCATAGGCAGGCAACAACTATTTCAGGATTCTTATTTCACCAGCACCTTGCGTCCGTTGATGATGTACAATCCGGGCTTACCGACAGAGGTGCGGCGCCCGCTGAGGTCGAGGATGATGGGTGACTGACTTGCGAGGTGCGCCTTATCTGTCAATATGTCATCGATTCCATTGCCTCCGGTGGGACCGAAGTCGGTGACGCGATTGGCCATCGTTGAAAGTGCTTTGACGTCTGTGCCGCTGAGTGCGCGGTCGTAGACAAGGAGGTCATCAATGAGCACATCGGGAGTGCCCCATGGCGAACCTGCACCCAGGTTGAGGAACTGTGCCTCGCGGATGAAAGCGAGTACGTGGTTGTAGTCAAAGAGTTTAGCGGAAGCGGTGGCTGTAGCTCCTTTGCCTGCTGTGGAGGTGAAGGTTTTGTGAGCCTTCTTGGTACCATCAACATAGATGGTGACACCGTTGGCGGCATCCAAGGTCAGAGTGACCAATGCCCACTGTCCAACGGGGATGTACTGTGTGGCGTTGCTGCCAGCGTCGTTCGGCTGGTTGGCTTCGAACGTGTTGGTGCCATCGTCGAACCCCACGAAGGCGTTGCCCGTGAGATAGAGGCGCTGTTTGATGAGCGATGCTTGGGTGACAGTCTTGTCCGTGAAGGACCAGACGGCATTCCTGAGGTCTTCGTCGTAGCGATAGATCCACGCGGAGATGGTGAATCCCTCCAGCTGCTCGTGACCCAGCAGGGGATTAGGCATGCGGGCATAGGAGTTGGCGGACTGGGCTCCGGGGTAGAGGCGCACGACCTTGCCGCTGCGATCAGGATTCTCTTCCAGAGCAGGCACGGTACCCTGCCCAGTTCTGCTGTAGAAGATGGTCTGCGAGTCGTCGTAGAGATTGGCGGTAGGCTTGACGTTGAAGTCGTAGTAGGCAACGATTCCGGAACGGTAGTCTCCAGCCGGTTCTGTGGCTTTCTGTGCATAAACCTTGAATGAACGCTCGTAGACATAGTTCTCGGCCTTGATGCGGCAGGTAAGAGTCACTGCCGCAGCGGTGTCGGCAGGACTGAACTGGCCTACGTTGGAGATGATGGAAGGCTCGGAAGACTCCCATTCGATGGTGGCTCCGAATGCGCCTTCGCCATGCAGGGAGAGGTGGCTGTTGATGGTTTGTCCGTTCTTCACGGGAATGGTGTACTGCTTGGCGGTGTAGGCGATGGCATATTGCGGCAGTGCCTTGTAGCCCCAGATGCTGACTCCGTTTTTGGCGGTGGCGGTGAAGGCGATGGCCTGCATGGTGGTGCCGTCGATCTGCTGGGGGATGACCACGCCGTTGTACGTAGTTCCTCCGGCAGTCAGCTTGATATACCCCGTGCCTTCTGTCATAGACCACGAACCTGTTAGGTCTCCAGTGATGCGTCCGTTAGGGGTCAGCGTGATGTGGATGGGGGTAACTTCCTCATACTCGGCGTAGTTCATCTTGTACTTATGGATGAGCACATCAAAGTTGCCAGCGATCTGTTCTTTGGTGAAGAGGCTGCGGTGAGCGATGCTGTCGTCGTTCTCCGTCTCGCCGTCGAACTGGAAGGGAGCGGCGCAGAGCCAGCCGTCCTGATTGAGGAAGAGCTGGTGGGTGCGCACCTGATGTCCGGCAGTGCCGTCGTTGAACTTGGTGTGGTAGACCACGAAGGCTCGACCTTGGTCGTCGAGTGTGGCGCTGTTGTGCCCTTGTGCGCATTCGCCCACGGTCTGGAATCCCCATTTATTGTAGGACCCCATCAGCTTCATGCCGCCGTTGGTCTGAGCATTGGGACCATAGTTCAGCCAGTATCGATCGTGATAGCAGGCATCGTGGTCGGTGGCATCGAGGTAGAGACCGTCCGGAGTCTTGCTGCGGAAGGTGCGCATCTCATAGCCTCCCTGGGGAATCTTGTTCCCATTATGGTCGAGCTTGTAGGTGCCGTCCACATTCTTCTCGTAGCCACCAGGTGCAAATCCACCGTAGCTCATGAAGAGGTAGTAGTGCTCGCCGATGTGCTGGATGTAGGAGCCTTCGCCGCTGCTGTAGTAGCCTCCTGCAATGCGCTTGCCGAAGTAGGGGTCTGTGAGTGCGCGTCCGGCTCCGTCTGTCGTCAGTTCGTAGGTATAGGTGTAGTCGCGCAGTCCTGTCTCTTTATCCAACTTGATGATGAAGATGCCTCCGCTCCAGGAGCCGTAGGTCATCCACAGCTCCCCGCCCTCGTCGAAGAAGGTGCATGGATCGATGTCGTTTGTCCACCAAGTACCCCAGTCGTTGCCTTTATTGTAGCGTGAGGGTAGGGTGGACTGCTTTCCGATGACGATTTCGAGATCCGTCTTCTTCCACGAAATCTCAGGCGTGGTAGTGTTGATGAATCCGGAGTAGTGTACGGGTCCCTGATAGACGTATGGCCCCGTGATTTTGTCTGCTGTGAGGAGGACGATGACGGAGTGCCAGTAGTCACCGTTGATGCTCATGTACATCATCCACTTTCCGGAGTTGGGATTATAGATGAGGTCTGGCGCCCACATGTTTCCTGTGATGTCCCAATCCGCCTGGTTCCCGTGTCCCCAGGCTTTGGCGTCGAAGTTGCCGAAGGCTACTTCCTGCACCTTGCCTCCCACCAGTGCGCGCACGGTCTTTGTCTCGTTGGTGCTGAAGGCATCGGCGAATCCGCAGACGGTGACTTTCCCGTTGGCACCTGTCTTGCCGAAGAGGTTGCTGTTGTTCACTCCCTGCCAGCTGACCATGTTGTCTTGGCTGCGTGCCCATCCGCGGTGAGAACCTATGATATAATAGGTGTCGCCTGTGGAGCGGACTACAGAGGGGTCGTGGACGCTGACCCAGTCCCGGCCTACGTTTTTGTAGAGTGAATTGATTTCAGTCTGGCTGAGGTTGATGACTTCCTGAGCATGAAGTGGAAGGATGGCGGTGCAGATGGCTGTGATCACCACTGCAGAAGCGAATAATTTTTTGTGTATAAACATCGTTAGAAAGCTTATTTTGGCGTCAAAGGTAGTGAAAATAGGTGAAAAGCGTTAACACTTTCGCCTCATTTAACGTCATTTAATATAAATAAGGTAGAAAAGTTTGGTAGCTTGGTCAAAAAAGTATTCCTTTGCACAGGATTTCAAATCCAAAAGGACGTAATATTGAAAAAACGCAGATTGTAAATTCGAAAAAATCATTCATTATGAAGAAACTATTTATCATCCTCGCCGCAGGATTCCTGCTCACCTCCTGCGCCAGCAAGAAGAAGTACAACGAGCTGCAGAACAACTACGCCGCCCTGCAAGACCAGCATCGTCAGGTGCAGGATGACCTGCAGGCAGCCAAGGTTACTCTGGCAGAGAACCGTGCCACCATCAAGAGTTTGGAAGACCGCCTGAAGGAAGCCAAGTCCAACAACGAGCAGCTGAAGGCCAGCTATGCCGCCCTGCAAGGCTCCCTCGACAAGAGCCTCCAGCAGAGCGCCGAAGGCAACATCAGCATCTCCAAACTCGTGGACGAAATCAACGCCTCGAACAAGTTCATCAAGCAACTCGTGGAAGCCAAGGACAAGAGCGACAGCCTGAACATCACCCTGACGAACAATCTGACGCGCTCCCTCTCGAAGGAAGAGCTGAAGGAGGTAGACGTGCAGGTGCTGAAGGGTGTCGTCTACATCTCCCTGGCAGACAACATGCTCTACAAGAGCGGCGACTATCAGATCAACGAGCGTGCTGCTGAGACGCTGTCGAAGATTGCGAAGATCATCAACGACTACAAGGACTACGAAGTGCTCATCGAGGGTAACACCGACAACGTGCCCATCTCGAAGACCAACATCCGCAACAACTGGGACCTCGCTGCTCTGCGTGCATCCAGCGTCGTGCAGGAACTGCAGAACAAGTATGGCGTGGATCCGAAGCGTCTGACAGCAGGCAGCCGTGGTGAGTACAATCCCATTGCCACCAACGACACCGCCCTGGGCCGTCAGCGCAACCGTCGCACCCAGATCATCATTACTCCGAAACTCGATGAGTTCATGGAACTGATTGAGCAGGCTCCCGAGAAAGAGGGGGAGTGAGTTGAAGGGTTAAAGGTTAAAGATTAAGACTTAAATTTGATAGATTAAGGTTTAAAGTTTAGCCCTTAAACTTTAAGACAATACAGATTCAACGGCCTCCGGTAGTGCAGACTATCGGAGGCTTTTCTTTATCTCGGCAGCCGCCGCCTCTGCACATCGTTCGCCATCGATGGCAGCGCTGACGATGCCGCCGGCGTAGCCTGCTCCTTCACCGCAGGGATAGAGTCCCTGGAGGCGGATGTGGTGGAGTGTCTCGCCGTCTCGGATGATGCGCACAGGAGCTGAAGTGCGTGTCTCGATGCCGATGACGGTGGCTTCGTTGGTGAGGAATCCGTGGCTCTTGCGCCCGAAGATGCGGAATCCTTCCTGCAGTCGTTCACCGATGGGTTTCGGCAGCCAGAAATGCAATGGCGAGGAGATGAGTCCTGGTGCATAGCTGGATGGAGGCAGGTCGTAGCTGAGGCGGCCGTTCACGAAGTCTGCCATGCGCTGGGCGGGAGCTGTCTGACGGCGTCCGCCCTGTAGCCACGCCAGTCGTTCCAGATGTTCCTGGAATGCCATCATCTTTAGAGCTGGGGGTTGGCCGCAACATTGTTGCGGCATAGCCGACGCCGGTGCCAGTTCGCCAGCTGCCAGTTCGGCGGCAGCCAGTTCGTTCATGGCTAATTGCTCCACGTCCTCAGGCCGCACCTCGACTACCATTCCGGAGTTGCTCCATCGCCCGGCGCGATTGCTGGGACTCATGCCGTTGACGACCACCTGCTCCGCAGCTGTGGCCGCAGGCACCACGAATCCGCCGGGACACATGCAGAAGGAGTAGACTCCGCGGTCCTGCACTTGCTGGACAAAGGCATACTCGGCAGCCGGGAGCCAACGTCCGCGTCCGTTGCGATTGTGGTATTGGATTTGGTCTATGAGCTGTGAGGGGTGTTCCAGGCGTACGCCCACGGCAATGCCCTTGGCTTCGATTTCGATGTTGCGCGAGGCGAGCAGGCGGTAGACGTCGCGTGCGGAGTGGCCTGTGGCGAGAATGACAGGTCCTCGCAACTCGATTTCTGTTGCTGCTACGCTGTCGTAGCAAAGGCAGCCGGTTACGCTGTCGCCTTCAATCAGCAGATCCGTCATCCGCGTCTGGAAATGCACTTCGCCGCCGCAGTTGAGGATGGTGGTGCGTATGTTTTCGATGACGCGCGGCAGACGGTCTGTTCCGATGTGCGGATGGGCGTCGGCGAGGATTGCCGTCTGCGCTCCGTGCTGGCAGAAGACGTTCAGTATTTTGTCCACGGAACCGCGTTTCTTGGATCGTGTGTAGAGCTTTCCGTCGGAGTATGCACCTGCGCCTCCCTCGCCGAAGGAGTAATTGCTCTCGGAGTCTACGATGTGCTCCCGGGAGATGCGTGCGATGTCTTTCTTGCGTTCGTGCACGTCCTTGCCGCGTTCCACCACGATGGGGCGCAGCCCGAGTTCTATCAGTCGCAGCGCAGCGAAGAGTCCGCCTGGTCCGGCACCTACAACGATGACCTGCGGCTTGCCTTCCACATTGGGATATTCCACGCGCTGGAAGGCCTCCTCAGCCATCGGCTCGTCCACCCAGCATCGCACAGTCAGGTTCACCATGACTTGCCGCTGCCGGGCATCGATGCTCCGGCGGATGATGCGAGTGCCGCAGATGCGCTTTAGATTCAGTCCTGCATGGGTGGCAACGACTTCTGTCAGCTTATGTTCCGTGGCAGCCACCTCGGGCACCACGCGCAGTTGTACGTCTTGTATCATACGTTGGTCTTGTGTCGGTTTATCTGACGATGATTCGCTTGATGCCTACGGCGCGTCGTGGCCGTTCGCGAGCGTCCACGGGCGTGCGTCCAATTCTTAGCGCGATGGGCATCCCGTCCACGACTTCGCCGAAGACGGTGTATTCGTTGTCCAGATGCGGCGCTCCGCCGATGCGGCTGTATGCTTGTTTCTGAACGTCGTTGAAAGGTGGCGGCGGAGCGGCTGCCAGCTCTTGCTCGGCTTGCACCTGCAGGTCGTTGAGGAGCTGCTGGTGAGCGGCGTAGTCCGTGGCTTTGAGCTGAGTGAGTTCCTCTGCGTGCTGTCGCTGCAGGAGTTCGAACCTCGCAGCCACCTTGGCATCGTAGAGCGTTGCCTGCAGCTCCGCCAGTTCGCCGGATGTATATTTCTTTCCTGTGACGATGTACCATTGCAGCGCGCTGGACTGTCTTCCAGGATTGATGCTGTCCGGCTCGCGCGCAGCCGCCAGCGCTCCCTGCTTATGGAAATGGCGGGGATAGACGATCTCAGCCGTCAGCAGCGCAGGAGCGCTCGCGCTTTCTGCCTTCTGCATCTCGTTCCCGTCTGCTTGTTTCCCGCTTCCAGCTTCGCGTTTCCCGCCTCCTGCTTTCTGTGTCTCGTTCCCCAATTTCAGCGTTGTATCTCCCGCCTGGATGACCATGTCCGGCACGATGCGGTTAAAGAGAATGCCGTCGTAGACTCCTTCCCTGACGTTGCGGATGAAGTTATCGCGGTGGATGGGTGTGTCGTCGTAGAGGCGCACGACGATGTCTCCTTCTGTGGTTTCGATGAGGACTTCCGTCTGCCCAATGGCATCGCGCCTGCTGTCGTGGCAGGCGGTGAGCGCCAGAATCAGCGCAAAGCAAGCTGGAAAAAGATGTTTCATTGTTTAAATAACGTTATTTTGGCGCAAAGTTACGGAAAAAGATTAAAGTTTCGGGTCTCGTGCGGTTAGTTTTTCCATTTGGAAAAGCGGGGAATGGTCTTTTTTGCCTATCTTTGTGCCGAAAAACGTTCGCCTTCGCCTATGAAACGTCTTCTGAAGTGGCTCGGAATCGCCTTGGCTGTGTCCTTGCTGCTGATTCTCGTCGCAGGCATGCTGCTGTATGTGCCTCCCGTGCAGGATTTTGCTGTGCGGAAGGTGGCTGCGTATGTTTCCGAGCAGACGGGAACCGACGTCTCCGTGGGGCGGCTCCGGCTGAGCTTCCCGCTGGATCTGGATGTTCAGCAGTTGACGATGCTCGATGCCGGCGGCGACACGCTCGTGGCTGCCGATCATGCGCTGGTGGACCTTGACCTTAGTAGTATTTTGCGCGGGCGCGTGGGACTGGATGCCGTGACGCTGCAGCGTGCGCAGGTGGACACCCGGGAGTGGATAGCCTCCACGCTGATTCGCGGACGCCTGGACGAGCTCACGCTGCACGACGACGTGGACTTGAAGGCGCAGCACGTGGCACTCAGCAGCGTGGAGGCTCGCGGACTGGATCTCGACATCGCGCTGCGCGACACCACCGTGGAGGAGGACACCACGGAGAGTGCTCCGCTGGCATGGATCATCGACGTGGAGCGCGCCTCCATCGAGGATGCCCGGGTGCGATTCGCCATGGACGGCGACTCTGCGCTGGAGGTGCAGACGGGCGTACGCTCGCTGGTGGCTGCCGACGGGCATGTGGATCTCGGACGCCAGCTCTACGAGGCGCGGCATGCCGAGCTGCAGGCAGACAGCGTGCGCTTCTGGCCTTCAGGGACCTCTGCGGAGCTGCTGGCGCTGGACTCGCTCGCGCTGGCGGCAGACAGCATCGCCTTCGACGGCGAGCGCAGTCATTTGTCGCTGCCCTCGTTGGCGCTGCACACGCCGCACTCCGACCTCCGAGGCGGCGTGGACATGGACTTCCGCGCGCTGGCGGCAGGGCAGGGTGGGGGACTGGATCTCCGTCTGGACACCCGCTGGAGCCGCGACGACCTGCTGCGTCTGCTGCGTCCGTGGCTGCCTGCTGATTTCCTCGAAGGCTTCTTCCGCCACTATCCAGACCGTCCGCTGGACGTGCGCCTGAATGCCGAAGGAAACATAGACCGCCTGTCGCTGAGCAGCATCAGCGCCACCCTTCCCGGCAGCTTCCATCTCGACGCCGGCGGCGACATCACCTCGCTCCTGGACTCCGCGGCGCAGGGTGGGCGGCTGAACTACGACGTGCAGACTCAGGACTTGCGCTGGGTGACCGCCTGGCTGGATGTCCCCGGGCTGCGTCTGCCTCCGATGACGCTGCAAGGCAGCGCCACCGCCTCCGGCACCCGCTACGACGTCGATGCGCAGCTGCGCGAAGGCTCCGGCGCGCTGAACCTGCAAGGCGGCGTGGACACGCGCGGCGCGCTGAGCTACGATGCCCGTCTGCGCGGGAGCAACGTGAATCTGAATCATTTCCTGCCTGCCGACAGCCTCGGCACCGTCAGCTTCAGCGCCACGGCCAGAGGCAGCGGCACCGACTTCCTGGCGCCTGCCACGAGGCTGGATGCCCAGATGCAGCTGGCGCGCTTCCATTACAGGCACATCGACCTGAGCGGACTCCAGCTGGAGGCACGTGTGGCTGGCGGACGTGGGCGCGCACGGCTGCACAGCGACACGGAGCTGCTGGCAGCCACGGCGGAAGTCGACGCGCTGCTGGCACGCCAGCTGACGGAGCTGACCTTCGGACTGGATCTCAGCCACGCCGACCTCCATGCGCTGGGACTGACGGAGGAACCCCTGCGCACCTCCATGTGCATGCACCTCGACGGCTCCACGAACCTCAGCGACCGTCACAGCCTGCGCGGCACCGTGGCGGACATCATCCTCCAGCCCGGCGACACCCTGTTCCGCCCCGAGGACATCGAGCTGGAAGCCGAGCTGACGCCGGACACCACACACCTCTATCTCACCAGCGGCGACCTGCTGCTGACGGCCAACGGACGCACGGGCTACAACCGTCTGCTGGACCAGCTGTCGCACTTCACCGACGAGTTCAGCCGCCAGATGAAGGAGCGCCGAGTGGACACCGGCGAGCTGGCTTCGCGCCTGCCGCAGATAGACCTACACCTGCGCTCCGGAGAGCACAATCCCGTCCACGACATCCTGAAGTCCATGGGCTACGGATTCGAGCGCGCACACCTGGATCTGAACCTCGACCCCACCGTGGGCATCAACGGAGGAGGACACATCTACAGCCTCACTCCCGGCGCCATCCAGCTGGACACCGTCGGCTGGCACATGTACCAGGACAGCACCGGAGTGAAGATGGACGCCCGCGTGCGCAACAGCAAGCGCAATCCCCAGATCACCTTCGACGCGCGGATGAACGCCTACCTGCTGCCCACCGGCGCCGGAGCCACCCTGACGTACTTCGACGAACGCGGACGCAAGGGAGTGGACCTCGGACTGCTGGCGACCATCGAGGAAGAGGGCTTCCGCCTGCACATGGATCCCCTGGATCCCATCCTCGCCTATCGCACCTTCCACCTCAACGACAGCAACTACGTCATGCTCGGACGCGGCAACCGCGTCTCGGCGAATCTGGATCTGCTGGCCGACGACGGCACGGGTCTGAAGCTCTATTCCTCTCCCAACGAGGATGCGCTGCAGGATCTCTCGCTGGCGCTCAACCGCTTCAACCTCGGCGAGCTGATGACGGTGCTGCCCTATGCTCCCCGACTGACGGGTTATCTCCACGGCGACGCCCACCTCATCCAGACGGCCGAGAATCTCAGCGTGTCCACGGACCTGACCGTGAACAACATGACCTTCGAGGGTGCCCCCCTGGGACAGATAGGCCTGCAGGCTGTTTACCTCCCAGAGTCTGACGGTAGCCACTTCATCAATGGCACACTGATGCAGACGGGCGTTCCCGTGGCCACCTTCTCCGGCACCTACACCCCGCGCGAGAGCGACGGCCTGCTGGACGTGGCAGCCACGCTGGACCGCCTCCCCTTCTCCATGCTCAACGGATTCTTCCCCGATGCCCTAGCGCGCCTGGAAGGTGTGGCCATCGGCGACGTACACGTCGGAGGAACCACCGACAAGCCCGTCGTCGACGGACAGATGAGCACCAGCGGACTGCGCCTGCTCTCGGATCCCTACAGCCTGAACCTCCGCTTCGCCGACGACACCATCCGCGTGGAGCGCAGCAACCTGAAGTTCGACCACATGAAGGTGTTCTCCGCCGGCAGCAATCCCTTCACCTTTGACGGAGGCATCGATTTCGCAGACCTCAGCCGCATCGGCGTCAACGCCAACCTGACTGCCAACAACTTCGAGCTCATCAATGCGAAGAAGACCAAGAACTCCGTCGTCTACGGAAAGGTGTTCGTGGATTTCAGCGCCATGCTCCGCGGCACGCTGGACAACCTGCGAATGTTCGGACGCCTGAACGTGCTCGGCGCCACGGATCTGACCTACGTGCTCTCCGACTCGCCTCTCACCGTGGAGGATGAGCTGGCAGACCTCGTGGAGTTCGTGGACTTCGAGGACAGTACACGGGTGCTCAACGAGGAGCGCAGCCAGCCCATGAACATCAACATGACCATGAGCGTCAGCATCAACGATGCTGCGCAGATACATTGCCTCCTCAGCCCCGACGCCACCAGCTACGTGGACCTCGAAGGCGGAGGCGACCTCACGATGACCTATTCGCCCGAAAAGAACCTCCAGCTCAACGGGCGCTACACCATCAACAGCGGCACCCTGAAGTACACCATGATGGTCATTCCCCTGAAGGAGTTCACCATCAAGAACGGCAGCTACGTGGAGTTCCGCGGACCGCTGATGAATCCCACCCTGAATCTCTCGGCCACCGAGCGCCTGCGCACGACGATCACCGAGAACGACCACCCGCGCAGCGTGAACTTCGATGTCGGGATGAATATCACGCAGACGCTGGAGAACCTCGGACTGGAGTTCACCCTCGACGCTCCCGACGACTTGTCGCTGCAGACCGAGCTCATGACGATGTCTGCCGAGCAGCGCGGACGCGTGGCGGTGACGATGCTCGCCACGGGAATGTACTTCAACGAGAACGGCAGCAACGGAATGACCGGGCAGAACGCGCTCAACGCCTTCCTCCAGAGCCAGATATCCAACATCACCGGCAAGGCGCTGAAGAGCGTGGACCTCAGCATAGGAGTGGAGCAGGGTACATCCGCCACGGGGTCCACACAGACGGACTACAGCTTCCGCTTCGCCAAGCGATTCTGGGGCAACCGAGTCAGCGTCATCGTTGGCGGAAGGGTGAGCTCCGGAGCCAACGTGGAGAACACCGGCGAGACGCTCATCGACAACCTCAGCGTGGAGTACCGACTCGACAAGAGCGCCACGCGCTACGTCAAGCTCTTCTACGACAAGAACAACGAGTCGCTGCTCGACGGAGAAGTCATCGAGATGGGCGGAGGCCTGGTGCTCCGCCGAAAGACCAACAAGCTCGGAGAACTCTTCCTCTTCCGGAATCCGAAGTGAACTTTTTTAGTTTAGAGTTTAGAGTTTAGAGTTTAGAGTAGTTTTTAAGTTTAGAGTTTAGAGTTTAAAGATAGCGTGCAATGAAGAAGATGCAGACATACAAGGAAGGTGCGAAGGCGGTGCAGAAGGCATCCGTCTGGCTCGCCCTGTGCCTCTCGCTTGCCGCGCCCCTCTGCTCGTTCCTCCTCGCCTCCTGCTCCACCACCGAGAACCTGCCGGAGGGCGAGGTGCTCTACACCGGCATCACCGAGATCGCCTACGGACGACGCGCGCGCCAATACGGAAAGAAAGCGCAGACGACGGCGGACAGCACAGGCGTCATCACCGCCATCGCCGACGCCTACACCGCCGTGGAGGACCTACTCACCGGCAACACCGACGCCACCGCCATGATCAGCCGCATGAGCGAGCGAGCCAAGGACCACGAGCTCAGCCGAGAGGAGCGCGACAGCCTCCGCCGCGAGATCGACGTCTACCAGCAGGCCTTGCGCACCGCACAGGTAGAGGTCGACGCAGCGCTCGCCTACGCTCCGAACAACAGCGTCTTCGGCAGCACATCTGCCCGATGGCCCTTCCCCGTGGGACTCTGGTTCTACAACGGATTCGTCAACGATACCACGCGCTTCGGACGCTGGGTCTTCGACTCCTTCGCTGCCACGCCGCGCACCATCTCCACCGCCAATCCCCGCCTGCGCACGCAGATTGCGCGCAACACGCTGCGCAACTACGGCTTCTTCCACGGCCGCGTGGACTACGAGGTGCAGCCCCAGCGGCGCGATTCCCTCAAGGCGCGACTCGCATACTCCGTCTTCCCGGGACCCCTCTACCGCCTCGGCAGCATCGAGTACCAGCGCTTCGGACACACCACAGACAGCCTTATCCGAGCCACCTCCGAGCTGACAAACCTCCACACCGGCGACCCCTTCACTGCCATCCAGCTCGATGCCGAGCGTCGACGCCTCTCCGACCTCTTCCGCAACAACGGATTCTACTTCTACCGCCCCGAGTACATCACCTTCCGAGCAGACACCCTCCAGAAACCCCTCACCGCTCACCTCCAGGTGCGCCCGGCTCCCGACATGACGCCGCAGGCGCGCAACCGCTACTACATGGGGCGCACCAGCATCACCGTGCTCTCGCAAGGTGACTTCCGAGTCACCGACAGCCTGCTCACCCGCGACGGCAACATTCTCCGCTGGAACGGCAGCACACAGAAGCCGCCGCTGCGCTACGGAGCCATACGGCACTACCTCTTCTACGAGCGAGGATCGCTCTACCGCCAGCGCCTGCACGAACTCATCCAGTCCAAAGTCAACGGCATGGGCATCTTCTCCAACGTGCAGATGAACTATGTGCCGCGCGACACCTCAGCCACCTGCGACACCCTCGACGTCAACATCTTCGCCATCCTCGACAAACCCTACGACAGCGAGCTCGAAGCCAAACTCACCAACAAGACCAACGGACTGCTGGGACCCGGAATAGGATGGGGAATGACCAAGCGAAACGTCTTCCGGGGAGCCGAGACGCTGAACTTCAAGGTCTACGGCTCCTACGAGTGGCAGACGGGCATTCCCTCAGAGGACACAGACCGCAGCCTCCTCAACTCCTTCGAGCTCGGAACATCGCTCACGCTCACCTATCCCCGACTGAAGTTCTTCGGACTCACGCGCAAGCTCAACCGCCGCGCGCAGGCATCCACCGTCTACAAGGTGGACATCGACTGGATGAACCGGGCATCCTACTTCCAGCTCGTCAGCTTCGGAGCACGACTGACCTACACCTACCAGCGACGGCGCGACATCCGCCACGAGTTCGTCCCCCTCCGCCTGGACTACAACATGCTCACCCACCGCTCCGCACGCTTCGACTCCATCATGAACTCCAACCAGGCGCTCTACGTCAGCATGCGCAACCAGCTCGTGCCATCCATGGCCTATACCTTCACCTACGCTCCCCGAGCCGTCGGAGGACACTCACGGGCCCTCATCCTCAGCGCCAAGCAGGCGGGCAACATCACCAACACCATCTACAGCCTCTGCGGACGCCCCGTGCGCGAGCGCAACAAGCACCTCCTCGGAGTGCCCTACGCCCAGTTCCTCAAGCTCACCGCAGAGTGGCGCGAGACGTTCCCCCTGACACCCACCACAGCCATCGCCACCAGAGCCTTCCTCGGAGCCGTCTGGAGCTACGGCAACAGCACCATGGCACCCTACACAGACCTCTTCAACGTCGGCGGAGCCAACAGCATCCGAGCCTTCGGCGTCCGCACCATAGGCCCCGGACGCTACCACCCCTCGGCATCCGGATGGAGCTACGTCGACCAGGTGGGCAACCTCAAGCTGGAGCTCAACGCCGAGTACCGCTTCCCCGTCGTAGGAGGACTCTCAGGAGCCGTCTTCCTCGATGCTGGAAACGTCTGGCTCATGCAGCCCGACGCCGACCGTCCCGGCGCCGCCATCGACGCCCGCCACTTCTTCCGCGACATTGCCCTCGGCACAGGAGTTGGACTGCGCTACGACCTCGACTTCCTCGTCCTCCGATTCGACATCGGCATCGGCATCCAACTGCTTCAGCCGTTCTTCCATGCAGGTAAGCATCTGCGATGTTCCCATCGTCATATCATAAACAGTCTTGGAAATGCCATCGCCCATAAATGCAGACTCATCGCCGGCCACAAGAAGGTCGCTCATCAGATAGATCCCTAAATTCCCCTCCTAAATTCCCCCTCCGATAATTCACCCCCTAAATCCCCCCTCCTATGTTTACCTTCCCCCTCTCCCTCCGTCCCGTTTCTTCCGCGGCATTTTTATTGCGGCACCTCTCCCTCGCTTTCCTCCTCCCCCTCCTCTCCTCTCCCCTGCGCGCCGCCTCCGTCGCGCCCTATCCCTATCCCCGCATCTTCTGGGACACCACCACGCGCCGCACCGTCTTCTCCAGCGGCGGCTACGCCCGCATCATCCAGCTGCAGGACGGCCGCCTGATGGCCGTCTGCGAGCACAGCGGCATCGACATCGCCTTCAGCTCCAACATGGGCAAGACCTGGACCGCCGCCAAGCGCATCGTCACCAACACCAACAACACCCCCAACTGCGTCCCAGACCTCATACAGCTCCACGACGGCACCATCGTCGTGGGCTACAACCCCCGTCCCTCCGAGCCCTACACCGAGGACCGCCGCTTCGGCATCCGCTGCAAGCGCAGCACCGACAACGGGCGCTCCTGGAGCGACGAGATCTTCGTCAACGACGCCAGCTACACCTTCCACGACGGCTGCTGGGAGCCAGCCTTCCTACAGCTCCCCTCCGGCGAACTCCACCTCTACTTCGCCGACGAAGGACCCTACACCACCAACGGCGACCAGCAGATCTCCCTCTGCCGCAGCTTCGACGGAGGACAGACATGGACCAAGGCACAGAAAATCTGCTACCGCCAAGGCTTCCGCGACGGCATGCCCGTGCCCATACTCCTCCAGCCTGCACAGGAAATCGTAGTCGCCATCGAGGACAACGGATGGGGCTACGGCGACTTCCTCCCCACCACCGTACGCACCACGCTCCAGAACAACTGGCAGAACTACTGGGTCAGCGCCACAGACAAGAACCGCGACTGCTCGCTCAACTTCGACTTCTGCCCCGTGGCAACAGGAGGAGCACCATACCTCCGCCAGCTGCCCTCCGGAGAGACCGTCATCAGCCACCAGTCGCCCTACGCCAACGACGGCAAGATACAGATGCGCGTGGCCGTGGGAAACAACCAGGCGCGCGACTTCCGAGCCGTCAGCACACCCTTCGGCGAGGCGCAGCACAACCCCCAGGGACTCTGGAACTCACTCGCCGTCATCGACACAGGCGTCGTCGTCGCCGTGTCCGGCATCGGCGGAAAGATAGAGATGATCAAGGGATACCCCACACGCCAGCTCCAGGCCGCCTTCGGACATCCCCTCGTCGACGGACGCCTCACGCGCGACGAAGGCTACACCCGCCCCGACGCCACGCAGATACTCCTCGGAACAGACTGCGGAACGCGCGTCGCCGCAGACTTCGCCTACGACCTCGAC
Source organism: uncultured Bacteroidales bacterium (assembly GCA_902771725.1). Classification (GTDB taxonomy): domain Bacteria; phylum Bacteroidota; class Bacteroidia; order Bacteroidales; family Bacteroidaceae; genus Physcousia. The sequence goes on from CACXXT010000001.1 coordinate 182,877, forward strand.
TCGCTCTACTTCATCGCCAACGTCTTCGACAACACCCCCGCCACAGGCAACAACAACCCCGACCTCGTCACACTCCTCCTCGAAGTCGAAGGCTCCACGGAGACCGCCCCGCAGCCCACCAGCTACAAGCTCCAGCTCCGCGCCGCAGGCTCCTTCCTCGCACAGCGCGGACAGAGCCGGGCATGGCGGCGCATCACCGGCGGAGAATTCACCATGAACCTCGTCGCTGCCACCTTCCGATCCAACTACGTCGTCGAGGCTGCCATCCCATGGAGCGCACTCGGATGCCAGCAGCCACCCATAGGAGCGCGCATGGCAGCCGCCATCGAAGTCACAGACAACCGCGACGGAACCGTACTCCACGAGACCATCCCCGACGTAGACCAGCAGCGACCCTGGACATGGATGGAACTCCGCCTGCAACCCCTCCCCGACGGCATACACGACATCCCCCAATCCAATTCCCAATCCTTAAATCCTCAAATCCTTAAATCCTTAAATCCCCTCGATCTCAGCGGCCGCCACGTATCCTCCCTCCCCGCCGGCATCGTCATCACCCGCCGTCCCGACGGCACAATCCGCAAACTATGGAACAGCAGAAAACCCTGACCCTCGCGGCACTCGCACTCGCCGCCGGCTGCCCCCTCTCACCTTCGGTTGGGTGTCGCGCATATTTGCGCGAAACTCCCTCCTCCCCCGCCGCAGCCGCTGCCGCGCAGGACTCCCAGCGCCCGAACGTAGTCCTCATCCTCGCCGACGACCTCGGCTATGGCGACGTCAGCGCCTACGGGCAGACCACCATCCAGACACCCAACATCGACCGCCTGGCCCACGGAGGCGTATGCTTCACCGACGGCCACGCCACCTCCGCCACCAGCACCCCCAGCCGCTACGGACTCTTCACGGGCATGTACCCCTGGAAGAACGCCAACGCCCACATCCTACCCGGCGACGCACCACTCATCGTGGACACAGAACAGTACACCATGCCACGGATGTTCCAGCACGCTGGCTACGCCACAGCCGCCATCGGAAAGTGGCACCTCGGCATGGGACGAGGGAAAATCAACTGGAACGACGTCATCCGGCCCGGAGCGCGAGAGATAGGATTCGACTACTCATGCATCATCGCAGCCACCGTGGACCGAGTGCCCACCGTATATGTCGAGAACGGACGCGTGGTGGGACTCGACCCCGCCGACCCCATTGAAGTCAGCTACGAACACAACTTCCCCGGAGAACCCACCCTGCGCGACAATCCCGAGCTCGTACGCATGCCCTCCTCCCACGGCCACGACAACACCGTCGTCCACGGCATCGGACGCATAGGATTCATGCGAGGAGGCCACGCCGCACGATGGCAGGACGACCGCATGGCGCAGTACTTCCTCGACCGCTGCTCCGCCTTCATCGACGCCAACAAGCACCAGCCCTTCTTCCTCTACTACGGACTCCACCAGCCCCACGTGCCCCGCGTGGCAGACCCGCGCTTCGCAGGCAGGACACAGCTCGGACCGCGCGGCGACGTCATCGTGGAGGCCGACTGGTGCGTGGGACAGCTCATCGACAAACTCGAGCGAGAAGGACTCCTCGACAACACCATCATCATCTTCAGCTCCGACAACGGACCCGTACTCGACGACGGCTACGACGACGGAGCCCGCGCCTCCGCTCCGCTCCACGACCCCATGGGAGGCCTCCGGGGAGGAAAGTACAGCCTCTTCGACGCCGGCACGCGCGTACCTTTCTTCGTCTACTGGCGCGGACACATACGACCACTCGTCTCCGACGCCCTCGTCTCCCAGCAGGATCTCCTCGCCTCCCTCGCCGCCATGCTCCGCCAGCCCGTGCCCGCAGGTCTCGACTCCGAGAACCTCCTCTCCACCTTCCTCGGCAAGAGCCGCCGTGCGCGCCGCGAGATGATCGTCGAGGCCGCCGGACGACTCGCCTACCGATGCGGCCATTACGCCCTCATCCCGCCCTATCGAGGAGCCCAGCGCAACGCCACAGGCAACGAGCTCGGAGTAGTCCCCGACTACACCCTCTACGACCTCCAGGCAGACCCCTCCCAGCACCTCGACATCACCGCCTCCCATCCCCGTCTCCTCCGCAAATTCCGCCGCCGCTTCCTCCACCTCGTCGGAGACCACTACCAGGAGACCCGCCAGCAGGAATCCCTCAAATAATCCCCCGCCCGCCAGCTCCTTCCGTCCTCCCTGCCTGCCCGCCTCTTCTCCTCTTCTCCCTGCTCGCGCACACACTCGCCAATCTTACAATCTTACAATTGACATTTTCAGGAAGCAGGCGGGGGGAATGACGACCCCTGCCTGTTGGGCTTTTATGAGCGTAAAGGATGCCGAAATGTATGATTTTTCTGCACGGAAAGCGATTTTTTGTGCTTTTATGGTGCGCGTATGAAAAATAATGTGTAACTTTGCGGCACGAAATGCTAAAACAGCTAAACGTTTAAACTTATGAAACCTACTCTATTCCTCCTTGCTGCCGGTATGGGCAGCCGCTACGGTGGGCTGAAGCAGCTCGATGCGCTGGGCCCCAATGGTGAAACCATCATGGACTACTCCATCTACGATGCCATCCAGGCCGGCTTCGGCAAGATCGTATGGGTCATCCGCCGTGACTTCGAAGACCAGTTCCGCAATCAGATCCTGAAGAAGTACGAGGGTCACATCCCCTGCGAGCTCTGCTTCCAGGCGCTGGACGACCTGCCCGCAGGTTTCAGCGTGCCCGAAGGCCGCGTGAAGCCCTGGGGTACGAACCACGCCGTGCTGATGGGCAAGGACGTCATCAAGGAGCCCTTCTGCGTCATCAACTGCGACGACTTCTACAACCGCGACGCCTTCATGACCATCGGCAAGTTCCTCTCTGAACTGCCCGAGGGCAGCACTGGCAAGTATGCCATGGTGGGCTTCCGCGTGGGCAACACCCTCTCGGAGAACGGCAGCGTGGCGCGCGGCGTATGCGGCAAGGATGCCGAGGGCAACCTCACCGACGTCGTGGAGCGCACCGAAATCGAGCGCATCGACGGCGAGATCTGCTACAAGGAAGACGGCGAATGGAAGCCCGTGGGAGGCGAGAACGTCCCCGTGAGCATGAACATGTGGGGCTTCACTCCCGACTACTTCCAGTACAGCGAGGAGTACTTCAAGGAGTTCCTCTCCAATCCCAAGAACATGGAGAACCTCAAGGCTGAGTTCTTCATCCCCCTGATGGTGGACAAGCTCATCAACGAGGGCACGGCCACCGTGAAGGTGCTGGACACCACCAGCAAGTGGTTCGGCGTGACCTACGCTGCCGACCGCCCCGGCACCGTGGAGCGCATCCAGCAGCTTGTGGACGAAGGCGTATACCCCTCCCCGTTATTCTAAATAAAAGAAACTGGCCGTGAGGCCGGACATTGTCCTTATTAATTTTTAATTTGGAAAATAGTTAGTTTTGATTGTAGGTAATTTGTAGTTTCATTTCAATGAAACCTACATGTAATCGAAAGCCCGGTTCGCAGTGATGTGCGCCGGGCTTTTCTGTGCGTGCAGTAATGGGGCGCCCTGAAATGGCGCTGTGTGGGAGGGGGCTCAGAGCTCAGCGGAGAGGCGGAGGGTGAAGCGCGCGGCGCCCTCGTGGGTGAGGTGGTCGGGGTCGAAGTAGTCGTCGTCCGTGAGGGGGAGGTCGCTCTCGTGGTCGAGGACGACGGCGCCTGCCTGCCGGGCAGCACGGCGCGTGGCATCGACGAAGCGGCGCTGGGCGACGGGGATGCAGGCGGCGTAGGCGGGATAGACGGGCGTGCCTACGAGCAGCAGGCGCAGGCGGTGCTCCCGGCAGTAGCGGACGATGCGCAGCAGCGTGGCGCGGTTGGCGGAGGCCTGCTGCCAGTCGCGGCACATGTGGCGCTGGATCACACGTGCTACTTGTGCCGTGTTCCACTCCTCGAGGTTCTTGGCGCCGAGGCTGTTGTCGGTGTCCCAGCCCAGGGCGGTGCAGTCCGGGTGCTGCTGGCTGCGCCACTTCTGGATTTTGCCGCGGGCGCTCTGGAAGTGGAAGAGCTCCAGCCAGTAGCGCGGACGGTGGTAGGCGCCGAGGTGCATGTAGCGACGGTAGTAGCCGCAGCGGAACCACTCGTCGGTATGCTGCATCGGCACGTCGAAGAGGTTGCTGTTGTCCAGCGGCAGGATGACGTCGTGCAGGCGCGGGCACAGCGGAGCGTAGTGCTCCAGCAGCAGCAGGTCGATGTCCAGCGTCTGCGAGACGTTGGCGAGGTTGACGGCGCAGCCGGGGAGCAGCTCCGGACGGATGCCGCTGTAGGCGTGGCTGTTGCCGAGCACCATCACCTCCACGCTGTCCTGCATCCGGAGCATCATCTCCCGCTTCATGCGGTAGCTGTTGGGCAGGCTGCGCACGTAGCACTCCGCGGCAGCGGCAAGCAGCAGCAGCGGCAGCAGGAAGAGGGATATGCGGCGCAGGAAAATTCTCATATCAGAACTGGAAATAGATGAACGCCTGTTCGTCGGCATGGCAGAAGAGGATGAGGAGGATAAGTGCGTAGTAGACAGCCCAGCGGACAGCGCGATGGCGCAGGATGCCGCAGGCGGGGAGGTCGAGAGCATGGGCGCGCGAGCGCTGAAGCCACTCGATGAGCAGCAGGGCAGCACTCCAGAGCAGAGCGCTCTTGCCCATGGTCAGCGTGGAGAAGGCAAAGAGGGAGGACAGGTGGCAGAGACCGCGGCAGTAGGCGGCGAAGGCGGAGAGATCCGGAGCGCGGAAGAGAATCCAGCCGAAGCTGACGAGGAGGAAGGTGAGGAGTGTAGAGTTTAGAGTGTAGGGTTTAGAGGAGTTTAGAGTTCTCAAGACTCGCAAGCTCGAATGAGCGACTAGAAGTCGAGCGGAGAGTTTAGAGTTCTCAAGACTCACTTTGTTCGAATGAGCGAGCAAGCTCGAGCGGAGAGTAGTTGAGAGTTTAGGGGAGTTTAGAGTTTTTAGGGTTTTCTCGATGCAGACGAGCAGGCCGTGGTAGAGTCCCCAGAGGACATAGGTCCAGGCGGCGCCGTGCCAGAGTCCGCTTAGGAGGAAGGTGGTGAGGGTATTGGCGTACTGGCGCAGGCGCGAACAGCGGTTGCCGCCGAGGGGGATGTAGACGTAGTCGCGCAGCCACGTCATCAGCGAGATGTGCCAGCGGCGCCAGAAGTCGGTGATGGAGGCGGCGAAGTAGGGAGTGCGGAAATTCTGCATCAGCTGGATGCCGAAGAGGCGGGCACAGCCCACGGCGATGTCCGAGTAGCCGGAGAAGTCGCCGTAGATCTGCACGCTGAAGAGCACGGCTCCCACGGCCAGCACCAGCGCGCTTTGCTCGCCGGGCGACTGCCAGATGATGTCCACGGCCAGCGCGCAGGTGTCCGCCACCAGCATCTTCTTGGCGAAGCCCCAGAGCATCTGGCGCAAGCCGTCTGCGGCAGCTGTATAATTAAAGGTACGCGCGCGAAGCATCTGCGGCAACAGGTGGGTGGCGCGCTCGATGGGGCCTGCCACCAGCTGGGGGAAGAAGGCGATGTAGGCGAAGAAGGCGAGGACATCGCGCGTGGCGCGCAGCTGGCGCCGGTGGACGTCGATGGTGTAGCTCAGCGCCTGGAACGTGTAGAACGAGATGCCCACGGGCAGGATCAGGCGCAGCGTGGGCAGGTCGGCGCGGAAGCCCAGCGCGCGGAGCACGGCGGAGAGGTTGTCGGCGAAGAAGTCGTAGTACTTGAACAGGGCGAGGATGCCCAGGTTCAGCACGATGTTGGCAGCGGTGATCCAGCGACGGCGCCGCTCGTGTCCGTCGTAGCGATCCAGCAGCAGACCGCTGGCGAAGCTGGCGGCGGTGGTCAAGGCTATCAGTCCCAGAAAGCGCCAGTCCCACCAGCCGTAGAAGACGTAGCTGGCGCAGATCAGCAACAGGTTCTGCCAGCGCACGCTGCGCCGCAACGTCCAGTAGAGGACGAAGACCAGCGGCAGGAAGAGCAGGAACTGAAGCGAGGTGAAGGACATGGGAAAATTGGAAAATTGGGAAATTAGGAAATTAGAAAATTAGAAAAGTAGAAAAATGTAAAAATTAAAGAATTATGGATTTACGGATTTAAAGATTTAAAGAATTCGGATTTTGCGGGGTGCCAATCTTACAATCTTACAATCTTACAATTGGAAAAAATGGGTTCCGGGAGTTAAACATTGACGGCTCCGCAGCGCGGGCAGACTCCTTTCTGACGCAGCTTGGCGCCACAGCGTCCGCAGAGGTAGTGGGCGCGGACATGGCGGAAGTAGTGCCAGGTGGCAGCGAGGATGTAGGCGAGGCAGAGGGCGCAGGCGAGGTAGAGGCTCAGCTGCGAGACCAGGCTCAGGAGGAGGTAGATGAGGGTGCAGATGGCCAGAAGCGTCAGCAGATAGACCGCAGCGGCGGCGGAGCGCAGCAGGCTGAAGGCGGCGTCGACGACAGCGATGGAGAGCAGCAGCAGCAACCACACGCAGAGCAGGAACAGGCAGAGTTCCGGAGGCTGGGCCAGGGGGTTCAGCGTGGGATAGAAGTAGAAGTGAACCCATTGCTCAGGGAGGTAGTGCTGGATGTAGGCGTAGGTGGCGGAGGCCACGGCCAGCGTGGAGGTGAGCAGCGTGGGGTAGGCGCTGGGGATGTCGTGGACGTGTAGCAGCGGGATGTTGCGGCGGCGCAGGTAGCGCACGCTGATGGCGAGGCAGCCTGCGGCGATGAATGCCAGGAACCACGGCAGGTGGCGCGCCGAGAAGATGCGGATGAACTGGCTGATGGGGTCGTCGGGCGAAGCGGCAGCGAGGAGGTCGCTCTCGTGGGTCCAGCCCATGGTGCCCTGGTCGCGCGCCACCTTCACCCACACGCTGTCCACGCAGTCCTCGGGGATGACGGTGATGGCGGCAACGACGAGGTGGTCGTCGCCGAAGACCCAGAGGCTGTCGCTGTTCTGGGCCACGCCCTGGCACCAGTGCATGGGGCGGTCTTCCTGCAGCAGAAGGCTGTCGGCGTGGACGCGGAAGTTGTAGCCCACGCTGTAGGGGCGCTCGGACTGGGCTGCGCACAGCGGCGCGGCGTGGAATCCGAAGAGGAAGGCGATGCACACGAGGAGCGTGCGCAGGACGTGCATCTCGCAGCGCTGGCAGTCGAAGTGCAGGGGAAAGCGGCGTCCGTCGGCGAGCCGCAGCGCGAGGGTTCCGCGCAGCGTGGGGTGCTCGCGGAGGCATTGTCCGAGGGCGTGGCGGAGGCAGTAGCGGCAGGTCATGAGGGGAGGAAGGGCCGCCTCCTCAACAGCGTTCCCGCTGGGGAGGGAAGGAGGATTCTCCTCCGGGCCACTTCCGGCGGGGAGGGGAGCAGGCTGCGCGGGGGTGTCTGCGGGCAGGCTGGAGGGCTCCGCTCCCTTGTGGGCGGCGGCGGAGGTGGTGCTGCTGATTAGTTCGTCCGTGAGCTGGCGCCGCCAGTCGGCAAGGATGGAGGCGGGGATGAAGTAGTCGGCGGAAAGGTGGATGTCGATGTCTGCCTCCGTGCAGGAGAAGGGGGTGTCGCCTAGACGGAGAAGCTGGCGGCGGATGGGAGCTGCCTGCGGCGTGCGCGCCTGCTCGTGGGGGAGGGCGAAGAAGCGGGATGCGGAATGCCCGGATTCGGAGGTGATGGTGAGGCGGAAGCCGGGGAGGGGACCCTCGCCTGACGGCGAGGGAACTGCGGCCGAGGGAGAGGGAGAGGAGGGCGAGGAGGACGAGGAGGGAGAGGGGGGAACGGAGGGAGAGGCCGAGGGAGAGGGGACTTCTTCCAGGAGCCAGCGGACGGCAAGGCGGCGGTCGGCGGTGGGGCGCGAGAGCTCGCGCTCGAAGGCGGCATCGAAGTTGCGGTAGAGGCGGGTGCCTTTGCGGAGGGAGGCGGCGCCATCGAAGGGGGCTGGGAAGAGGCGCCCCTGCTGGTCTACGCGGTTCACGCGGAAACCGACGAGGCGGCCGTCGGAGTCGAAGAAGCAGAGGCCGTCGCCGTTGGAGAAGGTGGCGGTGCCGGCTACGGAGAGGGAGGCAGGGATGGTGGCAGGGATGGTGGCGGACGAACCGCCACCCACTCGACCTCGGGCGATGTCCTTGCTGGGGGAGGCGGTGGGGGTGCGGGCGATGTCCTTGATGGTGCCTATGGGCTCTCCAAGGGATTTGGGGGTGGCGTGGCAGGCGAGGTCGGCGGTGCGGCCGTGGAGAAAATAGGTGGTGAAGCCGCGGTTGAAGGATTTGGCGGGATCGGGGGTGAAGGTGATGGCGCTGTGTCCGAAGCTGGAGCGGCTGTAGTCCGCGGTGCGGCGGGCGAGGATGGCGTCGATGCGCTGGCGGTAGTAGGCGGTGATGTTCTTGACGTAGGAGACGTCCTTCAGGCGTCCTTCGATCTTGAAGCTGCTGACGCCGGCATCCATCAAGGCCTCGAGGTCAGCGGAGCGGTTCATGTCGCGGAGCGAGAGGAGGTGGCGCTGCTTCTGGAGCACATGCCCTTCCTCGTCGAGGAGGTCGAAGGGTAGGCGGCAGAACTGGGCGCACTCGCCACGGTTGGCGCTGCGTCCGAAGCAGTACTCCGAGGCGTAGCAGCGGCCGCTGTAGCTGACGCAGAGGGCACCGTGGACGAAGGCTTCGAGCGGCATGGCAGGCACGGCGGCATGAATGGCGCGGATGTCCTCCAGCGAGAGCTCGCGGGCGAGGACCACCTGCTCGTAGCCTGAGGCTTGGCGGGAGAGAACGTCGGCGAGGGTGCGGTTGTCCATCTGAGTGGAGGAATGGAGGGGGAGGGGAGAGCGCACAAATATGTGCGCCACCCGACCGCAGGCCTCGGAAGAGGAAAGGGAGGCGGCAGAGAAGAGGGAGGAGGAAGGGAGCGCTGCGGAGGAAGGGGAGGAGGAAGGGAGCGCTGCGGAGGGAGGCAGGATGCGGGGATCCTGGGTGATGAGGGCATCTACGTGGATGGCGGCGAGGTCGTTGATGAGCGTCTGGACAGCTGGCAACTCGTCGTCGCGGAGGAGGGTGTTGAGGGTGATGTAGATGCGTACGCCGAAGAGGTGGGCGTAGTCGACGAGCTGGGCGATGTCCTCGATGCTGTTGCCGGCAGCGGCACGGGCTCCGAAGCGGGGTGCGCCGATGTATACGGCATCCGCTCCGTGGCGGATGGCTTCGAGTCCGCATTCCAGGTTGCGGGCGGGGGCAAGGAGCTCAATGGATCTCATCGATATCGTAGGGCGTTTCCTGATAGACGTAGTAGTTCAGCCAGTTGGTGAAGAGGAGGTTGGCGTGGGCACGCCAGGTGACGAGGGGTCCCTGCTCGGGGTCGTCGTCGCGGTAGTAGTGCTGCGGCATCTGTATGGGCAGTCCCTTGGCGAGGTCTCGGCGGTACTCGGTGTCGAGGGTGAGCGGCGAGTACTCGAGGTGTCCGGTGATGAAGAATTCGCGTCCTCCGCGCGCCATGACGATGCTGACTCCCGACTCTTCCGACTCGGCAATGATGCTCAGTTCCTTCACCGCCTCGATGTCCTCGCGGCGCACTTCGGTGTGGCGGCTGTGGGGCATCTGGAAGACGTCGTCGAAGCCGCGGAAGATGGGGAGGAAGGGGTCGGCAATGCGCTGGGCAAAAATGCCGAATTTCTTCTCGGGCAGCGGATACTTGGGCACTCCGTAGTGGTAGTAGAGTCCAGCCTGGGCTGCCCAGCAGATGTAGAGGGTGGAGGTGACGTGTGTGCGCGCCCAGGCGAAGATTTCCTGCATCTCTCCCCAGTAGTTGACATCCTCGAAGGCAAGGTGCTCCACGGGGGCGCCGGTGATGATCATGCCGTCGAACTTCTGATGGCGCAGCAGCTCGAAGTCATGGTAGAACGCCTTCATGTGCTCCACGGGGGTGTTCTTGGAGGTGTGGCTCTTGATCTTCATGAACGAGAGTTCCAGCTGCAGCGGCGTGTTGGAGAGCACGCGTATGAGGTCGGTCTCGGTTGTGATCTTGATGGGCATGAGATTCAGCACCACGATGCGCAGGGGTCTGATGTCCTGCGCCGTGGCGCGTGAGGTTCCCATGACGAAGATGTTCTCCTGCTTCAGGAGGTCTATGGCAGGAAGTCTGTCGGGGAGGGTGAGTGGCATATTACCAGATGGTTACGCGTTCTGCTTTAGGAACAAACATGGGGTCGGACTCCGTGATGCCGAATGCCTCGTACCAGGCATCGATGTGCGGCAGGGCGCCATTGACGCGCCAGCGGCCGAGTGCGTGGGGGTCTGACTTGGTGCGGTTGCGGATTTCCTCGTCGCGGATGTTGCCAGCCCATACGCCGGCGTAGGCGAGGAAGAAGCGCTGCTCGGGGGTGAAGCGGGCTGCCACGGGGTCGGTAGATGCCTGCGGAGTGGCATCAGCAGCAGCCGGAGCGGCAGCGGCGGTGGCATTCTTGAATGCCTGGAATGCTACCTGCAGACCTCCGTGGTCTGCCATGTTCTCGCCGAGGGTGAGCTGGCCGTTGGCCATGAGACCTGGCAGCACCTCGATGCCATTGAAGAAGTCGCGCATGACGTGGGTGCGTTCCTCGAAGTTCCTGGTGTCCTCTGCCGTCCACCACTGGCGGAGGTTGCCGTCCTTGTCGAACTTGGCTCCCTGGTCGTCGAATCCGTGGGTCATCTCATGTCCGATGACCACGCCAATGGCGCCGTAGTTGAAGGCGTCGTCAGCATGCATGTCGAAGAAGGGAGGCTGCAGAATGCCGGCGGGGAAGCAGATTTCGTTGGTGGTGGGGTTGTAGTAGGCATTGACGGTCTGAGGCGTCATATACCAGATGGTGTTGTCCACAGGCTTGTTGAGCTTCTTCTCGATCATGTCATGCATGGCCCACATGGAGGTCTTCTTGACGTTCTCCCAGTAGTTCTTTCCGATTTCGAGGGTGGAGTAGTCACGCCACTTGTCGGGATAACCGACTTTGACGATGAAGGCTTCGAGTTTCTCGTGAGCCACGGCCTTGGTGGAGTCGGACATCCATTCCTGTGCGTCGATGCGCTCGCCCAGCGCCACCTGCAGGTTACGCACGAGCTGTGTCATGCGCTCCTTGGCTTCGGCAGGGAAGTATTTTTCCACGTAGAGCTGTCCCACGGCTTCTCCGAGGGCTCCTTCCGTGGACGAGACGGCACGTTTCCATCGGGGACGATCCTCCTGGCGGCCGGACATCACGGTGCCGAAGAACGCGAAGTTCTCTGCGCGCATCTGGTCGTCGAGATAGTTGGAGGCGCTGTTGATGAGCTGCCAGCGGATGTAGTCCTTCAGCGTCGGGATGTCGATGTCTGCCCAGAGCTTCTCCACAGCCTGGATGAACTCCGGCTGTCCTACGCTGACTTCCTTGATGCCCTTGGCTCCTTGGATGGAGAAGTAGAAATTCCAGTCGATACCAGGATAGGCAGTGCGCAGCGAGTCGTAGGACATCTTGTTGTAGTTGCGCTCGTCGTCGCGCAGTTCGGTGCGTGTGCGCGAAGCCTTCGCCAGCTCTGTCTCGAAGGCGAGCACCTTGTCCACGCGTGCGGCAGCATCCTCTTCGCTGTCAGCGACTTTGCAGTAGAGGAAGAGGCTCTGCATGTATTTCTTGTAGGCATCGCGGATGGCTGTGGTGGCGGAGTCTGTGTCGAGGTAGTATTCCTTCTGTCCCATCACGAGCCCCGACTGCCAGATCTGAAGGAGGTTCATGACGCTGTTCTTGATGTCGGCATCGATGTAGAAACCGAAGAGTCCCTCGATGCCTTCAGCCTGCAGTCCGGCATAGAGGTGGAAGAGTTCATTCTTGTCGTAGCATCCGTCGATGCGCTGGAGGTCTTCGCGGATGGGCTCGAAGCCTTGAGCGTTGAGGCTGACGGAGTCCATGGCGCTGTTGTACATCTGTGCAATCTTGTCTGCGATGCTGCCGGGCTCGTTCTTCTGAGCAGCAACGCCTTCGATGAGTTCGCGCAGCTGTGTGCGGTTGTTCTCGGCGAGGAGGTCGAAGCTGCCGAAACGGGCGTATTCGGCGGTCAGGGGATGGCTGTCGGACCAGCCGCCGGTGGCGTAGCGGTAGAAATCGGTGCCGGGAGCGGCGGTGGTGTCGAGGTTGGCAAGGTCGATGCCAGAGGTGAGGGGGGCAGTGGAGCTGCCGCAGGCCGTGAGGAGTGTGATGGCCATGAGGGGTAGTGTGGTTTTGAGTTTCATTGTGGGGTTATTGTTGTTGGTTGTTTGGCGGGGTGGGGGAGGGAGGACCCTCGCCTGACGGCGAGGGAACTGCGGCTGTTTTTAGTTCAGCGAGGGCGCGGCGGCTCTGGATCAGCACAGGCGTGGCTGGCTGTGGATCAGGGCGGCGGCGGTTAGAGGTCCGCGAGGGCTTCGGAGGCTTCGAGCCAGCGGGTCTCGGCATCGTCGAGCTTGGCGCGGAGGCGGGAGTGCTTCTCGTAGAGCGAGGTGTCTGCGGCGCCTTCCGGCGTGGACATACGATCCTCGAGCAGGTGGATGGCAGCGTTGAGTTCTGCGGTCTCCGTCTCCAGCTCTGCGATGGTGCGCTCCAGCTTCTTGCGCTGGCGGGCGACGGCTTTCTGCGCTTCGAAGGAGAGGCGGCTCGCGCTCACCTCGCCAGCTGGCGAGGGCACTGCTGCCGAGGCAGAGGGCTGTGCAGAACTGGGCGATGAGGCGGGGGACTTTGCAGAGGCGGGAGAAGCATAGGAAGGCGAGAGTGCTGCCTGTTCTTCCTGCTGGCTGCGGATCCAATCGTAGATGCCTCCGAGGTGTTCGCGGACGCGGCCTCCTCCGAAGGCGTAGACCTTCTGCACGAGGCCATCGAGGAACTCGCGGTCGTGGCTGACGACGATGACGGTTCCGTCGAAGGCGGCGATGGCTTCCTTCAGGACATCTTTGGAGCGGAGGTCCAGGTGGTTGGTGGGCTCGTCGAGGATGAGGAAGTTCACGGGCTCCAGTAGCAGCTTGATCATCGCCAGCCGGCTGCGTTCGCCGCCGCTGAGCACCTTGACTTTCTTGTCCGAAGCCTCGCCGCCGAACATGAAGGCGCCGAGGATATCGCGGATGCGGGTGCGGATGTTGCCGCGAGCCACGCGATCTATGGTGTCGAAGACCGTCAGTTCCGGATCCAGGAGCTGCGCCTGGTTCTGGGCAAAGTAGCCGATTTGAGCATTGTGCCCCACCTTCAGGCTTCCTTCAAAGGGAATCTCGCCGAGGATGCACTTGACGAGGGTGGATTTGCCCTCGCCGTTGCGCCCCACGAATGCCACCTTCTCGCCACGGCGGATGGTGAGGTTGACGTGGGAGATAACGGGATGATCGTAGCTCTTGGCGAGGTCTTCCACGATGAGGGGATAGTCGCCGGAGCGTTCGCAGGGAGGGAACTTCAGGTGAAGGGCGCTGTTGTCCACGTCGTCGACTTCGATGGGAATGATGCGTGAGAGCTGCTTGATGCGTTCCTGCACCTGCACGGCTTTGGTGGGTTTGTAGCGGAAGCGCTCGATGAAGTCCTTGAGGTCGGCAATCTCCTTTTGCTGGTTCTCGTAGGCTCGCAGCTGCTGCTCGCGGCGCTCAGCGCGCAGGCGCACGTATTCATCATATTTCACCTTATAGTCCCAGATGCGACCGCAGGTGATCTCGATGGTTCGGGTGGTGACATTGTTCATGAATGCCCGGTCGTGGCTGACGAGCACGAGGGCGCCGGTGCGCTGTTGGAGATATTGCTCCAGCCACTGGATGCTCTGAATGTCGAGGTGGTTGGTGGGCTCGTCGAGCAGGAGAACGTCAGGCTGGCGCAGCAACAGCTTGGCCAGCTCGATGCGCATGCGCCATCCTCCGCTCAGCTCGCGCGTAGGGCGCTGGAACTCCGTCCGCTCGAAGCCCAGTCCGAGCAGTGTGCGCTCTACTTCGGCGTGGAAGTTCAGGCCTCCCATGAGCTGGAAGTGTTCCTCGGCGCGTGAGTAGCGTTCGCAGAGCTGCATGTAGTCTTCCGTCTCGTAGTCCGTGCGTTCTGCCATCTCCCGCTGCATGCGTTCGATGTCGCTCTGGAGGTCGCGGATGTGGTCGAATGCCAGCAGCGCTTCGTCCATCACCGTGCGGTCGCCTGCCAGCTCCATGACTTGGGGAAGGTAACCTACGGTGGTTCCGCGGGGAGAGCTCACGACGCCTGAGGTGGGCGCCTGCTGTCCGGCAATGATCTTCATCAGAGTGGATTTCCCGGCTCCGTTCTTGCCTGTGAGGGCAATGCGGTCGCGGTCGTTGATGACAAAGCTGACATCGGTGAAGAGGGGACGTGCGCTGAATTCTATGCTGAGGTGTTCTATGGAAACCATGAGGTCTGTGGAATGTAGCTTTTTAGATGAATGCCTGACGCGCTTTCTTCAGGAGGTCGGAGGCGAAGATGAAGTCCGTCAGAGCCTGGTTCGTGGAGCTCGCCACCTGAGTCTTGTCTCCCTTCCATTCCTCGTGTCCTTCCTTGATGAAGATGATGCTGTCGCCGATGCCCATCACGGAGTTCATGTCGTGGGTGTTGATGATGGTGGTCATCTGGTACTCCTCTGTGATGTCATGGATGAGGGCATCGATGACGAGGCTGGTCTTGGGATCCAGTCCGCTGTTGGGCTCGTCGCAGAAGAGGTATTTGGGATTCAGGGCTATGGCGCGTGCGATGGCCACTCGTTTCTGCATACCGCCGGAAATCTCTCCGGGATATTTGTTCTGCGCATCAATGAGATTCACGCGGTCCAGGCACTGCTGTGCCCGTCTGGTGCGCTCTTTCAGCGTCATGGAGGAAAACATATCCAGCGGGAACATCACGTTCTCGAGCACACTCATGGAGTCGAACAGCGCAGCTGACTGGAAAATCATTCCCATCTCGCGCCGAAGGAGTGCTTTCTCCTTCTTGCTCATGGTCACGAAGTCGCGACCGTCGTAGAGAATCTTTCCGCTGGTGGGAGTCAGCAGTCCCACGATGCACTTCATCAGCACAGTCTTCCCGGAGCCGGACTGACCGATAATGAGGTTTGTCTTGCCGTTGTCGAAGCGTGCGCTGATGTCTTTCAGGACTTCTCTGTCCTCGAAAGACTTCCGTATGGATTGGATTTCTATCATGGAAAGGAGGGTGTCAGGAGAGGATTTTCGTGAGGAAGATGTCGGCAAAGAGGATGAGCATGGAGCAGTGGACCACGCTGTCGGTCGACGCCTTGCCGACTTCCACGCTGCCGCCTTCGACCGTGTAGCCGTAGAAGGCGGATACGCTGGCGATGATGTAGGCGAAGAAGAACGACTTGATGATGGACATCCAGACAAACCACTGCTTGAAGGAGTGCTGGAGTCCGTAGGTGAGATCCTCGGGCGTCAGTATTCCTGCGAAACTGATGGCGTAGGCACCACCGAAACCTGCCGCCATGGAAAATGTGACCAGCACGGGAATCATGGTCAGCAGCCCCATGATCTTAGGCAGGATGAGGAACGAGGCGGAGTTGACGCCCATGATTTCCAGGGCATCGATCTGCTGAGTGACGCGCATGGTACCAAGTTCCGAGGCTATATTGGACCCCACCTTGCCAGCGAGGATGAGACACATGATGGAACTGGAGAACTCCAGAAGCAGGATCTCGCGCGTGGTGTAGCCCGTGGTGAAACGAGGCATCCACGGACTCTGGATGTTCATCTTCATCTGGATGCAGATGACGGCGCCGATGAAGAACGAGATCATTAGTACAATGCCGATGCTGTCGACTCCGAGCTGCAGCATCTCCTTCACATATTGTTTAAGGTACATGCGCAGGCGCTCCGGCCGACTGAACACCTTGGCCATAAGTTGTAAATATCGGCCAAAAGTGGCGAGTGGTTTCAGGATAGTATTCATATTTTGAAAGAGTCCAATAGGACGATAACTCTACTTTTTCGGTGCAAAAGTACTGAAAAAAGCCTAAAAGAAGGGCTGTGGACAGCAGTTTTTTTATGGAAAGTGGCTTAAAGTAACAAGTTTTATGTAATTTTGCGCACTCAAATCGCAACGATGGCAGAACAGAACGAACAATTAGCCCCTTGGAAGCTCCCTCCCGACGACCCTCGAAGCACTCGTTGGAAGGCGCCTCACCAGCCCAATCGCCTCTGCGCTGAGAACTTGAAGAAGATCTATGGCAAGCGCACGGTGGCGGACGATGTGGATTTCTACGTCGACCGGGGAGAAATCGTAGGACTGCTGGGTCCCAACGGAGCTGGCAAGACGACCTCGTTCTACATGACCACGGGACTGGTTATCCCCAACGAGGGACGTGTGTTCATCGGTGAGGAAGAGGTGACGGACCTGCCCGTCTACAAGCGCGCAAACAAGGGCATCGGCTACTTGGCACAGGAAGCCAGTGTCTTTCGCAAGATGACGGTGGAGGACAACATCGCCAGCGTGCTGGAACTGCGCACGGGTATCAGCGAAGAGTACAAACGCCAGAAACTCGAGAGCCTCATCGCAGAATTCCGCTTGCAGAAAGTGCGCAAGAACCTGGGCGACCGCCTCTCGGGCGGCGAGCGCCGACGTACGGAGATAGCCCGCTGCCTGGCCATCGATCCGGCTTTCGTGATGCTCGACGAGCCGTTCGCCGGCGTGGATCCTATCGCAGTGGAGGATATCCAGCTCATCGTCTGGAAACTGAAGCAGATGAACATCGGTGTGCTTATCACGGACCATAACGTCGAAGAGACACTCTGCATCACCGACCGGGCTTATATGCTGTTCGAGGGCCGTATCCTCTTCAAGGGGGAACCCCAGGAACTGGCGGACAATCCCGTGGTGCGCGACAAGTACCTTACCAATAGCTTCGAACTGCGCATGAAGGACTTCGAGGCCATCAACCGTGAACGCGAAGAAGAGAAATCAAACAATACATAAAATAGTACAATTGAATGGAAATCAAATTTGAAAAGACAAGCACGGTGGCAGCAGAGCTGACCATCGAGATGGAAAAAGCAGACTATCAGGAGCGCGTGGACAAGGCGCTGAAGAGTTATCGTAAGAAGGCATCGCTCCCCGGCTTCCGTCCGGGTCAGGTGCCCTTGAGCCTGCTGAAGAAGCGCTTCGGCAACGAGATTACGGCAGAAGAGGTTCAGAA
>CACXXT010000002.1 GCA_902771725.1 uncultured Bacteroidales bacterium
GGGGATTGTCCGCTGCACGGAATGTCATGCCGCACAGCCGCGGTATGCACTCCTCCTCCGCCACTTCCTCCGCCACTTCATCTGCATCATTACAGCCGGCAAGAAGCAGCATTGCTAAAATTATTGAAAAGATAGTTTTTGATTTCATTATTAGTTCCATGGGAAAAAACCATACTTCTTCTTTATTTTATTATACACGAGATAGTCTCCGAATACTGTTGAGCTTCCTTCCCATAGAGACTTTTCATTCAGCTGGATCACTTCATGGCCGACACCGCCACCAACCATGGCACCCAAGTGACCGTTGCCAAGTGGCAGGCAGTACTCCATCCACGCATTTTTCGACCCGTGATTCCCGGCTGGCTGCAGATACCATAGCGTCGAAGAGTTCAACGGCATGTAAGAATCACTGCCGCTGACTTCGGCCGATACTACGGCAGCGCAACGGGCCAACAGCAACAGACTCAGGAGGAACTGGCGAGCTCTTAACAGATACATCGGTCATCACTTTTAGTCCTCGGGCTCCAGCAATCTGTAGTAATTTCCCTTTCCGTCCAGCACATCCCCCGTGATAAGGTAGTTGTACGGATTCGCTTTATCTATGAAAGTCAGAAGTATAAAGTCGCGGTCATCGTAACTGAAATCAACGCTTAATTTCTCCTCGCTGATAATATATCCCTCCCCGCTATAATGTCCCTCTGCAACTAAACCACTAAACCAAGGATCATACTTCCTCTGTAAGGAATCCAGTGCAGAATCGTAATCATCTCCTATCTCGCCGACATACTCAAGCTGTTCGCCGGGCCTGCCCATTATCCTGATGTGGGTTAAACGAGACGAGGCTGCGGGCTCTTGAACCGCATTAGGTGTGATGGCTGGTTCTTGCCCGCAAGCGGCAATGAAAGTCGCAAATAAAATAATCAATAGCTTCTGTTTCATTTCTTCCTAACTTTTGATGATGATTTTTTCTGTTTCTGTCTGCTCACCTGATGAGATTGTCAGGAAATAAGTTCCGGCAGAATATTCAGCAATTGGTATCTGAAATTGATAGTCTCCGGCCTTTAGCTTCTTTCCAGGCCGTATTACCTTCAACTCATGGCCCATAAAATTCACGAAACTAATTGACAAGGGCATCTCCATATCTACAGAGCAGGTAATGTTCAAAATGCCTGCAGAAGAATCGGGAAAGACTGTATATGAGAAATTCAGTCTGCTCCCGATTTGAGCATCTGTATGATTTTCATATTCCTCAGACGCATTTTGGACAATTACAGCCTGAGCTGCCGAAGCACAATCTCCACAGTCATTGATAGTATAAGCTTTAGCAGAAAACTCAGCACCTACTTGAACGGAAAAACCCGGTTGTAATAATATGCTGTTTCCGGCTCTCATAGTTAGGGAATTCCCGTTATTTACTGTAACTGTTCCACTGGTTGTTATATTTTGTTTCGCAATGACATCGGCATACTGGGTATTCGGTATGTCACTACTTGTAAATGTCACATTGTTGTCTGGCTGTCTAAACGCCATTACTGTACTTGTGCGTTCATTCCAAACTCTTGTATTGTCGTTAGTAGAACCTGTTCCCATAGGTTCTCCGCCATGAGTAACGTTGGGATTGGACCAGTATTGTAATCGTGGGCATGTGCCGTATGCCATAATTGTCCGCCATGTCTCTGAGGGATTGACATATCCATGACCATAGGAAAAAGGAGTAGTACCGGAATCTGCTGAAGGATCATGTCTGCAACCAAGCAAATGGCCTATCTCATGCCCAAAAGAATAATTGGAAGTTGCACAGTTGCTGCAAGTACTAACTGCACAAAAAGCATTGGATTCCGAAACGCCGATTCCGGTGGCCAGACCGCAATAGTCACAATCATCGATTAATAATACACAGACGTCTGCCGAGTATTTATTCCTCAAAGCATGAACTTCGTCCATATAGCCATCGCTTGAATTCCTAAATCTTGTTAAGTCTGTATAGAAGCCTGATTCCGTATAATTGGTTTGACCTGCATACGCCAGTTCAATCTGATAGTTTACTTGGCTATTGATGAAAGATTGATTTGTTAATGCTACAGCTGTCAGTATCGTGTTTTTCATGTTACTCACTGAAGACTGAGCATTTTGAGTGTATAGGACAAGAACTCTGATTTTGCAATCGTTTTCAGACGTTGCATTGAAGACAGGAGAAGCTGGATCGTCAACAATATTTTCAATATTGGAAACATAATCATGGCTACGTGTATCATCAAAAAATGAACGGTAGTTATCTTCATGTAAATCGTCACAGGCCTCTCTCAATTTAGAATAGTCAACAGTTATAAGAGCATATTGCTGTTTTCCAACAGTTTGTATTGTATATACTTCTTCCCCCGTTTCTATAACACCTTGTATATCATCGCCTAATACTGAAATCAGGACCTGGGTTCCTTCATTACCGCCACCGACAAATACATAGCTATTGATACCTCTTACATCTATCCGTTCCTTTCTTATGGGTATATCCCTTTCTCCAATTTGCATCAAAAATTCCTCATGGTCAAGAATCATATCCAAGCTGATTTTTACAAAGTCAACAGAAGTGTACGCTTCGTTTTTACGAAGAATCACATCCTTTATTCCTGAATTATCCGATGCTTGTTTCGTAGATATCAGATAATTGTCTTGTCCATGTAAAGAAACGGAGCATACAATAAAGAATAAGAATATAGATAAGCGATGTCCCATATCTGCTGTATTTTAGAATTTAACTCTCCAAAAGACTGTGCTTTACTTTTCCACAATTAATCTGCGTGTCTCCACCACCTTGCCATCGGCAATCAAGCTATAGAGGTACATGCCATCAGCGAGGCTGGCGGCATTGAGCTGCATGGTCTGCTTGCCCCGGGCGGTGAGATTCACCTGCTGCACCTTTTTGCCCTGCAGGTCATAGACATAGACAAAGGCACTCTGCACGGACTCAGGCACACTTACCTCAATCTCCGTCGAAGAGCCGAATGGGTTCGGCTTGTTCTGACCGAGGGCCAGCCCCTCTACGCTGCCATCAATATCATTGATGCCAGTGGCCTTCGCTGAGATTTTGCGGGCTGATCCATTACCTTTCAGCTCATTAATCTCAGACTTCAGTTCCCCAATAGCCTGAACGAGAATGGGCACCATCTCTACATAATTGATACTCTTTGAACCGTCCTCGTTCTCATACACGAGGTCGGGGAACACCTCTTCGAGTTGCTCGGCTTTGAGGGTGTAGTGCTGCTTGGCATGAATCTGCTGAGTAATTTTGTCATTGTCTTTCAGCTCAAGGAGATCTTTCTTGAGTGTTGCACATTCCAAGGAATCCATTCCTGCAAAATCCTCATCGGTAAAAAACTCCTTATTTAATGAGCGTAAAGGGGTTGTATAGATGTATCGCTGAACTTCCAGCTGTTGCAATTGCTTTGAGGTCAGTGAAGATGCCTTGCTGTCTGAAAACAGAATTTCCGGATTGACGGACGAAGAGTTCGGTAGCGATGTAAGCTGGACTCCTGTGTAGGTCAGGCCTCCTAGGACGTGTACATTACCGTCGAAGTAACCAGCATATGGGGACGTAAGTGCTGCACCGGAAGAACTTGTCCACGGATAGGCCTGTCCATAAATGGCAGCCCCTCGGTCTGTGTTGATAGCCCCAAAGACACCGTATATCTTGTTGGAGGTCGTGGAAGAGGCGGCTCCCCAGACACCACAGTTTATGGCTCCGTTGCTTCCGAGGGAAGCACCTTTGACTCCCATTGCCCATTGAGGACTTGTCAAGTAGCTGGAACCTTCCAAGGCTGGACCTATGCCCACAGATGTACCGATGCGAACGGCCAGGACATTGGTCTTGCGCGCTTTGATATTCACCTGTGCAGTCGTAGTGGTGTTCGAGCCAATATAAAGACTGCCATCCTCAACGACTTCCAATTGGGCTTTGGCGCTACTGACAATCATTGTAGCGACAACAAAAAGAAATAACTTGTTATTCATATTCCTTAAGTATTTATTATATTTGCAGGTAATTTGTCGAAAATCATCGGTTTCATCGGGAAAATCGAGCCTTTTACAGCTCGATTTCTCCGATGAATGTCATGCTCCCGCGCGTGACCTCTATAGTATAGGTACCTGCGAGTGTGATGGGGAGCTGGATGTCGCCCTCGATGTAGATATACGTCGAGAAGACAACGTTGTCATCCTCATCAAGCAGCTCCACGGTGGAGCCGACGGTGTAGGAAGAGGCCGTCAGCGTGTAACCGTCCTGATAAAAGACGGGCGTGAGGATGGGAGACTTTTGATAAGGGGGAAGAGGGCTTGTCGGATCAATCTTCGGCAGAAGAGGAAGCGGCAAATCACCGCCATTCATGGAGGATGCATCCAACATTATTGGCATCGTTAGGATGCAGAGAAAGAACAATAGGATCTTTTTCATAAGAGGGAATTTATTAATGTTAATAATGATTTTCGCTGCAAAGGTCGGTATTCCTTATGAAAATGACAAATTTTAGGGTGTTTAAAAATTAAACACCCATTCAATCAACTGATAACAAATGCCCTAAATGCTATGTCTCGTTCGAAGGATGCAGCGCTATACGGAGATTCCGAGCGAGGGTTGTCACTTCATTTGAGTGGAAGAGCTTCCTATTAAGCTGTTTTTTTAATCCATAAACTCTCTGAACTGTTATGCCCATAAGGTTGCTAATATCCTTGTCATGGAATCCAAGGTCAACATAGATGCAAACCTCCCATTCGTTTTCTGTTAATCCTCCTTTATTATCTGCAAACGACTTAAAGTCATTGAAGGTGGACAAAAAGAGAGCATAAAGGTCATTCAGTTCTTTGGCGGATACATCATTAATTTTGAATACAGAATCTGTGACTCTTCTAATGATATCACTGGAATAATAAGCCACATGAACATCCATTGCCTGTATCCGTTTCTTCATGGTAGAATTATCCTCACATATCTTTCGATAGTCATTGCGAGCCTGTCTATATTGTTCTCTCACATACGACAAGACGATGGCTTTTTTATGAAACTTAATCCTCTGCTTATATATGATATACGATAATACAAGGATTAACACTAAGAATCCGCAGAGAGCATAAGCACGCCTTTTGGCCTTAGCTTCATACGACTTGGCCAGTTGCTGTTGGCGAGTATATTGATAGTTCTTGGCCGCCTGAGCCACAGCCTGGGTGCTCATTTTGTCATGAGCAGCATCATTGGCATCAGCGTACAACCGGGCAAACTTCCCGATGGAATCGGCGATTTCACGTTTTTCATAAACAGAGAGTAGCCCGCGATAGGCTGCTTCATACTCGTGGGCTAACAGTAGTCGACGATAGTAGTATTCGGCTGAATCTAGTTGATGTGTGTTTTCAAAAAAGAGTCCAAGGGTGTAATAGAACATCTCACGTCCTGCACGAAGATTGCCCTGAGAATCAAAGATGCCAGAATATTCCCTTATATAATCAATTTTCTGCTGCGCTGTCGTTAACTGACCACGTAGGATGTAAATATAGGTCGCAGCCACATTCAGCCATGCAGCACACATGGTGTCAGCCCTGGACAGGCTCATCTGTTCTGCTTCATGCGTAATATCCAAAACTTTGTTTGTGTCACCTAAGAGATAATAGGGGCGTATGAGATTGGAATATCCAAGGATGAAGCCTGTCGAATCACCTAAAAGGCGGGATAGATTGCAGTAGCTCCTATTGGCCTCTATCTCAGCGTGCGGCAGGTTCTGCTGATGAAAGACGTTGGCCATCTGTCCGTAAACGGCACGTAGCGTGCGCAAGTCGCAGTCAGAAGCTGTTGTGTCAGCCTGTTCCACGGCCTCGCTGTATTCTTCTATGGCTCGCGGTGCTTCGCCCTATCGGCATAGCAGCGGCCAAGGAGGTAGTGAGCCATCAGGCGGTCATTAGAAGTAGTCCAGAAGTGGAGCGGGTGGTCGTAATAACGGACTAATTCCATGGCAAGGCTGTCGGTCGTAAAAACGGAGTCTGCCTGGTTTGCGGCTTGGAATGCGGCCAGCGCAGCCCGCATCTGCGCGGTCCTCCGCATCTGATGGTGCACGCCGAAGGCAACTGCGCAGCACGCAATCACCGCGATGATTCCTATGATGAGACCTTTCTTCATTGTCCTTCGACGGCCGCAAAGATAGGCGAAATCATTCAATCAGCCAAATCTTTTGCCCATTTTCTGCATTCCGGCCCTTCCATTCCCCTTCGATTGAGCACCATCGCTCCCTGAAATTTCAGATACTCAGCGGGCTGGTTAATGGCTTCTCAGAATGCCTTGCCCAGACTGACGTATGGCCAGGCTGGGAATTTACTGAGGCCACGTTTGTAGTCGAAGTCCGTGGAGAGATTGACGCCTCCTCCACCTTCGTCGCCACCGAGTCCGTCTCTTGAGCAAGGAGGCATGGGGCGACGAAGGCCATGATGATTGAAAAGATGATTCTTGATTGCATAATTAAATTAAGGTCTATAGGATTCTACAACATATAATGTAACTTCGGGATGGAGCTTTGCGGCATTCTTTATGACAGCTTTTACATCATGCCATTTAAGCCCGCCCAACCCAGCTCCAATGGCAGGCAAAGCAATAGCAGGAACTTGACATCGCTCTGCCAACTCCAGCATTCTATCTATGGCAATGGCAATATACTCTAACTTTGCACTTGTTTTCCAAGACTCCTGAGTTCCAAGATTATAAACATGACCTGAGCCATAATGATAGTCGAAAACATCCCCAGGAAGGAATGTTCCGTGCTTGCACATCTTGTGATAGAGTGTATACATCTCCGGAAATCGTCTCTTGAACTGAACGGCGATGCCTGCTCCCATGGCCCCGACACAGTTACATCCATGAGCGTAGCTCGTTACTCCACTGATGGTAAATATATCCCCAAAAGGTATGAATCTGACAATCTCATCCAAATTCGAATCGTTCCATACAGTTCGGAAGTCTTCTTCAGTGATAATATCTTCTTTAGCAAGATCGTCTATCTCTGAAAGAGGTTGATCTGGCAGTATGTCCCCGGCCTCCTCAGAGAATCGTATTACTCGATTATGGTGGACTTCCATATATTCGATACAGTAGTTGTTCTCGAAATGGAAATAGGCTGTCAGTGGAATCTCTTCCAGATGTTTTTTCAAAAAGAAACTCTTCTGTGTCATATTACCAAGGTTTTGTTAGGAAAATACTTGGACCGCTTTCCAGTGCCTATTCATTTCTGATGAGCGACGCAAAGTATCACGCCTGCGTGATGACGCAGGCGTGAAAGATGGTGTTACTTATTCAGGGTCCAGGTGGCACCGTCCTTGGTGTCCTTGATGGCAAAGCCGAGGGCGGTGAGTTCGTCGCGAATGCGGTCGCTGGTTGCCCAGTCCTTGTTGGCCTTGGCGATGGCACGCTGCTGAAGCAGCATATCGACGACATGTCCGAAGGCTTCCTCACGGGCAGCGGAGGCTGAAGCACCGGCTTGAGCGCTGGCAGCAGGCAGCAGTCCGAGGATGTCTTCGGCGAAGAGGTGCATAGCGGAGGCGAGTTCTTCGAGGTCGGCAGCGCTGATGGTACCCTTGTGATCCAGCACCCGGTTGATGGTGGATGACGCTTCAAACAGATGGCTGATGACGAGGGGCGAGGCGAGGTCGTCGTTCATGGCGTCGTAGCACTTCTGGCGCAGCTCGCTGGCCACCTTGTGCGTCTCGGCATCGCTCTCGGCTTCGGGAGTGATGCGCTTGATGTCAGCAATGGCGGTCATCAGGCGTTGCAGTCCTTTCTCGGCAGCTTGCAGGGCTTCGTTGGAGAAATCGACGGTGCTGCGGTAGTGAGCCTGAAGGATAAAGAAACGGACGGTCATAGGCGAATAGGCCTGCGAGAGTTTCTCGTGGTTGCCGGTGAAGAACTCATTGAGTGTGATGAAGTTGCCGAGGGACTTACCCATCTTCTGACCGCCGATGGTGATCATGTTGCAGTGCATCCAGTACTTGACCATATCGTCGCCCTGGCTGGCCACGGCCTGTGCTATCTCGCACTCGTGGTGGGGGAATACGAGGTCCATTCCTCCGCCGTGGATGTCGAAGTGGTTGCCCAGATACTTGCGCCCCATGGCGGTGCACTCGCAGTGCCAGCCGGGGAATCCGTCGCTCCAGGGCGAAGGCCATCGCATGATGTGCTCTGGCTGTGCGGCTTTCCAGAGGGCAAAGTCCACCTGGTTGCGCTTCTCGCTCACGCCATCCAGCTCTCGGCTGTTGTTGATGACATCGGTGAGGTTGCGCCCGCTGAGCTTGCCGTAGCGGTACTTCTCGTTGTACTTCTCCACGTCGAAATACACGCTGCCCTGGCTCTCGTAGGCATAGCCGTTCTGCAGTATTTCCTTGACGAGCTGAATCTGCTCGATGACGTGTCCTGTGGCGTGCGGCTCTATAGAGGGCGGCAGGCAGTTCAGGGCACGCATGGCGTCGTGGAAGCGGTTGGTGTAGTACTGCGCCACCTCCATCGGTTCCAGCTGCTCCAGCCGTGCCTTCTTGGCAATCTTGTCCTCCCCCTCGTCAGCATCATGTTCCAAGTGACCTACGTCGGTGATGTTGCGGACGTAGCGCACCTTGTAACCGAGGTGCTGCAGGTAGCGGAACAGCAGGTCAAAGGTGATGGCCGGACGGGCGTGACCCAGGTGAGCATCGCCGTAGACGGTGGGGCCGCAAACGTACATTCCTACACGACCAGGCGTGAGAGGGGTGAACAATTGCTTGGTCCGAGAAAGCGTATTGTAAATAAAAAGCCCCTCTCTAACTCCCCCCGTTGGGGGGAGGATTGCGTTTCCGTTTGATTCCATATTGTTTATAGTGTTTTTATCTTGTTAAGTTTAAGTATTCTTTAATTATCTCGGGCAAAGTCTTTTAATAGAGGATAGTTTATAGGATCAGCATTTTTATATACAGGCCGCTCTCCAACTCCCTCCGTGGGAGTGAGAACCTCTTTCCCATTAGATTGCATGGAATATATGGATTCCTCATCCTCGCTATTGGCTATGCAGCCCTCCCCCCCACGGGGGGAGCGGGGAGAGGGGCCGATGAGCTCCAGCAACCGGCCTACTGCTTCTTCCTCCGGAATGTTTTTTTCCACACATTCCTTGCCGCGATAGAGGCTGACCTTGCCGCGGGCTGCACCTACGTAACCGTAGTCCGCATCCGCCATCTCACCGGGTCCGTTGACGATACAGCCCATGATGCCGATTTTCAGGCCTGTCAGGTGGCTGGTGGCGGCCTTGATGCGCTGGATGGTGGTAGGGAGGTCATAGAGAGTACGTCCGCAGCCGGGACAGCTGATATACTCCGTCTTGGTCATGCGCAGTCGGGCA
This sequence comes from uncultured Bacteroidales bacterium, assembly GCA_902771725.1. Lineage (GTDB taxonomy): Bacteria > Bacteroidota > Bacteroidia > Bacteroidales > Bacteroidaceae > Physcousia. The sequence goes on from CACXXT010000002.1 coordinate 9,387, forward strand.
GCCTGCAGGAGGCTGTACGCCACGGGAATCTCATTCTCGGGCGGTTCGGAGAGCGAGACGCGGATGGTGTCGCCGATACCATCTACGAGCAGTGCTCCGATTCCTACGGCCGACTTCAGCCGTCCGTCCTCGCCCTCGCCGGCTTCCGTAACACCCAGATGCAGGGGATAGGTCATGCCCTCGGCGTCCATAGCCCGGCACAGCAGACGCACGGACTCCACCATCACCACGGTGTTCGAGGCCTTGATACTGACCACGACATCCTTGAAATGTACGCGCTCGCACACACGCAGGAACTCCATACAGCTTTCTACGATACCGGCGGGTGTGTCGCCGTAGCGCGACATGATGCGGTCGCTGAGCGAGCCATGGTTGACACCGATACGCACTGCCGTTCCGTGTTCCCGACAGATATCGAGGAAGGGAATGAGGCGGTTCTCTATCTTCTGGAGCTCCGCAGCATATTCCTCGTCGGTGTACTCCAACTTCTTGAACTGACGGGCGGCATCGACGTAGTTGCCGGGGTTTATTCGCACCTTTTCGCAGTAGCGGGCAGCCACGTCAGCCACAGCTGGGTTGAAGTGAACGTCTGCCACCAGAGGCACGTCGCAGCCGGCAGCCCGCACGCGCTCGCGGATGATGCGCATATTCTCTGCCTCGCGCACGCCCTGGGTGGTCAGTCGCACCAACTCACCGCCGGCAGCGGCGATGGCCAGAATCTGGCGCACGCAGCCCTCGGTGTCCATCGTGGAGGTGGTGCACATCGACTGCACGCGCACGGGGTTGTCGCCTCCGATTCCTATATTTCCGACGCGAACTTCGTGGGTCTTTCTTCGTTGCACTTTAGTTTGATGTTTAAGAGTTTAAAGTTTAAACTTATACTTCACTTCTGCCAGCTCCTGGTTGGCCTTGACGATTTTCTGCGCCAGTCCCTTCTTATATTCACGCATGCGCTGGGCCAGCGCCTCGTCCGTCAGTGCCAGCATCTCGCAGGCCAGCACGGCAGCATTCTGCGCGCCGTTGACGCCCACGGTGGCGACAGGTATTCCGGGAGGCATCTGGACGATAGAGAGCAGGGCGTCCAGGCCGTCGAGCATTCCCTTGATGGGCACGCCGATAACCGGCAACGTGGTCTGTGCGGCGATGACTCCCGGCAGAGCGGCAGCCATACCGGCAGCAGCAATGATGACCTTGAGTCCGCGGCCTTCAGCCTCGCGGGCAAATTTCTCTACCTCCGACGGCGTGCGGTGTGCCGAGAGGGCATTCATCTCAAAAGGAACTTCGAGTTCGTCGAGGAACTTGGCAGCTTTCTCCATGACCGGCAGGTCGCTGGTGCTGCCCATGATGATGGAAACGAGTGGAGTCATATCTTGTTAATTATTGGGAAAGTTGTATTTAATGTTGTTTTTCCGACTGCAAAGGTACGTGGTTTTTGGGAAATGACCAAAAAAAAGCGGCTAAAAATACGCTATCACTCTTTATCAACCGCTGGTGGCGGCTGAAAAGAGTGATAGACCCGGTTTTTTAAATTGGTGATTAGGTGTTATCTTGCTGTGTTCGTTGGCGGTCAGTTGAGCTCCACGATGAAGCTGTTGAGGTCTTCCGTCCGGGAACTGGTTCCATAGAGCAGTTCGTAGCGGCCTGGGTGAGCCTGCATATTGTTCGTGGCGGGGTTCCAGAGCTCGAAGGTCTTGGGCGTCAGCGGCAGTTCGGCCACTGCCGTCTGTCCGGCTTTGATATCTATGCGCTGGAATCCTCGCAGCGAGCGCAGTGGTCCTTCGGTGTCCGAGAGGTCGCGCACATAGAGTTGCAGGACTTCGGCTCCGTCGCAGCGGCCGGTGTTCCTGACGGGCACTCGGAGTGTGGCATCCAAGTTGGAAAGCGCGAGTTGCAAGGTGTTTTTTTCACTAACTAACGATTCATTATCCTTACTTACAATTTTGCACTCGCTGCTTTCCACTTGAAATGCAGTATAGCTGAGTCCGTAGCCGAAGGCAAACAGGGGGTCGGAGAAATAGCGGTAGGTGCGTCCTTTCATGGAGTAGTCTTCGTAGTCCGGTAGCTGGTCGGTGCTGCGATAGAAGGTGATCGGGAGCTTGCCGCTGGGACAGACGTCGCCGAAGAGCACGTCGGCCACGGCAGTGCCTCCCTCCTGCCCTGCGTACCAGGCCTGGACGATGGCATCGCAGGTCTCCGTCTCGGGCTGCAGGGCGATGGCCGATCCGGAGCAGTTGACGAAGACGACGGTCTTGCCGGCAGCCTTCAGCGCCTTCAGGAAATCGCGCTGCACGCGGGGCAGTTCGATATTCGTGCGGTCGCCGCCCTTGAATCCTTCGATCTGAACGGGCATTTCCTCACCTTCCAGTGCCGGTGAGATACCGCCGACGAAGACCACGGTCTGGATTCCTGCCAGCTGACGCACGATGGCCTGATAGTCGATGGGCAGTTCCTTGGCGACATCGATTTTCAGGTCGGCACCCCAAGTGGGCACAAAGGCATAGCGCACCTCAATCTGATAGGACTTGCCAGCCTCGGCCTGGAGCGCTGTGCGGGTGGGTGTGGAGCGCCACGAATGCACGCGCTGCTTCCGCTCGCCGTCGACGTACACCTCATAGTGCCCGGTGCCCTGAACGTTGATTACATACTCCCCGGCCTCGCGCGGCGTGAAGGTGGTTTCGTACTTGGCAGAGAAGTCGGACAGCGCCACTCCGGGAGCGAAGTTATGCATGCCTGCGGTGGTGACGGCCAGCGGAGTCGTGTACTGCTGGGTGCAGACGGGAGTTCCCTCCATCTTCATGTTGTTCCAGAAGGTGCCCCGCAGTCCGGCGCGCCCGTCGCTGCGGCACTCGCTGGCCAGGCGGCAGTCCATCACCTGGTCGTAGGTGAGGTCGCAGCCGGGCAGATAGAGCAATTTGCCATTCGACGATTTGCCGCCTGCAATTTTCTCTCTTTTCACCTTCAGCTTCCCGCAGATACCGTCGAGAATGGTGATGGTGTGGTTGGGTGTGCCGTTGTAGTTGCCCCACATCATGGGTTGGTTGTCTGCGTTGGGACCTACTACGGCAATGCGCTCCTTGCCGGCCTTCAGCGGCAGCACATTATTCTTGTTTTGCAGCAGCACGATACACTGCCGCGCCATATCCAGTGACTTCTGTGCGCTCTCGCGGGTGGACATCGCGGAATAGGGAATCTTGCTCCACTCCACCAGCGCGGGGTCGTCCATCTCACCCAGGTCAAAGCGTCCTTCCAGCAGCCGCACGACGTGCTTGTTCACCTCTTCCTCCGAGAGCAGTCCGCGTCGCACGGCTTCTGGGATGCTGCGGTAGGCGTAGTCGTAGCCGCATTCCACGTCCGTTCCGGCGAGCACAGCCTTGGCCGAACCGTGGACGGCGTCCGTCGATGACTTGTGGGAAGTATAGAAATCGCTAACGGCACCGCAGTCGCTGACGACCAGGTACTTGAAGCCCCACTCATCGCGCAGGATCTGCTGGAGCAAACGGGAGCTGCCGCAGCAGGGGTCATCGTCCAGCCGCTGGTAGGCACACATCACCTCGCGCACGTGCGCGTCTTCTACTAAGGTCTTGAAGGCCGGCAGGTAGGTTTCCCAGAGGTCACGCGGTTCCACATTTGTGAGGTTGGCCGAGTGTCGCGTGTATTCGGGTCCGCTGTGTACGGCGTAGTGCTTGGCGCAGGCCCAGAGCTTGCGGTACTTCGCGGTCTCGGGTCCCTGCAGTCCGCGCACCACCTGAGTGCCCATGACACTGGTCAGGTAAGGGTCTTCGCCGTAGGTCTCCTGTCCTCGTCCCCAGCGCGGGTCGCGGAAGATGTTGACATTAGGTGTCCAGACGCTGAGACTGTGGAACTTCTCGTCCTCGCCGCCATTGAGCATTCGTTGGTTGTACTGGGCGCGGAACTCCGTACTGGCGACGTCGAACACCTTATATACCATCGCCGGGTTGAAGCTTGCTGCCATACCCACGGGTTCGGGGAAGACGGTGACGTTGCCCTGGTTGGCAGCGCCGTGCAGGGCCTCGCTCCACCAGAAGAATTTGCGGATTCCCAGACGGGGAATGGCGGGTGACTCGTCCAGCATCAGTTGTGCCTTCTCTTCCAGCGTCAGTCGCTGGCAGAGGTCCTGGGCACGTTCGCGGGCGCTTAGTGCGGGGTTCTGGTAGGGATAAGTCTGCGCTGCCAGGGCGGAAGCGAAGCAGAGAAATGCAATCACGAGGAGCTCCTTTTTCATACGTTTGTGCGTGCTTTTAGGTTTTTCCGCCGCAAAGGTAAGGAGAAATCGCCATATCGCATAGCGTCCCTTGTCTCAAAAAGTATAAAATCTATTTCATTTCGTACCCAGGCGACATAAAAAGAACATCCCTGCCCACCGATTGAAGGTGTCAGGGATGCTCTTCGTAGCCCCGAGGGGAATCGAACCCCTATCTAAAGTTTAGGAAACTTCTATTCTATCCGTTGAACTACAGGGCCGCGAATTTGGCCGCGAAGATAGTGGAAATTATCGACGCGGCCAAATTTTCGGGCAATTATTCTTCGTTGGACTTGCGTCGGCGGTAGATTTCCCATCCTACGAGCGCCAGAAGCAGCAGCACAAGTGCCACCAGGGAGGTGTTGGCGATAGCCTCGGTGGTGTGCAGGCTCTGTGGGTCAAAGCGGAATTCTACGGTGTGCTTGCCGGCGGGCAGGACGATGGCCCTGAGGACATAGTTTGCACGCAGCACCTGCGTGGGCTGACCGTCCACGGTGCACTGCCATCCGGGATAATAGATATCCGAGAAGACAGCCACGCCGCCTGTGGTCTCTGCTTCGTAGCTGAGGGCATTCGCCTCGTAGGAAGTCAGCCGGATAGACCCGCTGCCAGGCATCAGTTCAGTCTGGCCGGCACCCTCTGCAGCATTACTGCCGAAGATGGCCGTCGTGGGATTCTCCTTCAGCATCTCCAGGTCAGCAAGCTCCATATCCGCATCGTCTGCCATCACCACGCGCTCTGCCATCCAGGCATTGCCCATCGCCCAGGGATTCTGGACGGGTGCCGTCTGTCCGCCCTGCAGCGGCAGAATGGCATACTTCGTGTTGAGCATGTTCAGCACGGGGAAGAGCGAATCACCACGGATGCTGTCCAGGCGGCCGCCGGTCTCGGCAACAGTATTGTGGAGCTCAAAGAGTTCCGGCTGGATATACGCCTCGATGAGTTCCTGGTAGCGACGCAGCTTGGCAGCATGATATCCGCCAATACTCTTGTGCCAATAGGAGGTGGAATTGTCGTTGAAAGTACTGACGGCGAGGTTGACCACGCGGTAGTACGTATCGGGGTCTTGCAGAATGGCCTCGTCCGTGGGTGTCTTCTGGAAGAACTGGGCAGGGGGCTGCGGAGCGGAGAACATAGCATCGTTCAGGTAGCGCTTGTTCACATCCCACATATCAGCGGTGCAGAGCACGATGAGGCAGGCCACAGCCATCCAGGCCTTGATTTTCTTGAAATAGAACGTCAGCAGCACGGCACAGCCCACGAGGATGATGAGCAGCGAGCGGCCTGCGTCGGCGGTGAACACGGCGCGGCGCATATCATTGAGGTTGGCAAAGATGGGTGTCAGCATCTCCTTGGGGATGTAGCCCTGGTCCGAAGCATTCTGCAGCATCTGCATCTCGCCGGAGCTGATGTAGTTGCCGAAGAACACATCGGGCAACAGCCAGAAGAGCAGACAAGCGCCTGCGGTGAGTGCGAGAGCGCAGCCCAACGCGGTCTTGAACTTCGGGAGCCAGTCTTCTGTCTGCATGAGTTCCTTCAGCGCCAGCATAGCCAGCAGGGGGATGGTGAATTCGGCGATGACAAGGATACTGGCCACGGTGCGGAACTTATCGTACATCGGCACATAGTCCAGCCACAAGTCTGTCCAGGGCATGAAATTCTTACCCCAGGCCAGGGTGATGCTGAGCAGCGTGGCTATCAAAAGTGCCCATTTCATCGGTCCTTTGACGATGAACAGTCCGAGTACGAAGAGGAAGAGTACGAAGGCACCTACGTAAACCGGGCCGCTGGTGCCGGGCTGTTCACCCCAGTATTGCCCCAGGCTCTGGTAGATAGGCATATAGGTAGGATCCGCTTTCTTCATGGCCGTCTGGCTCTGCGTCAGCGGCTGGCTGGCTCCTCCCTTGGCGTTGGGCACGAGCAGTGTCCAGGTCTCCCCGATACCATAGCTCCAGGCGGTGATGTAGTCGCGCTCCAGTCCGCTGCTGGTCTGGTTGGCGGGGTCTTTGGTCTTCTGCGTCAGTTCGCTCTTGCCGCGCATGCTTTCCTTGGAGTACTGCCAGGTATGGTAGAGGTTCGAAGCGTTGATGGCTATGCCGATGATGCAGCCGAGGGCGAACACCGCGGTGGCCGAAAGCCACTTCTTCAGGCCTATTCCTAAGAACGCCAGCGCCATCAGCGCGATGACAAACGCGAAGTAGTAGGTCATCTGAACGTGGTTGGACATGATCTGCAGCGCCATGAACACCGCCGTCACCAGCAGACCCCAGCCGTAGCGCCCGCGGTAGCAGAGCACCATACCGGCTATGGTTGGAGGTATATAGGCCAGCGTGTAGAATTTCCAGATATGTCCCGCACCTATTATAATAAAGTAGTACGAGGAGAACGCCCACAGCACGGCTCCCAGCGCTGCCATCCAGACCTTGAAGTCGAAGGCGCGCAGCAGGATATAGAATCCCAGCAGCATGACGAAGATGTAGCGCACGTAGTCAGGGAGGTAGAGACGATAGGCCTGCTCCGCTTTCTGCAGCCGCTCCGTAGAGGGGTAAGAGGGAGCCATCTGGTAGGTCGGCATACCGCTGAAGAGGGTGTTCGTCCAGCGCGTGCGCTCGCCGTCGTGGTTCTTGCGATAGGCTTCCATCTCAGATGATGCGCCGGCTCCGCCGCTGTGGTCGTGACCGGTCAGCACGTAGCCTTCACTGACGGGGTTGAAGAAGTAGGCAAAGCTGAGGGCGGCAAAGAACAGGATTGCCAGTACATCAGGCAGAAGGTGTTTCAACTGCTTCATGATAGTCTGTTTAATGCGTTGTGAATAAAAGGAAGCTGCGCCTCCTATTTTAAGGGAAGCGCAGCTGTGGATTGTCGCGAAGGAGGCTGCGCCTTACTTACGCAGACCCAGAGCCTTGACGATGGCACGGTAGCGATTGATATCGCGCGTCTTCAGGTAGTTCAGCAGTGCGCGACGCTTGCCGACCAGTCCGGTCAGTGCACGCTCGGTGCTGTGGTCCTTACGGTTCTTCTTCATGTGCTCCGTCAGGTGGCTGATGCGGTAGCTGAAGAGTGCAATCTGGCTCTCGGCACTACCCGTGTCGGTCGTGCCCTTGCCGAACTTCTCGAAGAGTTCGGACTTCTTAGCGGAATCTAAGTACATAACTTTTTGATGATAAATAGTGAATGAATTACATCCTTCAGGTGGCGAGCCGTCGTCATCAATCGTCGCGCACCCACCCTCGAATGCACCCGGTTTTCGGGTTAAGCGGCCGCAAAGGTACAAAAAAGTTTAGAGTTTAGGCGTTAGCGTTTAGAGTTTTTTTCTGCGAGGCCGTCCTCCGCCTCTTTTTTAACGTTCTTTCACTTCTCTGCGAACCTTTCCGCACACTCTGCGCCCCATTTGTCACTTCTTAGGTTACTTCTTGATGAACTCCACGCGGCGGTTCTTGGCGCGTCCTTCCTCGGTGCCGTTGTCTGCCACGGGTTCGTGTGAACCTTTACCGACGGCCTTCAGGTTGAAGCCATCCACTCCCAGTCCTTCCAGCGCCTTGACGATGGCCTCGGCACGCTGCTGCGACAGCGGGTCGTTGATTTTGTCGGAGCCCTGGTTGTCGGTGTGTCCCTGCACCTCAAAGCGGGCGGTGGGGTTCTTCTTCATGTAGTCTGCCACTCGCATGATTTCAATCATGGATTCCTGCTTCAGCGTGGCCTTACCGGTGTCGAATAGGATGTTGTTGGTGACGAACTTACCCGTCTCGGCGATAGCTTTCTCCACGGCAGAGAGGTCCTGGGCGTTGCGGTCGTAGAGTTCCACGGCACCCTTGGCCAGCACCACGTTGCGGATGAAGGTCAGATTGGTGTAGTCGAAAGGCACCTGGAAGGCGAACCACGTAGGCTGCTGCACACGCGGCAGGTTCACCACGCGCTTGCCGTCGAAATAGACCTTCAGCGCACGCTTGTTGAACGACAGGGCCACGTGGTGCCAGCCCTGGCTGAACTGATGGGTGAAACCCACATCACGCGTTTCGTCGCTGCCGCTGCCGCTGTTGTACAGACAATGCTGGTCTGACGTGTCGCAGACGCCGTGTATCAGCACGAAAGCGACCCGGCTGCCGTTTTCACCGCAAAACGACGAGCGGTCGGCGTCGTTGGCCAGGCAGAGCTTGATGTCGTTGAGGCCGACGTCATCTTTCGTTTTCCAGTAGTAGAAGTCATATTCGATGGTGAACTCCTCCGGCAGGTAGGCTCCTTCCTGCTTCAGCAGCGGGGTGATGACGCCGTTGTTGGTCACCTCGATGGCCTTCTGTCCGCCTATCGTCTTCACCTCAGCCCCGCCGTCCAGCAGGTCCCATTTCGACGGGAACTCACCCACGGTCTCGCCCGTGACGTCGTCCGTGAACATCACCACGCTGCCGCGCTTGAAGTCGCTGCTGGTGGCGGTCTGCGGATCAGCCTCGCCGGCAGCAGCCTGCGCGGTGCCCTCGTTGCCGTTCGTGCCGAGGTTGCCGTCGAGCAGGTCGTCCACTTTTTCCTCTACTTTCTGCTCCACCTTTTCTTCTACTTTCTGCTTGGCGCGTTCCAGCACCTTCTTACCCAGCCCTCCGAGGAAACCCTGGGCACTGATGTTTGCCGAACTGACGAGCAACAGCGTCAGCACGGCGATAATACTTTTTCTTTCCATTCTTCTTAGTGATTAAAGGTTCATATAAAATTAGGTAGATTGCGGGGCAAAGATAAACCTTTTCTCCGAATTTCCTTGTGCCCAATTGGGGGTTTCTGCTAAACACCACCCCTCCAGGGCCACAAAAAAGCACAAAAATGGTGAAATAGTGCATTTTTATCTTCGGGAACGAGCCGCTTTTCACAGAAAAACAGTACTTTTGCAGACGAGAACTGAAAGGCACGCTAATAAACGAAAAGCATGGAAGAAAGTATCAAAAGCAAATACGCCGTCAATTATGTGGACAGCGGACTGCCGCGCTGGCTCATCGAACTGGCATTCGTCTGTATGCTCATTCAGGCCGCCATCAACTATACTCCCGTCCTCCACTGGATGGAGGACAACGCCCAATGGGCACGGGCCATCGTGCAAGCCTTCGGGCCGCTGGTGATGTATTTCGGGCTGATGAGAGGCATGCGACCGCTCTACCGCCCCTTCACCTATTGGTGGTGGGCTATAATTGCCCTGAATGTGGCGGGATTCTGCACCGACCTGCTACCCTTCCTGCCCTATCAGATAGGACTGGCCGTGGCCGTTTCGCTCATGCTGGTCTATCTGCCTTTCGGCATGCTCCTGGCCGTCAGCTATCGCGGCCAGCTGCATCTGGTGGGGTTGTGGATGGCGCTTTACATCCTGATTTCCGCCATCGCCCCCGTTCTGTGGTTCCTGCTTGGCGCGCCGGATTCGGGGTTCATCAACGCGACGATGGAGGCGCTGACCATCGGCGTGATCATCATTTACGCCTTCGTACTACGCAAGATCCTGATTGCACAGTGACTGCCGCAACTGCGAGGGAGTCAGTCCCAGGCGCGACTTGACGACGTCCTGGAACGTGCGTCGGGTCTGGAATCCTGCGGCCAGGGCCACGGCCTCGATTTTCCACTGCGGGTGCTCGCGTATCAGCCTGCAGGCCAGCAGGAAACGTTTCTCTGACAGATAATCATTCAGGTTGGCGTACTTCGCGTGGTGCTTGAAGAGCTGGCCGATGCGCTTCTGCGTCAGCCCCAGCGCCGTCGCGGCCTCCTTCAGCGAGAGGCTGGGGTTGGTATACATGCGGGTGGCCTCCATCTGCACATCGACGTATTCCATCAGCTGCTCGTCCGTCATGTCGGCCGTCAGCTCGATATGTTCGCGGTGGCCGCGCGTCAGCTGCTGAAGGCGTGTCAGTTCGTCGACCGCATCGTTCCGTATCTGCGCTGCCAGTTCCTCCTGCTGCCGCCTCAATCCGTCTATCAGCCCCCTCTGTTCCTCCAGTGCCAGCTTCTGTTCCTCCAGCTCTCCCTCCTGCAGCAGATTCCTCTCCAGCAGGGCATTGTGTTTCTCCACCAGCGCCTCGTTGGCGTCAATCACCTTCTGGGTGTTGGCACTCAGCACAATCAGCGTGACTACGAATGCAATCACGAAGACAACGACGATGGCGAGAACAAGAACTTGCTGCGTTGACATACGGACGGATATTCTCCGATGGAATCGGCGTTATTTGAAAAACACACCTTAAATCATTTCACCGCCTCGGGCGTCCAGTTCCTGAAGAATCGGAGCACCTTCTCGCGGTCGTAGCCCTCGCCCTGTTCCAGGAAACTGGAATCCTGCGTGTGGAGAATGCTGCCCTCCCCATTCAGGACGACAAACACAGGGAATCCGAAACGCGCGGGATTCTTCAGCCGCTGCATCAGCGCCTTGCCCTGCGCCACCTTCTCCTCGCCCTGAGACTTGCGAGGGTTGTAGTTGACGTGAGCGTAGACGAAGTTCTCGGCAATGACGCGGCTGATGGTGGTGTCTTTCTCGATGAAATCGGCAAAACGGAGGCACCACGGGCACCAGTTGCCGCCCACCTGAAGTACCACGAACTTGCCTTCGCTGCGCGCACGTGCCACGGCCTCATCCACCTGCTGCAGCGGATTGACCTCTTCGTCGTAGACCTTCTTCAGGGCGGTCTGCGCAGTAGCGGTGAGCGAACAGAACGCCGCCAGCAACGCTGCGGCAATCACTTTTCTTGTCTTTCTTGGAGCCATTGTGCTATCGTTGGGTTGGATTCTCGGCACAAAAGTACAAAAAATCGGCCTAAAACGGACAAAATCGCAACGAATGTGTTGCGCACAGACTGTTTTCCGACACTTTTTATGTATTTTTGTACCCGAATTTGAAAGATGAACGTATAAAACACGAGAAACAATGATCAGAAAAGCTGAGAAGAAAGACGTCCCGGGCATCATTGCCCTGCTGCACCAGGTGAACATGGTGCACTATGAGATTCGCCCGGACTTGTTCAAACCCTACACGACGAAATACACCGAGCAGGAACTGGAGGCGCTGCTCCAGGACCCATCGAAACCCGTCTTCGTCTACGACGACGGCGGGGTGCTGGGCTATGCCTTCTGCCAGCTGACGGAGGTGAAAGACCACGGACTGCTGCAGGATGCTCGTACGCTGTACATCGATGATATCTGCGTGGACGAGCAGGCTCGCGGCAGACATGTGGGAAGCGCGCTGTACGAACATGTGCTGAATTTTGCCGGTTCCATCGGGTGTCACAACATCACGCTGAACGTCTGGGAGGGCAACGACCCCGCCCTCAGCTTCTACCGCAAAATGGGCATGCAAGTGCAGAAGACAACCATGGAAGTGGTACTCAAATAACGACCAAGGATATGCAGAGAACAATCCGGGAAGCACGTCCTGCGGACCTCGCAGGAATCATGGCCGTGATGGACGCCGCCAGGCAGATCATGCGCCAGTCCGGCAACCTGCACCAGTGGGTGGCAGGCTATCCCTCGGAGGCTGCCATCGAGGCGGATATGGAGAAAAAGGGCGGTTTCATCGTGGAGGACGACGGCCGGCTCGTGGGCTACTTCGCATTCCTGCCCTCACCGGAACCCACCTATGAACATATCTACGAGGGCGCTTGGCCGGACGAGGGGCTGCCCTACCACGTGGTGCATCGCATCGCCAGCTACCCCGACGCCCACGGTCTCTTCGCCTCCATCATGGATTTCTGCTTCGCCCGCGACCCGATCATCCGCGTCGACACGCACCGCGACAACCGCATCATGCAACACCTCCTCCTCCGCCACGGCTTCGCCTACTGCGGCATCATCTACCTGGCCAACGGCGACGAGCGCCTGGCCTTCAGTAGACGAGCACCTGGCCTTCAGTAGGCGAGCGCCTGGCCTTCAGTAGGCGAGCACATGCCACAGCTCACGGATGCGAGCTTCCGGGTCCCACTGCTCGCGGAACGTCCAGCGGGCAGTGACCCGATGTGCCTCGGGGCTTCCTTCCATCTGGCTGAGGTTGTTCTCCAGCCAGCCGCCGTTGCCCCCATCACGATAACAATTATGATAGTACGCGCGCAGGCCCCAGGGATTGGGGTCTGGCTGGCGGTTGGCGTAGGCATAACGGATGTTGCGGTCGAGGATCTTTTCCGTCAGATGGCAATTCAGCAGCAAGAACTGGGCATCGCGATGATAGCGGCCGAGAGGGGTTGGCGAAAGTGCGTCGAAGAAAGAATCCTTGACCACCAGTTTCTTGTCCTTGTCGCCCGAGCCGTCGTGCCAGAGGATGGCATGACCGTCGCCCACGAAATGGCAGCGCGTGGCAAAGCACCAGCCGCGAGGACACAGGAAATCGACACCCAGACAGCGCAGGTTCAGGTCGGCGTGGTAGTACATACCTCCGCCCGGAGCCCACAGCGAAAGGGCGTCGTTGCCGTCCGCCCAGACGTTGCAGTTGACGACGATGGTGCGTGTGCCGCGGCCGTAGATGGCCATCTGGTGCGTGGTATTGCCGGGCTCCACGGCAGTGCCATAGTTGTTGTAGACGGTCAGTCCGCTGATGACGCAGTCGTCGGCGCCGTCCTGCAGCACGATGACTCCGTTGCCCACAGCCTTGCCGTGGTACTGCGGGTTGCCAATCTTTTCGCGCGCCTCGGCCAGGATAAGGACGGTGCTGTCGCGGTCCTCGCCCACGAGGACGATATTCGGGCGGTCGATGATGACCTTCTGGCGGTACACGCCCTTGCGGATGAGTATCTTGAAGGGCGCTGAGGGCGTGGCCGGAGCCTGCTCTATGGCCATTTGGATGCTGTCGCCAGGCTGCACGATGACGTCGAAGTCCCCGGCCTGCAGCTGAGGTTTGCGGAACCAGTCGATGAGTCCGGTCTCGTTGCCGCCCCTGGTGTTCAGGCTGACGGTGGCACGCGGCAGGACTCCGTACCGCTCTGCCCACTGCTGATACAGCGGATACAGGCTCACCGGGCGGTCGCCGTACCACGAGTATCCGTTGCGCCGCTCGCTGCCGATTTGTTCCAGGTGGCGTCGCGGCAGGCCGTCGCGGTCGCAGACGAAGGGCTCGCCGAGGGTCAGGTCGTAGAAGCGTGCCCACAGAGGCGGTGCCGAGGCGTCGCGCACCAGGCGCGTGTCATAGCTGGCGGTGCCCCGCACTCCCACGCGCTCCAGCCGGTAGCCCGTCAGCTTGTGCTCGTCCAGCCAGCTCATGGCACCCGTCACGGCACGCCGCACCCGTTCGTCGGGCTCCGGCAGTTCCATCAGCAGCTGCACGATGGCCGCACTCTCCATCGGGCAGAAAGAAGGCAGTTCGTAGGCTCGGGCTCCGGCGGGTTGGAGCGTGGCACTGTCGTGCTGCTGGCACCAGACGGCCGGCCTTCCGTTGCTCACAATCTGGGTATTTAGTATGCATTCAATACCTTTGTCAAAGGCCGCCGCGGCGCGCTCGCGCTGCGCGGGGGGAATAAGGTCCCCCTGATACGGAGCGCGCTGCTCCCGAATGTCCCGCAGCAACCGGAGCGTGCTGGCCATGGCATCGTCGTTGAAGGTGATATGCTCCTGATAGCCCTGCTTCCCCGGCCAGAACTGAGGCCAGCCGCCATTGGCATATTGTCCGCCGAGCAGATAGTCCACGGCCCGCCGGACTGCGTCGCGATAGCGCTCCAGGCCTGTCAGCTGGTACATCCGTGCCAGCTGGTTCATCTGTGAGGTGGTGGCTCCGTTGTCGATGGTGGAGTCGTCCCGGCGCTGCTTGTCGCGGAGCACTTGTGCGCGTTCTTCTTCCGTCAGAGGCCGCGCCATATCCACGTTCTTGGGCCAGCCGCCCGTGCAGCGCTGATAGAGCAGCAGCTGGTCGGCATGCCGACATTGTTCCATGAGTTCCTTTTCCAGCGAAGCCCAGATGAAGGGGCCTACGGCCTTGGGGTCATTGTCCCGGACGGGCTCGCTGAGGTAATAGGCGTAGCTGCCGTCGCGCCGCCGGTTCTCCATGAGGCAGGCCTTGGGATTCAGCCGTTTCAGCGCGGCGAGCACTTCCGGACTGCTGCCGGGGCCCAGCCCTGCCACGGAACAGCCGCCGGTGAGCGAGATGGTATAGTCGGGGTTCACGCGCACGAAGCGCCGCACGATACCTTCATAGGCTTTCAAGCCGGCTTCGCGGTAGCGGTCGCCCAGCCACCCGCGGTTCGTGGCCTTCAGCAGCGCGTAGGCGAACATCGATGAACAGGAACTCTCCAGGTAATTGCCCTCGCGACCGGGGCTGTCCATCACCTGGTACCACAGGCCGCTGCCTTCGTCCTGCCAGCGCACCACGGCGTCCAGGTCTTTCCGCAGCAGGTCGATGACCTCGGCGCGGCGGCTGTAGTCCTCCGGCAGCGCCTCTATCAGTTCCACCAGCGACATCGTGAACCACCCCTGCGCGCGACCCCAGCAGTGCTCCGACAGCCCCGTCCGCCGGTCTGCCCAGAACATGTTGCGGTTCTCGTCGTAGGCGTGGCGGTTCAGCCCCGTGCGCGCATCCAGTGTCCTGCGGTAGGTGGTGGTAATCTGGTCCACGGCGTCGTCGTAGATACGCCTGGCCTGTCGTGGCTTCGTCACCAAGGGTGCCGTCAGCACCCGGAACGGGAGTCCCATGAAGATGCCGTCCAGCCACACCTGGTAGGCATAGATGGCCTTGTGCCAGAACACCTTGTCGGCCTTGGTTCGCGGCTGCCGCTCCAGCTGCCGCATCAGGGTCTTCATCGCTGCCACCACCTTGGCCTCCGGCTGCAGCTGCTGCATGCGTGTCAGGAAATGCCCCGTGCGCACGTTGTCCAGGTTATATTCCAGCAGGTCGTAGCCCCGGATGCCGCCCCGCGCGTCGATCATCGTGTCGACGTACTCCCGGCAGTAGCCCCGGATATCCTCGCCGCCGTAGCGCAGGTAGGTGTCCAGCATCGCTTCCAGCTCAATACCCATCACATAGCTCCATTTGGGACGTGTGCTGAAGTCCAGCAGGTAAGGGCGCGGCGTGCGCTGCATCTCGCTGCGCGTCATCCATTCGGAGTAGCGGCCGCCGTAGGGCAGCTGCTGCAGCACCAGGCTGCCGTTGACCAGCAGGTTGCGGAAACGTACGTTGCGCGTCTGGCCCTGAAGGAGGTTGCCGTCCGCCACGCTGTCGAAGCGGCAGTTGCTGACACTGACGTCGCTGACGCAGGCCGCCGAGTCCAGCCCCACGATCATCACGCCGTAGCGCGAGCGGCGGCAGGTGACGTTGTCCACACTCACATTCCGCACCAGCGGCAGGAATCCCCGGCAGCACTGCTCCCGGGGCTCGTAGTTCAGGTTAATCTTCACCACGGCCTCGCGGCACTGCCCCACCCGCACGTCTTTCATATAGATATTCTCCACCACGCCCCCGCGGCAGGTGTTGGTCTTTATGCGCAGCACACGGTCCAGATTCGGCGAATCCATCGAGCAATCGTGGGCAAAGACGTTGCGGCATCCGCCGCTGATTTCCGAGCCGATGACCACCCCTCCGTGGCCGTCCCTCATCTCGCACCGCCGGATGATGATGTTCTGCGACGGCATGGCGCGCAGGCGTCCGTCGCGGTTGCGTCCGCTCTTGATGGCGATGCAGTCGTCGCCGGTGCTGAAGTAGCAGTCCTCTATCAGCACCCGGTCGCAGGACTCCGGGTCGCAGCCGTCGCCGTTGGGGCCGTCATTCTGGATTCTCACCCCGCGCACGATGACGTCCGTGGACTGCAGCGGATGAATCACCCAGAAGGGCGAGCGCAGCAGCGTGACATCCTGCACCAGCAACCTGCGACAGCGGTTGAAGTTCAGCAACTGGGGTCGCATGCCGTCCGCGGCGCGGAACACACGTTCAGCCCTCGGCTGTCCCTGTTCGTCCGTCAGCGGCACGCCGTCCTCGCCGGCTCGCAACAGGCGGTCGCGCCCTCCCAGCCGCTGGCTGGGCAGACCCTCGTGCCACCCGAATTTGGGATTCCCGCACCACGCCCACCAGCTGTCGTTCCTACCGCCGCCGTCGATGATGCCGCGCCCGGTGATGGCGACGTCCTCTGCCTCAAAGGCATAGATACACGGCTGCAGGTTGTAGCAGTGCAGACCCTCCCAGCTGGTGGGCACCAGGGGATACAGCTCCGGCTCGAAGGCGAACTCCAGATGAGCACCCTCCTCCACCACCAGGTTCACGCCGCTGCGGAGCGTGATGGCGCCCGTCAGCAGGTGCTCGCCCGCCGCCACCACCACCCGGCCGCCGCCGCGGGCGGAACAAACGTCGATGGCCTCCTGGATGGCGCGTTGGTTTCGGGCTGCCGACAGTCCGGCTGCCGCACCGTAACGTGCCACGGGGTATACCGTCTCCTGCAGTCGTGGAGACTCTATACGCTGTTCTATCTGCCGATACAAATCCTCGTCCCACTCCTTACCCGGGAGCGTGACCGTTGCCAGCGAACAGAGCAGCAACAAAACTATCCTTCTCAGATCCATGCGTCAATCATTTCATTTTCAACAACATGTATTTCATTATCAACAACATGTCTTTTCGTTTTAACCAACATGTCGCAAAGATACTAACTTTTTCTGGATTCCAACTCCATCCGAACGTTAAAAGTCTTAAAACCTCACCCTCCCACCGCATATTTCCCCCTTTCATCACCCTCCACCGCACATTTCCCCCTTTCCTCCCCCTCCACCACGCTGCATCCCCTCATCCACCACGCTGCATCCAGCCCTCCAGCACGCTGCATCCAAGAACCTTGCACGAAGTGCGCATTCATGTCTCGAATTCATGAAACAGATTCGTGTCTCGAATTCGTGTGAGAAAAACCATGACATCTTATCTTTTAACACGAATTCAAGACATAAATGAAACTCATGAATTCAAGACATAAATTGAACCCATGAATTTGAGACACGAATCACAGCTCCCAATTCACCCGCGCTGTCTTCGCCTGAAAAGCACCCTCGGAGCTGGCACTTTGTGCCAGGGTCTTGGGCAGCACCAAGGCGGTGTTGTGAGTACGCTCAAAAGGCAGTTGGTCGGCAATCTCCACTCCGAACTGTACGTGGGCGCGGATGAAGTTCGCGAGAAGGGAAAAGGGTGAGGCGGAAAAATAGATACGGGGAGGGAAGGGCTCAAAGGGCTTCGTTGGATACAAAATCCACAGATATGAGCCGCTGAGTAATAGCTGTTTTTGACTTTTTATTGGTATTTAATGAGTATTTTTGCAGTACCTAAATTCCGCAGCACTTTAGTTTAACTATCTTTATAAGTTTCTGGGCAACAAAATATTGCCCATAATTTTGCCATGTCAGATTTTTCACTTACCTTAGTGCTGCAAATCAAGACAAGCAAAAATCATCAATGACATGGCAAACGTACAACAAAAATCTGAGAAAATCACCGCTTTTGGAGGAATATTTCATGTGAGAGAACTTTTTTCCCGTTTTTTAGGTCCGGTTATCGACAAAGTACTGGGTCTTCGATGTACGTCATTCGGTTATCAGTACAGCGAAATTGTGGGGTCGTTGTCAAGCGTTTACTTCTGTGGTGGCGACTGTGTGGAGGACGTGACGAGCCACCTGTTGCCCCATCTTTCGCTTCATCCCACTCTTCGTACATGCAGCTCTGACACTACTTTTATGCGTTTTTTCTGTGTTTCTACTTTCCGTCCACAAAAACCTGCTTAACTGCCTCCAGATAGCCATAACCGTTCACATTATCGGGCTGCAGATAGCTGGTTTCTGTCCATTCATTCCAGCTATTCACGGTGATGAGCGGAGCGCGGTCGGGATGTCGGTCGACGAAGTCGCGTGCCGCACGCAGGGCGTCGGCGAAGTTCGACGGGGTGTTGTCGCGCGTCACGGCACTTTCGCGGAAACGAGGGCTGTTGTCCCAGCCGATGGAGACGTGGACATAGTAGGGAATCGTGAACTCCCTGTCGATACGTTCCCACTCCTGTTGGACGTTCTGCATGATTTTCGTGTAATCTTCGTTGACGTTCGTGAAGTGGCAGAACTGGTAGTGCGTCGTGCTGGTAAAGCCTAGGTCGTTCACGAAGTCGTTGCCAATCTTGTCCGACTTGTTGCTGTCTACGCCGCTATAATTCAGGTTGATGTTCCACATGGTGAATTGCAGGTCCAGTCCGGGAAAGCCGGCCTTTTTCACTTCGCGCTTGAACCAGGCGATGGCTTCCTTTGCCTCTTTAACCCCACCGAGGCCGTCGATGAAGTTCTTCAAGTCGTAAATCATGAACACGGGCCTTCCGTCTATCTTGTAGTAGTTGGGTTGGGAAAAGAACAGTTCGATGTTACGTTGGCATATCCGCTCAAATTCTTGTCGGCTGATGGCACCTTTCCAGATGACGTTGTTCTCTGGCAGACGGCTGATGCGAGTGTCCCAGGCGTTGGTCACGTCGTGATTGGCCCACATCAGGTAGAACTGCATCTTGTCCCTGTTCGCTGCTTTCAGGAAGCCGTCGGTCAAGGTGGTTTCCATAAACGGACGGCCGTCGTACCAGTACCAGTCGAAGATGAAGACGTTTATCCCATGACGCGTAGCCTGCTCTATCTCCATTTCCATAACAGCAGGGTCGGCCTCATTGATGGGTCCCCAGAGGGGTTGCCTATTCCAGTAATGGCCAGGATTGCGTTGTTGCATAGTCAATACCGTCTCCCATTCTCCCATTCCCGAGGGCCAGAAAGGCCTCAGGCGAGGGTCGCCATAGGCGTAGGCCGGATAGAGGTAGGCAGCCACGTCGTACTTCTGCTTATGCTCTGTTTTAGCGACTGTCTTTTGCTTGTTCGCATCGGCGGCAGATGCCTGATTTACAGCCATCGGCGCCTGCGTTCCGGCAATCAGCATCAAAGCGAGCACGGCAGCCCGCCCTTTACGCCTCAGGCATTTTAGTTGTTCCTTTCCATAGCTGGCATTCGCCCTGCCATGCAATTTATGCTCTATTAGATTTTTCATATTCCTTTGACGTTATACCGTTTTTTTTTATTACGTAATTTTATTTTCAAACTTCCTCGTTCTATTCTATTTCTCGTAGCTTGAAAACGCGTGGGTAATCGACGTGTTTTTTCATTCTACAACCAGTATCAGTCCTGGTGCAGACTCATCGAACGGGTGCTTTGCCTGAGTGCCGATGCGCTCTAAGAGTGAGCCGGGAAGGGTGAGAGTGTTACCCTTCATCTCCACCTCAGATGTGATATCTACAGGTTTCTTTCCTATCAAGTCCTGTGCCCATATACGGACACTTGGGGGCAACGGCTTGTCGTAACATAACTTCAGGGAACGATAGAAACCAAAGATGCCTACGGGACCTTTGGCGTCGGTTATTTGAAGGGTGATATCAGCACGTGGTGTTGTCCATGTGTGCTCCTCCAATAACAGTCGTTCCACGGTGGCCACACAAACAGCTCCATTGGGGTATCGGGAAGCCAAGACGAATGGCGAAAGCCCCCCTTCCGTATGTACCTCAGGTAAGGGCATACATCGGCTGATGACGGCATGTGCCGACTCCCGTAACGTATCACCTGCATGATGATGAGGAACCCATGTCTCTCGCTCGCCCAAACACCACTCATCCGTAAGTAGCTGCTCAGAGAACTGTGCATCATCATTGACTGCAAAAGGCGCGGCCAGCCGATGCCACTTCAAAGCACGGTTCACTTCATCGAGTCGAGCCTTTAGATTACGACCGGCCTTTGGGAATACATGGTCGGAGAGTCCGTTGGGCAAAGGTTTGTTAATGGGGTGGCGCATCACGCCAATAACGCATCCCAACCCGACAGCTATCAGCGGTTCGTCCTCACAATTGATGAGTCCTAGGTTACCCGGTTGGGTCTTGTATTTCAGCAGACGTGCCACACGTTGGAGGGTAACGGGTACAGCGGTTACAACCTCTACATCGTATGTGCGGAATATATCGCTCTTCTCAATTATGGGGTAGTTGTAGGCGTGCTCAATCGGCATCCCAGGGGCGTACTTCCGTCCTAACTGTGTCAATTGCTCGCGCCACACTTGGTTCCTCTCCTGACGACCATAATCCACCTTCCAATAAGCCATACCGGCCTTGTGGTTCTCTTTCAGACGCGTTGTCCAATAAGCTTCAGGATTTGAGGCATCGGATGCGGCACTTGCCTCCTGCGCACAGAGCCATCCTCCAAGACCCTTCCAGCCAGATCGCTTTGTCATCTGTACAAGTTTCTTCAGGCTGCCCTTGCAACTGGGGAAGCGTTCAGTGTCCAACCTTGCTTCGCCCATATATTCAGCACGATGTTCATTGACGGGAATGTCCCATGAGTCGTCCATCAGAAAGATAAGATCCTCGCGGAAGTCAGGGAAAAAGCGTGTCCAGCCCTCCAACTCCCCGTCGCCGAACATATATTGTTCCGTCATTACACGAGCGGTAGCAGATCCGTCATAACTCACTACATATCCCTGGATGTTCCAGGTGGAGAAATAGTCGGGGACAGCAGAGGGTTTGCTGGGCACCAGCGATTTGTGTGTCTGCGCCATGACACAGCCATTTAATGCAAGTGTTACGATGAACAGATATATTGTTTTTCTCATTTTAATAGACCCTAAATTCCGCAGCACTTTAGTTTAACTATCTTTATAAGTTTCTGGGCAACAAAATATTGCCCATAATTTTGCCATGTCAGACTTTTCACTTACCTTAGTGCTGCATTTCAAGACAAGCAAAATCATCAATGACATGGCAAAGGTACAAATAAAATCTGAGAAAATCACTCCTTTTGGAGGAATATTTCATGTGAGAGAACTTTTTTCCCGTTTTTAGGTCCGGTTATCGACAAAGTACTGGGTCTTCGATGTACGTCATTCGGTTATCAGTACAGCGAAATTGTGGGGTCGCAATAGCCATGAACTTTTCACTATAGCAACACCAGCGAGACAAACAATTTGTATTGCTTATCTCGCTGGTGTTTGATAATTTAGGCTTAAAGGAACCTATCAATACTCGTCTTCGTTGAAGAGGAAGTCTTCCTTGGTCGGATAGTCGGGCCATACATCTTCGATATTCTCATAGATGTCACCTTCATCTTCGATTTCCTGCAGATTCTCGATCACTTCGAGAGGTGCACCGCTGCGGACGGCATAGTCGATGAGTTCCTCCTTGGTTGCGGGCCAGGGAGCGTCTTCGAGTTTAGATGCAAGTTCAAGTGTCCAGTACATATGGGGTTTAGAGTTTAAAGTTTAGAGTTCAATGTTTAGAGTTTAGAGTAGTTATGGAGTTTAGAGTTGCTATCTTAGAGGGGCTTTGCCATTAAAGGTTTAATGCCCCTGCGCAAAATCGGGCGCGAAGATACGTATAATTTACGAATTACACTTTCGTTTCGGACTTTTTTTCGCTTTTATGCCAGAAATTTTCTTCTTTTCCGGCTTTTAGGTTGATTTTCTTAGCCAGTGCAAAGAGATAATCGCTCAGGCGGTTGACATAAGCGAGCAGTAGCGGGTTTACTTCGGCCTCAGCTGCAAGGGCATGAATACGACGCTCGGCACGGCGGCAAACAGTGCGGCAGACGTGTGCCACGGCAGCACCGCGCGTACCGCCAGGGAGGATGAATCCCCTCCAGCCGGGCTGGCCTTCCTCGGCAGCATCGATAGCAGCCTCCATCCAGCGGACGTCATCCTCGGTGACGCCAGACCGGCGGGCCTTCAGGTCCTCGTCGGCCGTGGCCAGCTCGGAGCAGATGACAAAAAGCTGGTTCTGAACGGCAAGCAGGACGTCGCGGTCGGAGGCGTCGTCCAGATAAGTCAGCAGGAGACCGAGCTGAGAATTGAGTTCGTCCACGGTGCCATAGGCTTCGAGACGCAGATGCGTTTTCGGGACTCGCTGACCACCCACCAGGCTGGTCATGCCGCTGTCACCCGTGCGGGTGTAAAGATGACTTTTCTTCATTCCCTATATAATATAATTAAGGTGTACTTCGTTTGTTTTGGGGGGCAAAGATAGATAAAATCCATTTGTTTTCGCTAAAAAAACACACTTTTCTCCTTTTCTCTTTTATCTTTTGTCCAAAATTCCCTATCTTTGCGGCTGAATTCAAGGGTAAATACCATCTCGTGAGACATCTGAGACCCCTTTTTGTGCTGATCGCGTGTCTGTGCCTGCGACTTTCGTCCTGGGCACAATACGATCCGGCGTTCAATCATTATTGGACGTTGCAGACGTTCTACAACCCTGCAGCATCGGGCCTGGACGGGCAACTGAACGTTCAGGGAGCCTACTCGATGCAGATGCTGGGCTACACCCACGCCCCGAAGACGATGATCCTGACGGCAGACATTCCGCTCTGGATGATCAGCCCCGCTCACTCTGCAGGCGCCGGATTCTTGAACGATGAAATCGGTCTGTTCTCCCACAAGAAGTTCTATATCCAGTACGCCTTCCACCAGAAGATGTGGGGCGGCCGGCTGAGTATCGGTGCCCGTGCAGCGATGCTGGCCGAAGGATTCGACGGCTCCGGGCTGGACCTGAACGACACTGGCGACAACGCCTTCCCTACGTCGGACGTCAACGGCACCTCTTTCGGCCTCGACGGAGGCTTGCGCTTCGACGCAAAGAAGTGGTACGCGGGGTTCTCGATTCTCCACTCGCTGTCACCCATTGTGACCCTCGGAGACACGAAAGCGAACGAATATGAGGTGCCTGCCACATTTTATTTGACTGGCGGATACAATATTAGTCTGAAAAATCCGTTATTAAAAGTGCAGACCTCTGCCATCGTGCGCTCGGACCTGAAGACCTGGCGAGGCGACGTGACAGCACGATTGGTCTATGACGGCCCCAGAGGAAAGATGTATGCAGGCGTGGGCTACAGTCCCACAATCTCAACATCCATCTTCATCGGAGGCACATTCCATGGCATCCAGCTGGGATACTGCTACGAGATCTACACCGGCGGAATCGGAGCCCTGCAGGGTACTCACGAAATCAGCCTGGGATACATCACCGACCTGGATCTCTTCAAGAAGGGGCGCAACCGCCACCAGAGTGTCAGGCTCCTGTAAATTTGACATTTGAAATTTGGCATAATTGACTCGAAATAAAAGATTTGAAATTTGACATTAGCAAAGATATGAATCATTCTAAGGTTATAATTGGTGCGCTCAGCGCAGTGCTCAGCGCCGTACTACTCACCGCCTGCGCCGGCGCCAAGTCCAACGCTATGGCCACGGGCGGCGAAGTGACAGGCGTGCGAGGTACCGCCCTAGGCGAGTCTACGCCTTTCGGTATGGTGGCCGTGCAGAAAGGCTCACTACGTATTGGTCTGGAAGAGAACGACACGCTCTGGGGTGCCGGCTTCCCCTCGCGCGAAATCAGTGTAGACGGTTTCTGGATGGACCAGACGGAAGTCTCCAACGCCAAGTACAGGCAGTTTGTCATGTGGGTGCGCGACAGCATCATCCGCGAACGCCTGGCCGACCCGGCCTTCGGCGGCGACGAGACCTACAAGATCGAGGAGGACAAGGAGGGCAACCCCATCACTCCGCGACTGGACTGGAGCAAGGCTATTCCCTGGCGCAAAGCCAACGAGGACGAGCAGCGCGCCATAGAGAGCGTGTACGTCACTCATCCCATCGATGGCACCAAGATGCTGGACGCCAGCCAGATGAACTACCGCTATGAAGTCTATGACTACGCAGCAGCAGCCCTGCGCCGCAATCGTATCCGCAATGTCACCGATGACAAGGAGAAGGGTATCGGTGTGTCCTCACTGGAGCTGCGCGACCTGAACACTGACCACGAGGCTTCCGAGGCCGAGGTGATGATCTCGAAGGACACAGCCTATATCGACGACGAGGGCAAGATTGTCCGCCAGACCATCACCCGCCCGTTGTCAGGTCCCTGGGACTTCCTGAACACCTACATCGTGAATATTTACCCCGACACGACGTGCTGGGTCAACGATTTCCAGAACGCGGAGAACGAGCGCTACCTGCGCCTGTACTTCTCCAATCCGGTCTACGATGACTACCCCGTAGTGGGCATCTCCTGGGAACAGGCTACGGCTTTCTGCCGCTGGCGCACGGAATTCCTGGCCCGTGGACTGGGACAGAATGTGGCAGATATCCAGCCCTACCGCCTCCCGACGGAAATCGAATGGGAGTACGCCGCCCGCGGCAAGGAGGGGAACCCCTTCCCCTGGGAGTCCAAGGAAGTGAAGAGCGACAATGGATGTTTCTACGCCAACTTCAAGCCCGACCGTGGCAACTATACGCAGGACGGCTCGCTCATCACCTCCAAGTGTGGCATCTTCTCGGCCAACTCCAACGGCTTATATGACATGGCAGGCAACGTGGCAGAGTGGACCAGCACCGTCTACACAGAGGCCGGCGTGCAGGCCATGAGCGACATGAATCCGGAGCTACGATACAACGCAGCCAAGGAAGACCCCTACCGCCTGAAGAAGAAGAGCGTGCGCGGAGGCTCGTGGAAAGATCCCGAGAGCATGATCCGCTCCGCCTGGCGCTCCTACGAATATCAGAACCAGCCCCGTTCATACATCGGATTCCGCTGCGTACGCTCCATGGTTCGCGATGCCAGCGGCATAAAGAACAAAGGGAAGAAATAACGCAATTGAAAGATGTAAAGAATGAAGGATTTAAGGACTACGTGTACTGCATAATGCCAATCCACCAATCCTCGATCCATAAATAGATAATCATTAAATCCTAAAATCAGAAGATGTCCAAATTCAGCCTTATAGCCCGTTTGCAGCACTGGATGGATTCAGTGCCGGGTCAGACTTTCATGAACTACGCCTACAGCTGGGGTGCTGCCGTCGTCATCCTCGGTACGCTCTTCAAGCTGACGCACATTCCCGGTGCTAACCTCATGCTGTTCATCGGTATGGGCACCGAAGTCTTCGTGTTCTTTATTTCCGGTTTCGACCGCCCGTTCAACGCCTCGCAGGACACCGAGCTCAGCGAGGAGTTCGTGGATCTGGAAGAGATGGAGGCCCTGAAGGCTGCCGCACAAGCCGCAGCCGCAGCCGGCGGTGCTGCCCAACCCGTGGTCGTCGGTGGCGGTGGAGCTACAGTCGTCGGTGGCGGCGGAGCTACGGTCATAGGTGGCGGCGAAGGCACGGTTGTCCAGGGCGGCGGTGGCGGTGGAACCGTCATCATCGGCGGTGGCGGAGCGCCTGCTGGCGGAACAGTGGTCATCGGTGGCGGAGCTCCCGCCGGCGGAGGCACGGTCATCGCCGGAGGTGAACCCGCAGGCGAAGGCACTGTGGTCACTGGAGGCGGAGTCATCGGCGGAGGAGTCATCGGCGGAGGATTCGTCGGTGGCGGCGGAAGCGGAATCTCCGACGAGGCAGCAGCCAACCTGGCAGCAGCAGCTCAGGCAGCAGCCGGAGCAGCAGCACTCGGAGGCGATGCACAAGGACTGCTCACCAACGCACAAGCCGCCAACGCACCTGAAGTCGAAGATGCCATCGAGGCTTACGTCGACCAGCTGCAGCAACTCACAGAGGTGCTGGGCAAGGTACGCGAACAGGCCAGCCGCATGACACAGGACAGCGAGGAAATGGTCAACCTCAACCGAACACTCACCGGTATCAACACCATCTACGAGATGCAGCTTAAGAGCGTGAGCCAACAAGTCGGTACCATCGACCAGATCAACGACCAGACCCGCAAGATGGCCCGCCAGATAGAGGAACTCAACGCTGTCTATGCACGCATGATTGAGGCGCTGACCGTCAGTATGCCCAAGGCACCGCAGGTTTAAACCGCAAACAGCAAATCGCAAGTTAAATTGTAATTTGTAAATCTTAAATTGTCCAATCGTCAAATCGTAAATTACGATTATGCCCATTAAGAAAAGACCAGTCTCTCCGCGCCAGAAGATGATCAATCTGATGTACGTCGTCCTGATGGCTATGCTCGCGCTGAACGTGTCGAGCGACGTGCTCAATGGTTTCTCTCTGGTCGACAAGAGCCTGCAGATAACCACCAAGAACGCTACGGAAGTCAATCAGGGAATCTACGAGGACTTCGACGAGCAGATGAAGGCGAACCCGAAGAAGGTCAAGGAATGGTATGACAAGGCCCAGGTGGTTCGCCAGATGTCCGACTCCCTCTACAACCTTGCCGAGGAACTGAAGGTGCTCATCGTGCGCAAGAGCGACGGCAAGGACGGCCGCGTGGATTCCATCCAAAATCGCGAGGACCTCGAGGCAGCCACCA
This sequence comes from uncultured Bacteroidales bacterium, assembly GCA_902771725.1. Lineage (GTDB taxonomy): Bacteria > Bacteroidota > Bacteroidia > Bacteroidales > Bacteroidaceae > Physcousia. The sequence continues at coordinate 35,867 of CACXXT010000002.1, forward strand.
GCGTGATGCTTGCCCCCGGCACTGGCCGTGGACGTGAGCTCTACAAAGGTATCAACGGCTACCGCGACCGCATCATCCAGATGGTGACGGACTCCGCCCAGCGCCGCATCATCGCCAGTAACCTCTCCACCGATGTGCCCACCAGCGTACGCACCCTTGGCAAGAACTGGCAGGAATATATGTTTGAATCCATGCCCACTGCCGCCGCCGTGACGCTGCTGACCAAGCTGCAGAGTGACGTCCGCTACGCCGAAGGCGAGGTGCTGCACGGACTGGCATCGAATATCGGTGTGAAAGATATTCGTGTGAACGAGCTGAACGCCTACGTCATCCCCAGTTCACAGACGGTCGTCCAGGGCGGCAAGTTCTCGGCTCAGATCCTGATGGCTGCCGTCGACACCACCAACCGCCCCACTATCTATATCGGCGGCAAGGAGTTCAAGAGCGACCGCGGTATCTACGAAACCATCTGCTCCCGCACGGGTGACTTCAACCTCGTGGGTTACATCGAGATGATGAATGCCCAGGGCGAACTCGTCCGTCGCGACTTCCAACAGAAATACACCGTCGTGGCTCCCTCCGCCACCGTCAGTGCCGACCTGATGAACGTGCTCTACGCAGGCTATGACAACCCGATGTCCGTCAGTGTTCCAGGAGTAGCTGCCAACCAGCTTCAAGTCACCATGACCGGCGGCAACCTCACTCCCACGGGCGAGGGTAAGTTCATCGCCCGTCCCACTCAGGTGGGCGGCGAGGCCGTCATCTCCGTGGCCGCGAGAACCGAAGGCCGCGTTCAGGAAATGGGCAAATTCACTTTCCGCGTGCGTAAGCTGCCCGACCCGACCGCCTTCATTGTCTACAAGGACGACCAGGGTATTGAAAGCCACTTCAAGGGCGGCAAGATTTCCAAGCAGGTGCTCATCAGTGCTAACGTACTCGGCGCAGCTGTCGACGACGGCCTGCTGAACATTCCCTTCCGCGTGACGGGTTTCGAGACCGTGACCTACGACCGCATGGGCAATCAGTTCCCCATCGTATCGGAGTCCGCAGAGTTCACAGAGCGCCAGAAGACCAATTTCCGCAGCCTCAGCCGCGGCAAGCGTTTCTTCATCTCCAAGATCAAAGCTATCGGACCGGACGGCGTCGAACGCACGCTCGACGGTGCCATGGACGTAACGGTGAACTAAGTTAATGTAGAATTGTCGAAATATTGACCATAGCATATGAAACGATTTCTGATATTGCTGACCGTGCTCTCGTGCACAATAGGTATTAGTGCCCAACCCGCCAAGCGCAGGACGACGCCGGCCTCCACCAAGACCACTGCTGCCAAGCAGACTGCCGCCGAGAAGAAAGCCGACCGCGCAGCGCTCATGTTTCCTACTTCGGCAGAGATGCCAGAGGACGTCGTCTGGCGCAGGGACATCTATCGACAGCTCGACCTGATGAAGGATGCCAACGCACCCCTCTACTACCCCGTAGAACCCCACGGGAAGGAGCAGAATCTGTTCACATACCTCTTCCGCCTCTTCGTCTCGGGACGTATCAAGGGCTACCGCTCCACGGATGACGGCGGCGAGTCCTTCGAAGACAAGGACCGCCTTGCAGTCAAGGATCTGCTGAAGGACCAGCGCATCGCTTTCACGGAAGAAGGAGGGAAAATCAATGTAGAGGACAGCGACATCCCCTCGGCTTTCGTCAAGCGCTTCTACCTGAAAGAGAGCAGCTTCTTCGACCAGCGCTCTGCCACCTACAAGACGCGCGTCACTGCACTCTGCCCCGTGATTCTCGAGGACAGCGAGTTCGAGACCCTTGAGGAAGGCGACGAACCCAGCCCCGTCTCAGCCCGGCCTCTCTTCTGGGTGAAGTACGACGATGTTGCCAGCTACCTCTCGCGTCTGCCCGTGATGGCTTCGAACTTCAACAATGTCACCAACATGACCGTGGACGATTTCTTCACCCTCAACCGCTACGAGGGCAAAATCTACAAGACCAACAATATGCAAGGACGCCTGCTTGCGGACTACGCAAAGACGGATAGCGCCATGACTAAGGAGCAAAAGCGCATCGAGCAACAGCTGAAAGACTTCGAGGAAAACATCTGGCACTCGCCCAAGGACAGCCTCGACAGCATAGCAGCCCAGCAGGCTGTCGATGACAAGAAGGTATCCCGCCGCAAGAAGAAAGAAGCCTTGTCAGACACCCGCCGCAGCAAAGCCTCGGCGGCTGCTGCCAACAAACGCGACAAGAGCGAGAGCAGCGGCAGTTCCGCACCTCGTGTATCAGCTCGACGCCAACGTAGATAAAACGCATTATGAGAAAGGTTCTCATCCTCTTCCTGATAGCATTGAGCGCACCCGACAGGGTTTGCGCTCAGTTGCGTTTTGGACTGGATTTGGGCCTTGACCTCAGTCATGTCAGTTTCAACAAGGCCGTGGCAGATTCCAGATCTCGACAGGGTTTCTTCGTGGGACCCAAGATTCGCGCCTCACTGCCACAGACAGGACTCGGTGCAGACGTAGCCCTGCGCTACGCCCAACGGAGTGTCGCCATCATAGACGATCTGAGTTCCGACGAACGCGAGACCTACAAGAGCAGCCCGATGAACTACGTTGAAGTTCCGCTGAATATCAGATGGGATATAGGTGTCAAGAGCTGGGGTATATACGTGGCCACAGGGCCGCAATGGGACTGGTATATCGGCCAGGGCACCTGGGAATCTACAAGCAAATTCCGGACGAACTTCAACCACAGCGTATTCAGTTGGAACGTAGGAGCCGGCGTGTGGCTTTTCAACAGACTGGGCGTTGGACTGACCTACAACCTGCCGATTACTCCGCAGGGCAACTACGTCTCTGCTACATTCAATGCCCTGCGCAACGCCACGGAGAAGATAGAAATGAAGAGCTATGCATGGCAGCTCAGCCTTGACTTTTATTTCTGAACGCCATGCCACATTTTGCTGATATCATACTTCCTGTGCCACTACAGGGACTCTTCACCTACTCCCTGCCTGCCGACCTCGACGGCCGGGCTCGGGTGGGGTCACGTGTTGTCGTTCCCTTCGGCACGAAGAAGACGCAGACGGGTCTGATTGCCCGACTCCACGACAACACACCCACAGGAATCGAGGTGAAGGCCATCCTGGAAATCATGGACGAACAGCCCGTGGTGCTCCCCGCCCAGCTGAACCTCTGGCAATGGATTGCCGACTACTACCTTTGCTCCATCGGTGAAGTCTTCAAGGCGGCACTGCCGGGAAAGATGAAAAGGGCGGACTCTCCCCACGTAGACTCTCCCCCCGTAGACTCTCCCCCCGCCCTCCCTGTTAGGGAGGGAGCAGAATGTATTAGACTGGATGAAAGAATGCAGCATTCAAAAGTAACTGCTCCCTCCCTAACAGGGAGGGCGGGGGGAGAGTCCGGGGCTTGGGGAGAGTCTACTTGGGGGGAGTCTCTTCCCTCCCTCTCCCCTGCCCAGCAGACAGCCCTCGCCTCCATTCATGCAGAGTGGCAGCAGCACGCCGTCTGTCTGCTTCACGGCGTTACATCCAGCGGCAAGACTGAAATCTACATACACCTCATCGCCGAAGCGCTGAAGCAAGGCAGACAAGTGCTATACCTCCTGCCTGAAATAGTGCTCACCAGCCAGCTGACCGAGCGGTTGCAGGCGGTATTCGGCGACCGGTTGGGTGTCTACCACAGCAAGTTCACCGACGTACAACGTGCCCGTGTGTGGCTGCGCCAGCTGTCCGACACTCCCTACGAAATCATCGTCGGCGTGCGTTCCTCCGTCTTTCTGCCGTTTGCAAAATTAGGGCTGGTTATCGTGGACGAGGAACATGAGGTGAACTTCAAGCAGCAGGATCCCGCCCCCCGCTACAACGCTCGCAACGTGGCCATTCTCATGGCTTCCAGAGCCAAGGCACGTGTGCTTCTGGGCACCGCCACGCCCTCCCTCGACAGCTACTACAACGCCCGGCTGGGCAAGTACGGGCTGGTCAGACTCAGCCAACGCTACGGCCAAGTACAGCTGCCTGAAGTAGAAATCGTGGACTTGCAGGAACTACGCCGCAAGCGGCTCATCCACGGTCCCTTCTCGCCCCAGTTGCTGGAGAAAATGCGCCAGGCGCTGGATGCTCACGAACAGGTTATCCTCTTTCAGAATCGCCGAGGCTACGCCCCGCATATCGAGTGTCACGTCTGCGGCTGGGTGCCCCGCTGTCCCCATTGCGATGTCTCGCTGACTATGCACGCACGTTCCGGCCGGATGACCTGCCACTATTGCGGGTTCACCACGGAGATTCCAGCGCGCTGCCCCAATTGCGAGAACACGGAGCTGAAGCAGCACGGCTTCGGCACCGAGCGCATAGAAGAAGACATCGCGCATATCTTTCCCAAAGCGCGCGTGGCACGAATGGACCTTGATACCACTCGCTCCCGCGCAACCTACGAACAGATAATCCACGACTTCGCCTCCGGCGAGACCGATATTCTCGTAGGCACACAGATGGTCACCAAGGGACTGGACTTTGAGCGCGTCAGTGTCGTAGGTATCCTTTCGGCCGACACTATGTTAAATCAGCCCGACTTCCGCGCCTACGAGCGCTCGTTTCAGATGATGTCGCAAGTGGCAGGGCGCGCCGGGCGCCGCCAGCGTCAGGGCTATGTCCTGCTCCAGACGATGGAATCCAGCCTACCGCTGATTCAGCACGTCGTCTCCGGCGACTACGAAGCGATGTACACCGAGCAGATGACTGAACGTCGCCGCTACGCCTACCCGCCTTTCTTCCGCCTCATCTTCATCTACATGAAACACCGTCGTGCGGACACAGCTGACCACCTGGCAGCAGAACTCACGGGACGCCTGAAGGCACTCTTCGGACAACGCGTGCTTGGACCCGACGAACCGCCCGTGGCCCGTGTGCAGAGTCTCTTCATACGCCGTGTGATGCTCAAGCTGGAACCCGCCCTGCCACTGGGAAAGGTACGTGAGGTGCTGCTCCAGACAAAGACGGAACTGCTGGCAGCCAAGGCCTACAGTTCCGCTCAGATCTATTTTGATGTTGACCCGCTTTGAACGGCCGGCGCCGCTGGTGCGCCGGAGCTTTCCTCTGTCTCCTCCTTCTTCTTCAGCTCCGGATAGCTGATCCGCGTGTGGTAGATGATTTTCAACTTCTCCTTGAAGACGTCCTTCGCCAGTTTGATATCCTGGAAGGTAATCGGACAGTTGAGGAAGAAGCCCTCGGCCATCTGTCCGTCGATGATGCGGTCCACCAGCGCACCGATGGACTCCTCGTTGTACTCCTTCAGCGAGCGCGCCGAAGCTTCCACTGCATCCGCCATCATCAGGATGGCCTGCTCTGCCGTAGAAGGATTCGGACCGGGATAGCGGAACGGCACAGGATCCACCTTCTCTTCCGGGTGAGCGTTCTGATAGGAGATATAGAAGTACTTGACGAGACCGCAACCATGGTGTGTGGAAATGAAGTCGCGGATGACACGCGGCAGGCGATAGCGGTCTGCCAGCTGCTCGCCTTCGCTGACATGCTTGATGATGACCTGTGCACTGTAGCGGTTGTCCAGATTATCGTGAGGATTCACAGCCCCCGCCTGGTTCTCGGTGAAGAAGACCGCATTCGGAATCTTACCGATATCATGATAGAGGGCACCCGTTCGCACAAGCTGGCTCTTGGCTCCGATTTTCATCGCCACCTCAGCGGCCAGGTTGGCCACCTGCAGGGAGTGCTGGAAAGTGCCGGGAGCCACCTCCGAAAGCTGACGCAGCAGGTCGTTGTTGATGTTCGAGAGTTCCACCAAGGTTACGTTGCTCGTGAAACCGAAGAGTTTCTCCAGGAAATACATCAGCGGATAGGAGAACAGCAGCAGCACACCTCCGATGATGATATGCTTGACGATGCGCCAGTCGATGCTCACCAGGGCTGTATTGCTCATCACCGTGCGACCGTGCATCATATCTATGGAAATATACACCACCAGTGCTGACAGCGTCACGAAGATTGCCGTGCGGATAATCTGCGAACGCGTAGAAAGCTCGCGCAAACAATAGATGGCAGCGAGGCCGGCCACCAACTGCGTGACGATGAACTCAAAGGGATAGCGAAGCGACATCGCACACAGCAGTACCGTGGCCACGTGAGTGATGAAGGCGGTGCGCGAGTCCATGAAGACACGGATGAACACAGGAAGCATCGCATAGGGAATCAGATACACCGAAAGCAGCATGTGACGAACCAGGAAATGCGTCAGCAGCGGGAACAACAACAACATCGTCAGCAGCAAGGCGACGCTGCGGACACTGTTCACATAGTCGCGGCGGAAGAGGTTGAAGTAGAGCAGCAGACAGACACAGATGGAAGTGATATACAGCACTTCGCCCACAGATTGCTGCCAGTCCTTGGTGACCATCCGCGTATGTTCGCCCATAGCGTGCTCGTAGCTCCGGAGCTTCTGGTAGGTGTTCTCATCCACAATCTGTCCGCGATCCACAATGCTCTCGCCGGCCACCACCACCCCTTTGCTGGGAGCCAGACTGCCCACCAACCCCTGCCATTCGGCATCGCTCTTCGGCTGGTCGTAACTCAGGTTCGGTTCCAGGTAGTTGTTCAGATTCAGCTTCTGCAGCTTCTGCTTGGAGAACCCCATCGAGTCTGCGTTTGCGAGCATGAATTCATAGGCAGCCCTCAGGGTCATCAGACGTGCCAGCGGACGACTTTGGGCTTCGGTGCCCGAGTAGACCCTGACGTTCGTCACCGTGTCGTCCACCAGCGTCTCCTGGTCGCTGTTGCTGATGATGCCCCGTGCATAGACCTGATGCAGGCGCCCCTCGATGAACGAGCGGTAGGCCGGCGGGAACTCCGCTGCGTCGGCCTGCTTGAAATCTGTGCGGAAACGGTTGATCTGCGTCGCCTCGGTCTGTGGGTTAAACTGAAGGTATGGTTCGTACAGGCGATGAATGCTGTCGAGCTCGTGTTGCCACTGGGCATCGCTCTTCAGAATCGGGAACTGATAGTTGGCAATAATCTGGTTGTACGGCCACGGCTGATCCTTCTCGTAGCGCAAACTCGTGCGTCCGTGGGGAAGGAACCATACCAACAGTGCAATCGTGGCGGTGAGCACCACTCCTTGCATGAAGATGTCCTTCTTATTGAAGTCAATAGGCTTGTTATATCTGCTCATAAGGGGTGATTTAGGTGTTGTTTGCTGATTTCTGATGCAAAAATACAACAAATCTTTCGTCCGTGTGCAAGATTTATTGTATTTTTGCACAAAATTTCACGAAAAAGCCTATGAATTCCACAAAAGTACGCGTTCGTTTCGCGCCATCCCCCACCGGACCGCTGCATATTGGCGGTGTCCGCACAGCTTTGTACAACTACCTCTTCGCGCGCCAACACGGCGGCGACCTCATCTTCCGAATCGAGGACACAGACCGCACGCGTCTGGTGCCCGGAGCCGAGGAGTATATCATCGAATCTTTCCGCTGGCTGGGTATCCAGTTCGACGAAGGCGTCAGCTTCGGAGGCAACTACGGCCCCTACCGCCAGAGCGAGCGCAAGGACATATACATTAAATATGTCCGCCAGCTGCTCGACGCCGGCCGCGCCTATATCGCCTTCGATACGCCCGAGGAACTCAATGCACGCCGCGCAGAGTTCGACGACCGCGGCCAGAAGTTCCAGTACGACGCCTCCACCCGACTCACCATGCGCAACTCACTCACACTGGGACAGGAGGAGACCGACCGCCTCATCGCCGAAGGCGCTCCCTACGTCGTCCGATTCCTCATCCAGCCGGGCGAGGATGTTCATGTGGATGACATCATCCGCGGCGACGTGGTCATCAACAGCAGCATCCTCGACGACAAGGTGCTCTGGAAGAGTGCCGACCAGCTGCCTACCTACCATCTGGCAAATATCGTCGACGACCATCTCATGGAGGTCTCCCACGTGATCCGCGGCGAGGAGTGGCTGCCATCGGCTCCATTACATGTGCTGCTCTACCGCGCCTTCGGCTGGGAGGACACCATGCCACGCTTTGCCCACCTGCCGCTGCTGCTGAAGCCCGACGGCAAGGGCAAGCTCAGCAAGCGCGACGGCGACCGCCTCGGATTCCCCGTCTTCCCCCTGGAATGGCATAACCCGGAGACGGGCGAAGTCAGCAGCGGCTACCGCGAGAAAGGCTACCTGCCCCAGGCTGTGGTGAACTTCCTCGCACTGCTCGGATGGAACCCCGGCGACGACCAGGAAATCATGTCGCTCGACGAGATGGTCCAGAAATTCAACCTCGAGAAATGCTCCAAGAACGGAGCCCGCTTCGACTACATCAAGGGCTTCTGGTTCAACCGCGAATACCTCATGCAGCTGCCGGACGAAGCCTGGGCACCCGCCTTCGTCAAGGTGCTTGCAGAGCAGGGTATAGAATGCAGCGAGGAACGTGCCGCTGTGGTCGTGGGACTGATGAAGTCAAAGGTCATCGAGTACGATACCAAGGAAGGACCCCGCAAGCGCAACATCTCCTTCGTCAGTGACCTATGGCCACTCTGCCGATTCTTCTTCGTGGCCCCGACAACATTCGACCGCGAGGACAAGTTCATCCGCAAGAACTGGAAACCCGAGACCGCAGCAGAGATGCAGCAACTGCGCGACGTGCTGGCTACCGTGGAGGACTTCACGGCCGAGGGACAGAAAGCCGTCGTGGATCCATGGGTGGAACAGACGGGACTCAAGCCCTGGAACGCATGGCGAGTATGCCTCGTCGGCGAAGGACAGGGACCGGATATGTACGCCCTCTCCGCCTTCCTCGGCAAGGAAGAGGTGCTCCGGCGAATGGATTTCGCAATCGCTCATCTCTAAACTCTAAACCCTAAACTCTAAACTTAAATCCTCTCCCCTAACTTGTACAGCTTCGCCATCTTCCTCTATATGTGTGCCGTAGGCATAGCCGCCATTTTTAACAAGCGGGCGCGCAAGCTTGCCGTCGGCCACCGCCGCGCATTCTTTCAGCTGAAGCGCCAAGTGCTGCGGGACGCGCGCTACATCTGGTTTCACGCTGCCTCCCTGGGCGAATTCGAACAGGGCCGCCCACTGATGGAACGCCTGCGCAGGGAACACCCGGAATACAAGATCCTACTCACCTTCTTCTCGCCATCGGGATATGAGGTGCGGAAGAACTGGGAGGGAGCCGACGTCATCTGCTACCTGCCCCTCGACACGCCGGGAGCCGTGCGGCTATTCTTCCACTTCGTCAAACCCGAGATGCTGTTCCTCATCAAGTATGAGTTCTGGCAGAACTACCTGAAGGGGTGCCAGAGACTGGGAATCCCAGTGTACTCCGTCAGCAGCATCTTCCGTCCCGACCAGGTTTTCTTCCGCTGGTACGGCCGCGGCTACGCCAAGGTGCTCAACAAAGTCACGCATTTCTTCGTCCAGAACCAGCAGTCGGCTGACCTCCTTGCCTCGTTGAACATCAAGGACAACGTCACCATCGTCGGCGACACACGCTTCGACCGAGTGCTGGACATCCAGAGCGCCGCCCGTCCCCTGCCCCTCGTGGAGAAGTTCGCTACCGGCCACACCGTCTTCGTCGCCGGTTCCAGCTGGCCTCCTGACGAGGCACTCTTCATCCCCTGGTTCGAGCAGCGTCCTGCTGGCGACAGGCTCATCATCGCCCCACATCTCATCGGCGAAGACCATCTGCGTGACATCGAAAGCCGTCTCCAGGGCCGCCGCGTACTCCGCTACTCCGCAGCCAACGAGGACAACGTTGCCGAGGCAGAGGTACTCATCATCGACTGCTTCGGGCTCCTCTCCAGCATCTATCGCTACGGCCAACTGGCCATGGTTGGCGGAGGCTTTGGCGTGGGCATTCACAACGTGCCCGAGGCCGCGGTCTATGGAATACCCGTACTCATCGGCCCCAACAACCAGAACTTCCGCGAGGCACGCCACCTGCTCGACACCGGTGCCTGCTTCGAGGTTCACGATGCCACCGACTTCGCACAGACTGCCGACCGCCTGCTCAGCGACTCCGAAGCCTACGCCCACGCCGCACAGGCAGCACGCAGCTACATCGCCGACAACGCCGGTGCCACAGATATCATTTACAAAGCAGTATTTTCCGCATGAAGCAAGAGGACACATCGCGCCAGCCTCTCCCCTCCTTGAAGGGAGGGGAAGGAGGCGGGTCTCTCAAGCAACGCACCGCCCAGGGCCTCATCTGGGGAGGCTTCAGCAATATCATGATGCAGTTGCTGCAGACGCTCTTTGGCGTCTGGCTGCTGAATATCCTCACGCCCGACGACTACGGCAAGGTGGCAGCACTGGTCATCTTCTCCAACCTCGCCAGCGTGCTGCAGGAAAGTGGCTTCACAGCAGCACTGGCCAATAAGCGCGAACCCACCCACGAGGAGTACAACGCAGTCTTCTGGTTCAACGTTATTGTGGGCCTCCTCCTCTACGTTATTCTCTTCTTCGCCGCGCCGCTCATCGCTGATTTCTACCACGAACCCGTGCTGGTTCCCCTCGGCCGTCTGGCGTTCCTCGGCTTTGTCATCTCCAGTCTGGGCACCGCCCAGCGTGCCTACCTCTTTGGTCATCTGAAAGTCAAGGAGACGGGAATCATGCAAATGGGTTCCATCCTGATTTCGAATATCGCTGCCGTATGCCTTGCCTACGCAGGGATGGCTTATTGGGGTCTGGCTATCCAGAGCCTCGTCTACGTCGCCTGCGTCACCTCCTTCGCCTGGTACTTCTCGCCCTGGAGGCCGACTTGGCCCCGCTCTAACTCCCCCAGTGAGGGGACATCCGGTTGTCAATCCGCAACGATAGTCCCCCCAACGGGGGGATTTATAGGGGCTCTGCTTCCCGCCTGGCAGATGTTCGGTTTCTCCTCCAAACTCCTCGTCAACAGCCTCGCCTTCCAGTTCAACAACAACGCCTTCGGCGTCCTCCTCAATCGCTTCTTCCCCGGCGGCTACATTGCCGGTATTTACGACAACGCCCGTAAATGGGACGACCGTGCCATCGCTACCATCAATGGCATGATTCAAGGCGTGGCGCAGCCGGTGCTGAGGGAAAGTGCTCGCGATGCCGCTGGCTGCGGCATCACGAGCGCGTTTAGAAAGATGCTTCGCTTCACCTGCTTCGTCAGTTTCCCCTGCCTCTTCGGCCTCGCCCTCGTCGCAGAGGACTTCATCGTGCTGCTGGCGGGCGAGAAATGGCACGAGAGTGCCCTGCTGCTGTCGCTGCTGTGCATCTACGGAGCCTTCACGCCCATCGTCACACTCTACTCCAACCTCGTCATCTCCCGCGGCCGTTCCACCATCAATATGGTCATCGGCCTCGTGAACTGCGGCCTTGTTTGGGGCGGCATCATCGCGCTCCACGCCCTCGGCTACGAGCTGCGCGCCATGGTCATCTACTACGTGGCGCTGAACATCGCCTGGCTCCTCGTCTGGCAGGCGTGTGCCCGCCGACTCATCAGCCTCAGCTGGTGGCACGCCCTGAAGGACGTCTTCCCCTTCCTTCTGTTCGCCGCTGGCGTGATGACCGCCGCCTGGTGGCTCACTTCCTCCATGCCCCTCAGCTGGTTCCGCATGATTCTCCGTATCCTCCTCGCCGTGGCCCTCTACGTCGGCAGTCTCTGGCTCGCCCGTGCCCAGATTCTGATGGAGAGCATCGACTATATCTTCAAGCGAAAGAAATAATAGGTTATGTGTCACCAACCAATTAATAGAAGACCTACTCAATGAGAAAGATAATCACTTGCCTACTGATGGCCTTTGGATTAGCGTCTGCTTCATGCATCGCCCAAGAGCAGAATGACTCGCTGCTGATGGCACACCTGGATGCCATTGACCGTCAGGAGATACCCGCCGATACCTCCGTGCGCATAGGCGTCCTGAAAAACGGCCTCACCTATTACGTGCGGCGCTGCACGGAACCCAAGGGGAAGGTCGACTTCAACCTGTTCGTCAAGGCTGGTTCCGTGCTCGAAAAAGATAACGAGCGGGGCGTAGCTCACTTCGTGGAGCACGTGCTGTTTCGCGGCACCAAGCACTTCCCGGGACAGGAAGTTATGAACTTCATGCGCCGCAACGGCATCCCCTTCGGCCACGACAGCAATGCCTTCACGGGTTGCAATTCGGTGCGTTACTTGCTCAATGGCATCCCCTGTGGCGACGTGGCACAGTTGGACTCTTGCCTACTTCTGATGTACGACTGGGCGTGCGCGGCCACGATGGCTGACAGCGCCATCGAGAGCGAGCGCAGCATCATCGTCGAGGAATGGCGACTGAAGAATACCGTGTCCTTCGGGCAGCAATTGATCCAAGATCTCCTGAACAATTCCATATACACCCAACGCCTGTCCATCGGCGACATGGAGGTCATCCGGAACTGTCCGCCAAAGTTGGTACGTAACTTCTACAAGCGATGGTATCAGCCACAGAATCAGGCCATAGTAGTGACAGGCGATTTCGACCCCGATGCGATGGTCGAGAAGATTCAGAAGCTGTTCGGCACGTTGAAGCGTGGCAAGAACATCGTGCCAGCGCAGCCCGCGATACCAGATGCCGACCAACCGCGCATCCGTTTCTATCAAGACCAGCGGCTATCGAGCCACAGTAGCTCCATCATCGTCCGAGTGCCGGATGTGACGACCGACCACACGATTGCCGCCCTGCGCAAGGACATGGTCAGAGACAAGCTGAAAGACCTGATGAAGGACAAGCTCGAAGCTCTCAAAGGCAAGGAAATCATCAACTGTTCGGCCTCGTTCCTTCCGTTGGGCGACATCAAAGACAGCAAAAACATCGTCCTCGAGATGAGCTCGAACGCCGACAACTGGAAACAGACTCTCGAAACGCTCCTCAAAGCCATTGAGCACACCCGCCGCTTCGGTTTCAAGGACTACGAACGGAAGCCCGGCAACTGGTATGTAGGTGCTTACAACGCCGACTCCACAGCCATCCTGCTGCCCGACACCGCAGGAAGCGATTTCGGCAGTCACAGAAGCACGGAATGGACCGACAAATGCTACAACAACTTCTTCTTCGGCACCGTCATCAATGACTTCAAAAGCGAAAACACCTGTAAGAGCCACATCAAAAACACCATTACTCAGGAGCAGCTCCTTGAGGCGTTCCGCGAGATGACCACGGGGCGCAATATGCTCGTGGCTGAGATGTTTCCTGCAAGCGCCACCCAGCCTTCGGAGGACGAAGTCAACGAGATCATTAGTCGCGTCACGTCCATGACCGACGAGGAGTTGGCCGCGATGGACGTCAAGAAAGGACAGAAACTGGAGCGACTCCATGTGGATTCCCTTGACTTCGAACTCACACCAGCCACTATCACCAAGACCACTATGCGCAACGACAGCATCACCGAGTTGCGCCTGTCCAATGGCGTGAAGGTGCTGTTGTGGAAATCCCTTCCAAAAGACAGCATTCCCTACAGCATTGACTTGAAGTTTGGGCGGCCATTGGGCTACGCTTCGCTGCCCGACGAAGACTTTCACTATCAGAGCTTGCTCTTCAACGGACGAAGGAAGTTTCAAATCGACCGAGGAGGCAATGACGTGGAGTTCGATCCTTACTACGACAGGATAGACATTGGCACCTATTCTTCTAAAGACAGCACGTTATTCTATAAAGATGTGGAGCGTTATCTTAAGATGATGTACGCTTCGCTGACCACGACAGAGGTAGATTCGGTGGCAGCGGCAGAGCAAATCTCTCAGATGCAGGCCACTGCGATGACGCTAAACGAACCGTTTATGCGCTCGCAGATTAAGATACAAAGCCTACCTCTCATGCCTTCCAAGCGCAATGCAATTCTCTCCGTTGACGATGCCAAGGCGTTGACGGTCGACGGCTTCCGCAATGTGGTGAAGGACTACTTCTCGAACTTCAACGGCTCGACGCTCATCGTTAAGGGGCTGTTCTCCACCGACAGCGTCATACCATTGGTATGCAAGTACATAGGCTCGCTGCCATCGAAGCCACAGCCCGTGAAACGCACGATATGGCCATCCGACCATTACCGCACAACTGACACCATTGCTGTTGAGAAGATCACAAACGCCACGCCCTATTGTTTAGCATACATGTACTACACTTGGGAGAAAGGCTACCCGTTCTCGCAAGAAACTCACGCCCACAACCAAGTGCTGCAAAGCGTACTTACTGCCTTGCTGCTCAATAAGCTACGCATACAGCACAGCGATGTCTATTCAGTGAATTGCAAAATTGACGACAAACAGCTGCCGTTGGACCACATGGCCTGCGTCATCACCTTCTCTTGTAATCCTACTCAGCGCGAACGCATAGCTAAGGACGCCGACCAACTCATCCGCGAGATGGCCGAGGACAACTTGATTACCCAAGACCTTATCGATAGTTACGTCAAGGAGCGTGAGAAGCATGTGAACGACACCAACTACGGCAGTCGCTACTATGACTTGACACGCGAGTTGGGCGACATTGTCATCGATGCCAACGACATCACCTACATCAAGCAAGTCACCCCCGCATCGCTCAAGGCTCATTTGCGCCAGCTGCAGAAGAAAGGGAATAAGCACATCGGATATCTGACCACAGAATAATCAATGAAAACGAATACAATCATACTCGAAGGCGGACTCGGCAATCGTATGCGCGTGGCCGCTGCCGCCTACACGATGGCCCAGCGCCTCGCCGCACACGGCAACCCTATCCCCTTCCGCGTCCTCTGGACCAAGCAATGGGGTATGAAGTGCTGGTTTGAGGACTTGTTTGAAGACCTTTCAGAGAGAGAGGGGAAAGAATCTTCAAGCGGAAACGCAGTTCTCCCCCCGACGGGGGGAGCGGGGAGAGGGGCCTTTCTTCGTGACGCCACCGGTTTCGAACGTTTCCTCTTTTCCCGCCCTACGCTTAAGAACCTTTATCTCCCCCGCCTCCTTCAGTGCCTCTGCTACCGCCACATCATCCTGTCACCGCAAATCTACTACCTGCAGCGCGACGGATTCGATTTCGAAACGTGGTTCCAGCAGGGCGGCACGCTGATGACCGCCTACCGCGACTTCTGCGAGTGGGACGACAGCCTCATCCCCCTACTCTTCCGTCCCCTGCCAGCAATCGAGCAGGAGGTCAGCACACGTGCTGCTGCCTTCACGCCCCATACCATCGGACTACATATCCGTCGCACAGACAACCAGGCCTCCATCGACGCCAGTCCCGATGAACTCTTCTTCGACACCGTTGACCGTGAGCTCGCCCAGCACCCTGACCTCCACATTTACTTAGCCACGGACGACGAACCTACCAAGGCTCTCTTCCGCCAGCGCTACGGCACCGACCGCATCCAAACCGCTCCCACCCAGGCCACACGCGACAGCGCCAGCGGTATCCGTGAAGCTCTCATTGAGATGCTCCTCCTCGCCCGTACCAATCACGTCTACGGCAGCGCCGGCAGCACTTTCTCCGAGATGGCCGTCAAGTTCACCGGAACACCCCTCACCATCCTGAAGAAATAGGTTTTCCAACTTGTTGGATAGGCCTGTACAACCTGTTGGATAAGCCTATACAGCCTGCTGGATAAGCCTATACAAGCCGCTGGATAAGCCTATACAAGCCGCTGGATAAGCCCATACAAGCCGCTGGATAAGCCCATGAACCTTGATGTATCTAGCTACACGACCTGATTCATTCACCGCCACAAACAAGGGCAGGGACGCTATCTGTTGCGTCCCTGCCCGTTTGCTTCTAGTAACAAAGCCTCTGATTAGAGGTTGTCCTTCTCGATATCCTTGAAGTACTTGTAGGTGCCGTGCTTGATTTCCTCGGTGGCAGCCTCGTCGCAGACGATGATGCCGTGGGGATGGAGCTGGAGGGCGCTGATGGTCCACCACTGTGTGACGGGGCCTTCGATGGCTGCCTGAAGAGCGCGAGCCTTGTTGTGGCCGTTGCAGAGGATGAGCACCTCGCGGGCTGCCATGACGGTGCCTACGCCTACGGTGAGTGCCGTTGCGGGCACGTCTTCGGGCTTGCCGCCGAAGAAGCGGCTATTGGCCACGCGGGTGTCGGTGGTGAGGGTCTTCTGGCGGGTACGGCTGTTGAGGCTGCTGCCGGGCTCGTTGAAGGCGATGTGACCGTCGGGACCGATACCGCCCATAAACAGGTCGATGCCACCGGCTTCCTCAATCATCTGCTCGTAGTGGGCGCACTCGGCTGCGAGGTCCTTGGCGTTGCCATTAAGAATGTGGATGTTCTCCTTGGGAATGTCGATGTGGTCGAAGAAATTGGTGGCCATGAAGCTGTGGTAGCTCTCGGGATGGCTCTCGGGCAGCCCAACATACTCGTCCATATTGAAGGTGAGGACGTGCTTGAAGCTGACACGGCCTTCCTGGTTGGCCTTCACCAGTGCCTGGTAGGTGCCGATGGGGCTGCTGCCGGTGGGCAGACCCAGGACGAAGGGTTTCTCTGCCGTGGGCTGGGCGGCATTGATTTTGGCGATGATGTACTCAGCTGCCCAACGGGACATCTGATCGTAGGAGGGTTCAATGATTACTCGCATAGTTCTTCTTCTTTTTATTGTTAATGCTGTTTATTGGTTTCGCTCTGCGCGGCTCTTCTTTCGAATTGCGCTGCAAAGGTACGTAAAAAAGGCAATACGACGTGTCTTTTTTCTATAAAAAGTGGTGCAATAGCCACAATTTGATATCTTTTTGTTACTTTTTGGCCCCGAAAGTACACTCTTGGCTTGCAAAACGACACTTTTAACGTTTTATTCCTTATAGGTGGCGAGTTCTGCCTCGGTGTGCTTGATGACATGCTCCATCTCGAGCTGACCGAAGGGCACAGGGGTGCGTGTGAGCTCGGGAACGTTGAAGCTCTTGAGGAGCATAAGGTTGTACTCGGGATCGCGCTGCGGCAACAGGAAGGCCCGGTGGCCTTGTCCCTGGCGGTCGAAGTAGGCGATGTAGGTCCGGGTGTAATCGCCATCGTCGCGGCGGGAGCTGAAGACGAACCAGCGGCTGTTGGACGACCAGCTGTGGTAGCTGTCGGCGTCGGGCGAGTTGGAAGCCGTGAGGGGGTAAGCTGTGACTGTGGAATCCTGCAGGTCCTTCACCCACAGGTCAGCGCTGTGGTGGTAGAGATGGAACTGGCCGTAGAGGGCGAGGGCGTAGAGGAGGTAACGGCCGTCGGGGCTTACGCGCGGCACGCTACAGCTCATGCCCTGGGCACTGGCCTCTACTTCGAGCCGGGGCTCGCCAAAGGTATAGGTGGCGGTGTCGAAAGGCACGGAATAGAGGTCGTAGAAGAGGCTGTCGTAGCTGGCGATGACGGCGAGGTCGGCGCGGGAGACCTTGGCGGGAGGCATCTTTGCGTCGCAGTAGTAGAGACGCGTGCCGTCGGCAGACCAGCAGGGGAAGGTCTCGAAGTGATCTGGTGTGCGGATGATGTGGCGCACCTCGTTGTGCTCGGCATCGTAGAGGAGGAGGTCTGAGCGCTGGTCGAAGACTTCGATTTTCTCGTGGTACTTGAAATGGAAGAACTGCTCGGTCTTGTTGGTGCTGAAGGCTACAAGGGGCAGGAAGGGGTGCCAGTTGCCGTAGGCACCGGAGGCGATGATGCTGTCGTGCTTGATGAGGATCTTGTGGGCCTCTTGTCCGTGGGTGACGACGGTGCCGCGATGGTTCTCGCGCACATGAAGGTACATTCGCTCCGTTCCATTGTTCTGGAAGTTGTGGCAATTGATGCAGTGGCTCTCGCCCTGCCGCTTGTCGCGGTCGTTCTCGTAGATGGTGGTGACGTCGAAGTTCGTGAGGTTGCGCTGGTAGATTCCGAGCTGATAGTAGAGTTCGTAGCCGGGCTCGATGAGGCGGTAGGTGACGTAGGGATCTATGTCTTCCTCAGCCACATGGAGGGTGAAACCGGGCTGCCGCACCCAACCCTGCGGGCGGCGAGCGTAGATGTGTACCTCTATATCCTTTCCACGCTGGGCCGTGAGCAGGCTGCGCCACGCAGCGGTATCTATATCCATCTTGCCGTCCGAGCCGGCACCGCAGACGAGTCCGCCGAGGTCAGCGACAAAGGCGTCCGCCGCATCGTCCAGCACCATGAAGTTCAGCGGGGCGATATTGGGCGGGATGGTGACGTCACGGTAGTCGGGATAGATGCGTGCGCTGTCCGCCACTTCGGTGAAGGTGGAGGGAAGGGACGAAGGACGGCCGCTGCAGGCACTCATCAACACACCTGCCACGACCAACATGCTTATCAAAATCTTTTTCATAACGGGGCGCGGGTCTCTGTTTTTAGTTTACACCTGCATTGAATTCCTGCTGGACCTGTTCTTCCTGTTGTTCCTTGGAAGGAAGGTTGCCGAAGAAGTAGTAGTAGGGGTAGTAGCCTTGATACTTCTGGAAGAGAGCCTGACTGCCACCCTTGGGATCCTGCATATAAGCTTCTGCTTCCTGGAGGAAGAGGCTATATCGGTTAACTTCCATATTCAGTTGCGGGAACATCTTGAGCAGTTCGGGGTACTTGCTGACCTGGGTTACCAGTCCCTCGGCGATGGAGCGGGGCGGCATAGTGCCTGCATACTGCTGGGCGAAACGGAGGAAATCGTTCATCCGCTTGCTGTAGAGGCAGGCCACGGCACCCCACGTCTGTGATTCCTTGCTGCCAAGGAACCGCTGCCCTGCGTAGTAGCCGAGGAAACAGGGCTTGGGATACATATTCTCGAGGACATGAACGGGAGGCATGGAACTGATGACGGCGGAGAGCTCGGCGTCTGCTTTCAAGAGTTCGGAATGACCTACCATAGGCTGGTACTTACGAACGAAATCGCCCTCGAATGGTGCCTTGCCGAGAATACGGAGGTACTTGCGGGCGAGCTCCCAGTCGCCCTCGATGAGGGCTATCTTGGTGAGGTACTTCAAGGTGTGGAGCGAAGGACCGTCGGAAGTCAGGTTGAGGATGGCGTAGTGGAGCGCGGAGCGGACGAGTCCGGCGTGGTAGTTGCAGTCCACGACGTGATAGTCCAGGCAACGGTTGGGAGTGCCGAAATAGCTCTTGCCCTTGATGTCCTCGAAATCAAACTTGATATCGAAGAGCTGGTCGGCGAGATGTCCCGTGCGGGCGAGGGCGATTGCATAAAACCCTGCCATCTGGCGGTAGCTCAGTTCCGCGTGGGCGTGGGCTGTGCGCGACATCCCCTCGTAGTCATGGTGCAGCAGCTGCACCTCCATCCGGGTGAGGGGACGAAGGTAGGGATGACGATGAGTGAGGTAGAGCGAGGGAGCAATGAAGAGAAGGAGGAGGAACAGAGAATAGAAAAGAAGAGCAAAAGGGAAACGCCTACCGCCCCACTCCACTTTCCCGGAGGCAGAATTTCCAGGGGCGGGAGCGGGTCGGCGGGTTAGTTTTGCCACGACTGCCCAGAGGCCGGAAATCACGGCGATGAGCAGAGGAGCAATGAGTATGCGACCGGCGTCGTGCATATAGTAGAGACTGATACCCTCGTGGGCTGTCCAGAACATCCAGGCAGCGGCAGGGAGGAACTGCACCCAGCGCCAGCGCCACGAGAGGCGGAGGCAGTAGCCCAGCAGACCGGCCCCCGCCGCCAGCAACACAGCCACCAGCAGTCCGCCCAAGAGCGGCCAGCGGTAGAGGGTCAGCAGGGCACGCCCGACAAACCACAGCCAGCCGAAGGACTGCTGCCACAGCCCGTGCATCAGGGTGACGTCGGTGGCGAAGAACGAGCGCTCGTAGGCGATGCGCAGCACATCACCCATCCACCAGGACGCCCAAGCCCAGGAGAGAAGGAAGAAGATCGTAATCAAATAGGAATTATGAACTATAAAATATGGAATATGAGATCCCGGCTGATTGCCGGGAATGACATGGTTCTGATGCCGATTCTGTTTACTCATAATTATATTTTATAATCTATATTTTGTATTTATTATTTGTACGCTGCCACCTGGGCCTCGGTGTGACGCACGACGTGGTTCAACTCCTCGATGGTCACGCGCACGGCTGAACGGGTGAGTTCGGGCACGTTGAAGCTCTTGAGGAGCAGCTGGTTGTACTCGGGGTCGCGCTGCGGAAGGAGGAAGGCGCGACGCGCCTGACCCTGGCGGTCGAAGTAGGCGATATAGGGGCGCGTGAAGTTGCCGTCGTCCCTACGGGAACTGAAGACAATCCAGCGACCGTTGGACGACCAACTGTGGTAGCTGTCGGCATCCGGGGAGTTGGCAGCAGTGAGGGGGTAAGGAGCAAGGTCGTTAGAAAGGGGCTTCACCCACAAATCCGCACTCTTGTGCCAGATATGGAACTGACCGTAGCGGCCGTAGGTGTAGAGGAGGTAATGGCCGTCGGGGCTGATGCGCGGCACGCTGCAACTCATACCTTGCGAACTGGCGTCAACTTCAAGTCGCGGCTCGCCGAAGGTTCGCGTGGCGAGGTCAAAAGGCATAGAATAGATGTCATAGAGGAGGCTGTCGAAGCGGGAGGTGATGAGTGCTTCGGTATTCTCGCCCTCGAGTTCTGGCATCTTGGCCGAGCAGTAGTAGAGCCGGGTGCCGTCAGGTGTCCAGCAGGGGAAGGTCTCAAGCGCATCGGTGGAACGAAGGATGTTGCTGACCTGGTTGCGCTCGGCATCGTAGAGGATGAGGTCAGACTCCGTATCGAGCACTTCGATCTTCTCGGGATAGAGCAGGTGGAAGACCTGTCCGGTCTTGTTGGTGGAGAACGCCACAAGGGGCTGCGTGGGGTGCCAGCTGGGATAGACACCGGCGGCGAGAATGCTGTCGTGCTTGATGGCAATCTTATGAGCCTCACGACCATTGGTGACGACGGTGCCGCCGTGGGCAGCACGTACGTGAAACAGCATCCGCTCGGTGTCGTAGTTCTGATAGTTGTGGCAGTTCACACAATGGTTCTCGTCGTTGTCGTAGCTGCGGTTGTTCTCGTAGATGGTGGTCTGCGTGAAGTTGGTCAGGTTGCGCTGGTAGAGTCCCAGCTGACGGTAGAGCTCGTAGCCTGGCTCGATGAGGCGGTAGGAGAGGAACGAGTCGATGGGTTCCTCGGCCACCGACAGGCGGAAGGCGGGGTGGCGCACCCAACCCTGCCCCCTACGCGCGTACACGCGTACTTCTATATCTTTACCGCGCTGAGCGGTGAGCAGGCTGCGCCAGGCGGCGGTGTCGATATCCATCTTGCCGTCCGAGCCGGCACCGCAGACGAGTCCGCCGAGGTCAGCCACAAAGGCATCCGCCGCATCGTCCACTACCATGAAGTTCAGCGGGGCGATATTGGGCGGGATGGTGACATCGCGGTAGTCGGGATAGATGCATGCGCTGTCAGCCACCTCGGTGAAGGTGGCGGGGAGGGAGGTGGGACGGCCGCTGCAGGCACTCAGAAGCGCAATTGCTACGGCGACAAAACATATCAATAACTTTTTCATAGCAGGGAGCTGGGTCTTTTTCAGTTCACGCCCGACTTGGAGGTCTCGAGGTGTTTCTCACCCGACTTCACGGTGGCCCGTATATTTCCGAAGAAATAGTAGTAGGGGAAGTAGCCGTGGTACTCGTCGAAGAGTTCACGTCCGCCGCGTTCACGCTCCTTCATATACGGTGCTGCCACCTTTAGGAATCCCACGTAGCGCTGGACGTCCATTTTCAATTGCGGGAAGGCCTGGAGAATGAAGTCGTTCTTGGGAGCCTGCGTGGCCAGTCCCTCGGCGATGGTGCGGGGAGGTGTGCTGCCCACGAGCACCTGACAGCGGGCCAGGAAGTCTGGCATACGTTTGCTATAGAGGTTAGCCATGAGGCTGTAGTAGAGTGTTTGGATGCTCCGACCAGATTCCGCTACTGCGAAATAGCCGAGGAAGCAAGGCTGCGCGAACTGGTTCTCGAAGGCGTTGGTCAACGGCGCCGTCTGCATCACGCTGGCGAACTCCGGGTCGGCCTCCACGAGGTCTGCCCGATGGAGCATCGGTTCGTATTTCTCCAGAAACGCCCCTTCGAAGGGAGCCTTGCGGATGATATGGAAATACTTACGCGCCACCTCCCAGTCGCCCTCGATGAGTGCCATGCGAGCCAGATGCTTCAGCGTGAACAACGAAGGACCATCCATGGTCAATTCCTCCATGGCACGCCGCATGGCCGGGCGCACGAGTCCGCTCTGGAAGTCACAGTCGACGAGGTTGTAGTTCAGCGCCTGCTCGGGGTCGCCGCCGTAGGAATGGGCATAGACAGTGTCGTATTCCAACCGGATATCAAACAGCTGGTCGGTGAGGTGCCCTGTGCGGACGAGGCCTATGGCATAGTAAGCTGCCAAGGGACGATAACTCAGGTGGGCATTCTTGTGGCCCGTCTCCACCATTCCCGCATAGTCCTGCTCCATCAGTTGCACCTGCATCCGGGTGAGCGGTCGCAGGAAGGGATGACGATGCTGCAACAACAAGCAGGGAGCGAGGAAGAGGAGAAGGATGAAAAGAGGTAAAAGAAGAAGAGTAAAAGAGAAGGACCTCGCACCCCGCTCCTCTTTCCGTGGGGCGGGGCTCACGGGGGCAGGAGCGTGTCTTCTTCTTCGCTTGAAAGTCCAGATGACAAACGCATCTGCGGCACAAACGACAAAGACGAGGAAGGGGACGCCGATGATGCGGCCCGGCTCATGCATATAGTAGAGGTCCAGGCCGGACCATGCCGTCCAGATCATCCAGCAGCACGCCGGCAGGTACTGTGCCCAGCGCCAGCGCCGCGGCAGACGCAGGCAATAGCCCACGAGCCAGGAGCCACAGGCAAGCAGCACCGCCACAAGCAGTCCGCCCAAGAGCGGCCAGTGGTACAGCGTCAGCAGCGCCCGACCAACAATCCATAGGGAACCAAAGGGCTGCTGCCACAGCCAGTACATCAGTGTGGCATCGGCGGCAAAGTACGACCGCTCATAGGCGATGCGCAGCACATCACCCATCCACCAGGACGACCACGCCCAGGAGAGAAGGAAGAAAGCGCATGAAACCATGCGCTCTCTCCATTGAATATTACTTAACGAGAACTTTCTTGCCATTGACAATATAGAGTCCTGACTGGTGAATCGAACCGATGCGACGGCCGGTGATGTCGAACACCTGCTTGGAGGCAGGCACTTCACCCATCCGTACATCATTCACAGCATCGTCCGGCTTCTGGTCGGTGCAGAGGCGGTCGGACATATCGTACATTGCAGTCTTGATGGTCACTTTATCCAGCCCAAGAGCGAGGATGTGGTCGGGAAGCTTGGTGGAGCGTGCGTTGGTAGCCCAGATGAGGTTGCCGTCGGCATCATAGAACTTGTGGCCTGCATAGTTCTTCGTGCCCTGGAAGGTGATGGTCTTACCCGTGGAGTTGAGGGTGTAGTAGTCATCCACTACAGGCTCTGCATCGTCAGTGAAGGACTCGTAGTCGCCTCCGACGTATGAGGAACTGGCGCTCTTCATCAGATAGGGGTATTCATCGTTGGCACGCTTCTTGCCATCGGAAGCTGCGACGCAGCCGAAGATATTATCGCGGTCGGCCTTCTTCTGGATGATGCGGTCGTCGATGAACATGATGTTGCCCAGTTTCTTTTCGTACTTCTGCATATATTTCTTAGCAGAATTGATATGCTGCTGGGTGGTGGTAACATCATAGTTGGAGTAGTCGCCAACGTGGAGCATCTTCACAGGGATGAACATTCCGTAGGCCTCGAAGAGTTCACTGAGGTCAGCCTGAGCCACGTCGCAAATCATCTTGGCCAAATGGAGGTAGTCATCTTTACCATAGGATGTGGCGCCACCGTTGCCGGGACCGCTCCACTTGTTGATGGGATTCTTGCGCATCGTGCGGAACAGGTTGGGCAGGAAATTGTCGTCGTGGTGCTGGACATGGAAATAGAGGTAGAGCTGATAGAACAGACCCGTTGTCATCCAGATATTACGCTCCAGCCAGGGTGTCTCACTGGCCATGTATTCGAAGTTCTGGCTCGGATAATAGCGGCGGGAATTGAGGATGCCAGTCTCGAAGGTGTTGATATTTGAGAACAGGTTGTTGGAACTCTCCGTGGTGCCGATGACGTTAATGCTTGCCTGGTGGTTATGACCCATTTCATGACTGGGTCCCCAGAGGTTGCCACCGCCGGTGGACATCTTCTGATAATTCATGATGGTTGCCAGGGTACTGTTCTCGTAGTAAGTACCGTTGGTGGTGGCAAACATATAATTGTAATTGATGCTGAAGCAGTTCCAGACGTTGCGGTATCTGCCCTCAAAGTCTTCGACGCCCATGTAGCGCTCTTCGTTTGCTGGAATGGTTTCCCAGATGTGCATCAGTCCTTCCATCTCATTGGGCTCGGCCTTCTTCACAAGTTCCGCATCCATACAGAAGACGAGGTGGTCGGTCTTCAGGTTGAGGACAGGACAGGCCTTGAGGAGATCCTGCTGGAGGAGCTTCCAGTCGGCGTTGGTCATGCCGCGGGTGGCATCCCAGTAGCCATGAAGCTGTCCACCTTCAATGTGGATCTTGATATCGGGATAGTCCTTCAGGTACTTCTTCGTGTCCTCAAGCTGGTAGAAGATGTAGAGCATCTTCTGCTCTGCATAACGCACCAGGTTCAGACCGGCCTTCAGATCTGTGGTGGCTCCGGAACGGCGGTCGCCCGGAACGGCGTCGGTACCCACGGCCTCCACCTGCAAGGTACATCCGGACTTCGCATCCTCATCCACATAGATGTAGATGATATCGCCGGGATTAGCGACGATTCCGGTAGGGCCGGAGAGTTTTCCGAAGGCGTTGCTCATGGTGAAGTTGTTGCCGTCCGCCATCTTCTGGAAATGGCTATAGACCTTGTAGTCAGCGATGCGGAAGAACTTCTCGTAGCCGGCGCTGTAGTTGGTCTTGGTATTGGTGAACTGCTTCCAGGTGTTATTCTTCACCTTCAGCACCAGAGCCTTCATATCCTCATTCAGGGCCTTGAAGTCGTCGTTGGCAGCCAGAGCCTCATCGGAGAGAGCCTGGATATCAGCCTTCAGGGTGGTGCAGGCCTTGTCCTCGAAGAGGTTGTTGAGGTTCGCCTGCAGCTTAGTCTTGTTGGACACCAGTTCATCGAAGGCCTGCTGACCGGCGCGTGCCTTGTCGATGTCCTCCTGGGAAAGCGTCACTTCCTCGAAATGCCACTCGCTGGCGGCAGCATCTGTGCTCCAGCGCACCACATTATGTCCCTGGGTTTCTGCATCATGGAGACCTGCGGTCTGACCGGCCGTGTAGATGGTCCACCGGTAGTCCCAGTCGTCCTTGACGGGAGTGATATTGAACGCAGCCTTGTTCTTACCGAGCGGGAAGGGAGTGCTGGTGGAGGACTGAGGCTGGACATACTGCTGCGTGACCACGGCCTGAATGTTCCATCCCGTGCCGCTCTTGGTCAGCTGCCAGTACTGGTTGAAGTTGGTGGCATCGATGTTCTTGGTGCTGAGGGGGTCGCCGGCGGTCAGTGCCAGGCCGTAGTAGCTGACGATGCGGTAGTAGGCGCCATCCTTGAGCTCGCCCGTGTAGGGATCCAAAGCCATGAGCTTCTGATGAATTTCCTCGAAGTCAAAGTTGTCGGCAGTTTCAATCTTCCAGTCGCTACCAGCGTCGCCAGAGTAGCTCCACTTGTAGATGCCCTTACCGTCGCCGTTGAGGTTCAGGCAGGTCTGACCGCTGAAGTCGCTGGCAGAGGAGATGTTGAAATAGTTGGCATCGTTGGGGCTCTTCTGGATGTAGAGGGTCGTCTTGCTCTTGGCGGGCGAACCAAACTCTGCCTGGAGGTATTCACCGGTGTTGGCGCTGCGGACCGTGTAGCCGTTGCCGCTCTTGAGGAGTACCCAGACCTGACCAATTTCATTCACATTGCGCGCAGCACCCACAGCCTTGCCGCTCTGGGTGGTGGTCAGACAGGCAGTGGAAGTGCGTTTATTGATCAGGCGGACAAGTCCTTCCTGAATGTCAGCAGCACTGATGGTGCTGAGTCCTGCAAACGAGATGCAGGCGAGGATAAAGAAGTAGAGTCGTTTCATATACATACGGGGTTTAGTTAGTTCTCGCTTGTTGCTTTAGCGTTGCAAAAGTACAACTTTCTTCGTGACCCACCAAATTTTACTTCATTTTTGTGTGCCTGCGCGTACAAAGAAGCGTCATTTCATCAAAGAAACAGGAGGGAAACGCGTTGCGCTTCCCTCCTGTCGGAGTCTAAGAGGTCACGAAGGACCTCTGTGGATGTCGTTTAGCAGGCTTACTTCACGATGACCTTCGTGCCGTTGATGATGTAAGCACCCTTCGGCATGTTGGAGATGCTGTTGAGGTTGCCGTTGCCAACGAAGCGGCCGTCGATGGTGTAGATGCCACCCATGCGGCTGACGTTCTTCACAGCAGCCTGGATGCCGTCCTCGAGACTTGCATTGAATTCGATTTCAATGCTTGCCTTGCGCCAGAACGAACCAGCCTCTTCATCGATATCGGTGATGTAAGCACGGTTGTCGCTGATGCTGGTGCCCTTGTCATAGAACTTGAGGGCCTCTTCCTCGTGACCTACGCCAGCGGTGATGAACTTCTGCTGGATAGCACCGCCGTCGAACACACCCTTGAGGTAGTTGGTATTCTGGGGCTGGGTGATGAGGTCAAGCTTGAAGCTGCAGTCAATGAATACAGCGTCTTCGTCCTCTGCATCGGGATTATAGTCGCCGGCAGCAACGATGAAGAACGGACGGCCTGCAGGAACTGTCGGCTCGGTGATCTTGGCCAGGGTGACCTTCACGCTCTCGGTAGCGCCATCGGCATCGGGAGTACGCTCGACGCTTGCAACGCCCCAAAGCTGTGCCTGTTCGGCATTCTTGAACGTAACGGGAACAGCATAGCAGCGGCTGTAGATATCACCAGGCATGAGTTTCATCTTGAAGTCGCCATAGGTGTAGTTTGCATCAACATCAGCAACCTCTTCTACGTAGAAGGCACCGCGATGATAGTCGTATTCACCCCAACCGCTGGTGTCGCCACCCCACTGGGTCAGGATATTGAGGCTCTTAGCGAGATGCAAGGGAGGAAGCTTGGTGTTCTGTATGGACTTGGCGAAGAAGGAGTTCTGTCCCCAGCCAATAACCTTCTGCTCGTAGAGGGCGGGATAGATACCCAGACGAACGTCGCCACCTGTCGTGGGTCGAGTGAAGAACAGGCCGGTAGCCTTGTTCTGGATAGCGTATGCGCTGTCGCCAATGTTCACGAAGCGGAAGAGTGCCATGTCGGGATCTTCGAGGTCTGCC
Organism: uncultured Bacteroidales bacterium; assembly: GCA_902771725.1. Classification (GTDB taxonomy): domain Bacteria; phylum Bacteroidota; class Bacteroidia; order Bacteroidales; family Bacteroidaceae; genus Physcousia. Next base: position 63,186 of record CACXXT010000002.1, read on the forward strand.
AGGTCGTCGCCGAAGATGTAGGTGCCTTCAGCTGCGGTTTCCTTGGTGACAGGAAGAACGAGATTTGCGTTGTAGGGAGTGCCATCGTCGTTGGTGTCGATCTGCTCGAGACCTCTGACTGCAACGGCCAGGTACTTACCGAAGATTGCTTCGTTGACAGGGATGTCACCAATGGTGTCCTCTTCGACAACACGCCAGTCGGCTTCGTTACCAGTGCCACTGATGTGACCCGTCTCCTGATTAACGTTACCCCATCCGTACTTGGCAAATTCATCCTCATTACCGAAGCGGATGCGATACCACTTACCTTCCTTGATCTTGTTGGGAGCCTCGTCGAGGGTCGTCAACTGAGACTTGAAGGAAGCAAGGAGTTCATTGCTCTTGGCGGGAGTATAGGCACCGGCTTCGTCATAAGCCTTGGCAGAAGCGATGGTGCTGTTCAGAGCGGTGGTGGAGCCAGCAGGCCAGAAGCCGGGGTTGGTTCCCTCAACGACCTTCTCCAACCTGTTCTTAGCCAGAGCAATGGTGTCGCGCAGAGCAGCAGGATTCACGTACTTAGCAACGAATGCATCGTAAGCGGGCTTCAGACGCTCGTAGTCAGCAATGTCAAAGGCTTCCATATCGTAGTCAGCAAACTCTTCGATGAGAGCCTCGAGGTTCTTGGCGACATCGCCGAGAGCTACGTACTGTGACTTGGGATTCTCGACATCGTAGCAGAGCTGAATCTCAGAAAGGTGGAAGAATGCGCTACCGGCGTTGTTACCGTCGTTGTAGAAGCGGATGTACTTGAAGCCCTGGGTGTCGAACGGCTCAGACTTGTAGGACTCGGTCTGGTTGTTGGAGTGCCAGGGGCTCTCGAAGGTAGCGAGTACTTCGCAGTCGCCGTCAGCTGCCTCGGGATCGTTGGTGCCCTCGAACGACCAGTTGGTAATCTGGTTGTTGTTGGTGTCACGGCGAGTAAATCTCATGTAGATCTGCTGTTCTGCATTGAAGTCTTCGGGGAGCTCAACCTGGAGATAGTGGCGTCCTTCGGGCACTTCATTGCCTTCGGAAGCCGACCAAACGCTGTGCCAATAAGTATTGGTCTTCTCATCGATGAGCACACCGTCGCGGAGGTTGCCGCCATCACCACCACCGAGGTCGTTCTGGCTGAACGGGCTGGTCATCTGAGCAGCGTCGGTGATGAGTTTCACGGTAGCAACGTCCTTGGCAATCTCAATCATGCCAGGAGCCTTGTCGCGCATGACGATGAACTCGGCCTTCTTGATGTCCTCGTCATCATCATAAGCGTCGATGATAGCCTGAGCCTCATTATCGGGCACTTTCTCGAAGTACCACTCAGAAGCCTTAGGACCATCGTAGGTGTCCCAAGTGGTGTACCAACCTACGAGGATAGCGCCAGTGCCTGAGCCATTACCATGATTATTCTGATGGAGGTAAAAGCCGTTAGCTGCAGCATCGGGCTGTCCAGCCAGACGAATATTCACATAGCTAATCTCTTCTTCGTGATTGGTAGCCACAGCATCGAAAGTCATCAGGCTGTCGGATTCCTCGCTCATTTCCACGTTGGTGCTGCGTGCAACGTTGGTGAAGCGGCCCTTGTGGTACATGCTCTGGACGTCAAAAGTGGTGTCGGTGACAGCGGTGATCTTCCAGAGAGCCTGAATGTTTTCTTCTTCGCTATCGAAGTCGGGGCTGAACCACTTAGCCCACAGCTTGCCGTCAGCACGAGAGCCACCCATATACTTCTCGACGTCTTCGCCGTCGTTGGTGTAAAGCATACCGGCCTTGATGCGGTAGTAACCATTTTCGAGGTTCTTAGCGGTGAAGGGGACCTTGGTGGGAGCGATAGCATCGAAAGTAGCGATGAAGGCATCGCGAACAGCGAGGATTTCTTCAGTGGTAGCGGAGGTGGGCAGTGCGCTGTAAGCTTCGAAAACATCCATGAAAGCCTGAACGGCCTCTTCGCTGTAGTCACCGGGTTCGGTACCTGTGCGGTCGTCGAAAGCATCCTGATACTCCTTATACTTGTCATAGGTCTCATCCAGAGCTCTCCAAGCCTCTTCGTTCTCATCCAGCTGAACAGCGGGGAAGATGTTGAAGCGGGACATGTGGAAGTAACCACGTGAGCCATAACCGTCTGAACTATACATCTCTTCTCCATAAAAACGGAGGTACTGGAATTCACCACGCGGGAAGACAGGGGACATCAAGGTTTCTGTGGCGCTGCCGAACGGAGTCTCGATTTCAGCGAGGATTTCTTCGCATTCCTCCTTGGTAGCGTTGGGGTCGTCTGTACCCATCACCGTCCAAAGGACAACGTGGTCGTTGTTAACGCCACTACGACGCTTGAAGACGAAGGCGATGAGGGTCTCGGGGTCGAGGTCATCGGTCATCATCACCTGCAGGTAGTGGGTTCCATTATCCTGGTTGCCATTGTGCCAGTTGGAGTGCCAGAAGTCCTGGGTGTTGCGGTTACCACCGTTAGCAGACAGGTACTCGTCGGGGCAAGCCTCGCCGAGCAGAGCCCACTCGGAACCTTCACCGGTGTCGGCGCAGGGGTTCAGTTCGCCTGCCTCGCCATAGAGCTGAGTCAGAGCGTCAGTAATCAGCGGGTTGTCCTGATCGACGGTAAATCCGCCCTTGGAGAGGGTGGTGAGGTCGATGTCGAAACCCTGAGCAAACGTATTCGAACTGAAGAACAGTCCAAATAGTGCTGCCAAAAGTACGTAAACTTTCTTCATACTTTAGATTAATTAAAAAGGGTTAGTAATAATAAAGATTAAAATTTCTCGCGTATTTGGTCACGTTTTGCAACGTTTCGGCTGCAAATATAAAGCTAAACCCCGAAATGTTTAACGCCCCATGTGTTAAAATCACGGGGCGTTAAACTTTTTTAACTAAACAAAACCTTTAAAGGGCTTCCAGCAATGCAATGATGCGGTCGCCGAGTGCGCTTTTGCGCTCTATGTGAGCCTGCACTTCGGTGACGAACGGATTTGTCTCGAATTCGCCGCGAACTTGCTCGAAGTCTGCCTCGATAGTGCGCCGGCTGGCACCGTCGAATCCGAAGCCGGTGCGGGCAGAGAGGGAGAACTCCTTCTTGGCGTCGGCGTAGAGCATCTGGTCGAGATCCACAACGCTCTTCTTCCACTGACGGACGATGAGGATGAGATCTTCGATGGTGATGCGGTCGTCGGTGAGCTGGTAGTATTCGAGCATCTTCTCATAGGCCCAGGTCCACTCGAGCTCGTAATAGTCGGCATGGAGGGCGCGCAGGGCGGCGTCGAACTCTGCCTGGCTGTTGCACCGTCCGGCTTCAACGTCATTGAGGAGGCTCTTGACGAGTTCCTTCGGCGCAATGAGTCCTGCCAGATCCACCCACTGTCCGAGTCCTTTCTTGGTAGTAGGCTTGATACCTTCGAGCACGGTCTCTACACTGGAACAGTCGATTTTCTCCAGACGGGAGATAAGGCTGTTGCCGAGGAATTTCTCGATACCGATACGGTAGAGCTGTTGGCCGCGATGCAGCGAACTGTTGGAAATCTTGGCACTCTGGTAGGCATAAACGTCGCTGGTCGGACCCGAGAGCTGTTCGAGCTCGCTCAGGATCTGCAGACCGTGGAACATCTTGTCAAGGGTGTAGGGCGAGAGGAGGTTGAAGTTCACTGCATCCAGACGCCCTTCCTTGGCGCGGCGGTCGCGCTTGGGCCACTTCTGCGCATCGCGCACGGTGCCCACACTGCGGAGATTCACGGCAGGAGCGAGGTAGGTCTCACCGTTCTTCTCGATAAGGTACGAGAAGGGAAGCAGGGACGTGTCGGGGTGCGAGGTGTGGCGACCCATCACGAGCGAGAAAGCTCCGATACGGGCAGGCCAGAGGATGTAGGAGTCGCTGGAGGTCTTGGCACCACGCTCCATGGCGCCCTGATGGATGGGGCCGAGCTTGTACATATGGTTGCTCTGGTTCGAGCCGGAACCGGCGTTCATGAACGAGAAGAGACCGGCTATGAGCAAGGTGCTCTTGTGGTGGGTGACGGTGAAGGGTCCTGCGAAGATGGCACAGGCCTCACCGTTCTCTTCCTGGCAATTGCAGAAGAAGAGGCTGTCGGAAGCGGAGTAGCTGTGACCGAGGGTGCAGGCCTGACCTACATAGACACGTGTCAGGGTGGTGCAGTCCTCCACGACGGAACCGTCCTGGATAATGAAATCGTCGGCGATGACTCCGTAGCCGATGTGAATAGGTGCCTCGCGGCGGCTGTTGAGGGTTCCGTTCTTCAGGCGACCGGCACCTTCGACCTTCGCGTACGCGCCCACGTACAAATTTTTAATATAGCCGGTGTCAACAATCATCGAGTGGTGACGGATGGTGCCTCGCATGGAGGTCTGCTCGGCCGTGCGCTGGGCAGCGAACTGCTTCAGCTTGTCGACGAGCAGTGGACGATGGCGGTAGAAGGCCTCGAGGTAAGCTTCGTGAGCGGTGAGACGGTCGTGGATAGTGACCTCGCGCCCACCCGTTTCGTTGAGGACGGCAACTTCGACTCCGTTGCCGAAGCTGCTGGGGCCGTCGCAGAGGATGATGTCCACGTTCTCGATGAAGCAGTCGTTCTCGATATCGTAGTTGGCGATGTAGTTCTTGATGTTCTCGATGCAGCAGTCATCACCGATGGTGACGTTGTGGAGGGTGGAGTGGAAGAGTCCCGAGTGTTTGTGCATGCCTCCAGGCAGTTCGAAGCTCTTCTGGAAACGACCCAGGCGAATCTCTCCCGAGAAACGTGTGGCACGAATGTATTTCAAGCTGGCTTCGTCGGTGATGTAGACGGTAGTCCAGTCCTCAGCAGAGCACCCTTGCTCTTGGAGTTTGACGACCTCTTGAGGCGTCAGTTGTCTTGTCGTGATGGATTCCATAATTTCGTTTTGTAAGGGATTTCGGGCGCAAAAGTACAGAAATTAGGTGAAATTCATTGCACTTTGACAACTTTTTCTTACTTTTGCGGCGAAAAAAGCAGTATTTTTGATTTATGCGACTCTTTAGAAGGCCTTGGATTTGGTTGTCACGATTCCGTAAGCGCAAGGGCTACGGGGTGCATTCTCCCTTCGCCTACTCGTTCATTCGGGGGGTGGTGCTGGAGACATCTGCGTACTACGCCTACTCGGAGCTGGCGGGATTGCACCCTTGGTGGGTGAGGTGGTTCCGGCTGTATCCCATGGAATGCAGGCAACTGCTGTTCCGGCTGGCAAATTTCGCGGAACCGAAGCGGGTGGCGCTATTGACGGATGACGAGGCCACGAAGCAGTATATCCAGGCGGCGGTGCCAAGGGCAGAGTTCGTGCCGGAAGAGGGGAAAGCGGAGTTCGTGCTGGTGGGAGAGGGAAGGCTGGAAGAAGCGGTAGCGGTGGCAAAAAAGATGCCGGAGGAAGGAATGCTGGTGTGCGAGGGGATTCATGGAAGCCGGAGAGCCAGAGAGATCTGGCGAGCCATCCAGCAGTCGCCGCACACGGGGGTGACTTTTGACCTCTACACCTACGGCGTCGCTTTCTTTAATCCCAAACTGCACAAGCAGCACTACAAGGTGAACTTTTGAATATCGCCCTAAAAGCAGCACGAGCATTCGCCTAAGCCGATACGGCCTTTTGCATTCCCCATGCAAATACTTCATCAACACGGGGACAAGGCAGGTTGTGGTCGTGAAGGAGCTGCCGGATAAAACGGAGACCAAAGGGAAAGTCCTCGGTGAAGTAGCGGCTCGTGAAATCGGGGACGTAGCCGCCGGGAGTCTGCTTCATGGGAGCGAGGATACCGTGGAAGGCGGTGATGCTGCGGATCTTACGGGTGAGAGAGGGAACGTCTGTGGATTCGTAGTAAGTGAGCAACGATGGAACTGCTGCCTCGCTGATGCCTAAGAGGCGGGTGAGGGACATCAGTTCCTCGTCCATACCCAGAATGCACGCGGAAGCTTCATCGGTCCATTCGTCATAAAAGCGGATGGGGTTAGGTATGGCTTCGCCATGCCAGTTGCGCCAAAGGGTGAACAGGCGGCCGGTGTGAAGTATGGGGTTGCTGTTGGTGAGGCTGGCTTCATAGAAACTGTTGAGGCGGCGCAGGGGGGTGCGGAAGAGGGATTCCAACTGAGGGAGGAGCTCCGGGCTGTCGTGTTCTACGGCTATGCTGAGTTCAGGTTTGTAGCCCATCAGACGGGCACGATGACCATATACCTCCACCCGGGAGATGAACGGCACTCGCTGGAAACCAAAGAGGGGTTGCCCGGCAGGCAGGAGGTCGTGGGCCAGAAAGAAGAAACCCGTACTCGAAACCACGGAACCCACAGCTGTGGTGGCAGACAGCCACGGACGGATGGCTTGCAAAGAGGGTTCGATAGCGAAACCGGGCAGGCACAGCAGGACGACGTCAGACTGCGGGATGACGTCTTCAGGACGGGCGCTGACTTGGTTCAGACGTCCCTGAAAACAGTGGCCGTCAGGATCCGTGACTTCAACCGTCGAAGCCCAGGCTTCAGGTTTCCGGGTGAGCAGGCTCACGGTTACCGACTCTTGTGCGGCGAAGAAACCCGCACAGACCGTGGCGAGGTTGCCACCTCCACAGATGCAGATATTCATGGTGTCTCTGGTTTTTGTAGTGAGGAATAGTTCAAGATGCGGGTGTCTGTGGCAATACAAACATCACGGGCAAGGTCATTAAGGGTATGAAAGCGCTCGTAGTCCGAATTGGCATCGAGCGACCAGGGTGCGAGAATCAACAGCCTTCCCTCGGCACAAGCATAAAAGCGGCTTTGCTGAGGTTTCCAGAACTCGGTAATCGGTTCTTTCTGCAAAAGGATGAGAGGCAGACCGGCGGCCAAGGCTGCGGAAACGACTCCCTGCTCGCCCTTGGAGATTCCTGGGGTAACAAGGACAGCGCCTTCCTCGGCGAGGCGGAGCAGGCGGGCACGCTCGGCAGCATACTCCTGAGTGAGGTGGGTCGGTGTGCCTTGGGCGTCCTTCCGATGGAAGAAGACTTGGACCTTATCGGGGTTCTTCAGGAGGAAGAGGTTGCCGAAGGCGGCGTATTCGCGGTCGTGAATCCATAGGTGAAGGCGGCGCTGCATGACATTTGGGCACTCGCGGCGGATGATTGCGCGAAGGGGGTTCTCGTCCATATAGCGGCGGATGTTATCCAGCATTCCTTCGCGCTTGATGATGCGGTCGTGGTAGCCGTCCTCGAAAAGGAGGGGATAGGAGGCCCAGTGGGCCGGGTAGCGCCCGCCTGCGGGGGAGGGGGCGCCTGATGGGGAACTCCCGCCTTCGGGGAACCCCTCAGGCACCACGGCCTCAAACGGGGAGGAAGCGGCGGGAAGGGAAGCGGGATTGGCAGTGGTCGCGGCAGCGGTGCCTGAGGGATTCCCCGAAGGAACCAACGAGGAAGCGGGAGCGGCAGTGGTCGGGGCAGCGGTGCCTGAGGGATTCCCCGAAGGGTCCAGCAAGGAAGCAGCGGCGGTGGTCGCGGCAGCGGTGCCTGAGGGATTCCCCGAAGGGCAAAGCCCCCCTTGAATCCCCCGCTCCTCATCCATCAATCGCCACCAAGCCCGGGAGCACCCCGCCTTGAAGCCCCCTAGGACAGCTCCCAGGTGCTTCCCTTTAGGGAGGGGTGCATCAACCCTTAGCAACAGGTGGATATGATCGGGCATCATAGCCACGCGCCACACCTTCACCATCGGATAGTGCTCGGTTATCTTGGGCACCTCTTCTTCGAGAATGCGTTTCCCCAACGGCGAGAAAACCAGCCTGGGTGCATCGTAACTCCCACGAGAAGCCTTCGAAAATCCCTCGAGATGCCCAAAGAGGGAACGGCGCCCGGCGGTAACCATAGTCATCATGTAGATACCTTCCTGGCTATAGTCATGCCACAGAGCCCGACGATGCTGCTGGCGCTTTACCTCGGCAGGAATCCATCCCTGCACCTGCATTTCTTCCTTGGTCATCTTGCGTTCCTTATTGTACAAGACCTCCAATCATTCTACTTCCAAGGCGCGCAGAGCCCGGAGGAGGCGGTCGTTGTCGGCCGTGTCGCGCACAGCAATGCGAACGTAGTGCTTGCCGGCGAAAGCTTTCTTATAGCCACAATCCTTGATGAGGATGTTATCGCGCTTGATGAGGAGGATGGCGAGTTCGGCCGAAGTGAAGCGGTCGGTGACCTCACAGAGGAAATAGTTGGCCTCCGAGGGAATAACCCGCAAGAAGGAAATGCGCCGCAACTCAGCCTCGAAGCGGTCACGCTCCTCACGGAAGAGACGGCAGGCGCGGTGATAGTCCGCCTCGTACTTGCCGTAGATCTGCATGTAGTATTCGCCGAAGGAATTGATGTTCCAGATACTTACCTCGTGGCGGATAGTACGGATGAGTTCGCCGTCCGCCGAGGCCAGCACGCCGAGGCGCAAGCCTGGTACGCCGTAGCTCTTGGAAATGCTCTTCATGACGATAAGCGACGGATGGGCACGCAGGAGGTCATCGCTGAGCAGGGTACCATCGGGGTAGCAGCGAGCGAAGTCCACGAAGGACTCGTCCACGAGAAGCCGCACACCCTGCTGTTCGCACCACGAAAGCAGACGCAACACTTCAGCTCTTGGGATATAGTTACCGCTGGGGTTGTCGGGATTAATCAACAGGAGCATCGCCAGCGACTTGTCGGCGTAGAACTCCATGAGGTCATCGGCAGTGTAGGCGAAGTCCGCGTTGGCTGGAGTGTAGATGACCAAATCGGCAGACTCCTTGCGGTTGGGATATTCCTCAAAAGTGGGATAGACGACACCGAGCCTCCCCGGGGTCTGCTCCATAACCACTTTGATCAGTTCGGCTGCACCGTTGCCGGGCACCACAAGGTCGGGAGCCAAACCCAAGTACTTGCCCGCCAGGAGGGAGTTCACCGCCATACCGGAGGGGTACTGAGTCAGGAGGGCATCGAAACTCGCCATCAGCTCCGCCTTCAGCCTGGCAGAGGGGAAATAAGGGTTCACAAGGTAGTTGAAATCAAGCATCCCCGGGAAACGCCAGAAACCGCCGAAGCGGCGGGAGTAGGAGCGCCAGAGATCTTCGCCCTCAGCAAAGAGCGTTTCGGCAATGTCCAGATCCTGAATGTCATCTATTTCATACCAGTGCTCATCGCCGATGGGCAGTGCCTTCAACTCCGTGCGGTCGAGGAAGGTCAGCACACGCAGCACCTGTTCGTAGTACTCGTTGTCGCCTACGGTGCGCATATATACCTCCAGGAACGGCACATACTTCGTCCGCAAGAAATCGCGGCTGAATTTGTAGACATTTACCGTCTTGTAGTACTGGTCGCGCTCCTCGTAATGGAAACTGCTCTTAGGCACAAAGCTGGTGATGCAGAGGTCTTCATCCAGGCGCACCATGGTGCCGTCCATCCACGACTGATACTTCGCCACGAGAGCCAGGTTCGGCCATGGATTGTCCAACAGCAGGGGGAATAGGCGTTCGTCGAGGATGAGGTCGCTCTCGATGAGCAGCGTATCGTCCTCCATCAGTTGCTGGCGCGCCAAGGCAAGTGAATAGATATTATTCGTGCGGTCGTAGAGTTCGTTCTCCACGTACTCGATATTCAAGTCGGGGTAGCGGTCAGCGATATGCCGGCGCAGGCCATCGCCCTGATAACCGACAACAATGACCACCCGGGTGAGAGGCAACGCCTGCAACTGAGTGAGCATACGGTCGATGAGGCGAACTCCACCGACTTCAATCATGCACTTGGTCTGGTTACGGGTGAGTTCGCCCAGTCGGCGCCCCATCCCCGCGGCAAGGATTATCGCTTGCATAATTCCTGAGGGTTTCTATGGTTTCTGGGTGCAAAGATACGGAAAAGTTGAAAGTTGAAAGTTGAAAGTTGAAAGTTTTTGCGTTTCAGACCCCATTATTTTAAACTTTTGCGTACCTTTGCCCTTGAATAGAGTCATTCCCACACAAAATGCTTATCTCCGAATCCGAAAATCAAGCCTTGCGCGAGCGCTTTGCTCCTGAAGGTTCACTGTTGCGCCGCCAACAACAACGTATGTTTGAAATGCTGCTGTGGTTAGACCGCGTCTGCCGCCGCCACCGTATCCGCTACTGGCTGGGCTCGGGCACCCTGATCGGTGCTGTGCGCCACGGGGGATTCATCCCCTGGGATGACGATGTCGACCTCGAATTGCTGCAGGAGGACTACCGACGTCTGCTGCAAGTGCTGCCCGAAGAATGCGAAGGCACCGACTATGCGCTACAGACCCACGAGACCGACCCCGGCTACGTCTTCACCTACGCAAAGTTGCGCGACCGTCGGAGCTACATCGAGGAAACGAACCACTACGACCGCCGCTGCCGCCTGCAAGGACTCTTCATCGATATCTTCCCCTTAGAACAGATTCCAGGTCCGCTGCACTGGCTCTCGAACCGCACGATAGGGCACATCTTCAAAATTATGAAGAACCCGGAATATAACGACCAGCAAATCCTGCGCAAGACGACCAAACTCTTTGAATTCAACGTGCGATTCATATATCCTATCCTGCGCTGGGTGGGCAAATTATTCCCGCAGAAGGTGTTGCACTATGGGCTGGGTATTCCCTACGAAAGTACGCGCCGCCCTGAGGACCTCTTCCCGCTGAGGGACATCGATTTCGAGGGATTCCCGTTCCTGGCACCACGCAATCCGGCGGCTTACCTGACCCGCATATACGGCGACTTTCGCCGTATGCCAGACTTGGATAGTATCCAACCACATACGGCGAAAGTCGAAATTTACTGAACTGGTCTTCTCTGTGAACTATACCTTCTTCAAGCGAATGACGCGGCTTGAGAACTGACGACCGAGGGTGGCATCAATACCCGTTTCCATAAGGAAGCGGCCACTGAAGGTCTTACCCTCGAAGTAGCGGGAACGCTCCGTGCCTTCGAACTCGTTGAGTTGGTAGGTGCCATCAGGATCGAGACCTGCAAGATGCCAGCGCGGGGTCTGGAGGTCAACATAGTTCTCGAACTTATAGCAGAAGAAGACAGCTTCGGACTTGTCCTCCGTGACGAACATCTCGCTGCAGAAGCCATTGCCTTCGTAGGGAGAGAGCAGACGATACTGGTCGCCAAGCTGGATGATGGGGCGGATCTCCTTGTAGAACGCCACAGCTTTCTTGGCGTATTCACGCTCGCGGTCGTTGAGGTCGCTGGGCTTCATTTCCATACCGAGACGGCCGGTCATAGCTACATCAAAGCGGAACTTCAGGGGAATGACACGACCTGTCTGATGGTTGGGCGAGGCACTGACGTGCTGAGCCATAGCCATGGTGGGGAAGAAGTGGCTGGTACCCCACTGGATGAACAGACGCTGCTGGGCGTCGGTATTGTCGCTGACCCAGAACTCATCGAAATATGGCATGAAGCCCCAGTTCACACGACCGCCGCCGCTGGCACAAAGCTGAATGACGAGGTTCGGGTACTTGGCACGGATACGCTCCAGTGTGGCACGAAGACCACGATGGAAATCGACGATGAGGTGGCTTTGGTTGTCACCGGTGAGGTAGCTGCTGCCATAGTTGTTCATGCTCATGTTGCAGTCCCACTTGATGTAGTGGAGCCTGGGGTTCTCCTTGACAAGATTATCTACAATACCGAAAACAAAGTCCTGCACCTTTGGATTGGACATATCCAGCACAAGCTGTGTTCCTCCGCGTCCCTTGGAAAGTTCACGGGTGGGATGTGCTACGACCCAGTCCGGGTGAGCCTCATAAAGTTCACTCTTGGAATTCGTCATCTCGGGCTCAATCCAGATACCGAACTTCAGCCCACGGTCTTCAGCAGCCTTCAGCAAGGCGGGAACTCCGTTGGGCAGTTTCTGGGTATCGGTGATCCAGTCGCCAAGACCCTGGGTGTCGTCGGTGCGACGGTATTTACGGCCAAACCAGCCGTCGTCCACCACGAAGAGCTCACCGCCGAGTTCGCGGATGCCGTCCATCATCTGCTCGCAAACTTCCTGATTGACGTTCATGTAGACGCCTTCCCAGGAGTTCAGGAGGATGTCACGCAGGCCACGTCCGTTGTGCAGCTTGCCGGCACGTCCCCACCGGTGGAAGGCACGGCTGACGCCACCCTTGCCCTCGTTGCTATAAGCCAGTGCAAGTTCCGGTGTCTGGAAACTCTCACCGGGCTTCAGGGTATAGGCTGTGTGGAGGTCGTCAATACCGGCCACGAGGGTGTGGCGGTACTTGCCGCGCGTATCTATGCGGAGCTTGTAGTTACCGGTCCAACAAAGGGCTGCTCCTACAACGCGACCGCTGTTTTCCTGCGGTTTGCCGTCGAGCGAGATCATGACTTCAGCACGATCGTTCATACCTGCACGAACACCGTCGTGGCTGACGATGGTCTTCAGGCCTTGCGTCAGAGGTTCCTCGGTCATCTGCCCTTCGGCGCCCCAAGTGCCATGGAAATGGGTCAGCCAGGCGCCCTCCTGGCGGAAGGTCATCACGCCGCTGGCATACTGCTCCAGTTTCACGGGCTTCTTCTCACCGTTGCGCAGGACGGTCCAAGTCTCGATGACATCGCTCTGGTCGTTGGATTTGTAGTAGAGGTCCACAAAGAAGTCATACTTCTTGTCCTTCATGGAGATGATGGTGAGGTCGCCCTCTGTGCGGGTTCCCGTGATGGCGAGTTCGGTGGACATGTTACCGTCGGCATGGGTCACGGAAAGGGCGGTCTCATCGTAGCTGTCGCGGCCGAAGGCGGGATAAGCATCATAATTGATGCTCATGGCGTCGATGACCTCGCGTCCTTGGGCGGGCGTGATGCGCGAACCATAATAATGAATGCGAGGGGTGCCGCCGTCGTTGGCAGTCAGCATGAGGGTGGTCTTCGGCGTGTTGATGAAGATGTCCTTTGCGGAGGCGGGGGTACTCAGCGGGAAAACCGCTAAGCACACTACGAGCAGGGAGAGGAGATGTTTCATGAAATGTTAAATGTTTAATGTTAAATGTCAATTGTTTTGCGCTGCAAATATAGGGAGAATCCCGAAAGTGTCCAAGGGACAGGAGGAGATTATGTCATCAATGGATAAGATAATACTACAATTTTAATCTGCCAGCACGGTGAACTCGGCGCCGGAGGCAAAGTCGAGGCCGTTCTGAGAGGAGAGACCCGTGAAGCGGAGGTAGCGGGCGCGCTGCGGAGTGACGAAGTTCACACGCTTGAGGGCTGCACCGCGGTCAAACTCGCCTTCCGCAACGGGTGCCGACCAGGTCTTGCCGTCCTGCGAGAGTTGGACGCGATAGCCCTTGATGTTACCGTTGTTGCCGCCATCCTGACGGGGTAGGTAGGTGAAGCCCTTGATGGTTTTCAGTTCGGAGCAATCGAAATCCACCGAATGGGGGTACTTGGTAACGGTGACGCCATAGGCGGTGTGCCAGATGGTCTCAGGCTTGCCGTCGACGAGGTTGCTGGCGTTCTCGCCCGGTTCCTCGGAACTGCAGGCGAGCACCGTGACGGGCACGAACTCCACTTTGTCGAACGAACGGCTGATACGGACATTAGGCGTCTCGGCGTGCCAGGCGGTGATGGTGCCTCCTGCCTTCATGTCAATGGACGAGACGTTGTAGAGCAGGCCTGCAGGATCGGATTTCCTGGATTTCCTGGACTTTCCGACTGTTCCGGGCTTCTCGGCAGCTCCAGAAACCTCGTAGTACACTCCCTCACCGTTGAATTCATTATAGACAATACTTGCCTCGCCCTTGGCATCGCGGATGATGGCCAGAGGCAGGTCGCCGCAGTGTATGACGGGGAAGTTTGCATCGCTGATCTTGCGGGGGTCGGCGGTTACGGTGGGACGGATGAAGAAACCGAAGCAGTGACCGTCGGCATAGACGCGGTCTTTCTCCAACGGGCCGCCCTGTCCGCAACTGCTGCCGCCGAGACCGGTGACCTTCGCGTCGAGGTGAACATAGACACCGTCGCTCTCAGGCAGTTCCTGAGGATGTGGTGCATAGGTCAGCTGAAGGTCGCTCCAGGGCAGGACGCTGGTACACATCCAACCCGTCAGGGCTCCGAAGACGAGGCCATTATCGGTAGCATCCGTCAGCGCCAGCCACTGCACTCCCTCGCGGTTGGCCATATCCTGTGGTTTAGGGAAGGCCACGAACTGGTCGCGCACGGTGCTCTCATAGACGTGTGAGAACATACCGCTCATGCGGTCGGCGTAGTTGTTCTGGGGACCGCAACCGAAGTAGCTCATGCGGCTACCCTCCTCCTCGAAACGCTTGGGCAGTTTTAGGAGAAAGCCCAGGCGCGGAAGGATGGCCTTGGGGTTGCTGCCCGTGATGGCGCTCTGGTTCTCAATGGTGCCGTCGGGGTAGACGGTCCAGACGATGTTGCTGGTGAAGGCGAAATCGGAGGGCTGGCCGCTGTCGGCTATGGAATAGCGCCCGGAGCTGACACCTTGGATCTGTCCCTTCGTGCCGCGGCTCTCGACAATGTAGTTCAGGACCACGGCGCCATCCTTGCGGGTGTAGATATTGCTGGCCGTCACTTTGTGCTGCATGCTGTGCAATCCATTCTGATACCACGACTGATAGTACCAATTATCATTATCGACGGGAGCGCGGAGGGCGTCAAGGACGGGACCGCAGCCGGGCTCTATAATCTCCTTATTGGCGTAGCTCAGCGATTTTATGGTTCCCTTCAGATTATCGAATGTAGCGCTCCATCCTACGCCATCCAGTGTGATGATACCACTGCCGCCGGTTTGGGAAATCGTGGGGCTGTCCTTTCCGGCTTCCCAGATGGGTTTCACGTCGCCAGCGCCCCAGAGGGGAATCTGCTCTGCCATCTGGACGTAGCCCTTCTTGGCCCAAGGCATATCATTCTTAAGGAGGAACTCCACACGCAGGCTGTAGCAGTGGGCGTCAAGATTCTCATTTTCTGCAAAAGTCAAGGGCAGCACGATAGGTTCTGTCTTGCGCGGAGCAATGGGTGCCATGCCGTGCTCGGGATTGTCAGGAATGGTGCTACGACCGACGTCAAAGCCATCACGCTCAACGACCACGCTGATATCCACATAGTCCAGCGGCACGAAGTAGTTCTTGTTCGTCACCAGCAAGCGCACCATCTGTCGCTTGCCCATCTGCCAGATGCTGTCCAGTTCCACACCGACATTCTGATAGACATGCTTCACGTCGAAGTATTCAGGCTTCGGCGAGAGGTCGGGCAGCATGACACCATTCATGCAGAACATACCATCGTTGGGCAGGTCGCCAAAGTCGCCACCATAGAGGAAAGCCCCCTCTGAATCGGGATTAGGCCTCCAAATTGCTTGATCCACCCAGTCCCAGATAGCGCCACCACAGATGTAGTTGCTTGTCTCGATGGCTTTCCAGAAGTCAATGAGATTGCCACCAGCATTACCCATGGAGTGGGCGTACTCGCTGATGTGGAAGGGGTACTTGGGCCCCTTGCCACCACCTGCAGCAAACTGCACCCAACCGACAGAAGGATACTGATTGGAACCCATGTCCACGATGTCGTTATTGCGCTCGTACTGTATAGGACGAGACTTGTCGAACTGCTTGATGGCCTGATAGGCAGCCTTGAAGTTGTCGCCAGGACCTGCCTCGTTGCCAAGGCTCCAGATAACAATTGAAGGTGCGTTCACGTGGGCACGGACCATTTCCATATTTCGTGCTATGTGGGCTGCCCGCCACTCCTTCGGGTGTGAGAGCGATGCGTCGCCGTAGTAGTATTCGTGGCTCTCTATATTCGCCTCATCCTCAAGGTAGATACCATATTTGTCGCAGAGATAATACCAAAGGGGAGCGTTGGCGTAGTGCGAATTGCGCACATGGTTGATGTTGCCGCGCTTCATCAGGAAGACTTCCTGCTCCATCTGCTCCTTGGTGATAGCATGTCCGCGCCAGGGGTTGGTTTCGTGGCGATTCACGCCCTTGAGCTTCACGGGCTTATGGTTCACATAGAAGTAGCGGCCAGCCTTGCCGAACTCATCCTGCTCGGCTGGGGTGTCGCGGATCTCCACGGTACGGAAACCGAAGTAAGTGCTGCGAACGTCGAGGACACGTCCTTTCTTGTCCTTCAGTGTAGCGGTCAGGACGTAGCGGAAAGGCTTCTCGGCCGACCACAGGCGAACACCTTCCACGGGAACTCCGAGTTTCAGCACACGGCCATCACCCTCCACCTTGTCCGTGTAGAGCTGCACGGGATAGTAGCGATACTCGGTGGTCAGCTCAGGAAGTTGTTTCTGCAACTTCTTCAGCTGCTTCTGGTCGCCATGGCAGCGCACCTCGCTCTGGACGTCGAGCACGGCACGGTCGCCGCTGATACTGGTGGTACGCACGATCAAATCTGCCAGCTCCACCTGCGGAACAGAGGTGAGGTAGGTGCTGCGGATGATACCCGGCAGGCGGAACATATCCTGCGCCTCGAGGAAGCTGCCGTCGCTGTTGCGGTAAACCTCCACGGCAACGACGTTTTCCCCTACCTTATTAATATAAGGTGTGATGTCGAAGCTGGCAGTATTGCGGGAATTCTTGGAGAAACCCACATAATGACCATTGATCCAGAGATAGAAAAAGGAATCGACACCATCGAAGTTGATATAGACGATGCGCCCCTGCCAGCCGGCAGGCACGCTGAAGGTGCGTCGGTACGAGCCCACTTCGTTGGGGTACTCGTTGACGGTCCACTGCGGGTTGCGGGGCTTGCGCATGACGCCGCCGCGCCAGTCGTCAACAGCCACCTGGTGCTCGAAGATGACTTTCTGGTTCACATAGACGGGCACACCATATTTCAGCGAACCATCCTTCTGGATACCCTGTACATTCCAACAACCGGGAACGGCGATATCGTCCCAGGCAGAAACGTCGTAGGCAGGAGCTTCAAAGCCCTTGGCACGCTCCTCGGGGGTCTTGCACCAATGGAACTTCCAGGTTCCGTCGAGGCTCTGCCAATAGGCACCTCGCTCCGGCAGCACCTGCCGTGCAGCCTCCTCCGTGGGGAAATGAAAGCCCCACGCGCGCGGCTGTTCCTTATTTAATGCTAACTGTCCGGGCGACTGCCATTCCTGCCCCGTGGGGGCTGTAGGCTGGTCATCATAGGCAAAGCCTTCGAGGCCGGCGGGTTGAGCCATGGCCAATCCTGCCATCAAAAGGAAACTAAGAGAGAAAAAACAATACTTCATAAGGCGGTTTATCATTATTTTGGCGTTGATTTGTGCGCAAAAGTAGCCAATTATTTGGAACATACCAAATAAAAGCACCTTTTTTGCTTCGTCGGCTGCATTTTATCCCCTAAAAATGGGATTGCAGCATCGTGCACGAGGTTTCCAGGAAGGGTTTGACCGAGGCGATAAAGAAAGGGACGGCCTCACGGTCGTCCCTTCTTCGTTGTGCTGCGGTTTTCAAGGTAAAAACAGTCGCGCACTTGATTATTTTATAGAGAAAAAGCAAAAATGAAGTCAATTAGTGTAAGTGGTGTCGGTCGGTTCCGCGTTTGCTGAACGGATATCGATGACGGTGGTCTCTGTAGCATCCAGTTCATCTTCGCCCTCGAACGAGGCCCTGAGTTCCTCGCCATCGGCCTCGTGGACTACGGAGGCCTGCTCCACGGCGGTGCCCAGCACAATAGCGAAAGCCACGAAGGCAGCTGCCTTGAACAGCGGGCGCATACGCAGGCTGAAAGTGATGCGGCGGGCTTTCACCTGCTCCTCGCCTGTCAATTGGAGGATACGCTGGTCAAAGCAATCATCCAAACGGGACTCGGCCATGAGCTTCTCGCCGGCGAACAACGGCTGCCACTTGCGCAAGTGCTCCGGCACCTCATCCTGTGCGAAGAAATCTCGCAGTAAGCGCTCTTCCTGAACCGAGGTCTCGGCAGCAAAGTAGCGATCCAGCAGTTGTTCGATATACTTGAAATCCATACGTTCTGTTTTGACGTTACTACTCTCATGACGATTCAGCAGGGGAAAAGTTACAAGGAAGTCCTCTATTTAACATTCTTTTAGAATCGAACGCACGCGAGTCGTTGCCTGCCAAAAGTATGGATGCTACTGACAGGTTGTCGCGTATGTTAAAGATTTTAAGCATGTTACGTCACATTTGTGGACAAATTGTCATCCTCGGAGCGGCAAAACGACACTGGCACGCAAATTGCTTAATGAGAAGTGAAAGCCGACGCGAAAGCTGAGGCAAAAAGAAAAGAAATGTTTAACCCTTTAAAGTATAGGAGATTACAACTATGTTACCAGTAATGCTTAGAAACTCTTGGTTCCCCACCGTTTTCGATGACTTCTTCGACAACGCATTTCCAACCCACACCACCAACACCTGCACGGCTCCTGCAGTGAACGTACGCGAAGATGCTACGGCTTACACCATGGAAGTGGCCGTCCCGGGTATCAAGAAAGAGTTCTGCCGCGTGAACCTCGACGAGAACGGTAACCTGAAAATCGCTATCGAGAACAAGCTCGAGCACAAGGAAGCTGACAAGGAACAGCCTCGCCACCACTACCTCCGCAGAGAGTTCTCCTACTGCAACTACCAGCAGAGCTACACACTGCCCGAGGATGTCGACAAGGAAAAGATTTCCGCTAAGGTAGAAGACGGCGTGCTCACCATCGTCCTGCCGAAGATGGCGAAGGAAGAAGTCAAACTCAGCCGTCAGATTGAGGTCTGCTAACACAACCCTTCCTTTGTAGTCCCAAGGGACTACAAGGAAAAGATAAGGCTCTTTAGCGACATACATCCTAATCCGTTGCTTGTAGTCCCAAGGCACTACAAGCAACGGATCTTTTTATTCACGGAAACACATCTTGTAAGATCCTACTGCAGACCATAGTTCTGCATCTGGGTATATTGCTCGCGCAGCTTCTGACGGGCACGGTGGAGGTACACACGGACTTGGTCCTCGGTGAGGCCGAGTTCGGTGGCTATTTCCCGATAGCTGAGTCCTTCGATGTCGCGCAGGCGGATGATATCGTCCTGCGGCGGGGTCAGCTGGGCCATGAGCTGCGCGAGGATATTCAGGGACTCGCGGGCTTCGAGGGTCTCGGACAAGTGGGGAGTGGAAAGTGCGCTGTGGGAGGTGGCAGGGCCAAGACGTTCTGAGGAAGAAGTGGACTGGGAAAGATTCGCTTCGTACTGTGAGTGCTTCTTGCGGTCGAGGGCAAGATTCCGGCAGATCTGAGTGAGCCAGGCGCTGATATTCTGTATTTCAGGCCATTCAGCACGACGTTCCCAGGCACGAAGCATGGTATCCTGCACGATATCTTCGGCCTCGGCTGTGTGGAGGGTGATGCCGAGGGCCAGGCGATAGAGGCGATCGCGGTGGGGAAGGATATCAGTGCGGAAATCCATGGTTTGCGACATGGATTACGCGGAAGGCACGGTTTCGAGAGTAATCACCGTTCCTCCCTGCAGGTCATGAATATTGGTGATGCGAACCTTGGAGACGCCAGCCCGAAGGGCAGCAAAGGCATTCTCCAGCTTGGGAATCATCCCGCCGGCGATGGTGCCATCAGCGACAAGGGCACGGAAATCAACCTCGGTGAGGTGGGGAATGAGGGTGGAGGAATCTGAGGGATTGCGGAGAACGCCGGAGAGTTCGAAGCAGAAGGTGAGAGAGACGGAGGAGACTGGGACCAAAGCGGTAGCCACACTCTGAGCCATGGTATCTGCGTTGGTGTTCAAGAGATTACCCTGGCCATCGTGGGTTAGGGGAGCCACCACGGGAGTGACACCGCTCTCGAGAAGTTGAAGCAGGCGCTGGCCGTCGGCACTGTCGACATCGCCCACGAAACCGAAGTCCACACCTTCAGGGGTAACGGGACGACGATGGGCACGAATGAGATTAAAGTCGGCACCCGTAAGTCCAAGCGCATTGACGCCCCGTGCCTGCAACTGTGCCACGATGTTCTTGTTGACCAGTCCGCCGTAGACCATCGTGACCACGCGCAGCATCTCGGCATCCGTAATCCGGCGACCGCCGACCATGCGGCTCTCAATGCCCAGCTGTTCTGCCAGCTTCGTGGCAGAACGCCCGCCGCCGTGAACTAGGACTTTGGAACCGCCGACCTTCACGAACTCATCCAGCAGGATAGCCAATGAGGCAGAGTCTTCGACAACGGCGCCGCCGACTTTGATGACAGAGAGCCTTTGGGGAGCCTTATTCAAGGTAGGTGTATCCATACAGTCCGGCGCGATAATTAGAGATAAATTCTTTGCCCTCGCTCTCGGTGATCTTACCGTCCTTGACGGCGCGACTGACCCATATCTCGAGCCGGCGTACCAGTTTCTTGGGATCGTACTGCACGTACTCCAGCACGTCGGCCACAGTCTCTCCATCGATAATCTGCTCGATGTCGTAGGTGTCGCGAGAGACGGTGATATGCACCGCGTTGGTATCGCCGAAGAGATTGTGCATATTGCCGAGGATTTCCTGATAGGCTCCCACGAGGAAGACACCGATATAATAATGTTCATCGGCCTTGACGGGATGCAGCGGGATGTAGTTCGTCTGGTGGCCGCCGTTGACGTAGGTCGTTATCTTGCCGTCGGAGTCACAGGTGATGTCCTGCAAAGTGGCACTGCGAGTAGGCTGCTCGCCCAGACGGGCAATGGGCATGATGGGGAACAGCTGGTCCAACGCCCAGGAATCTGGCATCGACTGGAAGAGCGAGAAGTTGCAGAAGTACTTGTCTGCCATCTGCTTATCCAGAGCGCGGAGTTCATCGGGCACGTGCTTCTGGTGGTGGGCCAGTTCGGCAACCTCATGGCTGATGGCCCAGTAGAGGGATTCTATCTGAGCACGTGTGCGGAGGTCAATGATGCCGTGGCGGAAAAGGTCGAGGGCTTCCTCGCGGATATCTTCTGCATCGTGCCAGTCCTCAAGGAGGGAACGGGTGGATAGCTTGTCCCAGATTTCCGTGAGGTCGTGGACGAGCTTGTGGTCTTTCTCGCTGGGTTGGAAATCCTCGGGCATCTGGGGGGCCGTGACACTCTCCATCACATCCACAACGAGGACACTGTGGTGGGCTGTCAGCGAACGGCCACCCTCGGTGATAATATTGGGATGGGGGATTCCATTGGAATTAGCAGCCTCAACCAGAGTCCAGACGCAGTCATTGACATATTCCTGAATGGAATAGTTGACACTGGACTCGCTGTTGCTGGAGCGCGTGCCGTCGTAGTCCACACCAAGACCGCCACCGCAGTCGATGAATTCAATACCGAAACCCATGGAATGGAGCTGCACGTAGAACTGCGCGGCCTCGCGCAGAGCGGTCGAGATGCGGCGAATCTTGGTTATCTGACTTCCAATGTGAAAATGCAAGAGTTTCAGGCAGTCGCGCAGCCCCATCTCATCCAGCAGCTGCAGTGCCATGAGCAATTCGGAGGAGTTGAGCCCGAACTTGGAGGCGTCGCCGCCACTCTCGCTCCACTTGCCACTGCCGTTTGCAGCGAGTTTGATACGTATACCCAGATTGGGGCGCACCCCCAGTCGCTGGGCGGTGTCGGCGATGATCTTCAGTTCCGGCAATTTCTCAATGACGAGGAACACACGTTTTCCCATCTTCTGCGCCAGCAGTGCCAGCTCGATGAAGTTCTGGTCCTTGTGGCCGTTGCAGATGATGAGGCTGTCGCTGTCCATATTGGTAGCCAACACGGCATGAAGTTCCGGTTTGGAACCAGCCTCCAGACCGAGGTTGTAGCGCTTTCCGTGGCTGATGATTTCCTCTACGACGGGGCGCATCTGATTGACCTTGATGGGGAAGATGATGAAGTGCTCGGCCTGGTAGTCATATTCCTTGGCGGCCTTGCGGAAACATTCGTCGGTCTTCTCGATGCGGTTGTCCAGGATATCTGGGAAGCGCAGCAGCACAGGTGCCGTAACGTGGCGCGTGGTCAGTTCGTCGATGACCTCTTGCAAGTCTACCTGGACACTGTTCTTCTTCGGGGTCACATAGACATGCCCCTTGTCGTTGATACCGAAATAGTTGACTCCCCATCCTTTGATGTTATAGAGTTCCTCGGAGTCTTCAATGCGCCATTTCTTCATGCTGTTCTATTTTTAGGCTTTTCTCTTTTTATACTTTCAGCATCTCGCGGATGATGCGGACGCTATCCTGTATTTTGCTTGCTGTATCGAGGAGCGAAACATCGACGATATGCTTGGCTCTGGTATAAAAGGGCTCGCGATCGACGAGCATCTGACGAACGGTCTCCTCCAACTCCTCGGGCGACTTGCCTTCGAGTAAAGGGCGCTTACCCTTGCCCATACGCAGATGCATGGCAAGCACCTCGGGGGTAGCCTTCAGATAGATAGTGTCCGCGAGGGAGTTCATATACTCCATGTTGTCGAAGAAACAGGGCGTTCCGCCACCGCAACTGAGAACGATATCCTCGAACTCTGCGGCCTCATGAAGCATACGGCGCTCGAGGTCGCGAAAACCGTCTTCGCCACGCTCAGCAAATATCTCGGGAACAGAACGACGGTAGCGGGTGGTAATGAACCAGTCGAGGTCATAGAATGGTACGCCGAGTTCAGCAGCCAGCGCCTTACCCACCGTGGTCTTGCCTGCTCCCATGTAACCGATAAGGATGATTCGTATCATTAGCAATTAACAGTTAATGATTTATTTCCGCTTGCCGAAACGGCGCCGTCCGTTGGCAGCAGTTTTGGGCTTCTCGTCCTGCTCCTTGATGAGTTCCATACATTCAGAAAGTGTCAGGTCGGCAGCACGCTCCTGCATGGGTTTGGGCAGACGGTAGTTCTGCTCCTTGTAGATGATATAGGGTCCGAAGCGGCCACGGATGATTTCCAATTCGGGTTCCTCGTCGAAGCCTTTGACGAAACGGTCTGCCTCTGCCTGGCGACGTTCTTCGATGACCTTAATAGCATCTTCGAGTGTGATGTTAAGCGGATCAGCGTCAGGCGGCAGGGAGATGAACTTCTTCTGGAATGTGACGTAGTTGCCGTAGCGCCCAGTGCCAACGACCACTTCGTCATTCTCATAGGTTCCCAAAGTACGTGGCAGCCGGAAGAGTTCCAAAGCTTCTTCAAGTGTGATGGACTCTATACTCTGCCCCTTGCGCAACTGAGCAAAGCGGGGTTTTTCGGCATCATCGGCAGAACCCACCTGTACGACAGGACCAAAACGGCCGATTTTCACACTGACGGTCTTGCCCGTTTCCGGCTCCTGACCCAACACACGCTCACCAGCACGCAACTCGTTCTTGGTATTCATAGATTCCTCCACCAGCGGTTCGAAGTCTGCCCAGAAGTGGCGGATCATGCCCGTCCATTCTTCCTTGCCGTCGGCAATGGCATCAAACTCCTTTTCCACCTCAGCCGTGAAGTTGTAATCCATGATTGTCGGGAAGTATTCCATCAGGAAGTCGTTGACAACAACGCCCGTGTCTGTGGGCAGTAGCCGGCCGCGCTCTGCTCCAAAGATGGCAGTGCTGGTTTCGCTCTTGATGCCTTCGTCCGTCAGAGTCAAAGTCCGGAAACTGCGCTCCTCACCAGCCTTGTCTCCCTTAATCACGTATTCACGCTGCTGGATGGTGCTGATAGTGGGGGCGTAAGTGGAAGGACGCCCGATACCCAGTTCCTCAAGCTTGCGCACGAGGCTGGCTTCGTTGAAGCGTGCCGGGCGCTGACTGAAACGTTCTACAGCGACTATTTCCAGACGCTTCAACTGCTCACCTTTAGTCAACGGGGGCAGGAGTGCAGCCATATCAGAGTCTGAGGCGTCGGACAGTTCTGCCGTCTCGCTGGTCTCGCGATAGACCTTGAGGAAACCGTCGAACTTGACGACCTCGCCCGTAGCCACGAACTGTTCTTCACGTCCACTGATACTGATAGCAGCCGTGGTCTTCTCCATCTCTGCATCTGCCATCTGGCTGGCGACGGTGCGCTTCCAGATAAGATCATAGAGACGGCGCTCCTGAGTGCTGTAGCCTTGAATGTCAATGCGGTTCATGTAGGTGGGGCGAATAGCCTCGTGGGCCTCCTGTGCTCCTTTGCTGGAGGTATGGTACTGACGGGTCTTCACATATTCCTCACCCATCATCTCAGCTATAACGCTACGACTGGCACCGAGGGCGAGCTGCGAAAGGTTCACGCTATCGGTACGCATATAGGTAATAAGACCGCTTTCGTACAAGTGCTGCGCGATGAGCATCGTCTGCGACACGGGAAGTCCAAGTTTGTGGGCGGCTTCCTGCTGCAGGGTGCTGGTAGTGAAAGGCGGGGCCGGAGTACGATGGACTGGACGGGTCTGAATATCTTCAATCGTGAAGGTTGCCGTGCTCACTTCCTTCAGGAAAGCCTCTGCTTCCTGAAGCGTAGAGAAGCGTCGATTCAGTTCTGCCTTCATCTGCCCGCCTTGTGCAACGCCAAAGAGAGCCGTCACACGGAAAGAAGCTTCACTCTGGAAAGCCTGCACCTCACGCTCGCGCTCGACAATGAGCCGGACGGCCACGCTCTGCACACGGCCGGCGCTGAGGGAGGGTTTCACCTTGCGCCATAGCACTGGGGAGAGTTTGAAACCGACAATGCGGTCGAGCACGCGGCGAGCCTGCTGTGCATTCACTAAAGCCATATCCACCTGCCGAGGATTCTCAATAGCAGCAAGGATAGCCGGCTGGGTGATTTCGTGGAACACGATACGGCGCGTGGTCTCGGGCTTCAATTTCAGCACCTCCTGCAGATGCCATGAAATGGCTTCTCCCTCGCGGTCTTCATCGGATGCGAGCCACACCATCTCTGCCTTTTTGGCATTCTGCTTCAATTGAGTGACGATATGAGCTTTGTCCGCAGGAACTTCGTACTGGGGTCTGAACGTATCGGTGTCTATACTGAAGTTACGTTTCTTCAAATCACGGATGTGTCCATAGGACGACATTACCTTGTACTCCTTGCCAAGGAATTTTTCAATGGTCTTTGCCTTGGCCGGAGACTCAACTATAACCAGATTTTTTGACATAGTTTTGCTTTTTGTGAAATTTCGGGCGCAAAACTACATAAAAATTGCGAACTACACCTTATTATATAAGAAAAAAAATGTTATTTCTCCTAATTATGCCCTCTTGAAGCCCTCTTTTTGTACTGCATGAAGGAGAATCAACAGGAAAAACACGCATACAAGTGCTGTAATACCCGCATTCGTCGGTCCGCCAATAAAGTGGACAAGACTGTCATCGTCGGGTGACAGCAGCGTCATCATACAGGCAACGGAGTTGTTGACAACATGAATGCAGATGGGGGCTATGAGCGAGCCCGTCCACCAGTAGGAGAAGCCCAACAGTAACCCAAGCACAAAGGCGGCAGGCACCTGAACTGGATTCAGATGAACGATGGAGAAAATCAGGGCACTGCAGACGATGGCCACCGAAGGCGAGAAAGCGCGATGCAAGCTACGCTGCACGCCACCGCGGAAGAGCAATTCCTCGCAGATAGGACCCACAACTGCCACAACGGCCAACCCCACAGGATGGCGCATCAATCCAATCATATTCTGATTCCCCACCCAATCTGGCAGGTCGGGCAGAAGTTCCTGCAACAAATTGACCAAGTAGATCATGGGCATAGCCATCAACACGCAAAGGCCACTGCGATAAATCAGCCTTCCTTGGCGACAACCTCGTTCGACGGCGTTCCAGGTGAGGTCTGCCGGACGGGCGATGAGCCAATAGGCGAGGAAGAACAGAATACCCGAAATGTTGGCAGCAACCAGCGCAGAGGCCAGGGTTGCTTCCACCGGAAATCCATTCATACCCAGCAGAAGTGCTACTAATCCTCCCAATCCCTGGCAGAAAAAGAAAATGCAAACGAAGAAGAAAGCCCAAAGGATTTTGGTAAAGTCTTTGCCTGAAATCATGATCTAAGAAGTTTATTAGCGTGATTGAAGAATAGCACACGCAGCCTCGCGATCCTGACTGAGCTGGGCCATCAGAGCAGACTCATCAGCAAATCGGCGTTCTTCGCGCAGGCGTGCGATAAAGAATAAGGTAAGAGTGAGGCCGTAGAGGTCGCCCCGAAAGTCCAGCAAATGAGCCTCCACGGTCGTATTGTCGCCGTTATCCAAGGTAGGTCGATGGCCGATATTGAGCATGGCATTCCAGCGAGCATCACATTGCACAGCATCACTTTGCACTTGAATGGCATAGGATCCGCGTGCAGGCAACAACTTTTCAGGCTCCGTTCCTTCCAGGTTGGCGGTGGGGAACCCGAGCTGGCGCCCTACAGCATGACCGTGGACAACACGGCCTGTCCACGAGTAGGGACGACCGAGCAGACCAGCAGCCGTGGCCACATCACCCGCCGCCAAAGCACGACGAATAGCGGAACTGCTAACGTGTTCGCCCTCCAGTTCCGCAGCTTGTACGACGTCAACTCCTATTTCGCGACCATAGGCACAATAGTCCTCAAAGCTCTCACCTTGCGGACGACCGAAATGATGGTCATAACCAATGACGAGTGCACTGACGCCTAACTGTTCCTTCAGTATCTGCTGCATGAACTCGCGTGCCGTCAGCGCTGCCATGGCTCGATCGAAAGGCAAGACATAAATATCATCCACGCCCGTCGCCCGCAGCAATTCCATCTTCTCCCCGGCTGAGGTCAATAGGCACGGAGCACTCTCCGGAGCGAAGACCGAACGCGGGTGGCGGTCGAAGGTGATAAGCAATGAGCGAGCACCACGCTGCCGTGCCTCATCCCGTACTTGACGGATGAGGCACTGATGACCGCGGTGAACGCCGTCGAAGAAGCCTATGGAACAGACTGTCATTACACCAAATGTCCGACAATCTCTTCCCTGTCGCCAGGCAGCAGGTCGATAACGGGAATCTCGATCATCGTGTAGCAGCCAGGCTGCTGACGCATGGAAGCACGAGCCACATTGACCAGCACCTGAGCCGTCAGGGCTGGATTGTTGATTTTCATATTGAACTCGAAGAGCTGGTTGTGGGTCTGGCCCGAAACGCCCTTGCGTACAAGGTTCACGCCATGGCCTACGTCGTTCAGATCCTTGACGCACGGCACCTGCTGTACGTGGGTCTCATCGTTGACAAAGTAGGGGTCTTTGAGGATTGACTGCTTCACTGTCTCGAAGTCAGCACCATCCTCCAATTCCACATAGACCATGCGACGATGGATGCCCGTGCCCAGAGGAATGGTCACGCTGAGGGCATCCCGAACGCCAGCGATGGCGCGCACGGCAACCGAGTGCCCCATCGAACGGCCAGGACCGAAGTTCGTATAGCTGATGCCCTTCGGTGCCAAACTCTCCATGAGCGTGCGGACAACGCTGTCCGAACCTGGATCCCAACCGGCACTGATGATGCTGACGGCACCTCCTGCCTTGGCGGCAGCGTCCAGCGAACGGCGCAACTGCACAATCTGCGTGTGAATGTCAAAGGAGTCAACGGTGTTGATTCCCTGTGCAAGGATTTCCTTCGCATAAGCTTCCACACTACGGGTGGGAGTGGCCAGGATGGCAACGTCCACAGCCTCCAACTCGCGAATATCCTTCACGACCTTATAGTCTGCCAGTTCCTTGGGGCAATCTTCTGCGCCACGCCGACGCACGATACCGGCGATCTCGAAATCGGGAGCCTCTACGAGAGCTTCCAGTGCATACTTTCCGATGTTGCCGTAGCCAACTACAGCTGCACGAATCTTCTTCATAATGTTTGTGTATTAAGGGTTAAATGCTCTTTCTTTCTTAAATCCGCCGCAAAGGTAGCACAAAGCAAGCATTTCTCCAAGCAATACAGACAAAAAGAAAGCAAACCGCCCGTATATGTTTACTTATTTAAGAATATTATCAATCATTTGTAACTCTTCGTTGCTAAATGCGGGACTTTGGAGGCAAGCAAGGTTGCGCTTCAGCTGCTCCGGCGAACTGGCTCCGATGATCACACTGGTGACCTCCTTATGATGGAGAATCCACGAGAGTGCCATCGTTGCCAGCGCCTCGCCTCGCTGTGCAGCCAAATCATTGAGGGCACGGATGCGAGCAAGCACCTCCGGCGTCAGCGAATCGGCCTTTAGGAAACGCGGGTCGTGGGCCATGCGGCTGTCGGCAGGAATGCCATGAAGATAGCGGTCAGTCAACAGGCCTTGCGCCAACGGCGAGAAACTGATGAATCCCGCTCCGGCCTGGTAGGCTGTAGCAAGTGTTCCATCAGCCTTCGGTGCCTGATCGAAGAGGTTCAGGCGCCCTTGATAGATAAGGCAGGGAACATCGTGGCGACGCAGGTAGTCGTAGCCGAAGCGGGCTGCTTCCTGCGGCCAGCGGGAGAGCCCTACGTACAGGGCCTTTCCCGAACGGACGATGTCCACCAGCGTCTGCAGCGTCTCCTCCAGCGGTGTCTCGGGATCATAGCGATGACAATAGAAGAGGTCCACATAGTCCAATTGCAGACGGCGAAGGCTCTGGTCAAGGCTTGCCATCATGTGCTTGCGCGATGCCCAGGAGCCATAGGGGCCGTCCCACATATCATAGGCCGCCTTGGTGGCGATGAAGAGTTCGTCGCGATGGGAAGCTAAGTCATCCTTCAGGAACTTGCCCAGGCGCAACTCGGCAGCGCCGGGCAGAGGGCCATAGTTGTTGGCAAGGTCAAAGTGGGTGATGCCAGCGTCGAAAGCAGCACGCACAATGGCGCGACTCTGCTCTTCGGGTGTCACCTCGCCGAAGTTGTGCCAGAAACCCAGCGAGAGCTCTGGCAGGAGTACGCCCGAGCGACCGCACCTGCGGTACTTCATCTCGACGTAGCGAGAGGGATTTGCTGTGTACATAATATCGTATTTTCAATCTTTTACTTTGCACTCTTTAGTGTGCCTCCAGCCAGTTGCTTCCCCAACCCGCATCGGCAATCAGCGGCACGCGCATTTCAATGGCACCTTGCATCTCGCTGACCACAATCTGCTCCACGCGCTCGCGTTCTTCGGGGAGGACGGAGAAGTTCAGTTCGTCGTGTACCTGCAGAATCATACGCGACTGCAAGCCTTCCTCACGGAAGCGGCGATGGATGCGCACCATAGCAATCTTGATAATGTCCGCCGCCGAGCCCTGGATGGGAGAGTTGATGGCGTTGCGCTCTGCGAAGCCCCGCACGGTAGCGTTAGCAGAATTGATATCGCGCAGGTAGCAGCGCCGGTGGCAGATGGTCTCTGTGTAGCCCAACTCACGAGCACGGTCGATGCTCTCCTGCATGAACGCATGGACACGCGGGTAGGTATCGAAGTAGCTATCTATGAGCTCCTTAGACTCCGAGCGGCTGATACCTAAGCGCTCCGTCAGACCGAAGGCCGTGATACCATAGATGATGCCGAAGTTGGCCGTCTTAGCCTTGCTGCGTTCCTCACGAGTGACGGCTTTTATACCCTCTTCAAGAGGTTCTTCCCGATGGAAAATCTTCGCAGCCGTGGCGGCGTGGATATCGTGCCCCTGGCGGAAGTCCTCAATGAGTCCTTCGTCACCGCTGAGATGTGCCATGATGCGGAGCTCCACCTGCGAGTAGTCTGCAGAGAAGAACAGTTGTCCTGGCTCTGGCACGAAAGCCTTGCGGATTTCCTTGCCGTCCTCAGTGCGTACGGGGATGTTCTGTAGGTTCGGGTCGCTGCTGGACAGACGCCCGGTAGCGGCTACGGTCTGGTTAAAGCTCGTATGGATGTGACCTGTGCGGGGGTTGATGAGTTGTGGCAGGGCATCGAGGTAGGTGCTGATGAGTTTCTTCTTGCCCCGATAGTCCAGGATTTTGTCCACGATGGGATGTTTCGTGTGGATACGTTGCAAGATTTCCTCGTTCGTACTGTAGGCTCCGCCCTTGGTCTTCTTGGCGTTGGGCAGCAGTTTCAGGTGGTCGAAAAGAATCTCGCCCACCTGCTTCGGTGAGTTGATGTTGAACTCCCTACCTGCCAGCTCGTAGATTTCCTGTTCCAGTGCCACCAACTGCTCACCGAGCAACTGACTCCCCTGCCGCAGCGCCTCGGTATCAATCCGCACACCCGCCCGTTCCATATCTGCCAGCACAGGCATCAGGGGCATTTCGATTTCCTCAAACAAGCGCGTAGCACCCTCGGCCTCGAGCATCGGGCGAAACACGTGGGCCAGGCGCAGGGTGATGTCGGCGTCCTCGGCTGCGTAAGGGCAGACCTCCTCCACGGGCACTTCGCGCATGGATTTCTGAGGCTTTCCACGCTCTTTTTTACCTATGAGTTCGTCGATGTGTATGGTTTTGTAGTGCAGGTAGATTTCTGCGAGGTAGTCCATTCCGTGGCGTGACTCGGGCTGCAGGAGGTAGTGGGCTATCATCGTGTCATACATCGGCTCGGCTAGGCGCACGCCGTAGTTCTGAAGGACGTTGAAGTCGTACTTCAGGTTCTGCCCCACTTTCAGGATTTGTACATTCTCGTAGACAGGGCGGAACTCATCCACGATGGCCTGTGCCTCTGCGCGGTCCTCGGGCACGGGGACGTAGTATGCCTCACCCTCGCGAACTGCAAAACTCAGTCCCACCAACTCCGCATCGATGGCCTCGGTGCTGGTCGTCTCCGTGTCGAGGCTGACTTCCGGGGAGGCCAGCAGGAGCTGAATGAGGTTCGCGCGCGAGGGTGCATCATTTACTAAATGGTAAGAAGCATCGGTGGCAGAATATGAGGAAAGTGTCTGAGGAGCTGTTTCGGCAAAGGAAGTCGCTGCTGGTTCTGCCTCCGATGCAGTAGCAAAGAGGTCCAGTTGGGCATCGACGGTCGAAGTCGGGGCTGAAGGCACGGCAGCTGCAGTCGCCACCGTTGTCTGTTGAGCACCGAACTTACGATTTATCAAAGAGCGCATCTCCAAATCTGTGAAATGGGCTATCAGCGCTTCGCGGTCACACTCTTTCGCCTCCAGTGCCTCCATATCCAGCTGAATGGGCACATCCGTGACTATCTGCGCCAGCCAGCGCGAGAGCTCAATCTGCTCGCGACCGGCCTCCACCCGTTCCTTCAGTTTTCCTTTCAGCTGGTCGGTGTTTGCCAGCAGGTTCTCTATACTGCCGAACTGCTGTATGAGCGAGGAGGCTGTCTTCTCCCCTACCCCCGGACAACCAGGAATGTTGTCAGACGCATCGCCCATGAGACCGAGAATGTCCACTACCTGCTGCGGACGCTGGATACCCCATTTGGCACAGACGTCCTCCACACCAAGGACTTCGAAACCAGTACCCATATTCCTCGGTTTGAACATCCGGACATGCTCTGCCACGAGTTGTCCATAGTCCTTGTCAGGAGTCATCATGTAGGTTTCAATACCCGCTTCCTCAGCCTGAGCCGCCAGCGTGCCGATGACATCGTCCGCCTCGTAGCCTGCCACCTCCAGCACAGGAATACGGTAGGATGCAAGGATATCCTTGATGACTGGCACACCGAAGCGGATGGCTTCGGGTGTCTCGTCGCGCTGAGCCTTGTAGAGCGGATAGCGCTCGTGGCGGAATGTTCCGCCATGCGGATCGAAGGCTACACCGATATGTGTAGGCTGTTCCTTTGCCAACACTTCTTCCAAGGTGTTGAAAAAACCGAAGACAGCAGAGACGTTTTCCCCACGGCTATTGATACGCGGGTTTTTTATGAGACCGTAGTAAGCGCGGTAAATGAGCGCATAGGCATCGAGCAGGAATAGTTTCATAGGCAGCAGGTACCTTTAATTTGCGTACAAAAGTACTGCTTTTCTTCGAAATAATTGCAAAAAGGCATCATTCTTTTCGGAAAACGCCCTCGCAAGCACGCAAATCGTCACTTATTTCCAACTTTTTTGCCAAGAATGCAGTTCACACTCACTTGGATTCCTCCGGGCAAAACCTGCTGGGAGCGACTCCATAGCGTTGCTTGAAAAGACGACAAAGATTGGGAGGCGTCAGGCCCACCCGGCTGGCAATTTCCACGAGAGTCATCTCCGGATGATTCATGATAAGGTCATGTGCCTCATTGATACGCAGCTCATTGATGTATTGGGGAAAAGATTTACCATCGGCATACTTCGTGAACAACTCGTTCAAGCGATGCCGACTGATAGCAAAATGACGCATGACGTCAGAGCGCATCAAATTGATGTTAGAATATATCCTCTCGCTCTTGATCGTGTAATCAATGATTTCAAACAATTCTGAATCTAACATTTTATATATGACTTTTCGTGATTCTGCCACAAAAGTACATAAAATAGACAAGAGAAGCAGGAAAAGTCATGCGCGCATTTGGGTTGAATCCCGTATTTGTGCCTTTGAAACGGAGAAATACCGAATTTACTATAGAAACGGCGAATTTAGTCTGTCAGTTTGCGGATGAGGGTGAGCCCATCGCGCAACGGAAGGATGACACGCTCCACGGAAGAATCGCTGGCAACCAAGTCGTTGAATGCCATGATACCCAGGGTCTGCGCATCCTTGCCATTGGCGGCTGTGAGCTTGATGTCGTCTACAACATGTCCGTCCCAGAGGGTGTTGTCAGCGATGATGAAACCGCCGGGACGAACCTGCGGCAACACGGCACGGTAGTAGTCCACGTAATGGCGCTTGTCTGCATCAATGAAAACAAGGTCAAAGAAGGTACTATTTAAGGATGTGCTATTTATCAGCTCCAGTGCGTCGCCAATATAAAACCGAATCTTATCAGCCCAAGGGGAGTTCTCCAGCCACGGACGGGTGAAGTCCTCCTGCTCATCATTGATTTCTATGGTGTGAAGGGTGGCGCCGGAATCCAGGGCGCTGGCCATGCAGAGTGCGCTATAGCCCGTGAAAGTCCCTATCTCGAGCACCGTCTGCGGACAAATCATATGAACCAGCATCCTAAGCAGGCATCCCTGCAAGTGCCCACTTGCCATGCGAGGGTAGTTCAGATGAAGGTTCGTAGCCCGCCAGAGCCGATGCAGGTACTCCGGCTCAGGATCTATGTGGCCAAGGATGTAGTCGTCGAGGGACAAGGAATTTACAGATTTACAATTTACAGATTTACAATTTTGCGGAATTTCAATTATAAACTGATTAATGCCTCCACTGCCAGACGGTAGCTGTCCAGTCCGAAACCACAGATGACACCCCGGCAGGCTGCACTGATGAGGCTGTGGTGGCGAAACTCCTCGCGCGTGTGTACATTAGATATATGTACTTCCACAGCAGGCGCTTCAACTGCTCGCAAAGCGTCGTGCAGAGCCACACTGGTGTGGGTGTAGGCTCCCGCATTGAGTATGATGCCGTCGGCCTCGAAGCCGCAGGAATGAATGCAATCGATGAGGTCACCCTCGTGGTTGCTCTGGAAATAATCCAGTTGTACTTCCGGGTACTGCGCACGCAGTTCCGAGAGGTACTCTTCGAAACTGCGACTGCCATAGACACCCGGCTCGCGGCGGCCCAGCAGATTGAGGTTGGGACCATTGATAATCTGAATCTTCTTCATAGTTCTATAGGTTGCGTTGTACAACGTAATCAAGGTAGAGAGCCAATGCCTGAGCTACTTCATGATCATGGAGTCCGTGAAGCAGTTCCAGAGCCTCTGCACGAAGTCGTTGCATCTCTGACTCGGCGTAGGCTATACCTCCTCGCTGGATGGTGAAGTCCACCAACTCCTGGATTTCCAGGCGCGAAGCCTCGTGGGCACGCACCTTCAGAGCCAGACGACGGTGGTAGTCATCGCATCCGTCGAGGGCATGGAGCACGGGCAGAGTCAGCTTGCCCTCACGCAGGTCGTTACCCTTGGGTTTGCCCACATTCAGCGATTCGTCGAAGTCAAAAATGTCGTCGCGCAATTGGAAACAGAGCCCCACAAGATGGCCGAAGTGCTCAAGACAGCTGACCGTGGCCTCATCGGCACCACCTAGACGGGCTCCCAAACGGGCACAAGTGCTGAAGAGGGCTGCAGTCTTCTTGGAAATGACCTCGAAATAGGCATCCTGACAGAATGTGCTGCGCTGGGTGTTACTCAATTGCAGCAGTTCGCCGTCGGCAAGGGTCTGTCCCAGCCACGCCGTGCGCTCCACAGCTTCGAGGCTACGGGTCTGCGCAATCTCGGAAAGGGCTTTGGAAGTGATGAAATCACCGACAAGCACGGCTGCCTTGTTGTCGAAGAGCGCATTCACGGAACGCTGGCCGCGACGCATGTCGCTCTCATCCACGACATCATCGTGAACCAGGCTGGCGGTGTGCAACATTTCCAGTCCTGCTGCTGCATGCATGGCAGCCGGGGTGACCTCACCCCCTTCGCGGGCACAGAGGAGCACAAGTGTGGGGCGCATCATCTTTCCCAGACGACGCGTCAAGTGTTCAAGAGCTGCAGCCAGCAGAGAGTTGTCGGACTGCAGGACGGAACGAAAATGTTGCTGGTAGTTTTCCAGCTCCGTTTGAATAGGTTTTCGGATGGAATCTAACATAATTCGGGCGCAAAGTTACAGTTTTTCTCGCAAATGGCACCCTGAAAGCAAAAAACTTTCATCTTTCAACTTTCAACTTTCAACTTTTTTGTACCTTTGCCCCCGAAATGAGCACTATAATCTATCCTTCGCCCATTTTTGGGCCTGTCCACAGCCGACGCCTTGGCGTCTCGCTGGGCATCAATCTCCTGCCAGCCGACGGCAAGGTCTGCAGTTTTGATTGTCTTTATTGTGAATGCGGACTGAACGCCCAGCGACATCCACATCTTCCGATGCCTACGCGGGAAGAAGTCCGCGCAGCCCTGGAAGCGCGTCTGCAGCAGATGACGGCAGAGGGACCCACACCAGACGTGCTGACCTTCGCCGGCAACGGCGAACCGACACTGCACCCCCACTTTGCTGAGATCATCGACGATACCATCTGCCTGCGCAACCAGTACTTTCCACTGGCACATATCAGCGTGCTCAGCAATGCCACCCAGGTCCTGAAGCCTGCCGTCTTCGACGCTCTCTGCCGAGTGGACAACAATATCCAGAAGTTGGACACCGTGGACGCTGATTTCATCCACACCCTGGATCGCCCCAACGGACACTACGAGGTCAGCGCCATCATCGATGGACTCGTCCGCTTCCGCGGCCACGTCATCATCCAGACCATGTTCCTCGATGGCACGAGCCCCGAAGGACGTGAGCTGACGAACACTTCCGACCGCTTTGTAGGACCCTGGTTGCAAGTACTGCAACAGATAGCGCCCCAGAAGGTGATGATCTACACCATCGACCGCGAGACGCCCGTCAGTTCCCTCCGCAAGGCTGCTCCCGCCGAACTCGATGCCATTGCCGACCGCGTCCGCCAACTTGGTTTCGACTGCTCCGTCGCCTACTAACTCATCAAACCCATCAAGCCCATTAGCCCCATTCAGCCCATCCCCCTCCCCCATCAAAACAAATAGCTCGCTGACAACCAGCGAGCTATTTGCTTCTTCAGGACCTTGCCTGTGCGTTGGGATACCCGGATTCGAACCAGGAAAAACAGAACCAAAACCTGTTGTGTTACCATTACACCATATCCCAATCCTGAGGCTTTTATTGCTAAAAGCGCGGCAAAGGTAAGCAAAATTTACGATTTACGATTTACGATTTACGATTTATTTTTGCTCAGG
Organism: uncultured Bacteroidales bacterium; assembly: GCA_902771725.1. Lineage (GTDB taxonomy): Bacteria > Bacteroidota > Bacteroidia > Bacteroidales > Bacteroidaceae > Physcousia. The sequence goes on from CACXXT010000002.1 coordinate 98,793, forward strand.
ACCGTAAAATTCAGCATTTTTGCCCTTTAGCGGGTCTTTTTCACTCCGCGATAAGCAGGTAATAGTTCTTCTTGCCCTTCTGGACGAGGAGATAGCGGCCGTCGATGAGGTCTGCCGTGGTGACAGCCTGATCGAAGGCTGCGAGCTTCTCCTTATTGAGGCTGACACCTCCGCCCTGAGCCATCTTTCGCATCTCACCCTTGCTGGGGAAGCACTGGGTCTCGGCAGCCATGAGGTCGATGGCCTTGATACCCTCGCCTTCCAGCAGACTGCGGCTGATGCGGAACTGGGGCACACCGTCGAAGACGTCGAGCAACGTCTGCTCATCCAGCGCCATGAGGGCTTCCTTGGTGGATTTGCCAAAGAGCATCTGCGAGGCTTCCTGAGCTGCGCGCAGGTCTTCTTCGCTGTGAACCATCTTCGTGACCTCCTCTGCCAGACGGCGCTGGAGTTCGCGGCGACCCGGATCCTCGCGATGACGGGCAATGAGGTCATCAATCTCGTCCTTCGGCAGAGAAGTGAAGATCTTGATGTAGCGCTCGGCATCCTCATCGGCAACGTTAATCCAGAACTGATAGAAGCGGTAGGGCGAGGTGTAGCGGCGGTCCAGCCAGATGTTGCCCTGCTCCGTCTTGCCAAACTTGCGACCGTCAGACTTCGTAATCAAGGGACAAGTCAGCGCATAAGCCTCGCCACCACCCATGCGGCGGATGAGCTCAGTGCCGGTGGTGATGTTGCCCCACTGGTCGCTGCCGCCCATCTGAAGCTTGCAGCCCTTGTGGGTGTTGAGGTAGTAGAAGTCGTAACCCTGCAGCAACTGGTAGGTAAACTCTGTGAAGGAAAGGCCGTCGCGAGCTTCACCGTTCAGACGTTTCTGCACGCTGTCCTTGGCCATCATGTAGTTGACAGTGATATGCTTGCCTACATCGCGGGCGAAAGCCAAGAAGGTAAAGTCCTTCATCCAGTCGTAGTTGTTGACGAGTTCGGCACGATTGGGTGCATCGCTCTCGAAATCGAGGAAATGAGCCAACTGTGCCTTGATGCAGGCAACGTTGTGGGCCAGGGTAGCCTCGTCCAGCAGGTTGCGCTCCTGACTCTTGCCGCTGGGATCACCGATCATGCCTGTGGCTCCACCTACGAGCGCCAGAGGCTTGTGGCCGCAACGCTGCAGATGGCGCAGCATCATCACACCACAGAGGTGCCCGATATGAAGGCTGTCTGCCGTGGGGTCGATACCCACATAGGCCGTAACTTGTTCTTTCTGGAGGAGTTCCTCCGTGCCCGGCATCATCTGGTGAATCATGCCGCGCCAAGTGAGTTCTTCAACGAAGTTCATCTTATGTATTTACAAAATTAATGATTTACGATTATGGTTTACGGATTGCGAGGATGACGGATTCTATCCATTTGCGGGCGCAAAGGTACGACTTTTTTTCCGTTTTGAGGCTTTTTAGCACGAAAAAGTTGCTCATTTATTGTTTTTTATCTACCTTTGCCGCCGAAATTCAGGAAGAATTCCCTGTGACAGGGTATGTTCACCTACCAAAAGGAAATAAGAATGACCAAGAAACTCTTTGCGCTACTGCTGTGCTTGACCACAGTCCTCTTTGCCCGTACGCCCGAACGCCACCGTGCGCTGACGACGGAGCCGGATGCTGCGGTCAGCCCTCTGACTGTGCAGAAGCAGTTGTCCGCCATTCTTGCACCCATCAGTCCCATGGTACGTGCCAACCTGCTCACGGGTCTGGGCAGCACGATAGCTTCCGACCTCATCGATGCCGCCAAGAAACTGATAGGCTCTCGCTACCGCACCGGCAGCAGTGGCCCCAATGCTTTCGACTGCTCAGGCTTCACCAGTTATGTCTTCCGCAAGATGGGTATCGAGCTGAAGCGTTCGTCGCGCGAACAGAACACCCAGGGCGAGCGCGTAGCCTCCATCGCCGAACTGCTTCCCGGCGACCTGGTCTTCTTTGGCAACAACGGACGCCGAGGCGAGGCTGTCAACCACGTAGGCATCGTCACCTCCGTGGACAGCGAACGCGGCACCTTCGAATTCATCCATAGCAGCAGTTCGCGTGGAGTGCGCATCGACAGCTACCCTGAAGCAGACTACTGGAATCGTCATTTCCTCAGCGGAAGACGCATCCTTGGAAGTGACAAATAAGCCTTTTTTTCTCTTTATTTTATATAAAAGGTATCTTTCGGAGCAAAAAAATGCAGTTTTTCTCTCTTATTCGGAGGAAATACATTACTTTTGCCCCGCATTTCCGCTTTGCGGGGTGCAGTTTACTGAAGAATTAGCACGTTACATTTTTACTAACTAAAAACAACTGTTTATGAAGAAAGCTTTACTTCTCATGACACTGGGAGCCTTCGCTGCTATGCCGATGACAGCACAGGAGATTGAAGACTACACCGAGTACGTCGCCAACCCCGGTTTTGACGAGGACCTCACGTTCCAGATTGACGGAACCATGAAAGAGGCCATCAGCACCGACAATTCACTGAGTGACCGTAGCTGGGCATACATCGCCGCAGACAGCACCCTCTATGCCCGTCCCAAGAGCACCAGCGGCCAGAACCGTCCCGACGGTCGCAAGCTCGAGGCCGTGAATGGCTTCATCGGCCGCATCAAGGGCTGGACCGTGGAATCCAGCGCAAAATTCCCCGGCTGCGAATGGGTATATTTCGGCAATGTGCCTTACGGCCTCGGAGCTGAAGCCGTGCCCACGTCCGATGACACCAATGGTTTCCTCTACATGCCCGAGGTGCCGACGGAATTCGGTGATGAGAATAATGTCGCTGCAGCCTACATGCGTGCCGGTTGGGGCGGATGGGTTCTCTACAAGCAGGAAGTGCGTCTCCCGTGCGCTGAATACCATCTCGAGTACTGGACCAAGAACTGCAACTCCAACGCATCCGCAAATCCTGAGAACCTGACAAAGGTCATCTGCCGCCGCGATGTGTTCCAGGAGGAAGAGGGCAGCCTCAACTCCACCGAGTGGACTAAGCACGAGTTCGAGTTCACCCCCGTTGACAAGTTCACCCTCCAGTTCGGCTTCAAGTCCGCCAACAGCTCCAGTAACGTCAACCCCTGGGTGCTCATCGACGGTATCAAGCTCTACAAGATTGGCGATGCCGATCCTGCTGAGGTGCTCCGTTCGGACCTCTACTACTACACCGACGAGGTGCTGGCAAGCCTGCCCGACTCCCTGATTGGCGCAGAAGGCGAATATTTCTACGGCCTCATCATGCAGGCAGAAGACCTTCAGAAGGAATACACCTATGATGGTGACGACGTTCCCCAACTGCAGGAGTCCATCAACAAGTTGAAGAACCTGTTCGACACCATGGTCCAGGCTGGTGAATCCGCACGCAATCTGGAGGCCATGTACCTCAAGGCTATGTCCTTGCTCGATGCTACGGACTACCCTGGCAAGGCTGAGTTCTACGCTTACTGCGAGAACGTCTACAAGCTTCTTTACACCGAAGGAACCATCGAGAGCATCACTGCTGCCGAGTCCGGAATGAAGGAAGCTATGAACAAGTACTACTTCAGCCAGCCCGCTGACTTGGAGAATCCTGCAAACTACAGCTTCCTCGTTCCCAGCCCCTGGTTCTGCCTCGAAAGCCGCGAACCCGGCAGCAATGAGATGCCCGTCGTCGCTGATGCAGGACTGACCGCTGATGACATCAATATCGACGGCGCTTGGGTCAACGGTTCCACAGCCGGTGCCACCGCTGGCGGTTACCTCAAGGTGGGTCGCACCTGCTACCAGCTATGGGCTACCAACTTCGCAGGCTATCTGGATGCACATGCTGACCTGACCAACCTGCCAAATGGTATCTACAGCGTCAGCATGGATATGATCACCAACGCTAACGCACTCAGCGACCAGCACATCTACGCTACCTCCACCCTGAGCCAGACCGAAGGCTACATGACCGAGGCTGGCGTTTGCTGGGACTGGATCAGTGACGGCAACGGCTATCAGGGTGAATATCCCTTCGGCGGCGAAGATCCCTGGGAGACTGTTTCCACCAAGGAGACCGTCATCGTCGTCGATGGCAAGCTGACCATCGGTGCTCGCTCCACCCACAACGGCAACTGCGAAGAAGAGGATGTCAGCGATGCTCAGCGTCGCGGTAGCTTCTGGTTCACAAACGTGACGCTCCGCTACCACGGTGCCGCCACTCAGGAACAGATTGATGCTGCCATTGCCGCACGCCTGCAGACCGCTCAGGATCTGGCTGATGCCATGCACTTCGCTGTCGACAAGGGCTCCGTCAACGACTCCCTCGCCGTTTACAACCAGACGAAGGACTTCGCTGTGCTGAACAACGCTATCGCCCTCGCACAGACTTCCGAAGGTAAGTACAACGAGATCATGGAGGCTGGCAAGACCCTGCCCACCATCGCCGAGAACCTCGAGAGCGATCCCGACGGCGTCTATGGCGTGGCACTCGACATCGTGAAGTTTGCCAACGATGCCACCCTGGCTTGGATCGCTTCCAGCGGTGCTACCTACCAGAAGGTCGACAGCATCCTGAATGTCACCAAGGCATACGTGAACACCTACGGCCAGGCTGCCATCGAGGCCAGCGAGACCGCCGCTGAGTTCCGTGCCACCGCACGTCAGGCTGTCAACTCCGCTATCGCAGCTCAGAAGGAGCGTCTGACCGCCGGCCACGAAATGCTCGAGGTGGCTACCGTCGAAGAGATGGTTGCCGAACTCAAGAAGCTCATGGCCGTGGCTACTGCTCAGGATACCTACGAGCGCAACCCGAACGCCAACGACTACACTGGCTGGATCATCAATCCTGACTTCGCCGAAATCACCGGTTGGGATGTCATCAAGGGCACCGGCAACGGTCCTCTGAACCAGAGCCAGTACTACACCGGCGATGCTGACCACAAGTACTTCGACAGCTTCAATCCCACTCCTGGTGAGCTGAACATCTACAGCGAGCAGGTCATCGAAGGTCTGCCCAACGGTACCTACTCCGCACGCGTAGCAGCACGTACCTCCAGCGAGGGTGCATTCCTCTTCGCCGCCACCGGCGAGGCCAAGGCCGACACCATCTGGAAGGAAATCCCCATGGAGACCTACACCTACCTCGATCCCGTCTCCGAGAAGGATACCACCGTCAACGCCACCGATATCTACGGCAGCATGTGGCAGGAAGCCTTCGAGAAGTACATGAACAACGAAGCCGATGAGCTCGAGACCGCCATCGCTACCTGCAACGGCCAGAACGGTCGCGGCTGGAAGTGGGTGACCATCGAAGGCATCGTCGTCAACGACCACCGCATGACCCTCGGTCAGACCACCGACGGCAATCGCTCCGGCAAGCCCTTCACCGGCACCTGGTTCTCCGTCGTCGACTGGAGCCTGACACTCACCGCAAAGGGTAACAACGACGGCTGGAACGGCCCGCTCACCGGTGTCAACAGCCTCAGCGCCGCCCAGAGCACTGCTGCAGACGGCATCTATGCCATCGACGGCCGCCGTGTAAGCGGCAAGGCCAGCGGCCTCTACATCGTCGTCCGCGGCGGCAAGGCCAGCAAGGTCATCGTGAAGTAATTCCCACACACGATACGCCCAGAGGCGCCTTTTGTACTCCTCCCTCCATTCCAAGGCGCCTCGCCCCCTACCTCATCTCTCCCGCCCCGAGGTAGGGGGTTTTTATGTCCTTTCGTCAATTATTTGCCATTTTTCTTTGCTCTTTCAATGAAAAAATGTACTTTTGCCCCCAGAATCAGCAGATTATTCACCTTTAAAGCAAAAATAATATGGATTTGACAGGAAGAAGACAAAGTTCTAACGTAGACGACCGCCGTGGTATGAGCACCGCAAAGAAGGCTGGCGTCGGAGGCATCTTTGGTGTGATTATTGCCATGGCTATCGCTTACTTCACAGGCGGCAACCCCCTGGAAGCAGGTATGCAGGCATTTCAGCAGTCGCTGAGCAATAACACCGAAGTAAGTAGCTCACAGCAGCGCGAGTTCACAGAAGAGGAACAGCAACTGGCACTGTTCGCCTCGCAGGTACTCGCCAGCACAGAAGACGTCTGGACGGAAGTGTTCAAGAAACAACTCGGCAAGACCTACGTCCCGCCACGTATGGTGCTCTACACTGGAAGCGTGCAGACGGGCTGCGGAGCTGGAAATGCTCAGGTCGGACCTTTCTACTGCTCGGCTGACCAGGCACTCTACATCGACCTCAGCTTCTTCTCTGACATGAAGAAGACCCTCGGTGCAGACGGCGACTTTGCCTACGCCTACGTCATCGCCCACGAAGTAGGACACCACGTACAGCACCTACTCGGAACACTCAACGATTCCCACGCAAAAATGGCCAGAATGAGCGAAACAGAAGCCAACAAGGTCAGCGTACGCATCGAGCTGCAAGCGGACTTCTACGCCGGCGTATGGGGCTACCACGAGGGCAAGACCTTCGGCTCACTCGAGGACGGCGACCTGCAGGAAGCCATCAACTGCGCGCAGGTCATCGGCGACAACTACCTCCAGGAGAAAGCACGCGGCTACTCACAGCCCGAATCCTTCACCCACGGAACCAGCGCACAGCGCATGAAGTGGCTGAAGCTCGGACTACAGACAGGCGACATGAGCCGAGGCGACACCTTCGGCATCAGCGAGAGCCAGCTCTGATTACACCTCTCATGATTTGACCTAATTGTCCATGTTTGTGCGCAGAGGATTTATCTGATGGCTACCTTCCTGCCATCGACAATATAGAGTCCACGATGGGGATTGGTCAGGTTAAGGCCAGCGGTATTGTAGATAGATCCTTTGTTCAGTTCTGCGTGTCCGTTGTCCATGCGCTGGGCATTGATAGCATCGGGGTCGCCTCCGATGCGGTGGATACGGAAGAAATCGACCTTGAACCATCCGGCATTGTCGTTGGTGGAACGCACTCCGTTGTTGCGTTGGTTACCCGTCTTGATGCCGATGGTGAGGTCTTCGCCTTCGCCCACCTCGACTTCCACCTCCATATCGCGGAGTACGAAGTCCGTGGTGTTGCCTCCGGCATAGCCGGCATAAGTGTTCACCTCGTCCGGGGTGAGTAGGTTCGTATAGTCGTTCTCTGTGCCGTAATATTGAACGTTGCTGTTGGCAAAGAGGCGGCAGTTTGTCTTCTTGTTGACCTCCACCCACAGTTTGCAGCAGACGCGGTAGGTGCCAGGCGTGAGTTTTGCCGCGGGAATGGTCTGGTAGAGCCAGAACTCATCGGGCATAGGCACGGAGTTGATCCAGCAAACGTTGTTGCCATGGTAGTTCGAAGCTCCTTGGTTGACACCGTAGGAATCAAGGCCATTGGCTCCTTTCTTCAGTTCGCCTTTCGACTCCCATCCGCAGGGGATGCCTCGGCCGATATTGCCCACAGCGTTGAGCTGGCATTCATGGTTATATTCGAAGTCGTAGTTCTCAATGAGCTTTTTGGTCAGCGTCAGGTCGTCCTCTTCGGCCAGACGGCTGCGAATGGCTTCGATGCGGGCGTCCATCTCGAACTTGTCATCTGTGTCGTACCAATGACTGAAGACTCCGTGCTCCGACGCTTTCAGGGCAGCCTTGGCTTCCTTGATGGCTTCGTAGGCTGATGATAGGTGGCCGTGGCGGTCGTCGTTCTTATATTTGTAGGCATGGACGAAGTGGTAGACGGCAGTGCTCAGTTGTTGCATATAGTGGGCGTAGGCCGAGAGGTGGTCGTAGAAGAAAGTCTGCGCTCCCTCAGGCAGTAGGCTTTGCAGCTCCTCGCAGCGACGGGCCACGTTGGCAAAGGCGTTCATCTCGCGGCTCATGCCAGCCAGCACGCTGTCCACGGGGTTGCGACCCTCGATGCGGAAGGTGCGGCCAGTTACACTTTCATACCCAATCTCGGTGAAGGGGTTGGCCTTGAACGTGCTCCATGTGTTGTTGATCTGCTTGATTACCTGAGAATGACGCAGGTCCTGGAACACATACTGACGGTCGAAGCCGCCAGGGAAGTCACTCTTCTTAGGGTTCCAGTATGCGTAGTAATAGTCATGATAGAGCTGCGCTGCTTCTTCGGCATGTTCTTCTCCGAAGTACTGGGCACAGAAACGGCGGAGGAAGGCATCGGTAGTGTAGCCTTCGGAATCCCACATCATGGCGGCGTTGGCACTCATCTCCATGAGAAACTCACGTAGGTTGCCGGCATTGACGACGCTGAACGTCAAGGGACCCTTGCCCTGGACGTAGCGGTAGTTATCCTCCATCTTCCAAGGTCCTTCGGCGGGTGCCAGGTGAGCACCGGTTGAGTAGAACTGCAGATTCATGTAATAACCCAGCTTCACGTTGTCGGAGTTCGTCCAGTTGACAAGATCATCGTAGGGATAATGATCGCGACGACCGGCCACGAAGGTCCACAGCATATTTGTGGCGGAGGGGGGCTTCAGGTAGCCGGCGGCCAGCAGCGTGGATATCTCATCGTAGAACGTCATGCGGACGAAGGGGTTGTCCTCGCCCGTTGAGGCACAGATCATGTCGTATTGTTCCTTGACCATGCGGTTGATGACCTCGGCGCGTTCGCGGTCGGAGGCGGGAGCATCGGTGAACACCGACCAGAAAGGTTGGTCGGTCTTGCCGCGGAAAGCCACCTGCCAAAGGTTCTCCACGCCACTTTTCATCACGGCATTGATGTTGTACTGCCAGAAATCGCGCAGCGAGGTCATATCTTTGACCGACAATGCCGGAGGTGTGGTGTGCTTCACCTGTTGCCAGTAGGCGTCCCAGTTGGCAAAGCTGTTGTTCAGCGCAACCATATGATGGGAGGTGAGCACGAGACCGTATTTCTTATAGAGCATAGCCTCGCCGTTGAGCGTGCCGGACGTAGTGACGGTGGCCGTGTATTCCACCGTGTTGAGTTTCAGGCGGAGCATCGTCTCCAACCAGCGTTCGTTGTTGTCGGAACTCTTACGTCGCCAGGGCACAAAGAGATCTTCATCGTTAGGGAACCAGGCACGATAGCGCACAGTGGGTGAAGGCTGGAAGTAATCGAAGTCGTCAGGAACGGCAATCTCGGCCTGCTGTTCGGGTTGCCAGTCGCACCAATACCACAGAGGTGGCACGCCTAAGACCTGTTCACTGAAGCTGTAGATGGCATAGATGGTGCCTCGCATATCCGGTCCCTGCAAATAGATGCGGCGGTTCTGTGCATCGGCATAGACCGCGTGCGACTCAAAGCCTGCCAGTTCTTTCTGTGTACCGAGATTGCGTGCTCCTTCAGTGGCTTGATTGACAACCACGAGTTCCACCCCGTCGGTAGTCCCAAGGGTGTTGACGACGGCAGGCTTGAAGCCCATGACCTTCTCGAAGTCGCGCTGTAAGGCAGCCACGGCGAGCTTGACCTGACTCGTCTCGCCCGATGGCATCACGATGACCACTTGACCGCCCTTCATCGTCAGGCCTTCGGTGACATCTGCACTGACCTTGAATGGGAAGCGCGGGGAGATTTCGTTGTAGCCATCATCGCCGAAGAGCACAGCGAAGTAGGTGCCAGCGTCGTTGATCGTGAACCGGATCGTGCCGTTGGCGGCGGAGGTGTACTTCCAAGCATACGACGGGTCGTTGCTGCCTGGGTGCTGGCTATGCTTGTAGATGCCGACCCATGCGTTCTTGCCCACGGGGGCATTCTCGTAGCTGACCGTGAGCGTGCCGCCAGGCTGTAGGGTTGTGGTGCTCAGCGTGAGGCTCGGCGCCGTGGAACCCGTCACGCGGATAGTCTGCGGAGCGGAGTATTCGCTCCAGTCGAGGTTCATCGAACGGTTGCGGCAGCGAATAAAATAGGTGCCGGAAGGCAGGTCGGAGGCGGCGAGCTCGAGAGTCGTGACGGGCAAACCTTCGCGAACGTTCTTGGGCAGATATTTGTTATCCACATCGTAGAAATCCTCGAAGAGGAGGATGCGACTAAAGACGATGTCCGAGAACCCGGCATCGCGAGCTATCTGGTACTGGCTGCTGTGCAGCCCTCCAACGGCTGTCTGCTGCTGAATAGTGGCGGGCAGGGGGATGACATAGGCGGAGCCATCACGGGTAAACCGCGAAGCACAGTCTATGACAGGCGTGGCGGGGATGTCGGGCTGCGAGATGCAGCGCGCGAAGCGGTCGATAAGTATATTGTCGAGAGCCAGGCGGCGGTTGCCGATGGAGTATGTCTCCACGTTCATCGTAGCGCTCGAGGAGTCAAATTCCAAGATCTGATAGGTCCATTGGTCGATGGTTTTCTGAACCTCATCGCGGTTGCGGTTGTCAGGCGTGCTGCCCCACAGCTGTTCGTAGTCCTGAGCCGAGGTGCCGACACCACCGCCGCTGATGATGTGGTACACGGGCCATTCTGTCATCTGACCGCGGGCATAGAGGTGATGGTGACCGGCGCAGTTGATGACGTGTTTCTTGGACGACGAAAGGATGGTCATCACCTCATTGGTCATCCACGGATTGGTGTCGCCGGCCCATTGCTCGGCAAACATCGGGCGGTGCTGCACACTGACGATAAAACGCACCGAAGCATCGGCATCGGCGGCGGCGACCACACGCCGCACCCATTGTTTCTGGACGTCGGACGTGCCGTCGGTATTCATCACCACAAACAGCACGGGGCCTGCCTGATAGGCGTAGTAGAGAGCCGTGCCGCTTGTGATGCCCTGATAGGCGATGTTGCCGTAGGAAGCGTAATGGCGCTTATAAAGTTCCAGCTGCGGGTCCTTGAACAACTCGTGGTTGCCGACACAGGTCATGATAGGCACATGCGACATCACCTCGCGCGATTTATAAAGATGTGTAAACTCATACTGGCGCACGGAACCGGAGTCCACCTGGTCGCCCACATTCATGATTAGGCGCACATGCTCCTCCAAGGGTGCTTCGCCATATTTGGCGTCGAGTGTACGCTTAGCCATGCGCAGCAGCCATTCGTAGTCCGACCGCTCGTTGCGCTGGTGGTCACCCACCATCAGTATGCGGAAGGGCTCGGTGCTGTCGGCTCCGGGCTGCGTGCGGAAGCGGAAAACCTCGCTCATACTCTCGCCGGCAACGACCTGATAGTAATACACCGTATTGGCTTCGAGACCCTCGAGGCGGGCCGAGTTCCAATAGTAGCTCGGGGCGACCTCACGGGCAGAGGATGCGACCTGGAGGCTGAGCTGGTCGGCGGCAGTTCCGTAGCGCACGACAGCGCCTTCGACCACAGCGTTGGATTTCCAGCACACCTGGATACTGTGAGCGGTAGGCTCGTTGAGGTAGGGCGAAGTCATGGCGGCGGGCGTCTCCACAGGCAACACCGTCAGGCGTACCGCATTGAACGTGTTGTCGCCGTTGTCAAAATAGTAGATGTCGGGCTCCGTCATCGTCACGTCGTTCACCGTTCGTGAACCTCCTTCCCGGATACTGTAGTCCCTGAATCGGCCTATCTGCTTCGCCTCCTGGCTGTGCAATGGAGCAGCCGCGGAAGCCAGCAGCAACATGGCGATGGCATTTAACAAAAGTTCTTTCTTCATAGTAACTATTTTATATTAACACTTTATTCGTCGTTCCATCCTGACATCGGATGAGGTGAATGACTTTGATGCCCATCGATGACACCTGCACGTTGTCGATTGGTGAGCCCTCAGTTGTTCCACCCCGGGCGCAAAGATATGCATAATAATATGCGCACAAACGAAATTATTTGTCATAAAAGAAAAATAATCGTTCAAAAGCAAGGATATTATCAGAAAGGACAAGTGTTTTGGTCCAAATCTATACTTTTCGCTCCACATTTGGACACAAAGACAAGACGGAATCATTCAATCAGCCAAATCTTTTGCCCATTTTCTGCATTTCGCCCCTTCCATTCCCCTTCGATTCCACATCATCGCTCCATGAGATTCCCGATACTCAGCGGGCTTAGCCCCCCTCTATAGACCCCTTATAGGGGGTCTTAAGAGGTGGGGCTCACGCCCTCGAGTTCGGCAGTCCTTACCTAATCAAACCTCCTTCCCGTTCGGACATCTGCAAGCGAGCTTTCATGCCGCTCACTTAATCAGAACCTTGCATACGTTCTTCACGTCCTATCTTCCCATCGCCTCAAAAGACATATATTCATCCTTGGAATAATACAGACGGAGTCTGT
>CACXXT010000003.1 GCA_902771725.1 uncultured Bacteroidales bacterium
GCGGATATATTCATGAAGGTGCAAACGTAGTCTCTGCGTTCTTCGACTTGGACGGTAACGGAACATGGACGGCTGGCGAACCGTTTGGTGTCGCTCCGGCGGTGAATGTCGGTTGGTGGAAGTCCACCACGGAGATTGAACTTACCGATACGAGCTCGTCGAGCCGGTTGTGACGATTCGGGGGGCGTTGGACGACGATTCCCGCAATCAGATAAAGGACCTGGCAAAAGCCCTGCTCGGCTAACGGCGCACTACGGAAAGCATGAAAGATCAGGTGAGGATCATGGAAGACAAGAAGGCTTACCCATCGCGGCAAACGCTCGTAGAAGACCGCGCCGCAAGTCGTGTGTACGCCAAAGACGCGACGCTGTACTCGTTCTCGGAAGAGGCTGAAGAACACTCCTCCAACTTCATGGGGTGGACCGACCTCGCCACGAACCCGCCCTGCCCCCTCGACGAGATCACGGCGCTCGCCCGGTCGTTCATCGACCGCGGGTTCGAGCTCGCCATCCTGATCGGCCAAGGCGGGTCCACGCAAGCTGCCATGACGATGACCAAGTACTTCAAGGACGAGACCCATCCGATCTCCAAAGCCGACGGAACGCCCTACACTTTCAAGGACGTCCTCAACGGCACGCAGATCCTGACCGTGTTCGCTCCCACGAACAATGCAATCTCCGATGAGGAGTACCAGGAACTCCTCGGCAAGTGCTCCACGGATCCCTATGATGTCTATCTGCGCATCGTCGGAAACCACATCACCAAGAACCGCTACACCGCCACCGGCACGGGCGACGAGAAGCTGGTGATGGTCAACGGCAAGAAGACCTACTTCAGCCGTGACCGCAAGGTGATTTCCGGCACGCAGCTGACCGCAGCCACTGCCAGCCAGCTGATTCCTCTGATGCCGGGATTCTACAATATCCCTGCAGTGAACGGCACCCTGCACGTCATCGACCAGCAGCTGCCCTTCCACTACAACATCTATCAGTACATCAAGCAGCACCCCGAGCAGTTCGACTCCCTGCGCACCTGGCTCGTCTCGCACGATACCATCTACTTCATACCGAGTATGAGCGTGGAGAACGGTTCCGACGAGAACGGCAACCCCGTTTACGTCGACAGCTTCTACACCCGCAGCAACACCCTTTACAGCTTCAGGACTGGCTCCACCAACGGTATCGAATGGCTGATGGACCTGAAGGGTTTCAGTGGCAACATCGAGCAGGAAGACAGCGTATGGGGCATGATACTGCCCACCGACGAGGCCTGGAGAAACGCCATCGCCTCATACAAGCAGTACTACAACTACGCTTCCGTTTACCCCAACAAGTACGAACAGGATTCTAACATCGATTCAAAAGAAGAGTTCCAGGTGAACCCCGACTCCATCGCCCGTCTGGCTATGGATATGGACATCGCCTCGATGCTCCTCTTCAACATCCGCCAGCAGCCCAGGACGCGTCAGCACCCCGGATACTGGAGCGCAGAGGAATTCATCCGGACTCCGATGTTCAAGATGTTCAACACCCGCAGGGATACCTTCACCATTGCCAAGGAGGTCTCTTATATGCGCGACACCATCCCCTTCACCAAGTGGGTAGTGGACTCCACGGCTAATGTCAAGGCATTGCTCACCGACAACGCCACACCCATTGAAGTATCCAACGGTTTGCTCTACCCCGTCAACAACTGGAACTTCTTCAAGCCCTTCAAGTCGAGGGATGTGGAGATCAAGGTCAGCGGCTACTCCATTTTCCAGCAGACCGAGAAAGGAAATGGTATCACGGAAGTTGAGTACAGCTCCTTCCCCAGTGCCAACAGCGCCCTGGTCACCGACAGCCTGCTCGGTTCCGTCAGCGAGGATTACTTCTACAAGTTCTCCAGCACTGGCAATTCCGTCGTCAAGTTCAAGGTGCGTGACCAGGATATGGAACACGAGATCATGAGCGGTGTCAAGTACAGAGTCGGTTTCGTCATGGTGCCTGACTTCTACTTCTGGAGCAACGACTACATCGTTCCCGGCACTCAGTTCAAGCATAAGTTCACCGTTTCCATCTCCCAGCTAAGCGAGAAGAATGGTAAGTTCAGTGAGAGCGAGACCGAATTTCGCAACAAGACCTTCGAGTACAGCGGAGAGCGCGTGGACACCATCTGGCTCGCCGACAGCAAGACGGGCGAAGACATCCTCTTCCAGTCGAACTTTTCCTACAAGAACCTTACCCGTTCCTACCCTGTGCTGACGCTTACATGCACAGCACCAGGTGTTAAGGAAAGGGAATTTTATAGTAGTGAATTCTGCATCGACCGAATCATCTTCAGAGCTGTAGATGAATAATTACACTGACCTCTAAAACATAGAAGATATGAGAATAATATTCTGCAATCCCAGCTTAGAGAAAGCCATCCGCACCGCTTTCTGCCTCTGCCTGCTGGCAGGATGGAGCGCGACTCCGGTCATGGCACAGGATGATGTAGAAGAAGCCGACGTCGAGGAAGCTCCCCGCCGCATCGTCCACAAGAAGCCTGCGAAGCAATACCCCACCCAGTCCGTTGCCGGCGTCATCACTGATGCTGCCACGGGAACTCCCATGGGTGGCGTTCGCGTCCAGGCACTGCAATTGCCCCAGTATTCAACCCTGACGGAAGAAGACGGAACGTACAAACTCGACGTCCCCACCTTCTGCCACGCACTGGTGATAGACGCCCCCGGCTATAACATCCAGCAGCTCGCCATCAAAGGCAGCACGGGCCAGGACGCCAAACTGCTCTCCAGCAAATTCCAGAGCTACTACACCGACGGCACTACCATCACCTCGCAGCGCACCGTCCACCTCGACGAAACCAGTTCCCTGAGCGTCGAGACCGATATGCAGCGCCTGCTCGAAGGTGACATCCGTTCCGTCAACCGCAGCGCCCTGCCTGCTCAGGGTTCCTACTTCACCATCCGTGGTGTGAACTCCATCAATGCCAACGCCCAGCCGCTGTTCATCATCGACGGCAACATCGTTGACCTGGAGCTCGAGCGCACCAGCCTCCACGAAGGTTTCTACAACAACCTCCTCTCGGGCCTCGATCCTGAGAATATCGAGAGCGTGCAGGTGCTCAAGAATGCCACGGCACTCTATGGTGCCAAGGGCGCCAACGGTGTGGTCATCATCACCACCAAGCGCGGTCACAGCCAGGCCACGAAGATCAACGTCCGCATCTACGGCGGCGTGGAACTTGCTCCCAACAAGCTGAAGGTCATGGGCGAAGACGCCTACCGCCGCTACCTCGGCGACCTCACCAGCTCCATCCAGGACCTGCGTGACAACGGCACCAGCGGCCTCGACCAGATGGCATTCCTCAGCGACAACCCCCAGAACTTCTACTCGCGCGTCTACAGCGGCAACAACACCGACTGGCAGAAGGATATGTACCGCACAGCTCTCACGCAGAACTACAAGGTCAGCGTCGAAGGTGGTGACGATATCGGTATGTACGCCCTCTCCCTGGGCTACACCAACGGCAAGTCCACCCTCAAGGGCAGCGACTTCAACCGCCTGAACCTCCGCTTCAACACGGACATCAAGATGTTCGAGAAGGTCACTGCAGGACTGGACATCGCCTACAACCAGACCAGCTACAACGTGCTGGACAACGGTTGGAGCGAGAACTACGAGATGCAGAACATCGGTTCTACCAACGTCCTCGGTCTGGTGCAGGCTCCGTTCATCTCGCCCTACGCCTACTACTACGACGAGAACACCCGTCGTCTGGAGCTCTCCAACGACTACGCCGGTAAGTACGCCAGCACCAACCTCTCCGGCCGCTGGGTCCAAAACCCCTTCGTGTTCCCCCGTTCGATGGGCATCAACGAGAGTCTGCGCAACCCCTACTGGGTCATCGAGAATGGTAAGGGAAAGAACAAGAACTACGCCGAACTGACGCAGATCAACATCAACTTCTCTCCGAAGTATCAGGTGACGAAGCAGTTCTCCATCAGCGACCGCTTCAACTACACCATGAACCGCAACAACGAGAAGTACTTCCTCCCCATCGCAGGTACCACTCCCTACCAACTGACGGACCTCGGCACCATCACCTCCGTGCTGAAGACCCAGTTCACCAAGGAGACCACCATCAACAACGACCTCCGCATCGAGTGGGCAAACACCTACGGAGCCCACACCATCGATGCCTTCGCCGGCTGGCGCTACAACAACTACAGCTACAGCTACACCTACATGCGTGGTTACAATAATGAGAACGACAAGCTGCCCAATATCTCCAAGAACATGCAGTACGTGAACTACGGAGGTACCAAGGACAACTGGATCGACATGGCCTACTACATCAACGCCGACTACAACTTCATGAACCGCTACTTCGCCCAGTTCACCGCCTCCGCCCAGGCCAGCAGCCGCTTCGGCAAGGATACCAAGGACGGCCTCAAGCTGGCCGGCGTCAGCTGGGGTCTCTTCCCCAGCCTGCAGCTCGGCTGGCTCATCAGCAGCGAGCCCTGGTTCAAGACCGGTCGCGGCATTCAGTACCTGAAGCTGACCGCCGGTGTAGACCAGAGCGGTAACGACGGTATCGACTACTACGCAGCCCGCACCTACTGGGCCAGCCAGCAGTACAGCCGCAACACCGTAGGTCTGGTGCTGGAGAACATCGAGAACACCGGCATCCAGTGGGAAACCACCACACGCTGGAACATCGCCCTCGAAGGTTCGTTCCTCAACAACCGTCTGACAGCCGGCATTGACCTCTTCTGGGCAAAGACCGACAACCTCCTCACGATGAAGGATCTCGACTACGTAGCCGGTGTGCAGCGGTACTGGACCAACGACGGCCAGCTGAAGAACCGCGGTTTCGAATTCCACGCCAACGCCGCCCTCGTCAATGAGAAGGACTGGAAGTGGGAAGTAGGAGCCAGCCTGGGTCACTACAACAATAAGATCACCAAGCTGCCCGACACCAACATCATCAGCATGAAGGATGTCGACGGCAACGTCACTCGCACCATCGCCGGCTACACCAACAGCATCTTCGGCAAGGACAACGTCCTGACCGCCGTGGGCTACGCCGCAGGCTCCTTCTTCGGATGGGAGACCAAGGGCGTCTACGCCAACGATGCCGAAGCCAGCACCGCTACCCCCGTCGCCCGCAACGGCAACACCTACATGAAGTACCCCACCGGCATCAAGGACGATCCCTATCGCAACTTCCAGGCTGGTGACGTCCGCTTCGTGGACCAGAACGCCGACGGCGTCATCGACGATGCAGACCGCGTGGTCATCGGCAACCCCAACCCCGATATCTATGGTAACATCTTCACCGGCCTGAGCTGGAAGAACCTGCGCCTCGACGCGAACTTCAAGTACAGCCTCGGCAACGACGTCTACAACTACCAGCGCTCCATCCTCGAGGGTGGCAACACCACCTACAACCAGACCACGGCCATGCAGAACCGCTGGACCTACGAAGGCCAGCGCACCGACATCCCCAAGGCCTGCTACATGGACAGCGAAGACTGGCGCAACAACGAACGTATGTCTGACCGCTGGATTGAAGACGGTAGCTTCCTCAAGCTGAAGAACGTCCGCCTGACCTACACCTTCCCCGTCAAGAGCGACTGGCTCATGGGTCTGCGCATCTGGGGTGAGGCCAACAACGTCTTCACCGTCACCAAATACCATGGTGTAGATCCCGAGACCTCCTGCCGCAACAGCGCCCTCTACCAAGGTATCGACACTGGCCTGCTCTCGCTGGGACGTAACTTCAATCTTGGTGTAACCATCAACCTCTAATACGTAGTCAATATGAAAAAGAACATCATTTATATCGTACTTCTTGCGCTGGTCACCAGCATCAGCTTCTCCTCCTGCGAAGATATGCTGACGCCGGATATGGACCGCAACGATGAAATAGATGCCGTCGCAGCCGACACCCTCTACTCCTACTGGGGCATCCTCAAGAGCCTCCAGTCCGTAGCCGAGCGCTATGTCATCCTCGGAGAGTGCCGTGGCGACCTGGTCAGCGGAACAGAATACGTCAGCGACTCTATCCACGCAATCCTGGACTTCCAGACCTCAGACGTGGCCACTGCCGACGGCGCCTGCCGCTACCTGAAGGCCAGCGACTTCTACCACGTCATCAATTCCTGCAACGCCTACATGGCCAAGTGCGACACCCTTCGCCGCACCGGCACCGACCGCAGCTACATGATCAAGGAATATGCTCAGGTCGCCAGCATCCGAGCCTGGGTCTATATGCAACTGCTGCTCACCTACCAGCGCGTGCCGCTCATCGACACTCCCGTGCTCTCCACGGAAGATATCGATGCCGTCCACAGCTCTGGCCGCTTCGTCACCATAGATGACTTTGCAGATTCCCCCATCGTGCAGAAGCTGGAGGAAGTCGCCAATGTGGACTATCCCAACTACGGCGAATACAAGAACCTCGTCCACTCCACCCTCTGCCTGTTCCCGCAGCACCTGGTTCTGGGCGACATCTACCTCCTCCGCGGCAAGCAGGGCGACAAGGATTCCTACCGCAAGGCTGCCCAGCACTACTACTCCTACCTCAACTCCGAATGGGGCGGCGTCATCCAGACCAACACGATGTATGGCCTGATGGAGCGTAACATCGTCACGGACTATTTCGAACTGGGGCTCTCTTCCGGTTGGCCTGGAATGTTCAACACCACCACTGAGGTCGAGGCCGCCCAGGAAGTCGTCACGGTAATCCCCAGCTCGATGAGTAAGCTCTTCGGCAGCGTGCAGCGCGGCATCCAGCAGCTCTTCGGTTTCGACAGCGAGACCTCTGTCCGCACCAATGCAGAGGACACCGTCACCACCGTGGCCGTCACCCTCTACGAGAACTTCAAACATGAGCTCGGAGCCTCCAAATCCTACGAGAACCTCAACCATGCTCAGGACTATGAGGCTTACATTGGCACCTCCGATAAAAACGATTGCAAGGTTATCAACGGAGCTGGCGACGCCCGCTACTACATGAGCACCAACAATCGTCCTAACTACGAATCGGACGATTCAGAGCTCGTCAACTTCGTCATGAAGCAAAACATGGGTTCTGCTCTCGTATCGGTGAGCGGCGGCCGTGGAACAGCATTCGTCGGCAGAGTGAACTCCATCGTGTTCCCCTCCGCATATCCCATCATCTACCGCAAGGGCAGCATCTGGCTCCGCTTTGCCGAGGCCTTGAATGGTGCCGGCTTCCCCGGCTATGCCTTCTCTATCCTGAAGAGCGGTCTCTGCGGCAACGAGGCCTGGGTACCCACGCTCACCACGAGGTACCAGCCGGATGAGATCCGCTACTTCGGCATCGAGAACGGCGACTCCACCTTCTTCGCTTCTGCCGACGAGCTCAAGGATTCCTACATCCAGCGCGCCACCAACGAGGGCTTGGTCTTCAGCGAGGACGAAGCTACCCGCGAGACTGAGTACCAGACCTACCTCACCGACAACGGCATCATGCTCGGTAGTGACACCCTGTCTTACAATGAGTGGCCCGATGAGGCCTACCCTGAAACTGACCTCGTTTGCTATCACATCGGCCGTCGCGAGACCCGCGAAGCACAGAGCTACCCCTTCTTCACCTTCCAGACAGACAAAGGCTATCTGCGTGGTTCAGGCACCACCTACCAGTACGCCTTCGGCGGCACAGACCGCGAAATCGCCAGCGGCATGATCGCAGAGCGGTTTAATGAAGATGCTCTCACCACTGGTATCCACACCCGTGGCTGCGGTCGCGTTAAGCCGTACGAGCGCAACACCGTCTTCAACTATGTCGACCAAATCAACAAGATGCTGGCCGAAGACGGCGAAGCTACTCTGACCAAGAAGCAGATCTATCAGGAGGCCAACCTGCCTAAGGTGCAGAAGGCCATTGCCCACCTCATCCTCGATGAGCTGGCACTGGAAACTGCCTTCGAGGGCAACCGCTTCTTCGACCTCGTCTGCTATAGCCGCTTCTGCGGCAGCGCCGACGAGCTGGCCAAGCGCGTAGCTTCCCGTTCCGGCACCATGGACGGTGGCTTGCGCACCCGCCTGCAGACCGAGAGCAACTGGTTCTTCAAATTGCCAAATCCCTAATCCGTCACCACATCACTCAAAAACACCCGCCAAGGCAACCAAACCTTGGCGGGTGATTTTTTAAGTACAAGCATGAAGCAGCGGAGTGCCCTGAAAGGGCAGCAAGCAGTCAGCCCAGGGCATCGCCCTGGGTATTGACGATGCGTATATTCCCGCCCTGAAAGGGCAAAAGCATTTGATTTTGAGATGCTTTTGCCCTTTCAGGGCGCAGCCTTGCTGACTGCTCATACTTGCGAAAATTAAATTAATTCACACTAAATCAAAAGAACAAAAAAATATATTTTAACATAAAAAAGAGCGCACCTGTCACCAATTCGCATTCCATCCAGCTTGATGAGCCTTTAGATCCAGCTTGATGCTAGCCACCATCCAGCACGCTGAAACGCTCCATCCAGCACGCTGAACCTCTCCATCCAGCTTGCTGCATCTTTTTGTCCCACAAGTGGGACTTCCCAACACGTCCGCACGTAATTGCCAACACGTCCGCACGTGTTTGCGAGAACGTCCGCACGTGTTGGCCGATACATCCGGACGCTCTGCCGAGGCACATTTGCTGATTTGATTGGTGACAGGTGCGCTCTTTTTGTGTTAAAAAAAGAAAAATATTCTTGTCCTCAGCACTTTTCTTAGAGCGAAGATGCGTTTTTCTTCGAAAAACTTGGGGCGTGTCTGTTTTTTCAGTATCTTTGCACCACAAAATATGCTAACTAAAAACACTACGGTACAATGAAGAGACAACTCCTCGCCGCCGCGCTGATGGCACTTGCCCTCGCGCCCGCCCAAGCCCAAGACCAGAAAGAGCCTTGGCTGAATCCGAACACCACCCGCGTGAACACCGAGAAGCCGCGCGCCAGCTTCTTTGCCTATGAGAGCGCCGAGAAGGCCGCCAAGGGCAACAAGTCTGCCAGCGACCGCTACCTCTCCCTCGAGGGCAAGTGGCGCTTCAACTTCTCCCTGAATCACAACGAGGCCCCGGCCAACTTCTTCCTCCCTACGTTCGATGACTCCCAGTGGGTGGACTTCCCCGTGCCTGGCCTCTTTGAAATCGAAGGCTATGGCGACAAGATCTACAAGAACGTAGGCTACAGCTGGGACACCCAGTTCAACTCCAACCCTCCCTACGTGGAAGAGCGCAACAACTACACGGGCAGCTACCGCAAGCAGCTGACCATCCCTGCCGCATGGAAGGGTCAGGATATCTATCTCCATGTGGGTTCCGCCACCTCCAACCTGCAGGTGTGGGTCAACGGCAAGGAAGTGGGCTACAGCGAGGACTCCAAGATGGAGGCCGAGTACAACCTGACCAAGTACCTCGTCCCCGGCAAGGAGAACCTCATTGCCATGCGCGTCATGCGCTGGTGCGACGGCTCGTACCTCGAGGATCAGGACTTCTGGCGCTTCACCGGCATCGCCCGTGAGGTTTACCTCTACGCCCGTCCGAAGGCTCATATCCAGGACTTCTTCGTCCTTCAGGACCTCGTGAACGGCTACAAGGACGGCCAGCTCAGCGTGTTCATCACCGCTCCCGCTGCCAAGGGCTGCACCGTTGACCTCGCCCTCACCTCCCCCAGCGGCCAGCCCGCCGGCAACGCCTCTGCCAGCGTAGTCAGCGGCACTTCCAATGCCAACCTGACCGTCCCCTCCGTCAAGGCCTGGAGTGCCGAGCTCCCCAACCTCTACACCCTCACCCTGACCCTGAAGGACAAGAAGGGCAACGCCCTCGAAGTCATCCGTCAGAAGGTGGGCTTCCGCAACATCAAGATTGAAGGCGGACAGCTGCTGGTCAACGGCCAGGCCATCCTCATCAAGGGTGCCGACCGCCACGAGCTAGACCCCGACGGCGGCTACATCGTCAGTGTGGAGCGTATGATCGAGGACATCCGCATCATGAAGCAGCTGAATATGAACGCCGTGCGCACCTGCCACTACAGCGACGACCCTCGCTGGTACGACCTCTGCGACCAGTATGGCATCTACGTCGTTGCCGAGACCAATATCGAGAGCCATGGCATGGGCTATGGCGACAAGACCCTGGCCAAGAACCCCATTTTCCATAAGGCTCACGTGGAGCGCAACGAACACAACGTACAGGTGCAGAAGAACCACCCCAGCGTGATTGTCTGGAGTCTGGGCAACGAAGCCGGCTACGGCAAAAACTTCGAGGACGCCTACGATGCCATCAAGGCCATCGACAAGACACGCCCCGTGCAGTACGAGCAGGCTCACCAGAACGGCAAGACCGACATCTTCTGCCCGATGTACTACGACTACCGCGGCTGCGAGCGCTACTCTCAGGGCGATAATCCCCGTCCGCTTATCCAGTGCGAGTACGCCCATGCCATGGGTAATTCCATGGGCGGTTTCGCCAAGTACTGGGAACTCATCCGCAAGTATCCCAAGTACCAGGGCGGTTTCATCTGGGACTTCGTGGACCAGGGCATGCGCAGCAAGAGCCGCGTGACCGGCAAGGAAATCATGGCCTATGGCGGTGACTTCGGCCGCTATCCTGCTTCGGACCACAACTTCAACTGCAACGGCGTCATCGCTGCCGACCGCAGCCTGCATCCCCACGCCTACGAGGTGCAGTACTACTACCAGGACCTCTGGGTCACCGTGCCCGAAGGCAAGACCCTGCTCGACGGCGAGGTAGAACTCTATAACGAATACTTCTTCCGCGGCACCGACGATGTGGAAGCCGTGGCACTCATGCAGGCCTACGACGGTAGCCAGATGCGCGAGGAGAGCTACACCCTTCCCTTCCCCATCCAGCTGGCTCCCCAGCAGCGTCAGCACTTCCAGGTTCCAGAGCAGATGCTCTCGCAGCTGAAGAGCTTTGTGTCGGCTTATAAATGGGCCTCCGTCAGCATCCAGTTCCGCCTGAAGGCCGACCGCGGCCTGCTGAAGAAAGGCGACGTCATCGCCAAGGCTCAGTTTGAACTCCAGCCCTACCAGTTCCCGAAGGTCGACGAAATCCTCGCCGCCTCCGGCACCGAGACCATCCAGAAGGACGAGGCCAAGTCCTGGCTCACGCTGTCTGCCGCCGGCACCAGCGTCACCTGGAACAAGTGGACAGGCAATATCGATTACTTCGACGTCAACGGCAAGGCCGTCCTCGAAGACCGCAAGAGCGTGGAACCCAGCTTCTGGCGCGCACCCACCGACAACGACTACGGCGCACAGCTCCAGAACAAGCTCGGTGCCTGGAAATATGCCCGTTGGGACAAGAAGTCCATGGATTGCACCCAGCTCGACAACAAGAGCCAGCAGGTCGTAGTGAAATACCACAGCGACGGTGTGGATGCGGACCTCACCATGACCTACATCCTCACCCCGAAGGGACAGCTCATCGTCACCGAGGCCCTGGACGTCAACGAAGACGCCGAGCGCAAGCCGCAGATGATGGCAATGGGCATGACCTGGCGCCTGAACAAGGACTACAACACGGTGCGCTACGTAGGCCGCGGCCCCGTGGAGAACTACTGCGACCGCAAGGACAACGCCTTCATCGGCATCTACGGAGGTCCCGTTGCCAATCAATATTGGAACAAGTACGTGCGTCCGCAGGAGAGCGGCAACCACTGCGATGTCATCTGGTGGCGCATGGAAGCTGCCGGCCGCCCGAATATCTATTTCAAGGCCTGCGGTCCCATGGAAGTTTCTGCCCTCCCCTATGAGATGGAAGACCTCGACGACGGTCCTCGCAAGGACGCCCATCAGAGCCACAGCGGCGACCTCGTCGAGCGTGACTACACCGTTCTTCAGATCCGTGCCTTCCAGATGGGTCTCGGCTGCGTCAACAGCTGGGGCGCCTGGGCTCAAGACGAGTTCGTGCCCAAGTACGAGGACCACACCTTCACCTACATCGTAAGTCCTGAACTTTAATGAAGAACAAACATCTTCTCTATTGGTTAGCCGTCGGCGGCCTTCTGGTCGTCGCCGGCTTTAAGTTGGTAACGAAGGAAAGCGAGCTGCTCTGGCGCGCCCAGGAGCTGAACCTCTGGCTGCCGACGGAACTGTACTGGAAGACGCTGATGCAGTATCCCGGCGGCGGCGCCTCCTGGCTGGGCACCTTTCTGACCCAGTTCTTCTACTACCCTTGGCTGGGCACCGCCATCCTCGTCTCGCTATGGTTCGTCATCTGCCTGCTGGCCGCGTGGATCTATCGCCTCCGCGGCCCCTGGGTATGGCTGACGTCGCTCATTCCCCTCGCCCTGATGGCCTGCTTCGTGCAGACGGGCTACTGGGTTTTCTACCAGAAGCTGCAGGGGCACCTTTTTGTTCCTACGGTGGGCATCCTCTTTGCCCTGCTCACCCTCGCCGTCCAGCGTCTGTTTGATGCCCACCTTCCCGCCAAGGCTCAGCTCTGGTGCCGCCTCGGCTGGATGGCCCTCGTCTGCATCGCGGGCTATCCGCTGTTCGGTGCTTGGGCATTGGGAGCCACGGCACTACTGGGTACTCTCCCCCCGCCCGCCTTGTTCGAGAGGGAGCAGTTACCTTCCAAGAACAAGGACCAGCAAACGTCAACCGTATTCACCCGCTCCCTGATTGGGAGAGCGGTGGGAGCGCTGTTCTTTGCCCTCCTCCTCATCGCCGCCGTACCTCAGGTGTACTACCAGCGCTTCTTCGAAATGACGCAGCGCACTTTTGTCTATGTGGCCGCTCTTCCCTCGCTGCGCTTCAGCCAGGATGTCTTCACGGAGTACCGCCTGCCCTACTACGGCATCATCGTCGCCTTCGTACTGCTGACCCTGGTGAGCGTGTGCGAAGGTTTTGCCCTCAGCCGTAAACTGAAACTCTGGCTCCGCAGCGCCATCGCTCTTCTCGTTGTTGCACTGGGCATCATCGGCGTCAGCAAATCCTGGTACCACGATGCCAACTTCCAGAAGGAACTGGCGATGTACCATGCCATCGAAGACCTCGACTGGGAACGCGTGCTGACCATCGCCCGCGACGGCAGCAGCGACGTGAAGCCCACCCGTCAGATCGTGATGTTCAAGAACCTCGCCCTCTTCCGTCTGGGACGTGCCGGCGACGAGATGTTCTTCTACCCCGAGGGTGCCACAAAACAAAATGCCCCCTGGCTCGTACGCATGGCACAGATTGGCGGCAAGCTCGTCTACTTCCACTACGGCAAGGAAAACTTCTGCTACCGCTGGTGCATGGAAGATGGCGTGGAGTTCGGATGGAAAGCCGAGACCTTCAAGCTCATGGTGCGCAACTGTCTGCTTAACCATGAATGGACCGTAGCACGCAAGTACCTTGACCTCTTGAAGAAGACCAGTTTCCACCGCCAATGGGCCGAGCACTACGAGGCTCTCTTGAAGACGCCCGACGCCTTCGACCTCCAGAAGCTCGAAACCTCTGTCAAGGCAGGCAAGCCGCTGATGGGTGAACGCGACCTCAAGGAGTTCGCACCCATCATGCATCTCATGACCTATCCCAACCGACTCGACGGCGACAATACCCTCGTGGAGATGTATCTCATGCAGACCTTTGCGCACGGCAACGGCGACGACCCGCTCTTCCAGGAAATGACGCTCATCAGCGCCATGCAGATGAAGGATATCGACCTCTTCTGGCCCCGCTTCATGCGCTTTGCCACGATGCACCCCTCCATCCACATGCCGCGCCATTATCAGGAAGCTGCCTACCTGTACGGCCACCTGGAGGACAAGGTCAATATCTCCCGGATGCCTTTTGACCAGGAGGTGCGCGACTCCTACGACCGCTTCATGGAATTCAACAAGCAATGCGGCCCGATGAGCGAGGAACAGAAAGCCATCGCCTTCTATCCGCAGTTCGGCAGTACCTTCTATTACTTCTATTTCCTGGTGAGAAACCAAAAGACAAACTAAAAGAAAGCCCCCTCCCCAACCCTCCCCCTGTTAGGGGAGGGGGAAAGTACCCCAATAAGATAAGCGGATGAATCACATTAGTTATTATCTCCACAAGTTTATCATCCCCTCCCTGACAGGGGGGCTCTTGTTGTTCGTTGCCTGTTCGTCCCCTTCCGTCCCCGCTTCTTTCACGGAAAGCGATGAACTTCCCTCCATCTATCCGGACTACGTAGGTGTCACCGTGCCGCAGAACATCGCCCCGCTGCATTTCCATATCGACCACGACAGCACCTTCACCGATTTCGTCACCCGCTTCGCCGCCGGTGAAGAATCGTGGAACATCGCCGGCGAAGACGTCCGTCCCGGTCTGAAGAAGTGGAATGAGATGAAGGCTGCCGCCCTCGATGCCGACGGGCGCATCACCGTGGAAGTCTTCCAGAAGCAGGCCGACACGTGGCGCCGCCAGAAGCCCTTCGACATCATCGTTTCCAAGGACAGTATCGACCCCTATATCAGCTACCGCCTGATCTCGCCGTCCTACGTCACTTACGAGGACCTCACGCTCAACCAGCGCTGTCTGGAGAACTTCGACGAGAGCCTCATCTACGGCAATATGATCAACAGCGATGAGAAAGACGGACAGTGCATCAACTGCCACCATGCCCAGTGGTACAACCCCAAGCGCATCCAGTTCCACGTACGCCAGCACCTCGGAGGAACCGTCATCGCCTACGACGGCAATGTCCAAAAGGTGAACCTCAAGACCGATTCCACTCTCTCCGCCGGTGTCTATCCCACCTGGCACCCGTCCAAGCCCTGGATTGTCTATTCCACCAACAATACGGGACAGAGCTTTCACACGCGCGACATCCAGAAAATCGAGGTGCAGGACACCAAGTCCAACCTCATCTTCTACGACCTCGAGCGCAACGAGGTGCTGCCCATCACCCGCGACACCACGGACTTCGACTGCTTCCCCTTCTGGAGCCCTGACGGCCGCTATATCTACTACGTCAGCGGCCACTGGGATCACCTCGGCGAGGCAAACCGGGACTTCGAACTCATCAAGTACTACACCCAGATGCAGTACAACCTCTACCGCATGCCCTTTGATGAACAGACACGCACCTTCGGTCCTCGCGAACTGCTCTACGACGCAGCCCTGCGCAACCGCAGCGTCACCCTGCCACGCATCTCGCCCGACGGGCGCTGGCTGATGTTCACCCAGGGGCGCTTCGGCATCTTTCATATCTGGCACAACGATGCAGACCTCTATATGATGGATCTCACCAAGGCGGTTCCCGAGCCGGAGCCTGCCGTCAGTCACGTGATTCCGCACTCCCACACCGCAGCGCTCCAGGAGAACGTCTCGGACGTAGAACTCGCCCACCGCGCCGACAGCATCCGCGAAGCCGAGGGAAGCCTCATCCCCGCGCCCGAGAGCATTTATCCCATTGCAGAAATCAACTCTCCAGAGGTCGAGAGCTGGCATTGCTGGTCGAGCAATCAGTGCTGGGTGGTATTCTCCAGCCGCCGCGTCGACGGGAACTTCACCCGTCCCTTCATTGCCCACTTCGACGGTCAGGGGCATTTCACCAAGCCTTTCGAGCTGCCGCAGGACAACCCGCAGTATCACCGCCAGTTCCTCCGCAGCTACAACATTCCTGAATTCCTCTCAGGTCCCGTCACTATCACTCCCCAAGAGTTTGCCAAGGTGGTCAAGCAAGAGGCCGCGCCAGCAAAGCTCAGAATGAAATAGTCCTCATTTCAGCACCGCATAACACCGATGAAACATTCCCTCCTCATCCTTTGTGCTGCAGCGTCGTTGCAGTTTCTCTCCCCTTCCGCAACCCGTGCCCAGGGCACGCTCGAAGACTACAACCGCGCCTACTCACTCCAGCGCAAGTTCAACTATAATCTGGTCAAGAACCACGTGGACGACGTGCGCTGGCTGCCGGACGGCCGTTTCCAGTACCGCGTCAGCGACAACGGCCACGGGCTCTGGCACTTCGGGCAAGTCAACTCTGACGGCACCATCACGCTCGCCGACACCACCTCCGCCCGCCCCGTCGAAGCCTCCGACGGCCGCCAGGGTCCCTGGTCGGGTGCTCGGCGTAATCGCCGCGACCAAGGCACCGCCCGCTTCATTGCCAACCCCAGCAAGCGCCGTGTGGAACGCCATTGGATGGAAACCGACGACGAGCGCGGTGCAGACCCCATTCCCTCTCCCGACTCCTCCCTCGTGGCCTTCATCCGCAACGACAACGTCTATATCGCCAAGCCCGACGGCTCCGGAGCCCGTGCGCTCAGCACCGAGGGAACCATCAGCCACTACTTCAGCAGCTATATCTCCTGGAGCCCCGACAGCCGCTACGTTGCCGTCCAGCGAATCCGTCCCATCGAGAAACGCTATGTCTACTACATCGAGTCCTCTCCCGCCGACCAGCTTCAACCCATCCTCCACAAGCAGGAATACGCCAAGCCCGGCGATGAACTCGCACAGAAGACGCCTTACATTTTTGAGGTCGCCACAGGGCGTGCCGTCACCCCCTCTCCGGAGCTCATCGCCAATCAGTATGACCTCTCCCGCCCCGACTGGTGCGACAATAGCCACGCCATCCGCTTTGAATACAACCAGCGCGGCCATCATCTCTACCGCGTTTATGAGATGAGTGTCGAGGGCGCTGTCCGCACCCTTATAGAGGAGCGCGAGGAGAAGTACGTGCGCTACTCCAACAATTTCCGCCAGAATCTCTGCGGCGACAGCCTCATCCTCTGGCTCTCGGAGCGCGACGGCTATCCCCACCTCTACCTCTTTGACACCACCTCCCCCGCCCCAGGCAAAAAGAACCAGAAGCGCAGCACCTCCCGCGCCAAATCCCCCTCCAGCGCCCCCTCCCCCTCTAAATCCTCCCGCGCCTCCTCCTCCCCCTCCAGCGCCCCCGGTTGGGTGGGCGGCGTATTCGCCGCCTCTTCCTCCGAGTGCCCCTCCCGCCAGCTCACCAGCGGCAGCTTCTGTGTCCGCCGCGTGCTCCGCGTGGACGAGGAACGCGGGCACCTCTTCTTCACCGCCAACGGCCGCAACCCCGGCGAGGACCCCTACCACATCCATTACTATCGCATCAACCTTGACGGCAGCGGCCTCGTAGACCTCACCCCCGAGCCCGGCAACCACAACGCCCGCTTCAACAGCGACTTCTCTGCCCTCATCGACACCTATTCCACCCAGGACACCCCTCCCACCACCGTGGTACGTTCCTTAACCGGGAAATCCTTCTCCGCGCAGATCCTCGCCACCTCCGACATTTCCGAGCTGAAAGCCGCCGGCTGGGTGGCTCCTGAGATTTTCGTGGCTCCCGGTCGCGACGGCGTCACGCAAATGTGGGGCATCATCCAGCGTCCCACGAACTTCGACCCCACGAAGAAGTACCCGGTTATCGAGTACATCTATTCCGGTCCCGGCGACAGCTATACGCCCAAGTCCTTCCAGCCCTACAACTGGTACACCACCTCGCTGGCCGAACTGGGCTTCATCGTGGTCCAGCTCGACGCCATGGGCACCAGCAACCGCGGCAAGAAATTCGAGGAAGTGTGCTACAAGAACCTGAAGGACGCCGGCTTCCCCGACCGCATCGCTTGGATCAAGGCAGCAGCCCAGAAGTATCCTTATATGGACGCAGACCGAGTGGGTATCTATGGTTGCTCCGCCGGAGGTCAGGAGAGCACCGCCGCAGTCCTCTTCCACGGCGACTTCTACAAGGCCGCCTACAGTGCCTGCGGCTGCCACGACAACCGCATGGATAAGATCTGGTGGAACGAGCAATGGATGTCCTTCCCCATCGACTCCACCTATTCTGAATGTTCCAACGTAGATAATGCCTACCGCCTCGAACGTCCTCTGATGCTCGTCGTCGGTGAACTGGATGATAATGTCGACCCCGCCAGCACGATGCAAGTCGCCAACGCGCTCATCAAGGCCAACAAGCCTTTTGAACTCGTCGTGATTCCAGGAGCTCACCACACTATGGGTGAGTCTTATGGAGAGCACAAGCGCTACGACTTCTTCGTCAAGAACCTCCTCGGCCTGGATCCTCCGGCCTGGTCTGAAGTAAAAACCAGATAAATGACTCCACTACTCTCACCACAGCAAATCGCCCTTTGGCAGCAGCTCACCGCAGATGCCCGCCACATAATTATCACCTGTCATCGCGGCCCCGACGGCGATGCCATCGGCAGCACCACAGCCCTTGCCTCCTGGATTCGTCGCCACAATCCCGCTGCCGAGGTACACATCATTGCGCCCAATATCTTCCCGGACTTCCTCAAATGGATCCCCGGGGCAGCAGATATCCTGATCTACGACAAGCACGAAGCCGAGGTTCGTGCCTTGGTAGAAGCAGCTGATCTCGTTATTATGTGTGACCACGGCGAGCTCTCCCGTATGTGGACTCTCGGCGATGTCGTCCGCGACCACGTGTGTCCGCGTATCATGATCGACCATCACCTCAATCCGGAGCCGGATATTGCAGCCTTGGCCATCTCGCTTCCCAACCTATCCTCCACCTGCGAGGTGCTCCTTCGCATCCTCCTGGAAATCCGCGACCAGACTGGGGAGCCGCAGGAGGAGTTCCTCACCCACGACGAAGCCGTCAGTCTTTACACAGGCATGATGACCGACACCGGGGCCTTCACCTATGCCAGCTCCCGTCCGGAGATCTTCGAACTCATCAGCATCCTGCTCCGCTGTGGTATCGACAAGGACAAGATCTACCGCAACGTCTTCTTCACCTACAGCCCCAACCGCCTGAAGTTCCAGGGCTATATGCTCTACGTCAAGCTTGATGTCTGGAAGAAGGCGCACGCTTCCATCATGACGCTCACCAACGCCGAGCGCCGCCGCTTCGGCATCCTCAACGGCGACACCGAAGGTCTCGTCAACCTCCCTCTCCAGATTCTGGGCATGAAGCTTTCCATCTTTCTCCGCGAAGACACCGAACACCCCTGCATCCGTGTCTCGCTCCGCAGCGTCGACGACTTCCCCTGCAACGAGATGGCGGCAGAATTCTTCGGTGGCGGTGGCCACAAGAACGCCGCCGGAGGCGAAATATGGGGCACGATGGACGAGGCTGTCGCCCTCATCAAGAAAGCCGTACAAAAATATATGCCATTTCTCAAGGACTAACTAACACCCACTCAAATATGAAAAAATTCCTCACCCTCCTCGTCCTCTTTGCTGCAACAGTGTTGCAGCCCAACCCCCTCCTCGCAGCCCCTCACATCACAGGGACTCCCTACACCGAAGCCACCCAGCGTTCCGGCGTAGTCCTTGACCAGATCATCAAGGCCAACAACTACTGGCAGGCTCACAACACCCCTTACGTCCGTTCCTTCTGGGACCACGCAGCCTACCACACCGGAAATATGGAGGCCTACCGCCTCACCGGCCGTGCCGACTGGTATGCCTACACCGACAAGTGGTGCCGTCACAACGACTGGAAAGGTGCCAAGTCGGACGATGTCAGGAACTGGAAGTACAAGACCTACGGCGAAGGTCAGGACTTCGTGCTCTTCGGCGACTGGCAGATCTGCTTCCAGACCTATATCGATATGTACAACCTCGTGCCTGCGCCTTACAAGGTAGCCCGCGCAATCGAAGTGATGAGCCACGAGTGCTCCATGGAGGACACTCATTTCTGGTGGTGGGCCGATGCACTCTACATGGTCATGCCCGTGATGACGAAGATGTACAAGCTCACCGGCGAGGTGAAGTACCTGGACAAACTCACGGAAAACTTCCTCTGGAGCGACAGCCTCATGTATGATAAGGACGAGCAGCTCTACTACCGCGACGCCAAATACATCTATCCAAAAGTGAAGACGGCCTGCAACGAAGGCAAGAGTTTCTGGGCTCGCGGCGACGGATGGGTGCTCGCCGGACTGGCTAAAGTACTGGCCGACATGCCGCAAGACTACAAGCACCGCCCCATCTTTGTCCAGCGATTCCGCGAACTGGCAGAAGGCGTGGCCCGCGTGCAGCGCCCCGGCGGCTACTGGAGCCGCAGCATGCTTTGCGAGGACGACGCTCCGGGTCCCGAGACCTCCGGAACGGCTTTCTTCACCTACGGTATGCTCTGGGGCGTTAACAATGGTTACCTCGACAATGCCACCTTTGAGCCGGTCATCCTGAAGGCCTGGAAGTACCTCAGCGAGACCGCGCTCCAGCCCGACGGCAGCATCGGATTCGTGCAGCCCATCGGCGAAAAACCCGACCCCACCAAGACCGTAGATGCTCATTCCCAGGCTCCCTTCGGCACGGGTGCCTGGCTCCTGGCAGCCTGCGAGATGGTGCGCTACATCAATGCAGACCCTTTCATCCCGGCAGCTGACCCCAATAAGATTACCAACAGCATCTATCATCACACCCCTGGCACCCCCACCGTCAGCGGTCCTGTGGGCGGAGGCTCGTCCGCCGAAATCCCCCTCACCGGCGGCGCGCGCGCCGTGCGGCCTATCGACAGGGGTCACGAGAGCTTCTGGTTCATGGAGATCCAGAATCCCACCAAGGAGAACATTTCGCAGGTGATCGAGATTGCCAAGATGGAGGACTTCAAGAAAGCTAACGTCGCCGTGGCTCGTGAGTTCATCCTCCTGGACAACGACAACAACGAGGTTCCCTATCAGATCACCCACGACGGAAAAATTCTCGCATTCTGCACCGTGCGCCCGGAAAGCAGCATCGCCCTCAGCATGATCAAAGGCCAACCGCAGGACTACGAACTCACCTGCAACGGCCGCATCTACCCGAACCGCTGGGATGACCTCGTCTGGGAGAACGACCGCTCGGCCTGGCGCTTCTACGGTCCTGGCGCTCACAAGAATATGAAGAACAACGCCTACGGCTTCGACACCTTTGTCAAGAACACGCCCCACCCCATTCAGGATCAGCTCTACCACAACGAGCTCACCTCCTATGGCGTGAACTCCGCCATACAGCGCGCCAAGAGCCCACTGGACTGGAATGAGATTCACCGCGGCTACACCTACCACCGCAACCACGGCGACGGAATGGACGCCTACACCGTTGGCGCTACCCTGGGTGCAGGAGCTGCAGCCCTGATGAACGGCAACGACCTCCTCTACCCTCTCTACTACGAGAAAGCTGAGATCCTGGACAACGGTCCCCTCCGCTTCACGGTGCGTATGACCATGCCCAAGCAGAGCCTGAACGGCGACAGCATCCGTGAAGTCCGCCTCATCACCCAAGACTGCGGCAGCCACTTCGCCCGGGTGGAGATCTCCTACGAAGGTCTCAGCCGGGAGACACCCGTCTGTGCGGGTATCGTCGTGCACGAATCAGCCCCCAAGGCTTATGTCCTCAATCAGAAAGAAGGGTTCGTGACCTACGCAGAAGCGCTGGATCATCCCAACGCCATGAACGGTGAGCACTACCTGGGCATCTTCATTCCCCAGGCAAAAGATAGCAAGAAGAAAGGGATAGTTGAAGTGAAATACCTTCCCCTGGCAGAAAAGCGCGCAGGTGGTGTAGGCCACGCCCTCATCCAGTCTACGTATGTCCCCGGCCAGCCTTTTGTCTACTACACGGGTTCCGCCTGGAGTCTCTATGATGTTCCCACCCATGCCATCTGGCAGGAGACCCTGTGCCACGAAGCTGCAATCCTGCAGAATGGGCTGAAATTAGTAGAACACTGATATTGCCACTAAGATGCTGGGAGTTTAGTCCGGAGGAAACGGCCTGTGTAACTTGCGGCGCAGTCAGCAACCTGCTCGGGTGTGCCACAGCAGACGAGGCTGCCTCCGGCAGCACCACCCTCCGGTCCCAGGTCTATGATGTAATCGGCCATTTTGATGACATCGAGGTTATGTTCGATGACGAGGATGGTGTGGCCGCGCTCGATGAGGGCATCAAAGCTCTGGAGCAGGCGGCGGATGTCGTGGAAATGGAGACCTGTGGTGGGTTCGTCGAAGATGAAGAGTGTGGGCACCTGCTTCTCCATACCTATATAATAGGCAAGCTTCACGCGCTGGTTCTCGCCACCGGAGAGGGTGGATGAGGATTGTCCGAGCTTGATATATCCGAGCCCGACGTCCTGCAGGGGCTTCAGCCGGCGGACAATCTTCTTCTCGCCATACTGGCTGAAGAATTCCATCGCCTGGTTGACAGTCATATTGAGGACGTCGTTGATATTCTGTCCCTGAAAACGGACGTCCAGGAGGTCGCTCTTGAAGCGCTGACCGTGGCAGGACTCGCACTGAAGGACGAGGTCTGCCATGAACTGCATCTCGATAGTTACCGTGCCTTCGCCCTTGCATTCTTCGCAACGGCCGCCTTCGGTGTTGAAGGAGAAATGGCTGGCCGTGAAGCCGAGTTGCTTGGAGAGTGGCTGTTCGGCAAAAAGGCGGCGAATCTCATCGTAGGCCTTCACGTAGATTACGGGATTGGATCGGGAACTCTTGCCGATGGGGTTCTGATCCACAAATTCTATGGCTTGGATGGCACTGAGGTCGCCCTCGAGAGCGGAGTGCTCGCCGGGGCGGTCGGCAGTCTCGTCGAGGTGACGCTTCATGGCATTGTAGAAGATGTCGCGCACGAGGGTGCTTTTGCCGGAACCGGAGACGCCGGTGACGCAGGTCATGACGTTCAAGGGGAAGCGGACGTCAATTCCCTTGAGGTTATTGGCGCGGGCACCGCGGACTTCTATGAAGCGATTCCAGGGACGGCGCGAGGCGGGGGGATCCAGGCGGTCTGCGCCGATGAGGAAGGCAAGGGTGTGCGAGGATGATTCGGCGCAAATATGCGCCGCACCCGACCGACTAGCAGGGGAAACTTCAGGAAAAGAAGAAACTTCAGGAGAGGAAGATGAGGAAAGGGCATCTTGGAGGGGCCCTGCAAAGACTACTTGCCCGCCGAGGCGGCCGGCTTCGGGGCCTATATCAATAAGGTAGTCGGCAGCACGGATGATTTCCTCGTCGTGCTCCACGACGACGACGGTGTTGCCGAGATCTACCAGCTGGCGCAGGACGCGGATGAGGCGGTCGGTGTCGCGGGAGTGGAGGCCGATACTGGGCTCATCTAGGATATAGAGGGACCCTACGAGGGAGCTGCCGAGGGAGGTTGCTAGGTTGATGCGCTGGCTCTCGCCGCCAGAGAGGGAGTTGCTGCGGCGTCCGAGTGTGAGGTAGCCGAGGCCTACATCCAGTAGGAATTGCAGGCGGTTCTTGATTTCCACGAGGAGGCGCTGCGCCACTTGGGCATCATGTTCTTCCAGCTCCAGCGACGTCACCCACTTCATGAGCTCTGTGATCGGGAGGTCCACGAGGTCGGTGATGGCCCTTCCGGCGATGCGCACAAAGGTAGCCTCCCGGCGAAGGCGTGTGCCGTGGCAGGTGGGGCATTCGGTCTTTCCCGTGTAACGGGCAAGCATGACTCGGTTTTGGATTTTATAGCGCTGTTCGCGGAGGCTGTCGAAGAAAGCGTCGATGCAGACATCATGACGCATCCATCGCTCTTCGAGCGATGCCTCGGGATAGCGGCCGTGCCAGAGCAGGTCGCGTTCCTGCTGAGTGAGTTCGTAGTAAGGTTTGAAGATGGGGAACCGGATGCTCTCTGCCATGCGGATGAACTCAGTCTTCCACTCGCTGAGTTTCTCGCCACGCCAGCAGAGCACGCAGCCGTCGTAGACGCTCTTGGAAGTATCGGGGATGACGAGGTGCGGGTCTATTCCTTGCACATTTCCCCAGCCCTGACAGGTGGGGCATGCTCCCATCGGGGAGTTGAAGGCGAAGAGCTGGTCGGTGGGTTCCTCGAAGGAGATGCCGTCGGCCTCGAAACGCATAGAGAACTGGTGCTCGATACCAGCCGGCAGGAAGCGCAGGGCAAGCTCGCCGCCGCCTTCGTAGAAGGCTGTTTCGGCGGAGTCCACGAGGCGGGAGATGGTGGCTTTCTCATCGGAGACGGAGAGGCGGTCGATGAGGAGGCGAGGGAGGGGGGAGGAAGAGGGGGAGGCGGCGAGGTAGTCCTCGATGCGGACTACTTCTCCGTTGACAAAGATGCGAACATAGCCTTCCTGTAGGTATTGCCGGAGCTGCTGTTCGAGGGTGCGGCCTGCAGGGATGCGCAAGGGGCAGAGGATGAGGAAACGGGTGCCGGGAGAATAGGTGAGCATGCAGCGGACGACATCCTCCGTGGAATGCTTCCTGACCTCCTGTCCATTGACAGGGCTGTAGGTTCGGCCAATGCGGGCAAAGAGCAGACGGAGGTATTCGTAGATCTCCGTGCTGGTGCCCACGGTGCTGCGCGGGTTGCGGCTGATGACTTTCTGCTCGATGGCTATGGCTGGCGGTATGCCGCTGATGAAATCGCACTCGGGTTTGCTCATGCGCCCCAGGAACTGGCGGGCATAGCTGTTCAGGCTCTCGACGTAGCGGCGCTGGCCTTCGGCATAGAGGGTGTCGAACGCCAAGGATGACTTACCGGAGCCTGAGAGACCGGTGATGACGACGAGCTTGCCCCGCGGAATGTCGAGCGTGACATTCTTGAGGTTATTGACGCGGGCGCCTTGGATATGAATGAAAGCTGACTCTTCCAACTTTAAACTTTTAAACTCTAAACTCAAAAACTACTCTCAACTCTAAACTCTCAACTCTAAACTACAGTTTCACGCTCTCCTTCACGCCCTTGGATTCATTCTGTAGGCGGTCGAGGGCCGTGACGACGTAAGTCCATTTGGTTTCGCCTGTGGAATACGGGAGGAGAATGTGCGTCTCCGGAGTGATGCATACGAGCTGGTTCATATTATTGAGGTCCACCTTCATGCCTTTGGGGAAGACGTAAACAGCATACTGCCTTGCGACGTCCATTTCCGTTTTTGCCTTGGGCGCCGTCCAGAAGAGATGCAGTGTTCCATCGTCCATCCGCACGGCCTTGACTTTGCGCGGTTTGCCGGGGGCTTTCTTATCTATCCAGGGCATCAGGGGCTGCAAGGCCGGACGAGCGTGGTAAACGGTGCGGAGAGTGGTGCCGTAGCCGCCCTTGTCATCGGCCACCGCACGGGCATACCACTGACAGCTGCCGCTGATGCCGGGGAGTCCGCGCTGGAGTGCCATTTTGGCAGCCATCTGGTGCTGGGCAGGATTGTTGAGGTCAGCCTTGGCTACCGTTCGGTCAACATCTTGTCCGATGATGAGCGGACGCTGGGTGCAGTTCCGGCTCCACCAACGAATCAGTTCGTCGTAGTCGGCAGCTTTGTGCCCGATCTCCCAATAAATCTGAGGGATGTTATAATCTACCCACCCTTCACGCACCCAGAGGAGCACGTCGGCGTAGAGGTCATCGTAGTTCTGCATGCCGTTGGTCTTGGAACCGCCTGCCCAGGACTGCTGGTTGCGGTAGATGCCGAAGGGCGAGACGCCGAACTTCACCCACGGCTTGACGGCACGGATGGCATCGCGCATCTGGCGGATGAAGAGGTTCACGTTCTGTCGGCGCCAGTCGTTGCGGTCGAGTCCCTGGCCGTAAGCGGCAAAGGCGGCATCATCGGGGATGACCTCCCCTGCTACGGGGTAAGGATAGAAGTAGTCGTCGATATGCACTCCGTCGACGTCATATCGACGGACGATATCCTGCGTCACCTGGCAGATGAAGTCGCGGTTCTCGGGCAGCCCCGGGTCGAAGAGCATTAGGTCTCCGTAGCGGAAGCAGCGCTCGGGATGCTGGATGGCATAGTGTGTGGTGGCCAGCGCCGTGGTGCCCTTGGTCTTGGCGCGGTAGGGATTGATCCATGCGTGCAGCTCCATTCCTCGTGCGTGGCACTCGTTGACCATCCATTCCAGGGGATCCCAATAGGGCGAAGGAGGCGTGCCCTGCTTTCCGGTGAGGTATCGGCTCCAGGGCTCGAGCTGGCTGGCGTAGAGAGCGTCGCCCTCGACTCGGCACTGGAAGAGGATGACGTTGATGCCATCGGCCTGCAGGGTGTTGAGTTCCCGGGTCAGCTCTGCCTGCATGCGGTCGCGACCCTGACCTTGCCATTGTCCGTTGACGGCCTGAATCCAGGCTCCGCGAAACTCGCGCTTGGGAGTTTGCGGCATCTGGGCAGAGGCCGAGGAACTGAGGAATGGCAGGTGAAGAATGAATAATAAGGAAAACAGGGTAAGGACTTTTTTCATAATGTCAAATCGATAAAACTTTAAACTTTTAAACTCTAAACTCCATAACTACTCTCAACTCTAACCTCAAATCTCGAATCTCACTTCACGATACCCTTCTCGAGGTACTCGGCAAGGTTCGTGCGTACGTGTGCGGCCGCACTGTCGGCAGCCACCTTGGCCATGTCGTGGTCTGTCATGAGGTTCACGAGTTGCTCGAAGGTCGTTCGCTGCGGATTCCAGCCCAGCTGTCGCCGCGCCTTCGAGGGGTCTCCCCAGAGGTTAACGACGTCCGTAGGCCGATAGAAATCCGGCGAGACCTCCACGAGCACTTTCCCTTCGAGCGAAGAGGTGAGTCGTGCGGCAGGGCTGTCCTGACGCACACCGACGCAGACGCCCTGCTCCTCCGCTCCCTCTCCGCGGAAAGCCAGCTCGATACCTGCGCGACGGAAGGCCAGTTGGCAGAATTCACGCACGCTGTGCTGCTCGCCCGTGGCGATGACGAAGTCCTCGGGCTTCGGCTGTTGCAAGATGAGCCACATGCACTCGACGTAGTCGCGGGCGTAGCCCCAGTCGCGCAAGCTGGAGAGGTTGCCCAGGTAGAGTTTCTCCTGCGTTCCCTGCGCGATGCGCGCTGCAGCGAGGGTGATCTTGCGGGTGACGAAGGTCTCGCCCCGGCGCTCGCTCTCGTGGTTGAAGAGGATGCCGGAGCAGCAGTACATATTATAGGCCTCGCGGTATTCCTTGACGATCCAGAAGCCATAGAGCTTGGCCACGGCATAAGGTGAATAGGGATGGAAGGGTGTCTGCTCGTTCTGCGGCACCTGTTCCACCTTGCCGTAGAGCTCGGAGGTGGAAGCCTGATAGATGCGGCACGACTCCGAGAGGCCGCAGAGGCGCACGGCCTCCAGCACACGCAGCACGCCGGTGGCGTCGACATTTGCCGTGAACTCCGGAGCGTCGAAGCTCACCTGCACGTGGCTCTGTGCGGCGAGGTTATAGATCTCCGTGGGGCGCACCTTGCCCACGACTTGCATGATAGACATCGAATCGCCGAGGTCGCCGTAGTGAAGATGAAAATGCGGACGCCCTTCGAGGTGGGCAATGCGTTCGCGAAAATCCACGCTCGACCGGCGGATGATGCCGTGTACTTCATATCCTTTTTCGAGAAGGAACTCGGAGAGGAACGAGCCGTCCTGTCCGGTAACTCCCGTGATGAGTGCTACTTTTCTTTCCATTGTTAATGGTATTCCTTATTATAATTGGGCACAAAGATAGCGTTTCTTGGGCAATAATCCCACCTTTTCTGTCAAAATCTGCGTTTTTTAGTGCCTTTTGACCAGTAAACGCACAACTTTTGCACAAAATGAAGCATTCGATGTCGCAGAAAAGCCGTATCTTTGCAGCCGAAAAAGAACTCTAAACTCTAAACTTAAAAATACTCAAAACTCTAAACTCTAAACTCCATAATGTATCCTCTTCTTTTCAAAGACAATCTTCATGAAATCGTCTGGGGCGGCAGCCGCCTGAAAGCCATCAAGGGTTTGCCTGCCGACGGACGTAATATCGGCGAGAGCTGGGAAATCAGCGCCGTGCGCGGCAGCGAGTCCGTCGTCAAGAACGGCGAGCTGGCCGGCAGCTCCCTTGGCGAGCTGGTCAACCGCTTTGGCGCAGAACTGATGGGCAAACACATTTTCGAGGCACACGGAACAGAATTCCCCCTGCTGGTGAAATTCATCGATGCCGCCGGCGACCTCTCTATCCAGGTGCATCCCAACGATGAGCTCGCCCGCGCACGCCACGGCAAACTGGGCAAGACCGAGATGTGGTATGTGATGGACGCCCGTCCCGGTGCCACGCTGCTGGCCGGCTTCAAGGAGCAGATCCGCCCGGAAGAGTATGCCGCTAAAGTGGCCGACGGAAGCATCGTCGACGTACTGGCGCGCCACAAAGTGCATCGCGGCGACGTCTTCTTCATCCCCGCCGGCCGCGTGCATGCCATCTGCCGCGGCATCCTGCTCTGCGAGATCCAGCAGAGCTCGGACGTCACCTATCGCCTCTTCGACTACAACCGCCTGGGACTCGACGGCCGTCCCCGCCAGCTGCATACCGAGGAGGCGCGCGATGCCATCGACTACAAGGTCTATGACGACTATCGCACCCACTATCAGCCGGCTGCCGAGTCTGCCGTGAGGATTGTGGACTGCCCGTTCTTTGTCGTGAACGTCGTCTCCACCTCCTCCCGGCTGCGCCGCAACCTGCTCTCCGAGGACTCGTTCGTCACCCTCTCCTGCCTCTCCGGCGCCTGCACGATCCAGGCCGGCGGCATTTCCGTCTCCCTGGGAACGGGCAGCTCCTGCCTCATTCCGGCCTCCGTGGCTGATTTCGAAGTGACAGCTTTCGACGGCCGCGAGGTGCGTCTGCTGGAATCTTGGGCCCGTTAAAGTTAAAATAATCTAAAAAACAGCCATACCCTTTGGTCGTGCGGCCAAAGGGTATTACTTTTGTGGCAGAATACCTTATTCTGAACAGAATAATACCTAATTCTTATAATTAAAAGTGATATGATGAAAAGAATGATTCTGAGCCTCACCTTGGCTCTCGTGTGCCTCACCGCCAGTGCGCAGTTCGAGGCAGGTAAGAAGTATGTCAACGCCTCGCTGGCAGGTCTGAACCTCGCCTACAGCAAGAACACCCGCTTCACGGCAGACATCCAGCTCAACGCCGGTTTCTTCATCGCCCAGGACTGGATGATCCTCGGCCGCATCGGCTACAACCACCCCGGCAAGCACATGGATAATTTCGAGATCGGTGCCGGCGGACGCTACTATATCGAGCAGAACGGACTCTCGCTGGGACTGACAGCCAGCTACGAGCACGGCAAGAACTACGGCCTCAAGACGGACCACGGCTACATCACGCCCGAACTCGGTTACACCTTCTTCCTGAACCGCTACGTAACGCTCGAGCCCGCCCTCTACTATAAGATGTGCCTCGATGAATTCTCCGATGCCTCCACCGTCGGCCTGAAACTCGGGCTGGGCATTTTCTTCTGAGAACAAAGACTTCAATTCACCAAACTCAACTAAATAATGAAAACCAACCTTAGTTCACAAATCACCCTGGATCGCGTGTCGCCCCGGTACTATCGTCCGGGCGGAAACATCGAGCGTTCCGTGCTCACCCGTTTCGAGAAACTCCCGACGGATATCTATGCCACCGCCGAGGAAGGTGCTGCGGAAGTAGCACTGAAAATCGCCGCCACCATCCGGCAGCGCCAGCGCGAAATCCGCGCCTGCACCATCTGCCTCTCCGGCGGTGCCACACTGACGGAGGTCTTCAACCAGCTCGTGCGCATGCACGAGGAAGAACGCCTGAGCTTTGCCAATGTCGTCGTCTTCGTCGCATACGAGTACTACCCCCTGCCGGCAGACAGCGTGCAATCCAACCTGAAGATCCTGAAGGAAGAGTTCTTCGACCGCGTGGACATTCCCGCACAGAACATCTATCCGCTGGACGGCTCCACTCCGCAGGAACGCGTCAACGAGCACTGCCTGGCCTACGAAAAACTCATCGAGGACATGGGCGGTATCGATATCTGCCTGCTCGGAATAGGACGAATGGGAAATATCGCCATGAACGTCACCGGCTCGCAGCGCAACAGCCACACGCGACTGGTGCTGCTCGACCCCACCTGCCGCAACGAGGCCGTCAAGGTCTTCGGCAGCGAGCAGAACGTGCCCGTATGCGCCATCACGATGGGTGTCAGCACCCTCCGCAAGGCACGTAAGATATTCCTCCTGGCCTGGGGCGAAGAGAAGGCAGAGGTCATCAAGGCCGCCGTAGAAGGCGAGATGACCGACGCCCAGAGCGCCACCTTCCTGCAGATGCACAGCAATGTGCAGGTCGTCCTAGACCTCTCCAGCGCC
This sequence comes from uncultured Bacteroidales bacterium, assembly GCA_902771725.1. GTDB lineage: Bacteria > Bacteroidota > Bacteroidia > Bacteroidales > Bacteroidaceae > Physcousia. The sequence goes on from CACXXT010000003.1 coordinate 30,031, forward strand.
GCCAACCTCACGCGCATCCGCCGCCCGTGGCTGGTGACCTCCTGCGACTGGAACGACAAGCTCATCCGCTCCGCTATCGTTTGGCTCTGCCAGAAGACCGGCAAGCCCATTCTGAAACTCACCAACAAGGACTATAACGAGCATGGCCTGGGCGAACTGCTGGCCATCTACGGTTCGGCCTACGAGGTGAACATCAAGATCTTCAACGACCTGCAGCACACCATCACCGGATGGCCGGGCGGCAAACCCAACGCCGACGACAGCAACCGTCCCGAGCGCGCCAAGCCCGCACAGAAGCGCGTCATCATCTTCTCGCCGCACCCCGACGACGACGTCATCTCCATGGGAGGTACCCTGCAGCGTCTGGTGAAGCAGAAGCACGAGGTACACGTAGCCTACGAGACCAGCGGCAACATCGCCGTGGGCGACGAAGAGGTGTTCCGCTTCATGCACTTCATCAACGGCTTCAACGAACTCTTCGACGAGGGCAAGAACGAGGTCATCAACGCACGCTACAAGGAGTTCATCGACTTCATCAACAAGAAGAAACCCGAGGATTTCGACACCCGCGACATCCTCGAGGTCAAAGGACTCATCCGCCGCGGCGAGGCCCGCATGGCATCCATGTACAGCGGCATACCCTTGGAGCGCGTTCACTTCCTGAACCTGCCGTTCTACGAGACGGGCAAGATTCAGAAGAACCCCATCTCCGAGGCTGATGTGGAGATTGTCCTGAACCTGCTGCGCGAGGTGAAGCCTCATCAGATCTTCGTGGCAGGCGACCTTGCTGACCCCCACGGCACACATCGCGTATGCACCGATGCCGTGCTCGCTGCCATCGATATCGAGAAGGAGGCCGGGGCAGAGTGGCTTAAGAACTGCCGCATCTGGATGTATCGCGGTGCTTGGGCAGAGTGGGAGATTGAGCATATCGAGATGGCCGTGCCCATCAGCCCCGAGGAGCTGCGCACCAAGCGCAACGCCATCCTCAAGCATGCCAGCCAGATGGAGTCCGCACCATTCCTGGGCAACGACGAGCGCCTGTTCTGGCAACGCGCCGAGGACCGCAACCACGCCACCGCCGAACTCTACAACAACCTCGGCCTGGCTGCCTACGAGGCTATGGAAGCCTTCGTGCAGTACCATCCCCTGTAACAACCCGCTGCACACGAAGGAGAATAGACAGAAACAGCCGCCCGCAAGTGAAATTGCGGGCGGCTGTGGTGTTCATCGCAGGCAGCTTAGAGCAGTTTCTCGACCTGTGCCTCGACGTCTGCCATATCGTGGGTGGGCTCGAATCGGGCAACGACGTTGCCCCCGCGGTCGATGAGGAACTTGGTGAAGTTCCATTTGATGTCAGGCTTCTGGGCAAAATCGGGGTCCGCCTTGGCCAGCATGTCGTTCAGCAGCGGCGTGAGCTGGTTGCCCTCGTCGAAGCCTTCGAAGCCCTTCTGCTCCTTGAGCCAGGTATAGAGAGGCATCTCGTCGGCACCATTCACGTTGGCCTTGGTGAACTGGGGGAACTTGGTGCCGTAGGTGAGCTGGCAGAACTGGGTGATTTCCTCGTCGGTGCCCGGAGCCTGCTGCCCGAACTGGTTGCAGGGGAAGTCCAGGATCTCGAAGCCGCGCTCGTGCAGCCGCTCGTACATCGCCTCCAGCGCTTCGTACTGCGGAGTGAAGCCGCAGCGGCTGGCGGTGTTGACCACAAGCAGCACCTGACCCTTGTACTGGCTCAGGCTGACATCATTCTTTTTCTTGTCCTTGACGGTGAAGTCATAGATTGTCTTCATAGGCGTTTCATTTTGGGTTATGGAATCTGTGGATTGTTCGCCGGAAGCGGTCTTGGCGCCGCAGGCCGAGAGGGTGATGACGGCAGCGGCCAGGAAAGGAAGAATCTGTTTCATAGTGTTTGTTTTTTTTAAGGTGGGGATTATTCAAGTTTTTTGGATGCCTTCGCCTTGTTCTTGTAGCTCAGGAACCAAACCGCCAGAACCACCGAGAGGACGAAACCGGCGACGAGGCTGGGAACCAGAGGCAGCTGGAAACCCTCGGGAGCCGCAAGGATATAGGAGGTCACCACCACGGTCATGAACACGGCCGGCAGGAAGGCTATCCAGCAGTTGCGCCGGTGGTGCAGCAGCCATACGGCAGCCGTCCAGAGGAAACAGGTGGCCAGCGTCTGGTTGGTCCAGGCGAAGTAGCGCCAGAGCACGTCGAAGTCCACGAAGACCAGGGCGGCCGAGATGGCGAAGAGCGGCAATGCCAGCAGCAGGCGGTTCACGATCTTCTTCTGATTGAGGTGCATGAAGTCGGCCACGATGAGGCGGGCGCTGCGGTAGGCGGTGTCGCCGGAGGTGATGGGGGCTGCCACCACGCCCAGCACGGCGAGGAGGGCACCGATGCGACCCATCCAGGTCGAACAGATCATGTTCACGAGGATGGCAGGATTGCTGGAGGTGTTGCCGCCGTCCGTCAGCAGCTGCATCAGGTTGCCGTAGGCGTCGGGGGAGCCGTTGGGATGTTCTGCGCTGGCACCGAAGCCGCTGGCAAACTTGATGGCAGCGGCTGCCCAGATAAGTGCCACCACGCCCTCGGTGATCATGGCGCCGTAGAAGACGAACCGTCCGCGACGCTCGTTCTCCAGGCAGCGCGACATCAGGGGCGACTGCGTGCCGTGGAAACCGCTGATGGCTCCGCAGGCAATGGTGATGCAGAGGAAGGGAAAGATGGGCAGCCCTTTGGGATGATGACTGGTGAAGGGCGCGTCCGTCAGCTCAGGCAGCAGGCCGTTCTTCGCGAAGAGGGCGACGCCTACGCCGATGGCCATGATCAGCAGGGCGGCACCGAAGAGGGGGTACAGCCGACCTATCAGCGTGTCGATGGGCAGCAAGGTGGCCAGCACACAGTAGAGGAACACCAAGCCCAGCCACACCCAGCGCCACGCCGTGAGATCAAGTCCCCAGGCGCCGTCGGTCATCGTGGAGAGCAGTCCAGCAGAGGTGGTGACGAAGACCGTGCCCACCAGCACCAGCAGGACGATGGACAGCACGCGCATGGCCTGACGCGCACCATTGCCCAACTCATTGCCCACCATCTCGGGCAGCGAGGCGCCGTCCTGCCGCAGCGAGATCATGCCGCACAGGTAGTCGTGGACAGCACCCATGAAGATGCAGCCAAAGACAATCCACAGGTAGGCGGCAGGACCGAAGAGGATGCCCATGATGGCACCGAAGATGGGACCCGTGCCCGCAATGTTCAGAAACTGAATGAGATAGACGCGCCACGTGGGCATGGGGATATAGTCCACGCCGTCCTTCAACCGATAGGAGGGCGTCTCACGTTCCGGTTGCACGCCAAAGATTTTTTCCACAAAGGCTCCGTAGAGGAGATAGCCGAGCAGGAGGGCTACGAGGGCAATGGAGAAGGTGATCATTATTTTAGTTTAGAGTTTAGAGTTTAAAGAGCGCAGAGCAGTTCTTTATGTGCTTTTGGGTGCAAAATTACGCTAAAGCAAAAGCAAAAGCAAATTTATGAGCCATTTTGTGTGACAAGACGAAGAAAAAAACGTAACTTTGCGCGCAAAATAAAAAAAGAACGTCATATACATTAAAAACCTCTCACAATAATGCAAAGATTCCTTGTCGTTTCCTACCGTATGCTGACGCACACCGCGGCCAGCCACAAATTGCTTTACGAAACTCCCAACGACCGCCCCGTGGCCTTCGTCACAGATATGGGTCTGATGATCGACGCTTTCGAACAGCGGCTGTCTGAACTCCAGCCGGGCGACAGCTTCGACTTCGCGCTGAAGGATGCCTTCGGGCAGCGCGATGAAGACCTCGTGCGCGCTGTGCCTCGCAAGACTTTTGAGATCAATGGCAAGTTCATCGAGGAAGAGGTCTATCCGGGAGCCGAAGTACCCCTGATGGACAACGAGGGCAACCACTTCCAGGGAACCATCGTGCAGGTGACGGACAAGGAAGTGACCGTGGACCTCAACAACCCGCTGGCCGGACGCGAAATACAGTTCACAGGACGCGTGCTGGAAAACCGCGAAGCCACGCTGAAGGAAATCGAACAGACCGCAAAAATACTCGCTGGCGAATGTGGCTGTGGAGGCGACTGCGACGGATGCGGAGGAGGAGGATGCGGCGGATGCCAATGAGCGCAAACCTGATATTTGAACCTACAGAATGAATACATTTGGAACGCTATTTCGTCTGACGACTTTCGGTGAGAGCCACGGCGCTGCCATCGGCGGGGTCGTGGACGGCTGCCCGGCGGGCATCGCGCTGGATCTCGATTTCATCAAGGCAGAACTGGACCGTCGCCGTCCCGGCCAGAGCCGTCTGACCACCGCCCGCAAGGAAGGCGACCGGGTGGAAATCCTCTCCGGCGTCTTCGAAGGACAGACGACGGGGCAGCCCATCGGCTTCATAGTGCGCAACGAGAACCAGCACAGCAACGACTACGACGACCTGCGCGACGTCTTCCGTCCCTCGCACGCAGACTACACCTATTATATGAAATATGGCGTGCGCGACCATCGTGGCGGCGGACGCTCGTCGGCGCGCGAGACCATCAGCCGGGTGGTGGGCGGTGCCATCGCCAAGCTCTGCCTGCGCCAGCAAGGTATCGGCATCAAGGCCTGGACACAGCAGGTGGGCAACATCGCCTGCGACCGCGACTGGAGCCGTCTGGACCTCAGCCTCATCGAGACGAATGCCGTGCGCTGTCCCGACCCAGAAGTGGCACAGCAGATGGAGGACCTCATCCTGCAGGTGAAGGGCGAAGGCGACACCATCGGAGGCATCATCGCAGCCGTCATCACCGGGTGCCCCGTGGGACTAGGCGAACCGGCTTTCGGCAAACTCCACGCACAACTGGGTGCAGCCATGCTCAGCATCAACGCAGCCAAGGGATTCGAATATGGCGAGGGCTTCGCCGGCGTCGCTCAGCGGGGCAGCGAGCAGAACGACATACTCACCCCCGCGGGGTGGCTCTCAAACCACTCGGGTGGCATCCAGGGCGGCATCAGCAATGGCCAGCCCATTCCCTTCCGTGTGGCTTTCAAGCCCGTAGCCACCCTGCTTCGACCCCAGCAGACCATCGACATCCACGGCAACGTCGTCACCATCCATCCCCGTGGACGCCACGACCCCTGCGTACTGCCCCGCGCAGTGCCCATCGTGGAAGCAATGGCAGCAATGGTCATCCTCGACAACTTCCTCCAGCACACCGCAAGAACCTCTAAAATCTAATAAACTCTAAACTCCAAAACTTCTCTAAACTCTAAACTTTTATATGTCACACCCTCTTCGCAGCTCAGTCTGCACCGAAGGACGCCGCATGGCAGGAGCCCGCGCACTATGGGTCGCCAACGGCATGAAACGCGAACAATTCGGGCGCCCCATCATCGCCATCGTCAATAGCTTCACCCAGTTCGTGCCCGGTCACACACACCTCCACGAAGCCGGACAAATCGTCAAACGCGAAATTGAAAGCCTCGGCTGCTATGCCGCAGAGTTCAACACCATCGCCATCGACGACGGCATCGCCATGGGCCACGACGGCATGCTCTATTCCCTACCCTCCCGCGACATCATCGCAGACTCCGTGGAATATATGGTCAACGCCCACAAGGCCGATGCCATGATCTGCATCTCCAACTGCGACAAGATCACCCCTGGAATGCTCATGGCTGCTATGCGGCTGAACATCCCCGCCATCTTCGTCTCCGGAGGACCCATGGAAGCCGGAAAGTACAAGGGCGAGAACCTCGACCTCATCGCGGCCATGGTCAAGGGCGCTGACGCCACCGTCTCCGACGACGAACTGGCAGAGGTCGAGCAGCGCGCATGCCCCGGATGCGGATGCTGCTCCGGTATGTTCACCGCAAACTCCATGAACTCTCTCACCGAAGCCATAGGACTGGCACTGCCCGGCAACGGCACCGTACTCGCCACACACAAGAACCGCGTACGACTCATGCAGCAGGCCGCACGACAGATCGTCAGGAACGCACTCGCCTATTACGAGGACGACGACGAGAGCGTGCTGCCACGCAGCATCGCCACACGCCAGGCCTTCCTCAACGCCATGACACTCGACATCGCCATGGGAGGCAGCACCAACACCATCCTCCACCTGCTCGCCATCGCCCAGGAGGGAGAAGTGGACTTCACCATGAAGGATATCGACGCCCTCTCGCGCCGCGTGCCCTGCCTCTGCAAGCTCGCACCCAACACACAGATGTACAGCGTCGAAGACTGCAACCGCGCCGGAGGCATCCTCGGCATCCTTGCCGAGCTCAACCGCGGAGGACTCATCGACACCGACGTCCTCCGCGTGGAAGGCGGCACCCTCTCCCGCGCCCTCGCCACCCACGACCTCTGCTCCCCCTCCGCCCCTTCCCCCTCCGCCCCTTCTCCCTCCTCTCCGGTGAGTGTGGGCGACGGTTTTCCCGTCGCCTCCCCCTCCTCCCCCTCCCCAATCGCCTCCCTCTACCTCTCCGCCCCCGGCGGCCGCTTCTGCAACCAACTCGGCGCCCAGGAGAACTACTACGACACCCTCGACACCGACCGCACCTGCGGATGCATCCGCGATATCGAACACGCCTACACCCGCGACGGTGGCCTGGCCGTGCTCTTCGGTAACATCGCCCAGGACGGCTGCGTCGTCAAGACCGCCGGCGTCGACGAGAGCATCTGGCACTTCCGCGGCCCCGCCGTGGTCTTCGACAGCCAGGAAGACGCCTGCGAGGGCATACTCGGAGGGCGTGTCAAGGCTGGCGATGTCGTCGTCATCACCCACGAAGGCCCCAAGGGCGGACCCGGTATGCAGGAAATGCTCTACCCCACCTCCTATATCAAGAGCATGCATCTCGGCAAGGAATGCGCCCTCATCACCGACGGCCGTTTCTCCGGCGGCACCAGCGGACTATCCATCGGACACGTCTCGCCAGAGGCTGCCAGCGGAGGCAACATCGGAAAACTCGTGGACGGCGACATCATCGAGATCGACATCCCATCCCGCACCATCAACGTCCTCCTCTCCGACGAGGAACTCGCAGCACGTCCCCAGCAGCCACTCCGCCGCCACCGCGTCGTCAGCAAGAGCCTGCGCGCCTACGCACAGAGTGTCTCCAGCGCCGACAAGGGCGGTGTCCGCTTCATCGACTGACTCCGTCCCCGCTCCCCCGCATTTATCCCTATTTTCCAGTGCAAGGCAGACAAAAAAGCCCCGCCGTGTCATCTCGACAGGGCGGGGCTTCATTGATGAGTTGCGGACGTGCGTCATTGCACGATTCCGGCGGCGTGTGCGCCCACGTTGGTGAGCAGTGCGGTGATGATGGTGACGATAATCTCACTAATCCGCTTCAAGGTTTTCTTGGTACTGTCTTTCATGGTGGGATTTTTTTTATGGTTAATACTGACGTTGTTCTCTTTTAAAACTCCATCCCGCAGGCCCCTCCACTCCCTGGGAGGGGTTGGGGGTGGGTCTTCTTTTCGGCTCCTCGTTGCCTTCGTCCTCCTTGGGCGTCCAGTCGACGTTGGTCTTACATGAATTCAAGACATGAATGGGCACTCCGGTGGAGTGCATGCGAAACTACAGATGGTAATTTACACAAAAAACAATAGTAGCATAAAAAAATAATGCCCCAGATGATTAAATATTCTGCGGGAAGGCTCTATATTAATTGCGTGAACCTTAAAAAAAGCGATTGATTATGGCAAGAAAGACAGAGACCAAGGATGCTACACGCCAGACGACTGGCAAGAAGAAGAAGACGTTGCTCGGTGCCATCGAGCACATTGTACAAGAGTCCAGAGACTCCAAGCTGAGCGCCGAGGCCATGGCGAGGATGGCCAAGGATACGCGATTCCTGGCCAAGAGTTTCGGCATCACCCCCCGACAAGCTGTGCTGTTCAGCATCTGCATGGAGAAAGGCCCGCGGCGCGTGGACTTCGACGACCTGGCCACGTTCCTGGATGTCAGCAACATCCGCATCCTCACCTACGGCGATGACATTGATGCACTGGTGCGCCGCCGCCTGCTGCGCTACCGCGACGTGAAGGACGAGGACGAATTCGACGTGCCGCAGCCGGTCATCAAGGCGCTGAAGCACAACGAGGTCTACGAGATGCCGCCGCGCACCGGCCTGGACTGCTACGAGCTCTTCGAGCGAATCAATCAACTCTTCGAGGACCTCAACGACGACGCCATCGACGCGGGCACGCTGTACCACGAGCTGGACTTGCTGATGAACGACAACCCGCAGGTGAACTTCGTCGCCCAACTGGACGACCTCGAAATCGGAGACAAGGACGACTGGCTGCTGCTGGTGCTCTTCTGCCACCTGCTGGTGAACAAGGACGACGACGATATCCGCTTCGGACAGATGGAGAGCATCTTCGAGTACACCTCGGACTTCAACTACGCCCGCGGAGAGCTGCGCTCCGGCACCCACTCGCTGATGCTCTCCGGACTGATAGAGCACATCTGCGAGGACGGCATCGCCTCCCCCACCCGATTCCATCTCAGCGACAGCGCCAAGCGCAGGCTGCTCAGCGAACTGAAGCTGAATGCCGGCGATGACAAGATTGCCGACGTGGTCAAGGCCAAAGACTTGACGGCCAAGGAGTTGTTCTACGTCGGCGAGAACGTTCGCCAGGTGGAGGAACTCCGCTCGCTGCTCGAGCCCGGGAAGTACCAGGAGGTCCTCGAGCGCATGAAGCAGCACGGCTTCCGCACGGGGTTCACCTGCCTGTTCTACGGGGGCCCCGGCACGGGAAAGACCGAGACGGCCTACCAGCTGGCACGACAGACGGGGCGAGACATCCTGGTCGTGGACGTGCCGCAGATCAAGAGCAAGTGGGTGGGCGACTCGGAGAAGAACATCAAGGCGCTGTTCGACCGCTACCGCGAGCTGGTGCGCCGCTCGGAGCAGGCGCCCATCCTGCTCTTCAACGAGGCCGACGCCATCATCGGCATCCGCAAGCAGGGTGCCTCCAGTGCCGTGGACAAGATGGAGAACAGCCTGCAGAACATCATCCTCCAGGAGATGGAGACACTGGACGGCATCATGATTGCCACGACGAACCTGACGCAGAACCTGGACACGGCCTTCGAGCGCCGCTTCCTCTACAAGATCAACTTCGTCAAACCCGATGCCGGCGTGCGTCAGCGCATCTGGCAGACGATGATGCCCTCGCTCTCGGAGTCCGACGCCCGCGCACTGGCCACGAGCTACGATTTCAGCGGCGGACAGATCGAGAACATCACCCGCAAGGCCACCGTCAACGCCATCCTCCACGGCGACGAAGCCAACGACCTGGCACGACTCACGGACTACTGCAACGCCGAACGACTCGACGGCAGCGAACGACGCAAGGTCGGATTCTGAGACAGCGAGGGCTGCCGGAATAGCCGGCAGCCCTCGCTGTTTATTTTACATGACATCAGAGTTTCTCGCCGCAATGCGAGCAGTAGCGGTCTGACTTGCGCACCTTGTAGTCGCAGCGGGGACAGTGGCCTTCGCGCACGGGCTCACGCGTCTCGTCGATGAAGCTGGCGCTGACGATACCTGTGGGGATGGCGATGATCGTGTAGCCCAGCAACATGATGAATCCGCTGAGCAGGCGGCCCAGGTGCGTGACGGGCGTGATGTCGCCGTAGCCCACGGTGCTCAGCGTGGTGATAGCCCAATAGATACTCGTGCCGATATCCGTGAACCCGGAACCGGGCTGACCCGATTCGATGATGAACATCAGCGTGCCCAGCACACAGGTAAGCACGAGCACAAAGAGGAAATAGACGGCAATCTTGTGCATACTCTTGCCCACGGCACGCAGCAGCAGATGACCCTCGTTGATGAACGCAAACAGACGGAAGATGCGGAAGATACGCAGGAAACGTACGGCCCTCAGCACCAGCATATAGCGCGCCCCGGGCAGGAAGAAGGTCAGGTACGGAGGCAGCACGGCCACGAGGTCGATGATACCCCAGAGCGAGAGGGCGTAGCCGCGAGGGCTCTCGGCACAATAGAGGCGCAGGATATACTCTGCGGTGAAGAGCACCGTCAGCAGACCCTCCAGGATGTTCAGCACCAGCCGCACCGTGGGGTGCAGCGAGGGCATACTCTCCACAAAGAGGGTCAGCAACGAGAGCACGATGGCCACCAGCACACCGATATCGAAGGCGCGCCCGCTGCGGGTGTCGTCGTTGAAGAAGATCTCGCGAAGCCTCTCGCGCCGTGTAAGTTCCTTTTCCATAGTTTCCTTTTCAGGCCGCAGCCTTCAGTTTCAATTACACTTGCAGGTCCAACACGAATCGTGTGCCGCGGGTGAACTGTGGATCGATATTCAGGTCTCCGTTCATGCGCAAGGCCATCTGGCGGCAGATGGGCAGTCCCAGTCCGTCGCCCTGGGTGAGGTCATGGATTTCCAGGAAGGGTTTGAAGACATCCTCACGCTTCTCCTCGGGAATGGAGGAACCGGTATTCGACACCAGGAACTGCAGCTTGTGGGGACCTCGTTTCTTGAATTCCAGCGTGATGTTGCCGCCCTCGGGAGTGAAGTCGGCAGCGTTGCCCAGCAGGTGCAGCAGGATGTGGCGCACGTAGTCGCGGCAGAGCGGTGCACTCATGTGCGGAGCGTCTACCTTCAGGTGTACTCCCTGCTTGATCTGAGGCTTCACGGCCGCTGCCACCTCGTCGCAGAAGAGAGGAATCTGTGTGTCCTCCGGCTGCGGGGCATCGTCCGCGGAGCGTTCCAGCTGCGAGAGCGTCTGGATATGATTGGAGAAATCCAGCAGCGCGCGCACCTCCGGCTGATTGCTATTGAGTTTCTGCAGCGTCGGTTCCAGTTGGGCAGAGATATTGCTGATGAACTGCGCCTTCAGCGCGTTGTTCTCGTTGGCCAGACGGATGGTGCGCTTCTGCTTGCGAGTCAGCACGATGAATCGCAGCAGCACCAGGATGGCCAGCACCAGCGCCGCTGCCAGGATGGCAGAGAGGACCCCCAGCCCCGTGATGACGGCAGCGCGGGACTTCAGCGAGCTGTCGCGCTCCGCGATGGTAGCCTCGCCCGCCTCGATCTGCTGCTTCAGTGCACCCACCTCGTCGGCACGCTTGAGTTCGCTGACGGAGTCCTTCCAGGCGATGTAGCTGCTGTAGGCCTGGGCCACCATATTCGAGTTGCCGGAGCGGCGGCCGTTGGTAATCAGGGTCTGATAGGCATCGTCCACCTTGTCGTAGGCCTTCGAGGCCGTCAGCTTCGACGTCATCTCGCCGAAGACTGCGTTACCCTTCTCGTTCATCCCGAACGTGTAGTAGTAGATGGCCTTGGTGTAGAGCAGGTCGTCCTTCACGCGCTCGTCCTTCGTGGTGGCAGCCTCGCGGTCCATGATGGCCAGTTGCTCCTGGGCGTTGGCAACCTTGCGGAGCTTCATGTACATCTGCAGACGTTCTTTCGTCGTGTAGTACTGCAGTGCGGACTTGTCCGCGTTCGGAGCGTTGTTGATGCTGGCGTCGATACGTCGCAGCAGGTCGAAGGCTTCCTTGTAGAAGTTCTCCTTGTAGTACAGCGCAGCACCCTTGGTACCGCATTCCACCGCCTGCTGCATCTGCCCCTTTGCGGCATAGTCCTCGAAGGCACGGATATAAAGCGAGCGTGCCTGGGCGATGTTCTCCTTGACGTTGACAGCTTCGGCGCGTTGCTGCAGATCACTCTTTGCCGGCTCCTCTGCGCCGGCCACGGCGCAGCAGAGTAGCAGATTCACGAATACTATCAGAAAATTTTTTCTAATCATCATTCTTATGCTTTTGGTTTCGTAGTGCAAAAGTAGGCATTTATTCTTTACGAACAAAATATTTTGGGGATAATGTGCGTTAAAAGATGCTTTCTCCTTGGTCACCTCGACGAAAAAGAGTATTTTTGCACATCCTTTCTATCATCTTATCCTTCTTTGACAAGTATGAATACACAGGGAATAAGCCCCGTAGGGGCGACACCCTTCGGGGTTTTACCTGCGAAACTCTAAACTCTAAACTTAAAAACTACTCTAAACTCTAAACTAAATAACATAATGATCACCTTCTCCCTCCTCACCTACGGGATGCTCGTGCTGGCCGCCGTGGTCTTCATCTCGCTCTACTTCGTCACTGCCGGCTATGGTCAGTTCACCTCTCGCCGCTGGGGTCCCTCTCTGGACAACCGCGTTGGGTGGACGCTGATGGAAGCGCCCGTCTTCTTCGTGATGCTCGCCATCTGGTGGAGTAGCGGCGCCAGCCTCTGCCTGCCGCAGCTGGTGCTGCTGGTGCTGTTCGAGCTGCACTACTTCCAGCGGAGCTTCGTGTTCCCCTGGCTGATGACCGGCAGGAGCCGTATGCCGGTGGCCATCATGCTGATGGGCATCCTCTTCAACGTCCTCAACGGCATCCTCCAGGGGGGCGGCCTGTACTGGTTCCCGAGTGCAGCCTACGGCGAGGGGGCGACGTACCTCCTGCGCTGGAACGCCGTGCTGGGCATCCTCCTCTTTGTGGTGGGCATGGCCATCAACCTCCATTCCGACCACGTTATCCGCCACCTGCGTCAGCCCGGCGACACGCGGCACTACCTGCCTTCGCGCGGCCTCTACCGCTACGTCACCAGTGCCAACTACTTCGGCGAGCTTGTGGAGTGGACAGGCTTTGCCCTCGCCGCAGGCACCCTCGTGGCCTGGGTATTCCCCATCTGGACAGCGGCCAACCTCGTCCCGCGCGCGCACGCAATTCATAAGAGGTATCGCGCGGAATTCGGTTCCGCCGTCGGTGCCCGCAAGCGCGTCATCCCCTTCATCTACTGATTAGTATTTCAACTATCGCAAACAAATGCTTTTGCCCTTTCTTCAAGTGTGAAACGTCCCTTTGGGCCGAGCGCAGGGCGTTAAATACCACCTTAGGAACTTAAATATTTAATTTTTTTAGCAATTTATTTGGTAGTTAAACAACTTTTTACTATCTTTGCGGCGGAAATTAACAAAGATAAAGAATTTCTATGAAGCGCCGGCATGTCCTTTTCTGTCTGATTCTGCTACTCATTGCAGCCTGTGCTGTAGGGGTATGGGGATGGGGCATGCTACGCGGCAGCCGCGAGGATGTGGCGGTGCATATCGACCGCTTCGACTGGGTGCTGGACGAATACGTGTCGCTGGGCAGCGGAACGGCGCTGCACCGCATGAACACAGAGTACCCGCAGCAGACGAAGCTGCTGATAGAGGACGTGTTGGAGCTGGGAGAGGTGGACGACCCAAATGTGGAACGCGAGTTGCGACAGTACTACCTCGACAGCACGGTGCAAGTGCTGCTGGACGAGGTACACCACCAGTACGCGGACATCAGCGACCTGGAGCGCGACTTCACACGGGTGTTCGAGGCGCTGAAGAAACAGGATCCCGACTTCCGGCCGCCACACGTGTACGCCCAGATTTCGTGCCTCAGACAGAGCATCGTGGTCAACGACACGCTGCTGGGCATCAGCCTGGACAAATACCTCGGCACCGACTTCCCCCTCTATCAGGAATTCTACACACCCGAACAGCGCCAGCAGATGCGCCGCAGCGCCATCGTCACGGATGCCGTGAGCACGTATCTGCAAGCGAGAAAAGAGAAGTAAAACCATGCTCCCTGCCCTGTATCTCATACCCGTCGAGCTGGGCGACACGCCGCAGGAGCGGGTGTTGCCTGCATACAACCGCGAGTTGATTCTCGGCATCCGCCATTTCATTGTGGAGGAGGTGCGGTCGGCACGGCGATTCCTCAAGCGCGTGGACCGCGACATCAATATCGACGAACTGACGTTCTACCCCATGGGCAAACACGCAGACGCCCAGCGCTTTGCCGAATACCTGCGACCGCTGGAGCTGGGACTGCCGATGGGGGTGATTTCCGAGGCGGGCTGTCCTGCTGTCGCCGACCCGGGAGCAGACCTCGTGGCCATAGCCCAGCGAAAAGGACTGCAGGTGGTGCCGCTGGTGGGACCCTCGTCGATGATCCTGGCGGTGATGGCATCGGGGCTGAACGGCCAGAGCTTCGCCTTCCACGGCTACCTGCCCATAGACCCGGCAGAGCGCACCAAGCGGCTGAAGGTGCTGGAGACACGGGCGCAGCAGGAGCACCAGACGCAGCTGTTCATCGAGACGCCCTATCGCAACCACAAGCTCTTCGAGACGCTGTGCCAGACGCTGCGACCGCAGACGCGCATCTGCGTGGCCGCGGGCATCACGACGGAGCAGGAGTGGATTCGCACCCGCACCGTTTCGGAATGGCGACGCCACCCGTTGCCGGATATGTCGAAGACCCCCGCGATATTCCTGATGGGTATTTAAGGTGTGTTTTTTAAAATTATGAAAGGAAGGCAGTCGAATTTTGAGGTGCTACGGATTGTGGCCATCGTGCTCATCGTGGCCATGCACGCCGTGGGGTGCCTGCTGGGAACCGCCAACGAGTGGAACCGGTTGGGACTGACGGCGGTGAATGCTATCGGGAATATGGGCGTGACGACATTCATGCTCATCTCCGGTTATTTCGGCATTCATTTCCGATGGTCCAAGCTGCTGACGCTGTGGCTGATAGCCCTCTTCTATTCCTTCATCGCCACGGCCGCGGACTGGCTGCTGGGAGCCGAGGCGTCCGGCGCGCTGCTCTATGGTGCACTGACACCCGTGACGTCCCGCCGCTGGTGGTTCCTGACGTACTACCTGATTATCTTCTGCCTGTCGCCGGTGCTGAGCCGGATGATGGACCTGCTGTCGCGCCGCCAGCTGGAATGGCTGCTGGGGGTGCTCATCTGCTGCTTCATCCTCTCCCCCACCCTGCTGCAGCATCCCCTGACGGGCGATGCCGAAGGCAAGGGACTGGCGAACCTGCTTACAGCTTACCTCGCGGGACAATACGTAGGTCGCTACGGCTTCCCGGACTGGCTGCGCCGCCACTGCGGCAAGGTGCTGGTGGGCTGCTTCGTGCTGGCCTTTGCCGGCAGCTTTGCGGCCGGATGCATCCGCCCTGCCGCCACCATCGTGCTCTGCAAGGACAACAACGTGCTGATGGCTCTGGGTGCCCTGTCGGCTCTCTGCTTGACGGCCCAGCACCCCACGAGCAATGCCGCCGCCAACTGGCTGGGCGGCTTTGCCTTTCCGCTCTACCTGTCAAACTGGGCGGTGCTGCGTCTGCTGCTGCCCCACTACGCGGGCCACACTGACGAAATCTGTATCTGGGGATATCTGGCGGCGGCGCTGCTGGCCACACTGGTGGCCGCCTGGGCACTCGAGAGCCTGCGCCGCCTGCTCCTGGACCGCTGGACGGACAGGCTGGGGCGCTGGGCGGACGGTCACTTGCCCTCCTGCTCCACGTAGTCACGCGGCGAGACGCCGAAGTGCTTGTGGAAGACGGTGGAGAAGTAGCCCTGGTTGGAGAAGCCCACGGAGTAGGCCACCTGAGTGATATTCAGCTTGCGCTCGCGCAGCAGGCGGGCGGCCTGCTCCAGGCGTATGTTGCGGATGAATTCCGTGATGGGCATTCCCGTCATTTCCTTCATCTTACGGTGCAGATGAGCGCGGCTGATGCCAGCCTCGCTGCATAGCTGTTCCACACTGAACTCACTGTCGCCGAGATGGCGGTTGACGCTCTGTACGATGCGCTCCATGAGTGCCTCGTCGTTGCCGCGCACCTCGGGGGTGTCGAGCCGGTCGACCACGGCAGCGCTGTTGCCATAGAGGCTGCGCTGGTGTTTGCGGCTCTGGACGAAGCTGCTGATGGCACGCTTCATGTCGTCGAGGGTGAGCGGCGTGTCCTGTGTGTTGATGGCAGACATGAGGAAATGCAGCTTCTCGCGGTTGAGCTGATGGAGGACGTGGCGCTGGTAGGCATAGATCACGGCAGCGACACCCGCCAGGAAGAACAGGGCATAGATGACATAGGCTAGCTTGGTCTTCCACCAGGGCGGGCGCACCTGAATGACATACGTCTCGGTGGGCGTGTAGGTGCCGGCAGAGAGGGCCCGCACCTCGAGGTCGTAGGTACCGGAGGGCAGGTGGCTAAAGGTGATGGTATTCTCGCCCTTGGCGGTCTGGCGCCATCGCTCGTCGCCCTGCATACGATATTCGAAGCTGACGCCTCCGGCCGTGGCGAAGTCCAGGAGGGAAAATTCCATGCGGAAGGCAGCGTCGATATAGCTGAGGCTGAATTCATGGGAGTCTGCCAGCGGAGAATCGATGACAGCCCGGCCTCCACTGCGCGTCTGGGTGTTCACGGCCTGTCCGCCCAGCACAAAGGCCGTCAGCTGCACGCGTCCCTCCCCGGCACGCAGGTCCAGCAGGCTGTCGGGGCTGAAGCCGGTGACGCCGTCGGCCGTGCCGAAGTAAATGTGTCCGTCGGGGGTCTGCATGCCGGCACCCTGCACGAACTCGCGTTCCCGGAGTCCGAAGACACCGACGTATGCCACCAGCTTCTGCTGCTGGGGCGACCAGCTCCAGACGCCCTCGTCAGTGCTCATCCAGATGGTGCCGTGGTTGTCCTCGACGATGTAGCCGATGCGCTTGCCCTGCATCGGTTCGGTGCCGGTTTCCTCCCGCAGTCCCTGCTTCGGAGACCAGCGCCAGAGCCCCCGCTCGCGGGCGAGGATGACGTCGCCGGAGGCCAGCACGCGCAGGGCACGGCAGTGTTCCGACTCGGCCAGCACCTGCCAGCCCTCGGTGGTGAAGCTGCGGTGCACAGGGTCGTAGCAGCAGATACCGGACGAAGTGCCCATCCAAATACGGCCACTCGCATCGATATCGAGGCTGTAGATCCAGTCGTTGGCCAGACGGCCGCGACCCACGGTATCCGTGGCGTGCATACTCAGGTGTTCCACGGTTACGCCCGTGGTCTTGTCGAGGAGATAGAGGCCATCGCCGAAGGCGGAGACGGCCAGGCGGCCGTCGGGCAGTTCGCGGATGATGTTGACGCGCTCCGTCTTGAAGGAAGCCATGCGGCGGGCAGCACCGGTGGCGGGGTCGTAGCTCCAGAGGCCGTAGTTGGCACCGAGCCAGTAGTGTCCCTGGCTGTCGCGCGTCAGGGTCTCGGGCCCCGCAGGCGCAGAGGGATTGGCAACGATGCGTCCCTCGGCCGAGAAACCATAGATGCCATCGCCCTGTACGGCACACCAGAAAGCGGGTTCGGAGGCACCAGGCACTGCTGGCGCTATGGCCGAAACGCCGGTGCCCGTCTCGCGGTGTTGCTCAAGGAAGCTCCAGGTGGTGAACAGCGGACGGCGCTGCAGGGGCACCATCAGCAGTCCTTTCTGCTGACAGCCTGCCCAGAGGTTACCCTGGCGGTCGATAAACAGTGACTGCACGCGGGCACGGCTGAGGTCGAAGCCCGCCACCGTCAATTCCAGGCGCTTCATCGTCGGGGAACCTGCGGGCACCCAGTAGATGCCGTCGCCGCGAGTGCCGATGTACTCATTGCCCGCAGCATCGCGCACGGAGCACGTCAGGGGGATTCCCTGAGGAGCCATGGCCAGCAGCTGCGGCGAGGGCTGCCAGGCAGAGACGAAAGCCTCGTCGCCACGGGGGATGAAGCCGTTCTGGGGCTGTGCGGTCATGCTATTGGGATCCACGATGAACGAGCCATAGCCGGAGGTGCCGGCCAGCAGCAGTCCGTCGGGCTGCAGGCGGATGGTCACCACGCGCGGCGCCAGACTGTCGGGGAAAGCCACCGGCAGCAGGCAGTCCGTGCCGCGGTCGTGGAGGAAAAGGCCACGTGCCGTACCCACCCAGAGGCGACCTACGCTGTCGGGGTAGAGTGCCGAGATATCCGGATGGCTCTGCTGGAGGCTGTTCTCCGGAGCAGCAATGGGCGTGAAGCGGTAGCCGTCGAAGCGGCAGAGACCGCGTTCCGTACCCACCCAGAGCAGGCCGTCGGGTGTCTGGCTGATGGTGGTGATGAGGGAACTGCCAAGGAGGTTGGCGCTATAGAAAAAAGACTGTTGGGCGATGGCGGCGGCAGCCAGCCACACCCCGAGGAGTGCGGAGAGGAGTTTCTTCATGGTGCAACTTTCACTTTCTTACCACCCACGACCATGATACCGGTAGCAGGTGTCTTGCTGATGCGGCGACCCGCGATGTCGTAGGCATCCTGCTTACCGGCCTGAGAGGCATCGGCGGAGATGTCCTCCACGGCGTCGGCCTCCTGGAGTTCTACTTTCATGTAGTCCAAGTCGGGCATCCAGGAAGAGGTGTTGCAGAGGCGGACGATGTTGACACCCTCGTTGAGATGGACGCTGACACTGCGTGTGGCAACCTTATTGAAGCTGCCGGAGTTCAGCGAGGTGAAGTTCTGGATACGCTCGCCGTTGACATACAGTTGCATGGAGCGGTTCTCGCTGGAGAGGAAACCGAAGGTCAGCCGGTACTTGCCGGCCACGGGGCAGTGGACATCGCGCCACTGGAGGTCGTTGTCGGCGGAGCGTCCCAGCCAGTTGACCTTACAGCCTCCGGAGCAGGAGGTGGCACCGTCGTCGTAGGTTCCGTTGGGGACGACCTGATTGTTCTGGAGCTCCTGGTAGCTGCCGATGAAAGCCGTCTCGGCCTCATAGAGGGTGCGCGGCAGGCGCTCCTCGGCGGTGGCGGTGAAGATGGCAGTGCCGTGGGCAGGAACGGTGACCTCGTAGGTGCCCTCGGCCGAGCCTACGTTGCGCCGCTTGAAGCAGTCGTGGAGCTCTACGGTGCCGCCCAGCTGCATGGCGGTGAGATCCACCTGCACGGTCTGCTGCTGCTCCGAGGGGTTGTACACGGCAAAGGCGCGCTTCAGTCCCCAGCGCTGCTCGATGTCCTTGACCAGGACGTAGCAGTCGGCGGTGCGCTGGCAGACGTAAGCCTGCAGGTGAAGGGGATCCTGGTTGAGGGCGATGAGATCCTTGTTCTTCAGCAGGGCGAGCGGGGTGTCCTTGATGTTGCTCAGGTTGCATCCGATGAGCAGCGGCGAGGACATGATGCACCACAGTCCGAAGTGCGTCTTGTCCTCCTCGGTGCTGAGCGAGCGACCCACCTCGAGCATATCCATGTCGTTGTAGTGCCCGTCGTAGCAGTAGGCGCTGAGGTAGAGGTTCTCCTTGATGATGTTGCGGACGCTCTCCCAGCTGTCGTTGATGTCGCCCGTGGTGCGCCAGGAGAAGGCCACATCGTTGATCCACGTGCCCGGGTAAGCCCAGCGGCAGGCGTTCATGCGGACGTCCGTGCGCCCGGTGTTCCGGATGGCCTCGGCGATGGCGGTGTAGCGCTGGCGCTCGTTGAGGACCAGATGATCCTCATTGTGGTAGTACGAGCCTCCGCAGAAATCCACCTTGATGAAGTCGAAGTCCAGCTCCTTGAAGAAGAAGTCGGCATCCTGCTGGTCGTGACCGTAGAAGCCCACGCCCTTGCCGATGGCGTCGCCATTGAACATACTGCCGCAGGTGTTGCGGCCTGCGTCGGAGTAGATACCAGCCTTCAGCTTCTTGGTGTGGATGTAGTCCACCACGCCCTTAAGTCCGTTGGGGAAGCGTGTGGGATGCACGAGGAGGTGCCCCGTCTCGGGGTCGCGCCCTCCGAAATAGCCGTCGTCGATATTGATATAGAGGTATCCGCAGGCGCGCAGTCCCTTGGACACCATGGCAGCAGCCTGCTGGCGGATGAGGTTCTCGTTGATATTCACGCCGAAGGTGTTCCAGGAGGACCAGCCCATAGTGGGGCCTTCGGACACCGGTTCCTCGTCCTGTGCCTGCGCGGGTGCAGGCAGCAGGACGACGAAGGCGGCAAGGGCGGCAGCGAGCGCTGCCACGTTGGTTCGGTGGTTCATCAGTTATCGTGTTTTAAGTATTTTGCGGCCTCCCACGAGGTAGACACCTGCGGGCAGTCCTTCGAGGGCTTGGCGGCGCTGTACGTTGCGGCGCACGAGCTGGCCGGAAAGCGAGTAGACGGAAGTGATGCCCGAGGGCTCCTCGCCCACGAGGTCCACGACACCCGTCGGCGCGTACTGGCTGTCGTTGCTCAGGAACATCTCGCTGATGTACAGCGGCTTGTTGGCGATGCTGCCCGTGAAGGTGATCATCTGAACCTTGGACTTCTCCAGCGGCTTGCCGCGCTTGGACTTGGAAGTGTAGACAGCAGAGTCGAGGTTGACCACGATCTGGAGGCTGTCGCCGAACTTCTCGGTGGAGTGGCAGGCACCCGTGATCTTATTCGTGGTGTAGATATTCAGGTGGGCGTCGGCCGTCTGTTTCTTATAGAGTTTGACGACCAGGTAGCGGAAGTCGGTGAGGTCCACGCCGTTGGGATAGACCCAACCCATCTGGCCTTCCTCGCTGAACTTGAAGATGCCGTAGCGGGCACTGGGGGTGAAGGTGTTCTTGCCGGCGATGTCGGTGGTGATGAACATCGCGTCGAGCGGGAAGTAGCTGGACTTGGCGGTGAAGGCGGTGTCCACGCGGTGGCCGAAGGCGTCGGTGTAGGAGCAGCCCACGCGGGTCTCGCCCTGGCCTACGCCCACCATCTGTCCGCCGCGGAATTCCACGATACCGGACTGCTCGGGTTCGAAGCTGGTCTGCGTGCTGACGTTCTCCTTGTGCTTGTCGAGGAAGGTGGCCGTGATGCCCGGCGAGCACCAGCCGCCGACCATGGCCTCGAGGATGCGCTTGGCAGGAACGATATTCTTGACGGTGAACATCTTCTCGTCCAGGCTGGCCTTGAATTCCGGATAGATGGTCTCCTCGTCGAAGTCCTCCTCGGTGGTGAACCAGTCGAAGTCAGCCACACCGCCGGCAGCCTTGGTGGAGTAGCAGTAGAGGCCGAAGCGGGCACCGACGAAGACCGTCAGGTTGAAGCCCAGGCGCGTCTCGCTGCCCAGTGACGTCCAGCGCTTGCCGTCGAGCGAGAAGTAGAATTTGGCGTTGCTGGTGGAATAGTCCACGGAAGCGCGCAGGTAGACGATGCTGTCCACCTCTAGGCTGCGGGTGGTCTCCTTCGGAGTGAAGTTCTTGTCCACGCGCAGGGTGTCCTGACGCCAGAAGAGCTGGTGCTTGCCGCCCTTGACCTCCACACCGATCATGGCGTAGGGATCCTGCAGCACGCAGATTCCGGCGCGGTCGCCTTCCTGCAGACGGCTGGCGTCCAGACGGACGGTGCCCGTGGTGGCCTTGTTCTTCTTCATGAAGATGCGCTGCGTCAGCATGTTGCGTGCCTGGGTGAGGCGTTCGACGACGTTGTTGGTCTTGATGCGGAACCATCCGGGACGCTCGAAGAGGCTCCAGCCGGTGTTGTCGGGATTGTGGTTCCACTCCCACTGCTGCCCGAGGGGGTACTCGCGGAAGTTATCGGTGGTGGGCAGGTACTTGACGGAGATGTCACCCTCGCCGTGAGGCTTCGTATACGAGTCGTAGGGGATTCCGTTGTTGCCCACGATGGGCCAGTCGTCCGACCACTTCACGGGCTGCAGGTTCGGGAAGCGGCCCAGGCAGCCGAGGTCCTGCTGCATGATGGTCCACCACTTGCCCTGCGTGTCCTCAATCAGAGCGCCCTGGTGTATGGTGTTCGGAGCGCCGTTGATGGTCTTCTCCACCAGCATCTTCTCCTCGTAGGGGCCGAAGATGTTCTTCGAGCGGAAGGCAGCCTGACCGCTGGGCCAGCCACCATAGGTGGCGTAGATGTAGTAGTAGTCGCCGTGCTTGTAGACGTGGCATCCCTCGAGTCCGGACTTGTCGGAGATGACCTTCTGCTCGCGGATGAAGTTGAAGTTCTTGTCGAGCTCACACATGTAGATATTACCGATGCCGCAGGCGATGTACACCTTGTCGCCCTCGAAGAGCATTCCGGGGTCATAGTAGATGCGCGAGAGTTTCTTCTTCTGCCAGGTGCCCTCAGGAGTGGAGGTCGTCAACAGCCACCCGCCGGTGTCGTTGCCGTTGATGAGGAGGTAGAACTTGCCGTCGTGGTATTTCATCGAGCAGGCCCACATGCCGGCGGCGTAGGCGTTCTTGTCGTTCTGCAGGTTGTAGCGGTCGTTGTCGGTCAGCTGGGTCAGCGGCTGAGCGCAGTACTCCCAGTTGACCATATCCTGGGACTTCAGGATGGTGGCTCCGGGGAAGTGGTGCATCGTGGTACTGACCATATAATAGGTATCACCCACACGGATGACATCCGGGTCGGGGAAGTCTGCACGCACGATGGGGTTCTGGTACTTGGCACCCATATCGCTGACAGGCACGCTGGCGAAGTCGGCCTTCGGATAGTTCACCTTGTAGTACTCGGCATACCAGTCCATACAAGCCTTGCCGCTGGCTTCCTCCAGTCCATCGAAGGCGGGCACCACCTTATTCTTATTGATGAGCGTGTCGACGTCGATGAGGCAGTGGCTGCCGGAGAGGGTCATCGAGACGTTGCCGTAGTGGTCATAGACGTTCTTGGTGATGGTGCCCCAGACGGACGTTCGTCCCGTGGCCCACGTGCCGTAGTTGGATTCCACCCATTCGTTGTGCTCGTTGTAGTGACCGCTGCCGGGCTTGAAGGGGCTCCAGTCGATTTCGGTGATGATGATGGGGTTGGTGTCCACCACGGGCACCTGGTTGTGGAACTGGGTGATCTTCCGCTGCGTGGCGGACTTCACGTCGTTGGCAGTGAGGTTCTTGTCGTCGCAGCCGTACCAGCCGTTGTAGTCGTGCACGGCATAGCCGAAGTTGACATCCTCGATGGGGAAGGTGGCGTAGTCGGCGTACGAAGCCTGCCAGCCGGCACCGGGAACCCAGATGACACCCGTGAAGCCGTTCTCGCGGATCTTGTTGACCACGGGCTGGAAGAAGTCGCGCATGGCGGCCTTGTTATTGGCGCCGGTGGCATCCTTCACGCTGACGGGTTCGTTGGCCAGCTCGATGCTGATCTGTCCCGGGTAGCGGCGGATGGAGTCGTTCTGCGTGAAGATGTCCCAAACCGTCGTCAGGTACTTCTGATAGTAGTCGTCCACGCGGATCTCACCCGGACACACTCCGGGAGGACGCACCACGACGTAGAGGCCGTGGGCCATGGCTTTCTGCATGAGCGGGAAATAGAGGGATTTCAGGTAGGTCCTCAGGCGAGCCTCGCTGAAGTGCGAGATGTCGGCCTCGCCGCCTACTTCATGACCCAGCGGGTCGTAGGTCTTGCCGTCTTTCTTGGTGAAGCCTTCGGCGGTGATGTTGCCGTCGTTGGTCCACGCGGGCTCCAGGTGCAGGCGGAACACGGTGCAGTGTGCCTGCTCGAAAGCCGTGAAGAGTTTCTCGAAATAGTCCAGGCAGCGCTTGCGACCGGCATCGTCGTAGCTCCAGCCCCAGCGACCGTTGTTGAACCACGCACTCGGGGTGTCCATCACTCCGTGGAGCACCACATGATTGCCGTGGGTGTCCACCAGCCAGCGGCCGTCGACATGAATCGAGGGCAGCGGTTTCACGCCCTGCGCCATCACGAGGCCTGCCGTCAGCATGAACAGCAGACCAAAGACCATTCGTCTTGTCATTGTTGTTTTCATTCTAATTTGTATTTAGTTTGTCTGTCGGAATCGTTAGGACATTTTTGCGCTGCAAAGATACTCACTTTCGCGCGAACGCGAACACACATGCGTCACTTTTTCGTTTTTCCACGTCTCATTACGTCTCTTTTTCGCTTCCAGGAAGTCTGTTTCCGTGTCAAAAATGTCAAAAAGCAGCATTTCCGGTCATTTCTGCCAGCAAAAATTGGCGTTGTGCAAAAGAGTTGTTAACTTTGCACCCGAAAACAACAACCACACATTAAAAACTCTTCCTACGACTATGAATCGTACGTTCCACAGAATCCTTTGCGCCCTGACCGTACTCTGCTGCGTCCAGGCTGCCATGAGTCAGACCCTGAAAGAATGGGATGACGTCAGCGTGACAAACCTCAACCGGGTGCGCGCCCACACACTCGACATCCCCATGGCATCGGCCAACGAGGCGGCGGCGGCCTACACGCCCACCAACGCCCTCGAGGCATCGCCCTATTTCCTCAGCCTCAACGGCACCTGGAAGTTCCAGTGGGTGGGAACCCCGGAGAAGGCAAGCAACACCTTCTATCAGGACAACTTCAACGCCGCTGCCTGGGACGACATCGAGGTGCCCAGCAGCTGGCAGGTGTATGGCATACGCCACAACAAGCAGTGGGACAAGCCGCTGTACGTCAACACGGGCTACCCCTTCAGCTACGACAAGACGACGTGGAGCGTCATGGCCGAGCGACCCGGATGGTTCACCTACACGGGTTCGAAGAAGAACCCCGTAGGCTCCTATCGCCGCGAGTTCACCCTACCCGCCGACTGGGACGGGCGCGAGGTGTTCCTCCGCTTCAACGGGGCCGGACACGGATACTACGTATGGGTCAACGGCCAGTTCGTGGGCTACGCCGAGGACAGCTACCTCCCCAGCGAGTTCAATATTACTAATAAGGTTCGCGCGGGCGTGAACAACGTCAGCGTGCGCATCTACCGCTTCACCACGGGCTCCTTCCTCGAGTGCCAGGACTACTGGCGACTGACGGGTATCACCCGCGATGTCTACCTCTGGAGCGCACCGAAGACTCACATCCGCGACTTCTTCTTCCGCACCACGGCGCTGCGCGCCAACAACACCGAGGCAGAGGCGGCACTGACCGTGAGCCTCACTGGCAGCAACGCCGCAAAGGCTACCATCGAAGCACAGCTCAAGGACGGCGAACGCGTGCTGGCATCCGAGACGGCTTCCTTCGACGCCAAGAGCAACGCCGAATTGAAGTTCACGAACATCACGGGCATCACCGCCTGGAGCGCCGAGCGACCCCAACTATATGACCTCGTGCTCACCCTGAAGCAGGACGGAAAGGTGACTGACCTGCGCACCCTGAAAGTGGGACTGCGCACCGTCAGCGTACGTGCCGACGGAGCACTGCTGGTCAACGGCAACCGCATCATCTTCCACGGCGTAGACCGCCACAGCTTCAGCGAGAACGGCGGACGCACCCTGACCAAGGAGGAGATAGAGACCGACGTGCTGCAGATGAAACGACTGAACGTCAATGCCATCCGCACCTCGCACTACCCCAACAACCCCTACCTCTATGACCTCTGCGACCGGCTCGGACTCTACGTCCTGGCCGAGGCGGACGTGGAATGCCACGGCAATATGGGACTCTCCAGCGAGGAGGCCTTCCGACGTCCTATGGTGGAACGCAGCGTGCGACAGGTGCTCACACTCCGCAACCACGCCGCCATCATCATCTGGAGTGCCGGCAACGAGAGCGGCGGTGGCGATAACTTCCGCACTGTCATGGACAGCATCGGACGACTTGACCCCACCCGACTGACGCACTACGAGGGCAACAGCACCTGGAGCTCCGTCACCAGCACCATGTACGGCAACCTCGGCTCCATGGAGAGCACCGGCGCAGGACGACTGAACGACTACCGGAACGGCAAGACCGGCATCCGGCCGCACGTGCAGTGCGAGAACACCCACGCCATGGGCAACTCGATGGGTAACCAGCGGGAGTTCTTCGATATCTACGAGAAATACCCTGCCATGGCTGGCGAGTTCGTTTGGGACTGGAAAGACCAGGGACTGAAGGTCAGCGCACGCAACCAGCCCCTGACCTTCGAGGCACTCGGACGCAAGGGACTCACCGACGTCAAGTCCATCCTCGACATCAAGAAAGGTGAGTACTGGGCCTACGGAGGCGACTTCGGCGATAACCCCAACGACAATAACTTCTGCTGCAACGGCGTTGTCCTCGCTGACAACACTCCCACCGCCAAGAGCTTTAATATGAAGAAGGTGTACCAGCCTCTGGACTTCGTGATGAAGGACAGCGTAGGCGGTGTTTTCACCCTGAAGAGCAAGCTCCAGCAGCGCGCCCTGGACGACGTCGTAGTCTACTACTCCCTCCTGGAAGACGGCATAGAGTACGCCCACGGAACCATCGACGAGATCAACCTGGCCGTAGGCGAGACCACAGACATCACCCTGCCCGAGGCCAAGCGCGCCGTGGCTGCCCCCAACCATCCCGAGGCTGAGTACTTCGTTCGCTTCAGCGCACGCCAGAAACAGGCCACCGAGTGGGCCGAGGCCGGATTCGAAGTCGCCACAGAGGAATTCCAGATCCGCCAGGCCACAGGCCGCAAGCCCTATGCCGCTCCCAAGTCCGACGCTCTCCAGGTCACCAAGAACAGCACCTCCGTCACCGTCAGCGGCACCGACTTCTCCGTCACCTTCACCAAGGGACAGCTCGCCAGCTACAACCTGAAAGGCAAGAAAATCATCACCTCACCGCTCACCCTGCAGGCCTTCCGACTGCCCACCGACAACGAGCGCGGACGCACCGGAACCTACGACCAGATGGGCGTACGCAACCTCAAGCTCACCGCCGGACAGTTCGACGTCAAGGAGACGGAGGGCGGAAAGAGCGTAGGCATCAGTGTCACCAACACCTACACCACCTCCGGGGAATACCGTTTCACCGTCATGCAGGACTTCCGCGTGATGGCCGACGGAACCATTGACGTCAGCGCCGTCATTGACCCCTCGCCCAAGGGAGCCGAACTGCCACGACTGGGAATGCGCACCGAACTGGCTAAGGGCACCGAGCAGATGCGCTGGCTGGGACGCGGACCGCAGGACAGCTACCGCGACCGCAAGGAAGCTGCTCTCGTAGGACTCCACCACAGCCGCGTCAGCGACGAGTGGACGAACTACGTCCTGCCGCAGGAACAGGGCAACAAGGAGGAAGTGCGCTGGATGGCGCTCACCGACGACGCCGGACAGGGCATTCAGGTCGTGGCACCCGAACCCATCGCCGTCAGTGCCGCGCACTGGCGTCCGGAAGACAACTACAACAACGGCGGCGACCGCAAGAAACATCCCTATGAGGTCAGCTTCTGCGAACCCACAGTCCTGAACCTCGACGCCTACAACCGCGCACTGGGCAACGCCAGCTGCGGACCCGACGTCATCGACAAATACCGCATCCGTGCCCAGAAGACGTTCCTCAACTTCCTCATCATGCCCATTGCCGACGCACTCAGCGACCAGCAGCTGGCAGAGCGTGCCCGAGTGGCATCGCCCGTATGCCCGCCCGTCCGCATCAGCGCCGCCAAGGGCACCGTCACCCTCTCCTGCTCCAACCCCGACGCCACCATCTTCTACACCGTCGACGGCGGTCAGCAGCAGACCTACAACCGCCCCTTCGCCCTTCCCAAGGGAGGTCTCGTACGCGCCTTCGCCACGGCCAAGGGACTCGCCGACAGCCCCGCCAACGAGGAGCAGGTGCCCTACTACATCAACAAGAGCAAGTGGAAGGTCAGCAGCTACAGCAGCCAGCAGGGCGGCAACGAGGTCGCCAAGAACCTCATCGACGAGAACCCCGGAACCATCTGGCACACACAGTACAACCCCACCACGCCCAAGTGCCCGCACGAGGTCGTCATCGACATGGCCAGCTACTACCGCATCTCCCACTTCGTCTATCAGGGACGTGAGGACATGAGCAACGGACGCGTGGCACGCTACGAGGTCTACATCAGCAACAGCGCCACCGTCTGGGGCGCACCCGCAGCCTCCGGCACCCTGCAGAACTCATCCGAGGAACAGCTCATAGAGCTGAAACAGCGACCCGTGGGACGATACCTCCGCTTCATCGTACTCTCCACACACGACAACCGCGGCTACGCCTCGGCTGCCGAACTGGGCATCATCCCCGAGGCTGAAGCCGACAAGCCCGAGGCGCTCAGCGCAGCCTTCGGCACCACGTCCTCTTCCTACTATTACCTCCGCCACAAGACCTCTGGGCTGTTCCTCCACTATGTGGAGGGCAGCTCCGAGGGAGCCTTCGCCCTGGGCAAGGTCACCGAGGACAACCTCGATGACTACAGCTACGTCTTCCACTTCGGCAAGGTCAGCGGCTACACGGCCTACTACACCCTAGCCACCCGACGTCCTGCACGCTACATGACCGTCAGCGACTGGCACGTCAACGCCACCGACAAGCAGGATGCCAGTGACCACGCACAGTGGATACAGACGGAGCAGACCGCCGACGCCACCATCCGCCTGCGCGGGGCGGAGATGGACGGCAAGTACTTCAACTTCGACCGCCGCACTGCCGGCTCCCTCGTCTATTCCAACAAAACCAGCGCCGCCGAATTCGAGGTCATCAAGCAGAGTGCCATGGCCGAACTGGTGCACGTCGGCGACCTGCCCGCAGCCACCGACCACGCCCCCTCGCCCACCTACGACCTGGACGGCCGCCCAGCCACCCGCCACTCCCGCGGCATCCTCCTCCAGAAAGGCAAGAAGTTCGCCAAGCTCGCCAGCTGACATGGAGGAGAAATAACCAATATTTTTGAATTCGTGAACAACTTTCACGATTTCTTTGTACTTTTGCACCCATGAAAACATTCTGGATTGACATAGTCGGACTCACGCACTGCGGCGTGGAATCCTACTACAAAAACTACATCGAGGACAGCATCGGCAAGCGCCTGACGCTACTGCGCGATGAAATGAATCCCTCTGACCCCTTTGCCTTGAAAGTGAAAGACCGCGAGACCACCGTGGGCTACGTGGCTGCCACGGACCTCGACATCGTGCACCAAGCACTGCACGCTACTGGCCGCAAGCGACTGACTGCACGCGTGATAAATATCTCCACCGACCCGCCGCAACTCCGCGCGGAGGTGCAGTGCGAAGCTATCGACACAGACTTCGACCCTTATGCCCAGCTGCCCTATGAGCAGTGGGAGTGGCCTGCCCTGATGCTGCTGCCGCAATCGCTGGCGAGCGTCAGCGAACGCGCCGACGACCTGATAGAGCTCTTAGAGAGCGGGCAGCCCGACTGGAACAGCGTGCGCACATTGTTCCTGGAATTCCTGACGGACAGCCCCTCGGACACCAGCCGCGAGATGAACACCACCCGCCTGCGCGTTCTCCAATTGCTGGAACAGCAGGCACAGCAGGCAGCTACGGACGAGGAGAACAGCCGCTGGCTGGAACTGGCCCTGCAGCTGCACACGCAGAAGGGTCAGCTGATGAACCACGACACGCGCTACGCCACCGCCCGGAGGCTCTTCATCCTCTGGCCTCAGCAGCTGAAGCGCCAGCGCTTCGAACAGTCCCACTACACCTTCGACAACCGCCTCGACGAGCTGGAGGCGCAGCTGCAAGCATTTCCCTTCCACCTCTACGACACCTTCCTCAACGACCCCGTGGACTTCCTGCGCGAGACGTTCTACAAGCATGTGCCGCGCCGCCAGTTGTACGGGCTGCTGTCGGGAATCGTGCTGATGGTGCTGAAGGGCAGAGTCAGCATTCGACGCTGGGGCAGGGATGACGATCTGGAGATGCGCCGGCAGCTGGAAGACGTGGTCAACTTCAAGGAGGAAGAAACCGCTGACCGCGCTGACCGCCCTGACCACACTGACCAAAACTCTGAGGAAAACGCTGAGCAGAATTCCGCAGAAAACAGCGAACAGAATTCCTCAGAAAACACTGAGCAGGGAACCGCAGAAACCGCTGACCGCGCTGACCGCCCTGACCAGAAAACCATCCTGAAGAATGCCCTCCACCGCCTGCTGACCGAGAAGGGCGTCACCTCCAAACCGCTGGTGCAATGCCAGAACCAGTGGGCAGCCATCGCCTATGTGCTCATCAACGAGTACGACCTCCCCTTCGAGCTGACGGATTTCTGCCGGGAAATGGAGGCGTGGGGCTTTGGCACGGACAGCCACTACCCCGTGCCCTGCGTCTATTCGAGCGTGGCGAAGTACAGCATCTACATCGAGCCGAATTTCGAGAAGCGCGAAAAAAAATCCCTCGCGGACAAGCGCCAGTGGGCTGTCGTTGAGGGACTCCGGAAGCGGATAGCGGAGGAGCAGGCTAAGCCGCACTCTTCATCGCCTGCGGCGTGCTGAGGTAGTACTCAGTCTTCGTGTAGAGAAGCGTGGCGGGGTCGTAGGTGACATAGCCCCGGCGCTTCCAGTTGCGCAACTGTTCCTTGGGGTCGGGCTCCATACCCTGAGCTGCGCGCACAATCTTCAAATCTTCTTCCGTAAAGTTCTGGGGCAGGCAGTTCAGCAGGTTGCCCACACCGCCCATGGGCTGGCAGTTCTCCTGCTCCATCTGGCGGCGCATGTCCTTGCCGAAGAGCCACATCTTGCACCACATATCGTAGCGGAGGCTCCAGCGCACAAACTCCTCAATCTCCTTCGACCAGCGGTTGCCCTCGATGATGTATAGCACCATGGCACGCTTGAAGGCAGCCACCGTAGCACGGAACGAGAGCTCGCGCCACGCCTCGTCGCCGCTGAGGGCTGCGTAGGCGCTGTTTTCCTCTAAGATTTCGCTTATCAGCTGGTTGGCTCGTCGGCAGACGATGAGTCCGCTGGCGTCTGAAGCACGCTGGATGTAGGGATTCACCAGCTGCTGGAAGCGCTCGTCGTAGGTGCCGTACACGGGCAGGTGGTCATCTTCCGTGTAGATGGTGGAGAAGGTCACGCGCGAGACGGTGCCGTTCATGATGCCCTCGCGGAAGAATCGGCGACACTTCTGGGGAGTGGTCGAGGCGTTGAAGTTCCAGCGCAGGTTCACGGTAGCCGTCACCGACTGCACTCCCACACGCTCCTGCCCGTACTCCGCAGCATCCCAGGCCAGGCGCAGGATTTGAGATACCTGGTCGCCGCGTCCGTTGGTGCGCAGGTTGTTCAGCAGCTCTATCTCATCCATGCGCGAGTAGATGGGGCGTCCGCAGGCATCGGCAAGCTTCTGCACCAGCGCGGCATTGGTCATGTCGGGCTGCACCCACTGCACACACAGCCCCTCGGGTCGGGCAGGCTTCTGGCTGTTGGCGGGGGCAGCAGCACACTCGCTCTTCCAATCCTGCTCGGCAGCACGTGCCTCGGCATCGCGCACCTTGATGTCCGCCATGATGGCATCGATGGGCTTGTTCACGCAGCTCTTGCCGCTGGACATCTTGGCCACCAGCACCACCTGGAAGGTAGGTTCCAGCTCGGAATTGTCGTTGTAGCGGAAGCGCACGCCGTGCAGGTGGGTGGCGATGGAGGGGAAGACACCCATGGCCACGGCAGGCTTCAGGTGGTCGGGCACCTTGGAAGTGAGCAGGCGCAGCGAGCGGGGCAGGCTCTCAGGAAACGTGGGAGGCACAGCCTGCTCCACTCCGCTCTCCAGCCGGAACTGCTCTGCCTGATGACGCTTGCGGGCGACCTCCAGCGCACGCAGCAGCACGGCAGGCTTCGCCAGCGTCTGCGCACGGTTGGCGGCAGAGTGGATGGTCGTGCGCCAGCGCTCTTCGGCCTCGCCGTAGTTGGGCAGCACCTGCTGAATCCAGCGCTCGTCATCGTTGCAGATGTAGCGCAGGGCGCAAGCCATCGCGTAGATGAAGTTGTTGCGCGAGCCGTGGACGGGTATGCCGCCCAGCTGCTCCTCCAGCGCGTGGACGATGGTCTCATAGGGAATGCCCTCATAATCAGTCTCGTACACGTCCTTTCGCTCAGGCTCACACGTCCGTTCGTGTGCGCCATCACGTCCGTTCGTGTCGGCGTTTGCAGCAGGCTCCTCGGACGTTTGCAGCTGGCTGTGTGGCGCTTCGGAGCAGGCTTCGTCGGGCGTCGCAGCAGGCTTACCCGCCTGAGCCGGATTGGGAGCAAACAGCGCAGCCTCATCTATATAAATAAGGTACGCGCGAGGAACGGCAAAGCTGCAACGGGCAAAGTCCTTCACACAAGCATCGAACACCTTGCAGCCGATGGCCTCCGCCACACGGCGCTGAGCCAGCTCCAGCGTCTCGCAGCCGCCCATGCGGAACACCAGGCGCAGCCCCTCGCCGCTGGGCGAGACGTGAGCCAGGCAGATGCCCAGCTCCTGCTCGCGCCCAGCCACCTGCTGGAAGTAGAACTCGCGAGGAGCCAGCTCCAGATGATCCAGGTCGAGGATGCTAAGACCGCTGGGAACAGCACTCTCGTTCGAGCGGTGACCGTCGCGGAAGGTGGCGTGGAAGCAGAACACGGGCAGGCGGCGCTTCAGCTCACCCTTGCGGCGTTCGAACTCCTCAGCCGTGATTTCTCCAGCCTGCCATCGTGCGCGTACCTTAATGATATCTGCGCATACGCTGGCGGTGGTCATGTCGTCGAGGATACGGCTGAAATCCTCTGGCGAGCAGGGTGCCATGCAGTTCGTGTGCATGACGTTGGAGGCAAAGCTCCATGGAAAATTCATAATTTCCGTCATTTTTTCATAGTAGTCGAAAAGGTTGCGGCACTGATGATTAACGACAATCCTCCATTCAGTGGTCACGAGTTCCCCATTTACAGGGGATGAGCCGGTTGCGTGGACTGCATCGCTGGGATGAGTCGGTCGGGAGCGCTTTTTGATTTTGGCGCTCGGCTCTGAACCTTGGAGCCGCGGTGGTTTGTATTAGGTTATAGAACTCGGCGTCGCATCTCGCGCTGGCCAGCATTCGAATTGACGATGCAAAGGTACAAAAAAATTGCGAGAACGCCAAGCTCCTGGCCCCCTTTAGCAGCAAATTGAAAAGGTATTGGAAAGGTATTGGAAAGTTTTTCCGAAGCTACGGGAAAGTTTGCGAAGTTCTGGAAAGGTATTGGAAAGTTTTTCCTGAGCGCTGGAAAGATATTGGAAAGTTTTGCCGCAAATCACTCTGAACGGCGGAGGCGCAAAATCTTCTTTGGGCAGCGGAGGAGGAAACCTTCCCGAAAGGCACATCCTGCACCACGAAGCAAGGGGAAACGCATACTACGCTGACTATCAGCAATCTGCGACACCGCCCCGCCCCACGGCGCACCCAATCCACCGCCAATCTGCCACTAATCAGCTGTGGTCACCGCGGTCAGCGCGGTCACCCCTTTTTTGCGTCCCCGAAAAAGTTTCCAACGCCTACAACTATTTATAACTACTTTATATACAAATAATTATAAATATATATCATCTCTCTTATCTATCTCTTATCTCTTCTTATCTTAAAAACTTTCCAATACCTTTCCAATACCTTTCCAGAAACCTTCCATCGCCCTCCAAACACCCAAGAAACCACTGACCGCGCTGACCGCGCCGACCAGCCCACCTGGTTTCCGCTTGCATCCCATGTGCTGGGTAGTCCTCAATTATTCTTTTTCCAATTGTTCGTATTTGATTTCTTTGACGGGGCAGACCACTATCGCCCAATTGACACACCCGACAATTTTTTATTGGCATTTGTGTTTGCATGACAATTATATGCCTTTCCTGTTGACACTTTTAGCATCATAATCCAAGAAAAAATCTCATTTAGGAGGAATCCCATTGTTTTTTTTTCTTGAAAATCAACTGAGGAAGAAGAATAATGTGTATATTTGCAGCGTGTTTCGAAAGAGACACGACTTTATTTGCTCATATTCCCAGACGAACTGCAACACCGAAAGGAAATAACGGGCAATCACTACATGAAAGGAGCTTGTGCCTAAAGCGCAGGCTAATCCATAATATGTAGTGAGGTTGTTGCAGACCTGTCTGGGATTATGTGAGAGGTCTGCGCTTTTTGTTGCATACACTTTAAATAGACGTATATGAAGAAATTGCTCTTATTGTATTTATTATTACCCATTTCCTTTTGCGGATGCTCGAATAATTCGAACAACGGTCAAGGGCAAAGTGGGATTCTGACCGAATTGTTTGGGGGCATGAATAAGAAGAGTCCTAAAGATATTCAGCCAGAAGGTACTTTCGTTTCAGAAGACAACCCTTTATACAAGTCCTTGACGTTTAAGGGTAGGAAAACCGTTGTCATTCAGGATGGCATTATAGGAATGGATTTTGTTACAGAGTATGATAAAGATGAAGAGTTCCTGCGTGTTAAGACTGACAAATCAGATTTGCTTTTTGAGATTATTACAGAGGACACCTTAAAAGGTGAAGGTTTTGCTGACGGATTATATATTAAAAATTAGCCATATGAGTACAGAATTTATCATCGGAACTATCCTTGGAATAATAGGTATCATTCCTGTAATTTTCCAATTTGTTAAATGGGTTAAGGAAAAACACAATCTTCGTGATTTAATGACAAAATTAGTTGATAGTCGTTTATCGACAAAGGCGCACAGAAAAGTCCTAAAGAAGATGAACGTTCTGCTCCTGCCGGTTGGCAAGCACATTTCTTCTGATTATATCAACGGCTTTGTCTTAGGTAAAAGAGGTAAAGAGGCCGTCTTTACGGACTTGTGCTTGAAAAATGACTGGGAGCCCACAAAAGAGCTTTGCCTCATGTTTATGAATGGTGATTATCCTTCAATAAGAAATAAATATTGGGAAATGAAACGAGAGAACGACAATATGGATGAAACGACTTCAGTGACCGCCATGGAGGTCGTAGTCGACAATGCAAAGCCAAAAGTCAATGAGATTGTATATTTATCGGAACTACTTGAGAAGCGATTCCCGGATTCTTTTGACCGATTAACTACAATATTGAAAAAACATGGTGTGGAATATCGTCTGCTAAAAGGTACGAAGGACATTTGGTGCAAGGACTACATGCCTATCCAAACTGAATCTGGTAAGTTGATACAGTTTCGCTACGAGCCGTCTTATTTGAAAGGTAAGAAGGAATGGGAAGATTCACGTTCCGACGTGAGTGAGGTATGTCGGCAAAATGGATTTGAGCCTGTCTTCTCAAATATCAACCTTGACGGTGGGAATGTTTTGCTCTGCTCTGGTCGCGCAATTATATCAGACAGGATATTCACAGAGAATCCCGAGTACACAGACAAAGAGCAACTGGTCAAAGAAATATCAGATTTGCTTGAGGCAGAAGTAATCATCATCCCAGCTGAGAATGACGATTATACAGGCCATGCTGATGGTATGGTTCGCTTTGTAGACCATGACACGATATTGGGGAACAACCGTTCAGAGGAATACAAGTATTGGGCTAATGGTATCGAAAAGGTTTTGAAAGAAAAGAACCTTAAGTATATTGATGTACCTTTCTTCTATGGGTATAAAGATTCTAAACATCCTGACCACGCTATCGGAGTTTACGTTAATTATCTTGAAGTTGGTAATTTGATAGTTCTTCCGATCTTTGAGGTTGAGGGGAATAAGGATGCCGAGGCTATCGCAGCCTTTAAACAAATATTCCCAAACAAGATTATTGAAACAATAAATTATAACGATGTTGCACTTGAAGGCGGAATTTTGAATTGTACGACGTGGACTTATAGAATAATATAGAGGTATTTGGCAGCGTTCTTTGCATGCAAAACGTCCAAAGGCCAAGCGCCACGACCTTGCGGAACGTCTTGGTCATCCGTATTTCGCACATGGCTGCTTAGATGCCTAATGAATCGAACATTTCCTCCGATGAGGAGAACTGCTCCACGCGGCCAGCCTGTTTATCCTCTTGGGAACGGAGATAGCTGCTTGCCTAGGCGCGACCTTAGAAATATGGTCACAGTGGTCACCGCGGTCAGCGCGGTCACCGCTTTTCTGCCCCTTCCAGTCCCCGAGGGCAAGATTATCAATCTCGCGAGGGAGCATCGCGCAACTTTTTCGGCCGAAAAGGATAGAGGGGGGACGAAAAAGGAGCCCTCGAATCGGGGGCTCCTTTCATTATGGGGATTCACGAATAACGTGGCGTTATTCTTGGTTCCAAGCGAGCTTATCACAGCTCTCACTCAGTCCAGTCTTCCTGAGTCTTGCGGACGTAGGACTTGTAGCGGATCTGGGCCATCTTCTGGGCTTCGGCGAAGAGTTCCTCGGCCTCGTTGGGATAAGCCTTCTTGACGCTGAGGTAGCGTACCTCGCCGAGGAGGAAGTCGTGGAACTTGCTCCAGTCGGGCTCCTTGGAGTCGAGGCTGAAGGGGTTCTTGCCTTCTTCGATGAGGGCGGGGTTGAAGCGCCAGAGGTGCCAGTAGCCGCACTCTACGGCCTTGCGCTCCTCGGCCTGGCTCTTGCCCATACCGGCCTTCAGGCCGTGGTTGATACAGGGAGCGTAGGCGATGATGATGCTGGGTCCGTGCCAAGCCTCGGCCTCGCGGATAGCCTTGAGGGTCTGTGCGTGGTCGGCGCCCATAGCAATCTGAGCGACATAGACGTAGCCGTAGGTGGTGGCAATCATGCCGAGGTCCTTCTTGCGGATGCGCTTGCCCTGGGCAGCGAACTGAGCGATGGCGCCGAGCGGCGTTGCCTTGGAAGCCTGACCGCCGGTGTTGGAATAGACCTCGGTGTCGAGGACGAGGATGTTGACATCTTCGCCCGTAGCGATGACGTGGTCGAGACCGCCGTAGCCGATGTCGTAGGAGGCACCGTCGCCGCCGATGATCCACTGACTGCGCTTGGCCAGATGAGCCTTGCCTTCAAGGAGTTCGCTCTCCAGCGCGCATCCGCGGCAGGGACAGATGGGGCTGCCGGCTGCCTTGGCATCCTTGGCTTCCTGCAGCTTCTGAGCAGCCACTTCGGCACCATAGAGCTCAATGCCCTTACCCTGCCAGAACTCGATGGCTCCATCGATGGGCAGAATAGCCTTCTCGAGAGCTGCCACAAATTCATCGGTGGCCTTGCGGTTAGCGGCAG
Source organism: uncultured Bacteroidales bacterium (assembly GCA_902771725.1). Lineage (GTDB taxonomy): Bacteria > Bacteroidota > Bacteroidia > Bacteroidales > Bacteroidaceae > Physcousia. The sequence continues at coordinate 66,675 of CACXXT010000003.1, forward strand.
AGTCTTCGTAGGTGTCGAGCCACTTCTGAGTGGCCTCGCGCATCCAGTCGAAAGCGGTGGTCTTGACCAGTTCCTCGGCCTTCTCGCGCAAGATGCCGCGCATCTTCTTGTGGCCAAGCTGCATACCAAGACCGAACTCGCAGAAGTCCTCGAACAGGGAGTTGTTGAAGCAGGGACCCTGGCCCTTCTCGTTCTTCGTATAAGGTGTGGAGGGAATGGAAGCGGAGTAGATGGAGGAGCAGCCCGTAGCGTTGGCCACCATCTGACGGTCGCCGAAGAGCTGGCTGATGAGCTTGACGTAGGGCGTCTCGCCGCAACCGGAGCAGGCACCGCTGAACTCGAAGAGAGGCTGTGCGAGCTGGCTGTTCTTGACGTTGCTCTTGATATCCACGAGGTCCTGCTTGCTGGGCACCTTCACGAGCTTGTCCCAGTCGGCAGCCATCTTCTTCATCTCGGCCTTGTCGGGGTTGAAGGGCACCATCTTCAGGGCTTTCAGCGAAGCGGGTTCCACACCCAGCTTGGCAGCCTGTGCGGTGCGACCCGGGCATACGTCGGCGCAGTTGCCGCAGCCGAGGCAGTCGAGCACACTGGGCTCGATGACGAAGTGCATGCCCTTCATGGCGGCGGGAGCCTTCATCTCGCGGCTGTCGAGGCCCTCGAACTGTGCCAGCTCCTCGTCGGTGAGGACGAACGGACGGATGGCAGCATGAGGACAAACGTAGGCGCACTGGTTACACTCGATACAGTTCTCCTTGTCCCAGACGGGCACGAAGGCTTCCACGCCGCGCTTCTCGTAGGCGGCTGTGCCAACCTCCCAGGAGCCGTCGGCTGTGCCGAACTTGGCGAAGGCGCTGACGGGCAACAGGTCGCCGGCCTGAGCGTTGATGGGACGAACCACTTCCTTGACGAATGCGGGAGCGTCGTCCTGCTTCTCAGCGTCGTCGGGCAGCTGAGCCCATGCGGGATCCACTGCGAAGGGCTTGTACTCGTTGCCGCGATCGACGGCAGCGTAGTTCTTGTTCACCACGTCCTCGCCCTTGGAGCCGTAGCTCTTGACGATGAACTTCTTCATCTGCTCCACGGCGAGCTCCACGGGGATGACGCCTGTGATGCGGAAGAAGGCCGACTGCAGGATGGTGTTCGTGCGGTTGCCGAGACCGATTTCCTGAGCAATCTTGGTGGCGTTGATGGTATAGACGGTGATGTTGTGCTGTGCGAAGTAGCGCTTCACCTTGTTGGGCATGAACTTGGCCAACTCCTCGCCCTCGAAGATGGTGTTGAGGAGGAACGTGCCGCCGTCCTGCAGGCCGCGTGTGACATCGTACATGTGGAGATAAGCCTGAACGTGGCAAGCCACGAAGTTAGGTGTGGTCACGAGGTACGTAGAGCGGATGGGCGTGTCGCCGAAGCGCAGGTGGGAGCAGGTGAAGCCGCCGGACTTCTTGGAGTCGTAGGAGAAGTAGGCCTGGCAGTACTTGTCGGTGTTGTCGCCGATGATCTTCACACTGTTCTTGTTGGCGCCCACGGTACCGTCGGCACCGAGGCCGTAGAACTTAGCCTGGAACATGCCGGCGCCGCCGAGGGCGATTTCCTCCACAGCGGGCAGGCTGGTGAAGGTGACGTCGTCCACGATACCGATGGTGAAGTGGTTCTTGGGCTCGGGCAGGGCGAGGTTGTTGAACACGCTGATGATCTGAGCGGGCGTGGTGTCGTGAGAGCCGAGACCGTAGCGGCCGCCGACGATGAGCGGACGATTTTCAACCTCGTAGAAGGCATCCTTCACGTCGAGGTACAGAGGCTCGCCGTTGGCGCCGGGCTCCTTCGTGCGGTCGAGCACAGCGATGCGCTTCACGCTCTTGGGAACAGCTGCGAGGAGGTGCTTCACGCTGAAGGGACGATAGAGGTGAACGCTGATCATGCCCACCTTCTGGCCGTTGGCGTTCAGGTAGTCGATGGCCTCGCGAGCGGCGTCGGTAGCAGAACCCATGAGGATGATCATGCGGTCGGCATCCTCAGCGCCGTAGTAGCTGAAGAGATGGTACTCGCGGCCGGTGATCTTGGAGATCTCGCCGAGGTACTTCTCAACCACTTCGGGAACGCTGTCATAGTAGGGGTTGCAAGCCTCGCGGTGAGTGAAGAACGTCTCGGGGTTCTCAGCGGTACCGCGTGTGATGGGGCGCTCGGGCGACATAGCGCGGTCGCGGAAACGCTGGATGTACTCTTCCTTCACGAGGGGGCGGATGTCCTCCTGGTCCATGAGCTCAATCTTGTGGTACTCGTGGGAGGTGCGGAAGCCGTCGAAGAAGTTCACGAAGGGCACGCAGGTCTCCAGAGAAGCGAGGTGAGCCACAGCGGTGAGGTCCATGACCTCCTGCACACCGCCCTCGCAGAGCATGGCGAAACCGGTCTGACGGCAAGCCATCACGTCCTGGTGGTCACCGAAGATGCAGAGGGAGTGGCTGGCCAGTGTGCGAGCGCTGACGTCGAACACGCAGGGGATGAGCTCACCGGCAATCTTGTACATATTGGGAATCATCAGGAGCAGACCCTGAGAAGCGGTGAAGGTGGTGGTCAACGCACCAGCCTGCAGCGAGCCGTGAACGGCACCGGCAGCACCAGCCTCGGACTGCATTTCCTGAACAGAGACGGTCTGACCCCACAGGTTCTTGCGGCCGCGGGCAGCCCACTCGTCAACGTGCTCCGCCATGGGCGAAGACGGGGTGATGGGATAAATGGCAGCGACCTCGGAGAACATATAGCTCACGTGAGCTGCAGCCTCGTTACCGTCGCAGGTAATGAATTTCTTTTCTTTTGCCATAGTTTTTTAATGAATTATTGAGTAATAGAGTTTAGAATTGTATCTTTCTTAACTATCGGGCGCAAAGATACCTAAAAATAGTGAGAGTGCAAAGTAAAGGTGGCAAAAAAAGTGTGAACAGCGCCAAAACTCTTCGATTTGGTGCTGTTCACGCCCTTATTTTTAATTATCTTAGGTATTTATCTAACCGCCCTGACGGAGAACCCATACGCCCTGTTGGCCGACCAATCCGCATCGTAGCCACGGAAATTCAGGTTGTAGGCAGCGGAGGTCATCTCGCGGTTGAGCGAACCAGACCAGTAGAAGCCACCCTCCCCCACTTCCGCGGGGGCGTCACCATTCTGGTAGCCGGCAGCCGGCAGGAAGATGCTGTTCCCATTAGCAGCCCGGACGCGGTAGCCACGGACGCCGTTCAAGGTCTCTGCCGTCCAAGTGCATCGCGATGTCAGCTCTTCCATTTCACTGCGGGTGGGCATTCGCCATTGTCCTCCCCAGCGCATTTAAGTTTGAAGATAAGATTTAGTCGTAAAGCGAAATTTAGTAGAGGAATCCGAAGAGCCAGAGGGGAACTACGGAGCCTTCGCCGCGCTGGACATCAGAGTGCGCATAGGTGATGCCGCTCTTAACGCGGTGGGGTGCATCGAGGCAGACGCGGAAGGGACGGTCGTCGACGAGGAAGGTGTCGGGGCGCTCGCCCAGACGAACGTCGTGGTATGCCCACAGGGCGTTCTGGAAGAACGTCTCGTAGACATCAATGCGCTCCATGCGGTTGGGATAGATGGCATACATCAGGTTGCTGTTGTGCATCATCACCCGGGCAGGCTTCTTGGGGAACTCGTCGCCAGGATGGTAGATGAGGTTCAGCAGACGGGCGTCGGAGAGGTACTTGATGTAATTCATCACCGTGGCGCGCGAGGTGTTGATCTCGTGAGCCAAAGCACTGACATTGGGAGCCGACGGACGGTCGATGGCCAGTAAGTACAGGAGTTTCTTCAGTTTGGACAAGTACTTCAGTTCCACCTGCTTGATGAGCAGGATGTCCACCTCTATCATCATGTTCATGGTCTTCAAGAGATTCTCCGAGAAGTTACGTTTCTCGAGGAAGAAGGGGTAGAAGCCATGATGGAGATAGCTCTGGAAGTGCTCCAGGGGATTGATGGTCTGAAGAATAGTCTCGGCGATGCGCTCGTGGTTCTGGACAATCTCTTCCAGAGTATAGGCCGGGAAATTGCTGCCGGTCTGGAGATTCAGGAACTCGCGGAACGAGAAGCCACGCAGGTTGTAGCTCTTCACCAGTCCGTTGAGCTCAGGGTTCTCTTCCTTCAGCCTCATCACGGAACTGCCGGTGAAGACAATGCGCAAGCCGGGGTTCTCATCGTGGCAGCGACGGAGTTCTGCGCTCCAGTCTGGCTGCTTGAAGACCTGGTCGATGAGCAGCACCTCGCCGCCGCCGAGTCGGAACTCACGGGCAAAGTCTGCAAGGCCGCGCCCCTGGAAATAGAAATTATTCATATTGATGTACAGGCACTTGCGGCGACGCACATCAAAGTTCTCCTTCGCATACTGAAGCAGGAAACTGGTCTTGCCCACGCCGCGGGTGCCCTTGATGCCGATGAGTGGAGCGCGCCAATCAATCTCGTCCATCAAGGCACGGCGCACGGGAAGTTCCGTGTGCTGCACTAAATATGCGTGTGTTCTAAAAAATGCTTCCAAAACGTATGTGTTAATTAACGGCCGCAAAGGTAGGAAAAAATAGTGAGAGTGCAAAGCCGAGGTGGCAAAAAGTGCGTTTTATACACCTTTTTTAATAAAAAGAGCGCTATATCGACCATTTGAACAAACAATTTTGAATGTTCCGAGCTCTCCAGGAAGCAGATTTTGCTGTAGCCTGAGAGCCACCCAACCCATGGTCATTCGGAGGTTGATTTCAACCAGGGGGTGAAGGCTGAAAGCATCGCCCTGCTCCAGAGGGCTTTCCGTTCCAGAAGGATGAGCAATGGACGAGGGGTGAGGAGCGACAACCATCATATCCACACCCAAAGGACCCGTATACCACTGTGGTATATCTGCCGCGGAGAGCACACCAATCAGGCAGCAGCGCACCTCTTCCACGACTTCGGGTGCCACCAGACGCGACAGGCGCTCCAACTTCAGCTGCTCGCTGGCGACGAGGTTGCCTGCATAGACACCGCCTGCCGTGGTATCGAAGAGCGACAGCCCCTCGTAGCGCACGCGGCCCTCCTCTGCCCAGAACTCCATGGCCAGATCCTGCACCTTATTATATTTAGGCTCCACCTCCACCCCACCCTGCCGTTGCAGGCAGCGACGCACCCAGTCGAGGTCTTTCTGACAGAGGGCTCCTTCGCCAACAGGCCGTACTCCACGCCCACTGCCACTCCAGGGCATCTTCAGCATCGATGCTCCATAGCGCCCGCATGCCTCAAACACCTCCTCCTCTGAACAGCACCAGCTGGACTCCCCCACCAACTTGGAAGCCTCAAAGAGAGAGGACAGCTGCTCTCGGACTTTTTTCAACAAACGGACTGCCGTCTGGCGCGAGGCGAAGTGGCGATACGCCTCCAGCTGAGAGGGCGAAGGCAGCAGGGATTCCGCTACGCCCATGGCTCGCAGGCGGGTGACCGCCAGCGGGCTCCAGCCCCACGGCAGCACAATATCGCGATCCACATTCCACATACGGGGGAAATCACGCAAGTCCTCTGCCATCTGACGGGCAGAGGCTGGAGGCGTGTAGTGAGGATCGTTGGAGGCCAACGCCAGGTCGTTCTCCGGGTTAAAATAGAGCAGCCACATGGAATGAATGGTTAACTGAGGGCAAAAGTACAAACTTTTTGCCAAAAAAAGCATCGCCGAAGAAGAAAAAACTGAATTCCGGCTCATAAATGAGAAAATAAACGTATCTTTGTGCCCAAATTAAGACACACCTCATGAAGAAGGAGACACTGATACTGCGCGACACCTCGTTTGTCGACCTCATGGCACGCCGCATCTTCAACGTGCTGCTCATCGCCAACCCCTACGATGCTTTCATGCTCGAAGACGACGGGCGAGTAGACGAGAAAATCTTTGATGAATACGCCAAGCTCGGGCTCCGCTACCCGCCACGTTTCATCCAGGTGGCATCGGAGGAGGAAGCGCTGACACAGATGGAACGTTTCTCGTTCGACCTCGTCATCGTGATGCCTGGAACGGACAACAACGACATCTTTGACATCGCCCGTGGCATCAAGGATTTGCACCCCCAGATTCCCTGCGTGGTGCTGACTCCCTTCAGCCACGGCATCAGCAAGCGCATGGCAGATGAGGATATGTCGGCATTCGAATATGTCTTCTGCTGGCTGGGCAACACGGAGCTGCTGCTCTCCATCATCAAGCTGATTGAGGACAAGATGAACCTGGAGCACGACCTCGATGCGGGCGTACAGATGATCATGCTCGTGGAGGACAACGTGCGCTTCTATTCCAGCATCCTGCCCAACCTCTACAAATTCGTGCTGCAACAGTCGCTGGAGTTCGCCACAGAGGCACTGAACTCACAACTGGAAACACTGCGAATGCGAGGACGCCCGAAGATTGTGCTCGCCCGCAACTACGAGGAGGCGTGGGCACTATACGACCGATTCTCGAACAACACGCTGGGCGTCATCTCCGACTGCCGCTTCCCCCACAACGGTGAACTGGACGAGATGGCAGGTATCACCTTATTAAAACACATACGCGAGCGCGATGAATTCATCCCCCTCATCATGGAGTCTTCCGAAACGTCGAAAGCAGAACTCTGTGCGCCCCATAAAATCCGCTTCGTAGACAAGAACTCCAAGAAGATGGCAGTGGACCTCCGAAAGCTCATCCTCCACTACTTCGGTTTCGGCGACTTTATCTTCCGCGACCCCACCACCATGGGCGAAGTAGCACGCCTGCGCAACCTGAAGGACCTGCAGGACAACATCTTCTCGCTGCCGAAGGAATCGCTGCTCTACCACGTGCAGCACAACAACGTCTCGCGATGGCTATGCTCCCGAGCCCTGTTCCCCATCGCAGAGTTCCTGAAGCACATCACCTGGAATTCCGTGCAGGACATTGATCAGCACCGCCAGATCATCTTCGACGCCATCGTCTCCTACCGGCGCATGAAGAATCAGGGCGTGGTGGCAGTGTTCCAGCGCGAACGATTCGATCGCTACTCGAACTTCGCCCGTATCGGCGACGGCAGTCTGGGCGGCAAGGGACGCGGTCTGGCATTCATCGACCATATCATCAAGCGCCACACCGACCTCAACGACTACGACAACGCCTCCGTCATGATTCCCAAGACGGTGGTGCTCTGCACAGATATCTTCGATGAGTTCATGGACTCCAACGAACTGTACCAGGTAGCCCTCTCGGACCTTCCCGACGAGGAAATCCTGCGCTACTTCCTCCACGCCCGTTTGCCGGCACGACTCATCGGAGACCTCATGGCATTCCTCGACGTTGTGGATACTCCTATCGCCATCCGTTCCAGTTCCCTGCTCGAGGATTCACACTACCAGCCCTTCGCCGGAATCTATGCCACCTACATGATTCCCTACGCTGCAGACAAGTACGAACGCCTGCATATGCTCTCCGATGCCATCAAAGCAGTCTACGCCAGTGTGTTCTACGCCGACTCCAAAGCCTACATGACAGCCACGTCCAACGTCATCGACCAGGAAAAGATGGCCGTCATCCTCCAGGAAGTCGTAGGTCAGCGCCACGACGACCGCTTCTACCCCACCTTCTCCGGCGTGGCACGTTCCGTGAACTACTACCCCATCGGCGATGAGCTGGCAGAGGAGGGAACGGTGAACCTGGCGCTGGGACTGGGGAAATATATCGTCGACGGCGGACAGTGCCTGCGCGTCTGTCCTGCCCACCCGCACCAGGTGCTTCAGACAAGCGAGATGGAAATCGCACTGAAAGAGACACAGACCCGCTTCTACGCCCTCGACCTGAAGAATCCGCCCACGGAATTCATGAAGGACGACGGCTTCAACCTGCTGAAGCTGCGCGTCAACGCAGCAGAGAAGGACGGCTCTCTACAGTACATCGCCAGCACCTATGACCCTTATGACCAAGTCATCCGCGACGGCATCTACGAGGGAGGACGCAAGGTCATCACTTTCTGCGGAGTACTACAGCACAACATATTTCCCCTGCCGGACATCCTCCAGAAAATCATGCAGTACGGACAGTCGGAGATGCGCCGTGCCGTGGAAATCGAATTCGCAGCCAACCTGAACCCCGACCGCACCGGCGAATTCTTCCTGCTGCAGATACGTCCCATGGTGGACAACAAACTCATGCTCGACGAAGACCTCGCCGCCATTCCCGATGCCGACTGCCTGCTACGCTCTAACAACGCCATCGGCCACGGCATCTCCAACGACGTTCAGGACATCGTCTATGTGAAGACCGACGGATGGTCTGCCGGCAGCAACCCCGCCATCGCCGAAGAAATTGAACGCATCAACCGCCGCTTCCTCGAAGAAGGCAAGAACTACGTGCTCGTGGGACCCGGACGATGGGGCAGCAGCGACCCGTGGCTGGGCATACCTGTCAAGTGGCCACACATCTCCGCCGCACGCGTCATCGTGGAAGCAGGACTGGACAACTACCGCGTGGATCCCAGTCAGGGAACACATTTCTTCCAGAACCTCACCAGCTTCGGTGTCGGATACTTCACCATCAACGACTACCTCGGCGACGGCATCTACCGACAGGACATCCTCAAAGACATGACCGCAACGGATGAAACAGAACACGTCAAGGCTGTGCATTTTGACATGCCACTCACCATTAAAATAGATGGAATGAAGAAAAAAGGTGTCATATTATTGCCTAAAATCAAGGAATTTTAGCCTTTTTCGACATTTTTATTTAAGATTTCTTTGCCGAATGCGATTTTATCACTACCTTTGCGCCGCATAATGAAGGTTATTAACGACTTTATTTAACAATAAATTATTTTTGTGTAACAATGAAATTTGGTAAGTTTCTTCTCGCAGCAGCGCTGATGGTTGTCAGCCTGTCTGCCAGCGCACAGGAGACTGAGCGCGTAGAGTTCAATCACCACTGGTTCCTCCAGCTGCAGGGCGGTGCAAACTACACCCTGGGCGAGGCTGACTTCAACAAGCTGATTTCCCCCGCAGCTCAGGTTGCTATCGGCTATCAGTTTACTCCCGTTTGGGCACTTCGTCTGGCCGTCAATGGTTGGGAAGGCAAGGGTGGCTTCGCTGACAACACCACCTACAAGTGGAACTATGTTGCTCCCGCTCTGGACGTTAAAATCAACCTCGTCAACGCTATCGCTGGCTGGAACCCCAAGCGCGTGTTCGGTCTGAACATCATCGCTGGTGTTGGTGCTAACATTGGCTTCAACAACGTTGATCAGAACGTTGTTAACGGCTGGGCACTCAACAACTGGTGGGATGGCACAAAGATTCGCCCCGTTGGCCGTCTGGGTCTTGACCTCGACTTCCGCCTCAGCAAGCGCGTCAGCCTGAACATCGAGGCTATGAGCAACTTCCTCAGCGACAAGTACAACAGCAAGGCTTACGAGCGCGAGAACTTCATTAAGGAACTTGACTGGTACTTCAGCGCCTTCGCAGGTGTGAAGATCAACCTCGGCAAGGTCGAGAACGTCATTCCCGTTGCTGTTCCCGTTGTTGTTGAAGAACCCGCTCCCGCTCCCGCACCCGCTCCCAAGCCCGTTGTTAAGGAGACTCCGAAGCCCGCTCCCGTCGTGAAGAAGGCTCCTGAGATGCAGACCGAAATCTTCTACGCTATCCGCGAGACCGTCGTTACCGACGCTGAGAAGGGCAAGGTCAACAACCTCATCAACTTCCTGAAGGCTAACCCCGAGACCAAGGTAACCGTCACTGGTTATGCTGACGCCGGCACTGGTAACCCCAAGGTGAACATGAAGTACTCCCAGCAGCGTGCTGACAACGTCGCCAAGGCTCTCACTGCAGCTGGCATCGACGCTGCTCGCATCACTGTCGACGCTAAGGGTGACACCGTTCAGCCCTACAGCGAGAACGACAAGAACCGCGTGACCATCGCCATCGCTAAGTAATTTCAAAACGACAAATTACTAATCCAGCGTCCCTTCCGCATAGGAAGGGGCGCTTCTTTTTTTGCCTCAAAAGAAACTTGAAGCCAAAGTCCTAGAAACCCCAGAAACCATAGGAGCCATAGAAACAAGAAACCTTAGAAGCCAAAGAAACAGATGCCAAAGAAACATAGAAGCCAAAAGCCAAAGGAGCAACCTAAGAAGCCTACGAAGCCATAGGACCTAGTAGCCATAGAACCTAGAAACCATACCTAGTAGCCATAGGACCTAGTAGCCATAGACACAAAAGAAAGAGGCGACCCCTTCTGGAGTCGCCTCTGTCGTGCTTTTCTCTTTGTGTTGCTTGGTATCTATTAGACGAGGCCTTGAGCCATCATAGCCTTTGCTACCTTCATGAAGCCTGCCACGTTGGCACCCTTCACATAGTTCACATAACCGTCGGGCTCAGTGCCGTACTTCACGCAATTCTCGTGGATGTTCTCCATAATCCAGAGCAGCTTCTGATCCACTTCCTCAGAGCTCCAGCTCAGGCGCTCAGAGTTCTGGGACATCTCCAGACCGCTGACGCTCACGCCACCAGCATTGCTGGCCTTACCCGGGGAATACAAAATCTTAGCTTCCTGGAAGACGCGGATAGCTTCGGGAGTGGAAGGCATGTTTGCACCTTCTGCCACAGCGATAACACCATTGGCAACCAGAGCCTTAGCAGCCTCCTCGTTCAGTTCGTTCTGCGTAGCGCAGGGGCATGCGATATCTGCCTTCTCGAACCAAGGCTTGGCGCCGTCACCTACATACTTGGCAGTCGGATACTCTTCCACGTACTCGCGGATACGACCACGGTAGACGTTCTTCAGTTCCATGATGTAGTCCAGCTTCTCGCGGTCGATGCCATCAGGATCATAGATGTAGCCATCGCTGTCGCTCATGGTCATCACCTTACCACCCAGCTGCAGCACCTTTTCTGCGCAGTACTGAGCCACATTACCGGCACCGCTGATGAGCACCTTCTTACCTTCAATGCTCTCGCCCTTTGTGCGCAGCATAGCACGGAGGAAGTAAACGTTACCGTAACCGGTAGCTTCAGGACGAATCAGGCTACCGCCGAACTCCAGTCCCTTACCAGTCAGCACACCGCTGAACTCGCGGGTCAGCTTCTTGTACATTCCGAACATATAACCGACTTCGCGACCACCGACGCCGATGTCGCCAGCAGGAACGTCCACATCAGGACCAATATGACGCGTCAGTTCCAGCATGAAAGCCTGACAGAAGCGCATCACCTCGGCGTTGGACTTGCCGCGGGGGCTGAAGTCAGAACCGCCCTTGCCACCACCCATGGGAAGTGTTGTCAGAGAGTTCTTGAACGTCTGTTCGAAAGCGAGGAACTTCAGGATACCGAGGTTCACGCTCTTATGGAAACGGATACCGCCTTTGTACGGGCCAATGGCATTGTTGTGCTGCACACGATAACCCATATTCGTCTGCACCTTGCCCTGATCATCAGTCCAAGTGACACGGAACTGATAGATGCGATCGGGGATGCAGAGACGTTCAATGAGGTTCACAGCTTCGAACTCTGGGTGTTTGTTGTACTCTTCTTCAATAGTTCCGAGCACTTCTTCCACAGCCTGGTGATATTCAGGCTCTCCGGGGAAACGACGCTTGAGGTCTTCCAATACTTTTTTTGCGTCCATAATGTTGTTTTTTATAAGTGAAAAATAGGGTTTGTTGCCTTTATCAGGTCGAAATGAGCAGAAGGTTCTGCTTTTCGGGTGCAAAGATAAACAAAAGCTCACATTTTTGCAACATCACGAGCAAAAAGTTTACGAAAATTGAAATAAACTTGCTTTTTGTCAATTCCAGATAGTTTTTTCCCTCTTTTCTTTGCCACTTAACGTTTTCTCCGTAACTTTGCAGCCAAAGTTGAAAAAGGAAATGAAACATACACCTTATTATATATACGCGCGCGCGAAAGCCCTCACTTGCCTGACCTTTTGCCTGCTAGGTGCTGCTTCTCTGTCAGCTCAAGATGTGAGCGATGTGCCAGAGTCCCCTCTCTTCACTCAATCCTCGCCTGCACCCAAGCGTGAGTTGCGCGCCGTGTGGGTCACCACCCTCAATGGTCTCGACTGGCCACGCACACGCGCTACGAATGCCACCACACGCGAGCAGCAGCAGCGTGAGTTCTGCCAGCTGCTCGACCGCCTCAAAGCCATCAATATCAACACCATACTCCTGCAAACCCGTGTTCGTGGGAGCGTCATCTATCCATCATCCATCGAGCCGTGGGATGGTGCTCTCACGGGCACCATCGGGCGTGACCCCGGGTACGACCCTCTTCAGTTTGCAATCGAAGAGAGCCATCGGCGCGGAATGGAACTCCATGCATGGGTCGTCACCATACCCTGCTTCAAAGTTGCCGTAGCTCGCCAGATGGGGGCCAAGAGCGTGCTGAAGACTCACCCGGAGCTATGCAGGAAACATACCGACACCTACTACCTCGACCCCGGACATCCCGGAACCGCCGACTATCTCCAGCGCATCTGCCACGAAATCGTCAGCCGCTATGATGTCGACGGCATCCATTTCGACTACATCCGATATCCAGAAGGAGCCTCATCCTTCAACGATGCTGCCACCTTCAAGAAATATGGGGCCAAAGGTCAGTCCAAAGCTACCTGGCGGAGGGACAACATCACCCGCATCGTACGCCGCATCTACGAGGATGTCCACTCGCTGAAGCCTTGGGTTCGCGTAAGCAGTTCACCTGTAGGAAAGTACGCCGATGTCACCCGCTATTCATCGCGCGGATGGAATGCCCGCGATGCGGTGCATCAAGATGCTCAGGGATGGCTCCGCCAAGGCATTCATGACATCCTATTCCCCATGATGTACTTCGACGGTAATCACTTCTACCCCTTTGCTGCCGACTGGCAGGAGCAGTGCTCCGATCGCCTTGTAGTTCCCGGACTGGGCATCTATTTTCTGCATCCACAGGAGAAGAACTGGGAACTCGGCATCATCACCCGCCAGCTCCATTACCTCCGTTCCCTGGGACTCTCTGGACAAGCCTATTTCCGCAGTAAATTCCTGACAGATAACGTCAAGGGACTCTACGATTATCTCCATCACGATTTCTACGCCTTCCCTGCCCTGCCCCCAGCCTGTCCCTGGCTCAGCAGCACCCCTCCTCCAGCTCCCACAGACTTGTTGATAACCCCTCGGTCTGGGTTCTCGGAGCTTACGTGGCAGTGTGAGGGCGAGCAGCTTCGCTACAACGTCTATGCCTCTGCGGACTGGCCTGTTGACATCACTCGTGCCGAGAACCTCGTCGCCACGCTGCTGCCCACTCCCTCCTTCACCTTCAGCCATCTCTACACCACCCTCGCGCAGCTACACCTGGCCGTGACCTCCATCGACCGCTATGGCAACGAAAGCACTCCCACCCAGCTCTCCACCTCCCCTGTTCTCCCCTCCCGCTCTCCCATCCTCGACCGTCGCGGCCGTGTCATCGACCTTATCCACCGTCCGCTGACCACGGCAGAGCGGAAGCAGCTCGAGGCAGAGCGCAAGAAACGACGCAAGAGATAACCCCCGTCCTCCCCCTATACCTTATTATTATTAATAGAAACACATTATTAAACCACAAAACTGACCACATGAAAAAGCTATTGATTCTGGCTCTGCTGTTAGGCTGCACGCTGACGGCAACAGAAGCCAAAAAGAAAAAGACCAGCGGTAATCCTATCTTCACCGGCTGGTACGCTGACCCCGAAGGCGCTGTCCTCGGAGGTCGCTACTGGGTGTTCCCCACCTACAGCGCTCCGTATGACCAGCAGCTGTTCTTCGATGCCTTCTCGTCCAAGGACCTCGTCCACTGGGAGAAGCACGAACGCGTGCTGGAGCAGAAGAACATCCCCTGGCTGCGCAGGGCTCTGTGGGCACCTGCTGTCATCGAAGCCAACGGCAAGTACTACCTCTTCTTCGGCGGTAACGACGTACATGAGGGAGAAGTGGGAGGTATCGGAGTTGCCATTGCCGACCGTCCGGAAGGTCCCTACAAGGACGCCCTGGGCAAGCCGCTCATCAATGAGATTGTAAATGGCGCCCAACCCATCGACCAGTTCGTGTTCCGCGACGATGACGGTCAGTTCTATATGTTCTACGGCGGATGGCGCCACTGCAATGTGTGCCGGCTGAGCCCCGACCTGCTGAGCATCGTGCCCTGGGAGGACGGCCAGAAGTTCCACGAGATCACTCCCAGCGAAAGCTACGTGGAAGGTCCTTTCATGTTGAAGCGCAAAGGCAAGTACTACTTCATGTGGAGCGAGGGAGGCTGGACTGGTCCTGACTATTGCGTGGCCTACGCCATCGCGGACAGCCCCTTCGGCCCCTTCCAGCGTGTTGGTAAGATCCTACAGGGCGACCCGTCCATTGCCATGGGTGCTGGACATCACTCGGTCATCCAGATTCCTGGCAAGGACGAGTACTACATCATCTATCACCGCCGCCCACTCACGGAAACCGATGGCAACAGCCGCGAAACCTGCATCGACCGCCTCATCTTCAATGCCGATGGCACGATAGAGCCGGTGAAGATGACCTTCGAGGGCGTGCAACCGCGCAAGTTGAAAGGCAAATAGCTGGAAACGGAAGCAAAGAACTGTCTTTTTGTTGATATTTGCAGGTTTTTCACTAAAAAAAAAAAAAAAAAGAGGCAAAATAGTTGGCAGTTCGGAAGAAAGTACGTACATTTGCAGCGCAAAAACAAAGAAGCACCATGCAATATCTGAATTCCTATTATTGGTTCTACTTTTACTTTGCCCAGAAAGGGTGAAGCGGTAGGCCGTATATGTGGAAATTGAAAGATTGAATATAAAATGCCCCGCTTCACCTATGAAGTGGGGCTTTTTATTATGTCAAAAAAAGAATGTAGAATGTCAAACGTTTAAAAGTAATGAAACGCATAGCGATACAAGGCATAGAGGGCAGCTTTCACGACATCGCCGCCCACCAGTTCTTCGATGACGAAGAGGTACAGCTGATCTGCTGCTCCAGCTTCGAACAGGTGTTCGCTGAGCTGCGCCGGGACCCTACGGTCATCGGCATGGTAGCCATCGAGAACACCATCGCCGGTTCCCTGCTTCATAACTACGAGTTGCTGCGTGACTCCGGCGCCACCATCGTGGGCGAGCACAAGCTGCGCATCAAACACTCGTTCATGTGCCTGCCGGAGGATGACTGGTCTGACATTCAGGAAGTCCACTCTCACCCCGTGGCTCTGATGCAGTGCCGCACTTTCCTCGACCGACATCCGGAACTGAAGGTGGTGGAAGCCTCCGACACGGCAGGCGCCGCTGCCACCATCGCGCGAGGTCAGATGCACGGGCACGCTGCCATCGGCTCCAAGCACGTGGCAAATCTCTACGGACTGAAGGTGCTGGAAGAAGGCATCGAGACGAACAAACACAACTTCACGCGCTTCCTGGTCTTCGCCTCGCCCTCGCGCGCGAACCTATTAAGAAATATCATGGAAACGGACAAGGCGAGCATCGTCTTCGCTCTGCCCCACGAGGAAGGGTCACTGTCCCACGTACTCTCCGTGCTCTCGTTCTACAAGTTGAACCTGACAAAAATCCAGTCCCTGCCCATCATCGGGCGCGAATGGGAATACCTGTTCTACGTCGACGTCCAGTTCCACGACTACACCCGCTACTCTCAGGGTATCGACGCCATCCGTCCACTCACTTCTGACCTCAAAATCTTAGGAGAATACATTCATGGAAAAGAAAGCATTTAAACCCGCCGAACGCCTGTCCCTCGTACAGGAATACTACTTCAGCCGCAAGCTGAAGGAGGTGGCTCGCCTCAATGCCGAGGGCAAGGACATCATCTCACTGGCCATCGGCAGCCCCGACATGCCGCCCAGCCAACGCACCATCGACGTGCTCTGCGAGGAAGCACGCAAGGCAGGTGGCCACGGCTACCAGCCCACCATCGGCACGCCCGAACTCCGACAGGCCATGGCAGCTTTCTACCGCCGCTGGTACGGCGTGGAGCTGAATCCTCAGACGGAAATCCAACCGCTCATCGGCTCCAAGGAAGGCATCCTGCACGTGACGCTCGCTTTCGTAAACCCCGGCGAACAGGTGCTGGTGCCCAATCCTGGTTACCCCACCTACACGGCACTCTCCCGCCTGCTGGGCGCCGAGGTCGTGAACTACGACCTCACGGAAGCCACCAACTGGCAACCGGATTTCGACCAGCTTGAAAGCATGGATCTGAGCCGCGTGAAGCTGATGTGGACCAACTATCCCCATATGCCGACAGGCGCTCCTGCCCGCCGCGAGACCTACCAGCGCCTGGTGGAATTCGCTCAGCGCCACGGCATCGTCATCGTCAATGACAACCCCTATTCGTTTATCCTGAATGATTCCGAACACCTGAGCATCCTCCAGATTCCCGGCGCCAAGGACTGCTGCATCGAGTTCAACTCCATGTCCAAGAGCCACAACATGCCAGGCTGGCGCGTCGGCATGCTCTCCACCAATGCCGAGTTTATCCGCTGGATCCTGAAAGTGAAGACCAATGTGGACAGCGGCACTTTCCGCGCCCTGCAGCTCGCTGCTGCCGAGGCACTGACGAACAACGAGGACGAATGGCACATGCAGGCCAACGTGCGCACCTACGCCAGCCGCCGCGCCATCGCTGAAGATATCATGCGCGCCCTCGGCTGCACCTTTGACCCTGCGCAGACTGGAATGTTCCTCTGGGGACGCATCCCCGACAGCTACGCCAACGTCGAGGATCTCACGGAGCGCGTCCTCCACGAAGCACGCGTCTTCATCACACCCGGATTCATCTTTGGCTCCAACGGCGAACGCTACATCCGCATATCCCTCTGCGCCAAGGACGAACAGATGCGCGAGGCGCTGGAGCGAATTCGCAAACAGTTTACACTCTAAACACCAATATAATGGAACTCGAACTGAACTTACAACCGCTTGCCCTGCCGGGCATTGAGAACAAACGACCGATGGTCATCGCCGGTCCCTGCTCCGCCGAGACCGAGGAACAAGTGATGGACACTGCCCGACAGTTGGCCAACAACGGAATCCGCATCTTCCGTGCCGGTGTATGGAAACCCCGTACCAAACCCGGCGGTTTCGAAGGCAAAGGCGTGGAGGCACTGCCTTGGATGCAGCGCGTGAAGGCTGAAACCGGCATGCTGCTCGCCACCGAAGTGGCAACGCCCGAGCACGTCGAAGCTGCCTTGAACGCAGGCATCGACATCCTCTGGATTGGTGCACGCACCAGTGCCAACCCCTTCAGCGTACAAGCCATTGCCGATGCGCTGAAGGGCGTGGACGTCCCCGTCTTTGTCAAGAACCCCGTGAACCCCGACGTGGAGCTGTGGACAGGCGCCCTGCTGCGCATCAACAGTGCTGGAATCCGTCGCTTGGGTGCCATCCACCGCGGCTTTTCCAGCGTGGACCAGAAGCTCTACCGCAACCCGCCGATGTGGCACCTGCCCATCGAGCTCAAGCGCCGTTTCCCCATGCTGCCCGTCATCACAGACCCCAGCCACATGGGAGGACGTCGCGACCTCATCGCCCCCATTTCACAGCAGGCCATGGACCTGGGGTTCGACGGACTGATGATCGAGAGCCACTGCAACCCCGACTGCGCCTGGTCCGATGCCAAGCAGCAAGTGCTGCCCGAGGTGCTGGACTTCATCCTCGACCGCCTTGTCATCCGCGAGAGTGTGGAAGCCACCGAAAGCATAAACCAGCTACGCAAGCAGATCGACGAACTGGACAACCACCTCATGGACGTGCTCACCAAGCGTATGCGCATCAGCCGCGAGATTGCCGAGTACAAGAAGCTCCACAACATGACCGTCGTCCAGACCACCCGCTACAGCGAAATCCTCGACAAGCGCGCTGCACAGGGCTCCCTCTGCGGCATGAGCCCCGACTTCGTGCGCGACATCTACGAGCATATCCACGAAGAGAGCGTGCGCCAGCAACTGGAAATCATGAACAAGTAAAAGCTTTTTTCCTATGCGTATCCTCATTCTAGGTGCCGGCAAGATGGGCTCGTTCTTCACAGACCTGCTCTCCTTCGACCACGACGTGGCGGTCTATGAGATAGACCCGCGCCGGCTGCGTTTCCTCTACAACACCCAGCGCTTCACCTCCCTCGACGAGGTGGATGCCTTCAACCCCGAACTCGTCATCAACGCTGTGTCGCTGAAATACACCCTTCAGGTATTCGACCAGCTGTTGCCCCACATCGGCAAGGACTGCATCCTCTCCGACATCAGCAGCGTCAAGACCGGCTTCAGGGAATACTACGAACAAACCGGACACCGCTACGTCAGTTCCCACCCTATGTTCGGTCCCACCTTCGCCAACCTCGGCGACCTCTCGCGCGAGAACGCCATCCTCATCTCCGAGGGCGACTATATGGGGCGCATATTCTTCCGCGACCTCTACACCCGCCTCGGCCTCAACCTCAAGGAAATCTCCTTCGCCGAGCACGACGAGACCATGGCCTACTCCCTCTCCGTGCCCTTCGTATCCACCTTCGTCTTCTCTGCCGTAATGAAGCATCAGGACACTCCGGGAACCACCTTCAAGCGCCACATGAAGATTGCCCGCGGCGTGCTTTCCGAGGACGACACCCTGCTACGCGAAATCCTCTTCAACCCCCACACAAAGCCCAAGGTGGAAATGATACGAGCCGAGCTCAAGCAGCTCCTGCAGATCATCGACGACCGTGACGAGGAAGCCATGACAGCCTACCTCACACGCATCCGCAGGAACATTCAGGAATAAATAAAACATCCCCTACAGCCCCACTTTCTTCAAAAAGTCTCATAAAAGTGACCGTCATAACGATTTTTTCGCTACCTTTGCAGCCAAAAAGTACGAAAAACATTAACGACCATCACTTTTATGAGACTTTTCATTCGTATCCTGCTGTCGTCCATCATCTTGATAACCAGCTCGATAGAGACTAGCGCACAAGAAACTGTCCCCGGTCCCCTGCGTGCCCGTCAGAACGTGCTTACAGGCGCCAAGAACCTCACGCTGACCACCGACAAGGGCACCGTCTACTACTACCTCGTCAGTTCCGAGCAGATGCCCGTGCTCCATTTGGGCGACTCCCTGCGCATCGGAGCTGACCGCTTTGCCCTCAGTCAGGTACGTTCCATGCGCTTCCGCTCCCTGCCCCGCGCCTTCATGGACGAGGACAGCACCACCTTCGACAAGACACGCACCCTCGACCACTCACTGCTTGCCCTGCGACGCGACTTCCACGTCGGCAAGTGGAACAGCGTAGTCTTCCCCTTTGACCTCACCGGCGAACAGATCCTCGATGCTTTCGGCGACCAGAGCCTGCTCGCTGCCGCCCGAGGCATCCGCGAGGGCGGCGAGACCGTGGTGGAGTTCCAGACCTTGGACCTCCACGCCCCCGGCATAGCCCTCCAGGCCAACCAGCACTACCTCCTCCGTCCCTCTCGCGAGCCCGATATCGAGGAAGGGCGCAGCCTCTACAACTTCCTCAAGAGCGGCGTGCCTGGTCCTATCTACCTCATCCCCAACGTCACCATGAAGGCCAACCAGAATCCGCGCCTCCACAGCCTCTCCAACGACGACGGCACGCGCAAGGTACGCATTCGCGGCACCTACCTCAAGCTCGATGACTCCGTCGTCACCAGCCGCATCGTCCGCAACCGCCGCATCGCTTCCGGGATGTACGTCCTCGATGACGACGGACGTATGCTCCTCACCGAGGACTCCACCGTCGTCGGAGCCTTCCGCTCCTGGATTGAGAACCTCAGCGACGACGGACAGCCTCCGAAGTTCTACATCGACGGAATCGGCGAGTACCTCACCGTCGTGGCCGACGGCATCCTCGCACCCTCCTCCGACCTGCCCACGGACAACCAGCCCCTGCAGGACAGCCGCCGCGGCATCTACGACCTCAGCGGACGCCAGATCGGAAAGCCCGCCTCTGCCGGCAGCAAGCTCCAGAAAGGCATCTACATCATCAACGGCAGGAAAGTTGCCGTCAAGAACTAAACGAAAGGAGGACCCCGACAATGAAGAAAATACTGATAACCCTCGCATTCCTGATTCCTGCAATCCATATCCCCGGCACCCTCCTTCGTGCCCAGGACACCCTCTGGGTGCGCTATGACGACCGCTTCAAGGCCAACCAGTTCATCAGTCTCAAGGACATCGACTCCATTACCGACGCTGCCGACATGCAGTTCACCGACCCCGGTCGCTACCTCCTGAAGCCCGACACCTACGGCGGCACCGACTACACCAATGCCGCCGCCACCTCCGGCTACAACTTCGCCCACTCCATGGAGAGCGATCACTTCGCCGTATTCTGGGATGCCCGCTTCGGTGACAACCCCAAGCACATCAAGCATCCTGACAATGGCTCCGTCGCCAACGCCTACGACGTCCTTGATGTCTGCGAGCGCTGCTGGTCGAAGTACGTCCAGCTCGGATTTGTTGTTCCCGGCAAGTCCACCACCGACAAGTGGAAAGTACAGCTTTACATCCCCTACCAGTCCGAGTGGCGTGCCGATGCTTCAGGCACTGGCGGCGTAGGAGGAGGCAAGACCGGAATCGGGCACTTCAACCCCTGGGCAGCCACAGCCCGCGGCGGTCACACCATCGCTCACGAGGTGGGACACACCTTCCAGTACCTCACCTCCGCTGACCTCGGTATGAACCACGGTCTCAACTACGGCTACGGAGCCGGAGCTTCCGGAGGCAATGGTTGGTGGGAGAGCTGCGCCAACTGGCAGGCATACAAGGTCTTCCCTGAGCGCCAGTTCACCGACGGCGAATACTTCGAGGGTCACCTGCCCCTGCACCACCTCAACCTCCTGCACGAAGGATGGCGCTACGAGAACTGCTATGTCCACGACTGGTGGTGTATGAAGCACGGCACAGACTTCATCGGACGCATCTGGCGCGAGAGCAACAAGCCCGAGGATCCCATCGAAGCATACATGCGACTCTGCGGACTCACCGTCGAAGAGTTTGCTGACGAACAGATGGAAGGGTTCATGCGCATGGCAACATGGGATATTGACGGCGTGCGCGATGCAGCCAAGCACCGCATCGGACAGCACCGCACCTACCTCACAAAGGTCAGCGGCACCAAGGACACCTGGCAAAGCGACGTCGACCACTGCATCCAGAACTACGGCTACGCCATCATCAACATGAATGTCCCCAAGGCAGGCACCGAAGTCACCGCCCACTTCGAGGGCATCGCCGGAGCCGACGGATGGCGCAAGGTCAACGTCAGCAAGGCTGGCTGGCGCTATGCCTTCGTCGCCTACACCTCCAAGGGCGCTCGCCTCTACGGCGACATCCAGCGCTCCAAGAGCGGCACCGCCACCCTGACCATCCCCGCCTCATGCTCTCGCCTCTTCTTCGTCGTCATGGGAGCCCCCACCCAGTACTGGCGTCATGCCTGGGACGACGATGCCAGCAACGATGAGCAGTGGCCCTTCCGCGTCCGCTTCGAGAACACCAACCTTTTAGGAAAATAACGGGAAAAAAGCTATGAAGAAAAAACATTACCTCGCACCCTCTTGTTCTGCTGTGGCTGTCAACCCAGAAACGATAATTGCAACCTCTCGGGAGAATTTGACCGTCGGAGGCACCGACACGAAAGCCACATTCGGCAGCGGCGACAAAACTTGGGGCGAAGTCAAGGCCAACACCGTCGACTGGGACGAATAGCCACCCCGATTAGCACTACCACCCGCAGACATCCTGCCCCTGCTACACGACGCAGCCACTGTGGCCGAGCACGCTTCAGCGAACCTTACAGTTGAATTCTGGTCACGCTGGCGTAGTCAGGAATGTTGGCATAACCTTGTTCTATGGGGACGAGGTGCGCATAGACCATGGCACAAATGATGGGGCCTCCATGGCAGAAGACGGCGATGTTGTCGGTGGGTGCTGCGATGTTTTTCAGTTCGTCGATGAAGCTGGCAACGCGGCGGAACATGTCGCGGAAGGACTCTCCGTTGCGGGTGGGACTGTCGAGGTAGTTTTCGTAGTACTCGCGGAGCTGCGGGTCGCGTATCTCGTCGAAGCGCTGCATCTCCCAGTCGCCCATGTGCATCTCCTTCATTCTGGGTTCCTCGATGGCATCGGGGTAGCCGCAGTAGGCTGCAAGCTTACGCGCACGTGTTAGAGGTGAGGTGTAGACGCGGTCAAACGCTATGCCGCGTAGCTGCTCCTTGCAGGCTGCCGCCTCGGACTCGAAGTTCGCCGAGACGGGGACGTCGGTCCAGCCGTAGCAAGTACCACGGGGAACGCCTACACTGGTATGACGGATGAGGAAGAGGGTCATTTAGTTGAGAGTTTATAGTTTAAAGCTGTCGAAATATCGGAATATCGAAATATCGAAATGCCGTGCAATTCACGCCACCACGAAGAAGGCGAGGTAGAGGGAGAGTTCGCAGAGGAGGAAGAGGGCTCCGCAGCAGTCGCCGGTATAGCCTCCGATTCGGCGATGCATCCACCACATGAGCAGGAATTCGACGAGGAAAGGCACGGGGAGGATGCAGACAACCTGCGAACAGCCGCAGCAGACGCAGAGGACTAGGGGCAGGGAGAGCGCCAGCACACAGCGCAGGCCGTGGCTCAGCCAGCCGGAAAGAGAACGTCCGACGTAGACAACCTGGTTCTTAGCGGTCTCGGCGGTGCGGGCATAGGGCAGCTGACCGGTGATGAGGGAAGCGGCACACTTGGCTGTGACGTCGAAGAGAAGGAGGAGAGAGAAGAGAGAGAAAAGAGGAGAAGAGGAAAGAGAAAAATGAGATAAAAAGGGAAAGTTGGGGGAAGGGGAAGAACTGGGGGATAGTGAAAAGAGGCTTGCCCAGAGGAGTCCGAGGCAGATGATGAGCCCGAGGACGCCATAGGTGCCGATATGGGAGTCCTTCATTATAGATAAGGTACGCTCGCGCGTGGAGCCTCCACCGAAACCGTCGCAGAAATCTGCCAGTCCGTCTTCGTGCAGGGCACCGGTGAGAAGCAGGCGCGAAGCGATGGCGAGTAGGGCTGCCAGGACCGGGGGCATACCGAGACTATGGGCTCCGATGAAGACGCCTGCAAGGACTCCGCCCGTGAGCCATCCCACAAATGGCCACCAGTCGACAACGTGCTCGAAGGCTTCGCGGGGCACCGAACGCAGCCGCCACCAGGGCAGGCGTGTGAAGAAGATGAGGGAGGCGAAGAAACTGTCCATCTAAAAGTATTTGGTGATTTGGTTGTCCTGGAAGTTACCCATCTCGCGAAGCATACGCACGGCGGAATCCACGATTGGAAAAGCACAGAGGGCTCCGGTGCCCTCGCCCAGACGGAGTCCGAGGTGAAGCAGCGGACGGGCTCCCATGCCATCGAGCATGAGGCGGTGGCCACTCTCGTCGCCACAATGGCAGAAGATGGCGAAGTCCATGAACGTTGGCATCAGGCGGCTGGCCATGAGGGCACAGGCGGTCATGATGAAGCCGTCGACGAGCACGACCATGCGCAGTTCTGCTGCACGCAACATGGCACCCACGGCAGCCACCATCTCGAAACCACCGAAATAAGCAAGGATCTCGCGCGCAGCATCGGACGTATTCTGCGAATCGTGGCTGAGGCTGGGATGTGCGCTGCGCTCGAAGCCTGCTACGGCGGCGCGCAGGACTTCCAGCTTGTGGCGGATGCCCTCGTCATTCAGGCCGGCCCCGGCTCCCACGCACTGCTCCAGAGGTATGTCCAGCAGCAGGGACATCCAGATGCTGGAGGGCGAGGTGTTGGCAATACCCATCTCACCGATGGAGAGGATATTACACCCAGAGGCGGCAGCGTCATCTACGAGCTCGCTCCCGACGCCGAGTGCCTCCCGACACTGTTCATCGGTCATGGCGGGTCCGTAGAGGAAGTTGGCGGTGCCGTGGGGCGAAATCTTGCGGTTGAGAATCTGGGGGAAGTCACTGAGGTCGTGGTCCACGCCGACATCCACCAGGTGGAGTTCGAATCCGTGCTGGCGGCAGAACATATTGACTCCTCCCCCACCCCGTGTGAAGTTCACCATCTGCTGCCAAGTGATGCAGCGCGGCGAGACGCTGACGCCCTCGCGCTCGATGCCGTGGTCAGCGCCGAGGAGCAGGTGAACGGGGTGGCACAACTGGGGCGTGAGGGTCTGCTGGATGAGTCCTATCTGCAGCGCCAGTTCCTCCAGTCGTCCCAGGGAGCCCTTGGGTTTGTTGAGGTTATCTATCTTTTCTCTTAATCTCTGCTCTAAATCCATACAGCTGTCAGTTTTGCATTTCATTCTTTTATCTTCACCGGTATCCCGCTGACCATCATCACCACCTCGTCTGCCCGCTGTGCCACGTACTGGTTGAGCCAGCCGAGGAGGTCGGTGAAGCGACGCTGAACGTCGTTGACGGGTGTGCCGCCGGAGCCTATCTCATTGGTGACGATGATGAAGGTCGCCTCCTGCGCGGTGAAGCGGTCGAACTCAGCCTTCAGCGTCTCGAGGGCCGCATCGACATCCGCCTCAGCGCCGTCAGCGAAGAAGAAGTTGGTAGCCCAGAGAGTGAGGCAGTCCACGAGAACGACTCGTCCTCGCAAGTCGTGCCGGCTGATCCACCGTTCCTCCTCGATGTTCGTCCACTCAGGTCCGCGACGCTGCTGGTGGCGAAGCACACGCTGCCGGAACTCCTCGTCCCAGATATGGGCTGTGGCCATATAGACGGGGTTCGGGGAAAGCGAGAGTGCAAGCTGCTCGGCATACTGACTCTTGCCGGAACGCTGGCCGCCGGTGATGAGGGTTATTTTCATGTCAAATCTCAACTATCAAATGTCATATGTCGTAATGTCGGATATCGAATGTCGAAATGACGAGATATCTGAATGCCGGAAATCGGGAATTCACGATGCCAAAAGCTTCACGACATCCTCCGGTGTCTCCGCCAGACACGTGGCTCCATGTGCCAGGAGGAAGTCGCGATCGCGGAATCCCCAGAGGACGGAGATGCAGGGCAGTCCGCTGTTGCGTGCGGTCTGGAGATCCACGTCGGAATCGCCGACATAGACCGCCTCAGCAGCTTCCACTCCCAACTCGCGCAGTGCCAGCAGCACCATGTCAGGTGCCGGCTTGCGTTGCATTCCGGGGCGCTCGCCCACAGCCACCTCCACATCCTGAGAGAAATACTGGCGGTAGAGTTCGTCCACGCCTGCCTGAAGTTTGTTGCTGACGATGGCCAGCCGCAGTCCTTGCCGGCGTAGTGTTTGCAGCAACTGGGGAATGCCTTCGTAGAGGCGTGTACGCTCCTGACAATGGTCCACGTAGTACGCCTTGAAGTCCGCGAAGGTCTGCTCGAAGAGGGCGTCATCGGTGTCGGACGGCACGGCACGCTCTATGAGCCTGCGCACGCCGTTGCCCACAAACTGCCGCACCTCATCCAGCGAGCGCTGCGGCATGCCGTGGCGATGCAGAGCCCAGTTGGTGGCAGCTGCCAGATCCTCCAGGGTGTCCAGCAGCGTGCCGTCGAGGTCAAAAACGATTGCCTTGATGCTCAAAGTCGCTCTGTGTTACTTCTTGCCGTAGGTGGCCTTCACGGCAGGTATGTTCTTCTGCAGCTCGGAGATGCGCTTGTCGCTGCTGGGGTGTGTGCTGGCGAACTCCGGTGTGGAGGTGGTGCTGGCAGCCTGCATCTTCTGCCAGAGGTTGATGGCAGCGTTGGCGTCATAGCCAGCCACGGTAGCCAGGACGATGCCTATATAGTCCGCTTCCAACTCGTGCTTGCGCGAGAAAGGCAGCAGAGCACCGTACTGCGTTCCCATACCATAGGCTACTGCCACGGCCTGCTGCACCTGCTGGCTCTTGCCCGCTGTGGCAGCCCCGAGGATTTGCGATCCCAGGCTGGTGAGCATCTGCTGGCTGGCGCGCTCCTGACCATGTTTGGCGATGGCGTGCCCCACCTCGTGTCCGATGACGGCAGCCAGTTCGCTGTCGCCCTCACTGCCTGCGCCTGCGAGCGCCACCATTCCGGTGTAGACGACAATCTTTCCGCCAGGCATGCAGAAGGCGTTGAGCTGGTTGTCGTTGACGAGGTTGAACTCCCAGGAATAGTTCTGGAGGTCTGCCTCCTGCCCCGTGGCTTTCAGGTACGCCTCGGCAGCAGCGGCTATACGCTGTGCAATGGTCTTCACACGTTGCGTGGCAGCAGCGTCGGTGGAGAGCTTGGCGGTCTTCATGTAGCTCTGGTATTCCGTGAGGCTGGCAGAGAGGATCTCGGATTCAGAAACCAGGTTGAGTTGTTTGCGTCCGGTGAGGGCGACGGTGCTGCACGCGGCAAGCAGAATACCGCAGAGCGGCAAAAGGATGGCTTTTCTCATCTTAAATAGCATTTAAATGGGTTTTGATGCCGCAAAATTAGTGCATCTTCTCCGTTCGGCCAAATTTTCGCCCACTTTTCTGCCCTTAGGGGGTGAAATTTGTACTCCACGGGAGTGGCTAAGAGACACGCAGTTACACCCAAAAGGTTAAAGCACTCTTTGAGGCCGACATGCACTTTTGGGGAACTTTTTGCCTATCACAATTTTTCAACCTATTGATTCTGAATGGTTTGAAAATTATTTTTGGAAACTTTCGAAAAATATTTCGCAAAATACTTGCACATTTCAGGGAAACTTCATACCTTTGCACCGCATTTGCGAGATAAACCTAGTATATTCACTCTTTAAACCCAAAACTCTATTCTTTATAACTGCTCTAAATTCTAAGCTTCAAACTTCAAACTCTACACTTTATAACTACTCTAAACACTAAACTCTAAACTCTAAACTCTAAACTTTAAATTCTAAACTCTAAACTCAATATGATCCAGACTGTAGTCAAGCGCGACGGACGTATCGTCGGCTTCAATGAAGAAAAAATCGTGGCCGCTATCCGCAAGGCCATGCTTCGCACCGACGAGGGCGAAGACGAACACCTCGTACACCAGATTGCCGACCGCATCAGCATGCGAGGCAACCCGCAGATGACCGTGGAGGAAATCCAGGACCTCGTAGAGCTGGAGCTCATGAAGAGCGCCCGCAAAGACGTGGCAAAGATTTACATCCAGTACCGCAACCAGCGCAGCATCGCCCGCAAGGCCAAGACGCGCGAGATGTTCCTCGAGATCATCAACATCAAGAGCAACGATGTCACGCGCGAAAATGCTAATATGAACGCGGACACGCCCGCAGGCATGATGATGAAGTTCGCCTCGGAGACCACCAAGCCCTTCGTGGACGACTACCTCCTCTCGGACGAGGTGCGCGAGGCGGTGAAGAAGAACTACCTCCACATCCACGACAAGGACTACTATCCCACGAAGTCCCTGACCTGCGTGCAACACCCCCTGGACCGCGTGCTCGAAGGAGGATATGTGGCTGGCCATGGCGAGAGCCGTCCCGCAAAGCGAATAGAGACCGCCAGCGTCCTGGCATGCATCAGCATGGAGACCGCCCAGAACGAGATGCACGGCGGACAGGCCATCCCCGCCTTCGACTTCTACCTCGCACCCTACGTGCGCATGACCTTTATCGAGGAGATAAAGAAGATGGAAGAACTCTTCGCTGCAGACTACAGCCACCTCTACGACATCGCTCTGGACGATTACCTCGTCAAGCCCCTCGAGGGACTGGAAGGAGAGCAGCGCGCAGTGCAGCACGCCATGAACAAGACCGTGGGACGCGTGCATCAGGCCATGGAAGCCTTCATCCACAACATGAACACCATCCACAGCCGTGGCGGCAACCAGGTCGTTTTCTCCTCTATTAATTATGGTACGGACACGAGCGCGGAAGGACGATGCATCATCCGCGAAATCCTGAACTCCACCTACGAGGGCGTGGGCAGCGGCGTCACCGCCATCTTCCCCATCCAGATCTGGAAGAAGAAACGCGGAGTAAGCTACCTCCCCACCGACCGCAACTACGACCTCTACAAGCTCGCCTGCAAGGTCACCGCACGCCGATTCTTCCCCAACTTCCTGAACCTCGACGCCAGCTACAACCAGGATCCCGACTGGCGGGAGGACGACCCCAAACGCTACATCCACGAGGTTGCCACGATGGGTTGTCGCACACGCGTCTTCGAGAACCGCTTCGGTCCGCGCACCAGCATCGGACGCGGAAACATCAGCTTCTCCACCATCAACATCGTCAAGCTCGCCATCGAGTGCATGGGCATCAAGGACGAGCAACAGCGCATTGCTGCCTTCTTCGCCAAGCTGGACAACCTGCTCGAAATCACCGCACGCCAGCTCCACGAACGCTTCGAATTCCAGAAGACCGCCTTCGCCAAACAGTTTCCCCTGCTCATGCACAGCCTATGGGTAGGATGCGAGAAGCTGAACCCCAACGACACCATCGAGAGCGTCATCAACCAGGGCACTCTCGGCATCGGATTCATCGGACTGGCAGAGTGCCTCGTGGCTCTCATCGGTAAGCACCACGGCGAGAGCCAGCAGGCACAGGAACTCGGACTGAAGATCGTGACCTACATGCGCGACCGCATCAACGACTTCAGCGAGCGCTACCGCCACAACTACAGCGTACTCGCCACCCCCGCAGAGGGTCTCAGCGGACGATTCACACGCGGCGACCAGAAAGAGTTCGGAAAACTGCCCGGAATCACCGACCGCGAGTACTACACCAACTCCAACCACGTGCCCGTGTACTACAAGTGCTCTGCACGCCACAAGGCTGAGATCGAGGCTCCCTACCACAACCTCACACGAGGAGGACACATCTTCTACGTGGAAATCGACGGCGATGCCACACACAACCCCGAAGCCGTGATGAACATCGTGGACATGATGGACAAGCTGGACATCGGCTACGGCAGCGTCAACCACACCCGTGTGCGCTGCATGGACTGCGGCTACGAGACAGCCGAACACATCGACGAATGCCCCCACTGCCACAGCACCAACCTCGACCGCCTGCAGCGCATCACCGGATACCTCGTGGGAACCACAGACCGCTGGAACCGAGCTAAACTCGCAGAGCTCAACGATCGTGTCATCCACAACACCGACTATCTGCCATTCCAGGAATAGACCTTCCATGAAATCCACGACTTCTTTAAACCAGTCTAACCCCCTCCCTAAAAGGGAGGGGGATTCCGGTCTATGTCTCCGCATCCTCTCTATCCTTGAAGACACCACAGTAGACGGACCCGGGTTCCGGACTAGCATCTACTGCGCAGGATGCACCCACCACTGCCCCGACTGCCACAACCCACAGTCATGGGCTGCAGACGGGGGCACCGAGATGTCCGTGGAACAAATCATGGAGGTCATCGAGGCAGACCCCTTCGCCAATGTCACCTTCAGCGGAGGAGACCCCATGCAGCAGCCCGAAGGATTCGCAGAACTCGCCAGAGCCATACGCAGCCGGACCGATAAAAACATCTGGTGCTACACCGGCTACACTTTCGAGGCACTGCTACGCATGCCCCAACAGCGCGAGCTCCTCCAACTAGTAGACGTTCTCGTCGACGGACCATTCATAGCGGCACAGAGAGATACCAGTCTTCTCTTTCGCGGAAGTGCCAACCAAAGGCTCATTGATGTACCTAAAAGTCTTGCCAAAGGCAACGTGGTCCTATGGCAACGCACGTAAATAAGGGCAAAAAACAACTTTTTTGCGGTACAAAGGAAAATTTTACCGAAAAAATAGAGGCGCAAAGTAAATTATTCATTATCTTTGCGCCGATTTTTGTAATCACTTTCTCAAAAAGAACGTTTTCTACCATCCGAATTCAAACAACAATAGCTATAATGAAGAACTACTTTCTGATGCTCATCCCGGCACTCGTTGCTCTCTGCTCAAGCACGACAGCCTTGGCGTACGACTGTGAGGTCGATGGCATTTACTACTATCGCACCTCGGCCACTGAACTGGAAGTGGCATGCAAAGTCTTCTCGGACAATAACCGTTCCGCCTACTCTGGCTCGGTGACCATTCCGGCCACCGTAACCTACATGGGCAAGACATTCAATGTCACTTCTATCGGCGAGTACGCCTTCCGCGACTGCAACTCGCTGACAAGCATCACCATCCCCAGCAGCATCCGCGAGATCAAGAGCTTTGCCTTCTACAACTGCTCTTCCATCAATGCCGTCACCCTCCCCGAAGGGCTCACCGAACTGGGCATGGGTGCCTTCGAAGGATGCTCGTCCATCGTGCAGATGACCATACCCGCCGGAATCACCGTGGTGGAAGAGGAGCTCTTCTTCGGGTGTTCCGCTCTCAGAGCCGTAGTACTCCCCGCAAGCATCAGCGCCATTGGTGAAAACGCCTTCACCCGATGCACCTCCCTCCTCTCCGTATACCTCCTCGCTACTGCAGCCCCCGCATGCGAGATGAACGCCTTCGAGAAGGTCGACAGGACATGGTGCACACTCTACGTACCCAAGGGCAGCAGCTCCTACCAGCAGGAAGGAGTTTGGAAGGACTTCTTCATCGAGGAGTTCGAGGGAAAGACAGAAGACATCAAACTGAACATCCAGGTTAAGCAATGACGTAGCATGAAGAGGCTACTCTTATCCTGTGTGGCCGTTCTTGCCACACTCACATCCACACAAGCCCAGACAGCCTATGCCGAGTCTGGGCTTTGGGATAATTGGTACGTAGGGGCCAACGTCGGATTCAACTCCAAGCTCACCCATAACCCCTTCTTCTCGCACCTCAACCCGCACCTCACCCTGCGCGCGGGAAAGGACATCATACCCATCGTGGGCGTGATGGCTGAGTTCACCACCTTCTTCGACGATAAGCAGTTCCCCGCTGAGAACATCGACGGCAACTTCATCTATAGCCACACCGCCATCAAGGCGTTCAACTTCGACGTCCTCGGAAACCTCAACCTCCACAACCTCTTCAAGGGATATCTGGGCTACCAGCGACCCTTTGAGGCACGTTTCATCGCAGGCATTGGCCTCAACCACGTCTGCGGAATACACTCCAACCCCAAGAACGACTTCATCGCCAAGTTCGGATTCGACTTCGTCTTCTCCTTAGATAAATACGTGCGTGTGAAAGGACTCGAAGCCTACGTAGAACCCGCCCTGAACTACAACCTCACCCGCTACAACAGCGGCGTGCAGTTCAACCCCAACTGCGCCGCATGGCAATTGGCCATTGGCGTGAACTATCACCTCGATGCCCTGCGCAAACGTCCCAGGAAAACAGCCTCCAAGCCCACGTATACGCCAGCGACAGAACCGGTGGTCAGCGTGACCACAACCATCACTCCCAGAACGGAGCAGAATCCAACAGCTGCACCCGCCCTGACTCCCAAGAAAGAGCCCATCACCTACACGCCCTCCAAAGTGGAGTACCCCAAGCCTGACCCCATCACCTACAACCGCGATAAAGCTAAGGTAGAACCCGCAAAGGCCGCGCCTGCAAAGGTAGAGCCCGCAAAAGTAGAGCCTGCAAGAGTGGAACCTGCAAAGGTAGAACCCACGAAAGTAGAACCTGCAAAAGTAGAGCCCGCGAAAGTAGAGCCTGCAAAGGTGAAACCTGCGAAAGTAGAACCCGCGAAAGTAGAGCCTGCGAAAGTAGAGCCTGCAAAGGTAGAGCCCGTGAAAACGGCTCCTGCAAAGGCTAAGCCTGCGAAGGCAAAAACCGCCAAGGCAAAATCGGGCAAAAAGCGCAAAGCAGCACCTGCTAAACAAACCAAGCCTGCTGCTGCACCTGCTAAACAAACCAAGCCTGCTGCCGCTCCTGCCAAACAGACCACGCCAGCTGCCGCTCCTGCAAAACAGGCAACGCCGGCTACCACTCCAAAGGACAACAGCGACCTGCCCGCCATTCACTTTAACCCTGCAGACAACATCATCCCCGACGATCAGTACGACGCCATCGCCAAAGTGGCCACCTATATGAAGAGCCACCCCCGCGCACACATCATCATCAAGGGAGAAAGCGCCCAGGCTGCTTCCGTCAAGAACGCCCTCACCCGGCGCTACGGCATCAACGTCACCCGCCTCTCCACCACCGCCGGGAACCAGGCAAACCTCGTCACATTCGCCGAGAAATAGAGATTCTGTAAATCCCTCTTCCCACGTAATTATTTCATACAATGCAGGGTGTGCAGTGCACACCCTGCACTGTTTTCCAAGAGTGTAAATAGTTGGAAACAACATGGCTAATCTGCGTGAAAAGAATAATCGAAATCCAACTTTGTTCGGCGCAAAATATTGAACTTCTTTTAAATGCTTAAAAACTATGGCCTTTATAGAATGAAAACTTATTAAATAATGTAATATACAAGCGCCATAGTATATAATTATGTTAAAGTTCCTTAATTTACCAGTGAACACAATCTAATCAACCCAAGAATTTAAATTTGCATTAGAAAAAAAGAAGTATTTTTGTAAATTCTTAAATAACATGTGCGTGTTACGCGCAAAATTAAACTTGTAAGCATTAAGATGCGTTCATTTTGGAGACAACAGTTACTACTGATTGGGACAGTCATTTTACTGACCCAGGGAATGGTATACTCCAAAAGCATCACCAATACTCATGACTCATTCCACCCATCTCTGGATGCACAATCTTTAACAGAGCGCAGAGAGCAGATAGCCAACGGGCAGCAGCTATTACTACCCCTGTCCACCGGCAAGGGTACCAGCAATATAGGCATGAACCTGGGGAACATTTGCATTGGGAAACATGCGGGGGCAACCCTCAGCCTGCAAATGACCTACCAGCTTGTAGGGCACAAACTGCCGAAGAGACGTACCGTCATCCTCACGCCCCGTCTGGAGGGATCGGGCAATTCCATCGATCTACCACCTGTTATCATCTACGGCAAGGATGCCGCCAACGCACTCGCACGCAGTGGGCAGGACCGTGAAGACACAAGCCTGCATATCCTCGCCAAGGACAGTTATACCCCGAATGACTACGTCCGCATCTTCTCATGGGAACCGTGGATGGAAGAGGCAAGCCTTCTTTTTTACGCGCGCATGGAAGATGGTTGCGGCAATGTCATCAGCAGCCACCAGAGCTACTGCGAGGCTATGGCAGCCGCCAAGCCTGGCAGCTTCTCCCTGACAGACACTTTGCGCATCGCCACTAGAACCGACAGCCGCCACTTCGAGGGTACCGCCATCATCGACTTCCCCACCAACGTCACAGAGATTCTGCCGGAATTCCGTGACAACGAGAAACAGTTGGCATTCATTCGAGCCACCATGGACAGCGTACTCCACAACAACCGCTCGCTGCTGCAGCACATCACGCTCAAGGGATATGCCTCCCCCGACGGTCCCTATGCTTTCAACGAGCTATTGGCGAGGGGACGTATGCAGAACCTACGGCGTTACATCAGCGACTGGTTTGACATCCCCGACGTCCTCATCAGCACAGACTACGAAGCCGAGAATTGGGAGGGGTTGCGCCGCTACGTGGAGGGCTCACAGCTGCCTGAACGTAAGAAACTGCTGGAACTCATCGACACGAACCTTGACCCCGACAAGAAACTGGAACGCATCGCGGCGAGTTTCCCCGCCACCTATCGGAATCTGGTCAACAACGTCTTCCCCACCTTACGATACACGGACTACCGCATCGACTATATCGGTACTTTCGAGGATAAAATGTCTGCCCCAACGATTCAACATACTGTCGGGGCGGCTCCCGCGAAGCCAGCGCCTTTCGACTCCGCTGCCATCACCCCAGTGCCCGACCGTCCAATCATCCAGCTGCGTACCTACCGCCCGTTGCTGGCCGTGAAGAGCAATCTCCTCTTCGATGCGTTACTCGCACCCAACATCGAAGTCGAAGTGCCTCTGGGCCGCGACAAACGTTGGAGCGTCATGGCCGAGGTATGGTTCCCCTGGTACCGCTACGGCTACAACAATGCTGGCGATTTCAATATCCACCTTCGCGATGACCAGAGTCCTACAAAGAACGCTTATCAGCTGCTAACCATCGGCGCCGAGGTACGCTACTGGCTATGGCCGCGCTGCAATGCTACGCGCCCAGTACTTTCCGGAACCTTCTTTGGCCTCTATGCAGCAGGCGGCAAGTACGACCTGGGGCGCAACTCCAAGGGTGATCAGGGCGAGTTTACCAGCCTCGGTCTGACCGTAGGTCATGCCTGGGCTCTCAACCGGCACCTCATGCTGGAACTATCCGGCAGCATCGGTTATGTAGGAGGACCGCGCGTTCACTATGAAAACGAATTTGATGACACCCACAACATCTACCGCTACCACAACACCTTCCGCTACTTCGGTCCCACGAAGCTTAAACTGAGTCTGGGGTGGTTGATAGGAAAGAAAGGAGGTCCAAGATGAAGAAGATTATAGGACTCATCGGACTCATCGGAATGTTGGAGCTGGTATCCTGCCGCCACGAGATTGAACTGTACTACACAGGCAAGGGACAGGTGCGGGTTGACATCGACTGGCAGACACGTTTCGGCGAGAAGCCTACCGGAATGACCATCATGCTCGCCAAGGACGGCGACAGCATCACCTATACCGATGTCACCAACTACGTCGATCAGTACAATCTGGAGTTAGAACCGGGCACCTACAAGATGCTCATCTTCAACCGCACCAGCGGTGAGTTCGGTTCCATGCGTTTCTTCCAGATGAAGAGCTTCGACCAGGCTTATGCCTATGCCACCCAGCTGCAGCGCACCACAGACTTCTGGGACGTCAACGTCTCATACATGCGCGAACCGGAGCACATAGGTTGCGCCGTAGATACCTTCACCATCCTGCCCGAGATGACGGATGGCAGCTTCCATTTCGTAGAATGGCACGAGAAGGGAGAGGATGTCCGCCAAGCCCTCGTACTCCACGAAGTCGTGAATCCCATGACCACCGACCTCTTTATCCGTGTGAAAGTCATCGGTTTCAAATATATGGCAGGTGTCATCGGCAACATCTCCGGCCTGGCAGACGGTTTTCTGCTTAGTCAGGCCTGGCGACGGGCACAGACAGGCTATCATCTGCTCGACAACTGGTCAGCCAAGGCTGCGCCCGAGGAATCCGACTCCATCAACAGCGTGGGCTATATCACC
Organism: uncultured Bacteroidales bacterium; assembly: GCA_902771725.1. GTDB lineage: Bacteria > Bacteroidota > Bacteroidia > Bacteroidales > Bacteroidaceae > Physcousia. The sequence goes on from CACXXT010000003.1 coordinate 101,753, forward strand.
ACCAGTATCAGCACCTTTGGTCTGCCACGAGGACGAGAGATGGTGGCGCAGCGCGACAGCACAAACAATGTACTCTCGCTCTGCTTTACCCTCATCGACGACCGCCAAATTGTCTTCCGCTATCCCGTGGGCAAGGCTATCAAATACAAGACGGCCGAGGTCAACGGCTACTTCAACAAAGTAGATGTCACCCTCGACCTGGAGCTCCTGGTAGAAACACCATTCTACGAGAACCCTGAAGTTCCAAACCTACCCTACTCCCAGCCTACCGGCACCGGTGCATTCGATGCCGAGGTGGCAGACTGGGGAGACGAGGAACAAGTAGATGTTCCAATGTAAAAGACAAATAACCCTAAACCCCTACAAATACGAAACAGAAACGAACAAAAAAACTTCAAACGACCCTTTCAAAAGATTCTTAGAACAACTTCAAATTAGAAAATTCACATTCGTTAACCCTTAAAAAAACAACAAGATGAAAAAAATTCTCTTCTTCGCAGCCACAGCCATGCTGTTCGCTGCATGTACCAGTGACGAGGCAAATGCCCCCGAGGTCGCTCAGAATGCTCCTCAGGCTGTAGCCTTTGACACCTACACACCGGCCGCCACACGTGCTGGAAAGGAAGGTGTGATGACAACAACTACCTTACAAGACACAGAGGCTAACGGCGGTGGGTTCGGCGTGTTTGCAGTGTACTCGAATAACAGTACTTATGCCGCAACTTTAACGCCGAACTTCATGTACAATCAGGGTGTATTCTATTCTGCAAGTGCATGGAGCTACACTCCTCTTAAGTACTGGCCCAACGAAACAGGAAATGACAGTCAGACCTCTCCGGCCACAAGTACTGCCAAGGACTACCTCTCATTCTTCGCCTATGCTCCTTATGTTGCAGCAGGAAGTGGAACCGAAGGCATCACTGCTTTATCTGCTAAAGACGCAGCTGGATATCCCTATGTTGACTATGCAGTGGCCGCACTTCCAGAAAACAGCGTTGACCTCCTCTGGGGCGTCGCTCCCTCTGGTGGTTTGAGCTATACTGCAGTGGATGGAAGTACCATTACAGTTCCCGAGGGGCTGCCTTTGAAAGATCTCTTGAAGCCTTCCAAGGATCAGAAAATCAAGTTCCTCTTCAAGCACGCTCTTGCTCGCATCGGCTTCTCTGTAGTGGGTGCTTTCGACCAGATTGCAGCTGGTGGTGAAAAGGATGCCAACACCAAGGTGACTGTTAAAGAAATTGAGATTTCTGGCGCAGACTTCGGCAAAAGCGGTAGGTTGATACTTAACAATACTACTGCAGGTGTTGCCAACTGGACGAACATAACCAAACAGGGTAACACTGACGCCGTGTTCACTATCGCAAACAGTGTGCTGAACACAACCATTAAGGATGCAGGCGAAGTGGCGTTTGGATCTCAACCCACTGGTGTAACAGCTGCCGAAACGAATGTGTTCGAAGATGCCACCAAGTATTTCATGGTGATTCCTACGGGAGAAACTGATATTACCGTGAAGATTACTTATTATGTGCAGACACAGGATAGCAAGCTCGCTCCTTCTGGTTCAGTTGACGGCTCTCGTGTAGAGAATGTCATTTCTAAGACTATCAAAGTCAACTTGGAGAACAACAAGGCTTACAACTTGAAGCTCATCCTTGGCCTGACCAGCGTGAAGCTCGATGCAGAGGTGGCTGACTGGGAGGTTGACGGTAGCGCAGAAGTGAACCTGCCGCGCAACAACGAATAATCCTTCATCCCCGATGACCATTATAGTGAGGCGGCGCTTGCCGCCGCCTCACTTCACTAAAGAACGCTCACACAAGATTATTCTATCTTGTTCTATCCCGTAAGCAAGCAAACTTGCAAATATAAACTGCATGTTCGCACGCGCGTACATTATAATTAATTAATATATGCATTTGAAGCAATATGGCATCATAGTGGCAGCCCTGCTCTTGGCAGCGTGCCAAGATGAGGAGGCGGTGCAGATGACCGTCTCGCGCGATGCTGTACCCATTACCTTCGACTGCATGGCACAGGAGGATGAACCCGTATCCCGCGCCGCCAACGGCTACACGGGCAACATCACCTCCACCAACAATAACCTGCGCTACGCCGGATTCGGCGTCTTCGCCTGTTTGCAGGCAGGACATGCACCCGACCTCATGTATAACCAGAAGGTCGAATACACCTTCTTTGCCAACAACACCAACGAGGGCTACTGGACCTATGCCCCGCTGAAATACTGGCCCAACAAAGACGACGGCGAGACACAGACCGTCTGTTTCTATGCCTACGCCCCCTACGTAGAGAAACCTGCCGATGACTTCAAGGACGATCCCGCCAATACCGGCATCATCGGCATGTCATCCAATAGCGATACCGACCCCTATATTTTTTACGCGCGCGCGAAGCATCCCGAGGAAAACGTAGATCTGCTATGGCGCGCCTACACCCCGACGGCTATCAAACCCATACGCTTTGCGACAGAGAAAGATGAGCACGACGTGGTCATTGCCGACCACAGCCTATGCCATGCACTGGCGCGTCTGAAGGTAAGCCTCGGCATCACCAACGGCACCTCACTGGCAGCTGGGTCAAAACTTCTGGTGCAGCGCGTCACTTTCACAGGCAACATCGCCCGCCAGGCCCGCCTCGACCTTACTTCCGCCGGCACCACGCCCACATGGACAGACCACTCCATGGAATCCACCGCCACCATCTTCATCGACCACAACCCCGAAGTCAGCACCGCCTCCTATGGAATCATTGCCCAGGACGCACGCTATATCGACGGCCTGCCCATAGCATGGCAGCCCGCCGGACTGCCACATGTGAACTACGATGCCAGCGACGCCGCCACGAAGTCAAACCTCCTCTGCATGGGCGACGCCCTCAGCTACCTCTACCTCATCCCGCAGGATCCCCTCACGCTCTCCTGCGTCATCGACTACTGCGTCATCACCGCTGCCGGTGTCAAGACAGACTACCACAAGACACTGGACACCAGCTCCAGAATAACCATATCCCCCCTCAGCGGAAACAAAACTTACGACATCGTGCTAAAGATAACATTATGAAAATTAAAAGGTTTTGTATCATAGGCATGATTGTTCTCATGGGCGGATGCGTCGCCGATGTGGGGGAGTCGTCTTTCAAGGAATCCCGCCCCATAACCTTCACCTCCTATACTACGCAACCTATGACCCGAGCCGACTCGGCGCTGCTAGCCGATAATACCATCCCGGCTGGACGGAGCATCGGCGTCTATGCCTACTACCACGACAACACCACTTGGAGCGACGCAGCAACGCCCAACTTCATGTGCAATCAGCAGGCAATTAACATAGGCTTTGACCTGCCCTTCAGCTATGCTCCCTTGAAATACTGGCCCAACGAGAACGAGGACAAGGTGAGCTTCATCGCCTATTACCCCTATACATCCAACACAACGGCAGATATTAGCACGCTGGGCGTTACGGCACTTCTGCTCAGTTCTTCCGATCCCGCCTCAGGTCTTCCCACCTTCCGCTTCGCCGTGAACAACGATGTGAAGAAACAGGTGGACTTCATGGTCTCTGACCTAATCCCCGACTTGCCCAAGAGTCGCGATACCGACCCTAATCCGGGCACCCCATTTAACAACCTCACTATCACCGACCGCGTGCGCTTCATCTTCAGACACGCCATGTCGAAAATTGAGTTCCGCGTCATAGTGGATCCTACCGTGCGCAAGGACTTAGCCTACTTCACCCTCAAAGGCATCCAGCTCACTAACATCTACGATGAGGCGCAGCTCACTCCCACCTACACCCCGCCCATTGCTCCCGCCACCAAAGGCACAACGGCTATTAACTGGTCAGACTACAGCGACAGCCATAAGACCACCTACGACTGCAAGACCACCGAGGCCTATCTGCTGCTGCCACAGACCCTGAGCGATGCAGCCCGACTGACAGTCACCTACGACCTCGCCTTCAAGAGCGAGGGCACCACCTATACCTACAACGCCGACGGCAACCCTGTTCCCACCGAGGAATATGTCTTTGCCACTCGCACCACCACTTACCAGCTCAACACGCTGAAGAAGACAGGCACCACCACGCCCATCGACGCGTGGCTGCCCAACCACCACTACATCTACAATCTGATCATCAAGCCCCACCGCATCGAGTTCACAGGACAGGTAGTTGAGTGGGGCGAGGAAGTACCCTTCGAAGTAACACCAGAAGCATCTTAGACCGAACCACGTTGAAGACAAAAACTTCCATAATAGCACTTGTGCAGGCTGCCCTCTTTGCCGTGAGTTGCCAAGAGTCTGATCTGACCTCCGCTTCTTCCGAAGGGGTACAGACGCTGATTGGCTTCCACGCCTCGGTCGAGGATTCGAACACCCGTTCCGTGGGCGACGGTGAGCTGACGACAGCACTGTTGAAAGACCGTGGATTCGGTGTCTATTGCTGGTACACAGGCAGTGCCGACTTCACCACACCCAAGCCCACGTCTGCCCGCACCGGCTCCCAACCCTACCTAATGCTTATGCGCAACCAGAAGGTAACGTGGGACGGCGCCGCCACCGCCTGGGTCTACTCCCCCACGAAGTTCTGGCCACAGGATCCTACAGAGAAACTGACGTTCCGCGCCTACGCACCCTATACCGGCTATCTGCTGACCGACGCCACAACCGGCATGCCTCAGCTGCCTGTCGTGGTCACCAAAGACGACTACCACAATGGAGCGCAGCACGACCCGCTATGGGGAACAGGGCGGAGTGTGGCCGACGACAAGTACGGCGAACATTACACTAACGTGACCTACGCCACCAGCAGCCACCGCACCACGCCGGATGCCGTGGCCGACAACACCGCCGACGGCTACATACATTGGTACTTCCACCACGGCATGGCGAAGCTTGTGTTCAAAGCCAAACTGGCCGACGAAGCCCCCGACGACGAGCGCATCACAATCACGTCCATTAAGGTGGAGCCCCTCTACACACGCGGCCTGCTCGACCTGAGCAGCGCCTCCACCAGAGCCAGCGACAAACCTACGTGGACCGATTTCAACGGTGCCGACGAGGATATGAAAGGCGCCGGAGCACTCACCCTCAACCTCGACACCGACACGCCGGCCAACAGCGACCTCAGAGACGTCAGCGTCACGAAGACGGCAGGAGTGTCCCCAGTGGTCGACGTGGCCAAAGAGGGACTGCTCATCATCCCGCGCACCTACACCACCGCCAACCCCCTGGTCATCACGGTCTATTATCAGCGCGAGGGCGACACCACGGTCTATGAGGCGCAGGCCAGCCTTCCGGCAAACACAGACCCGCAGGCTTTCTATGGCAACACGGTCTATACCATCACCTTGAACATCAACCCCGTCACCAAGAACTTCACCATCACCATCAGCGTAAACCTCTACTGGCAAGTGGGCAGCTATAAACTGATTGACGAACTATGAAAAAGGGTATACTCTTCTTAACATTGATAACAATGTTGTTCTTCGTTTCCTGTAGGAACGAGGAAGAACAGGCATTCCCTGGTCAAACCATACCCTTCACCCTGCCCATAGAGCTTCTGATGCAACCCGACGTAGATGTGGCAACACGGGCACCTGGCGACCCGGGGAGGTGGGAGATATTCAAGTTCCCGAGATACGTTTACATCTACCTGGTGGCCTTCGGCGACGCTTTCCCTGCCGGCAAGGTCTGTGAGTTAGACACCGACGAGGACGGCGTGGGCGAGGGCAACCTGTGGCCGGAGGAGCTGACAACGGGCTGGAGCAAAGCCACGAACAGCTATGAAGTGCCGCAGACGCTGAATGACAGCATCTACCGCCACACCTCGCTCGATGCTCATTTCATGTTACCCTCTGGCACCACCTCGGCCAAGGTGTATATAGCCGCATCATACGAGCCACTGAAGAAAAACGGAGCTGCCATACCCAAGCTGACCGCAGACCATGACGAGAACAATGTCCTCGCCATCACCTTCGATGCCGATGAATCCGCCTTCCGGAACAACCTGCAGAACCTCTACTCCACCCCCTACAACTACATGCCTGCCGCCGCACCCTACAACGGCAATTACTATGGAACGGTGAATTTGAAGACCCGCGTGATCCGGATGATGCTCTATCACGTAGCTGCCAAGGTAGACGTTAAGTGGAACGTCGCCGAGGACAAGCAGGACGACTATTACATCTCCTACATCCAGGCCCGACAGCTGAAGCAGAAGAACTGCCTGCTCTTCAAGCCGACAGAAAATACATGGACAAGCGCCGACGAAGGATTGGGCAACAACTATCCTCTGGACCTCGTGGACGGCGACATCGGCCAGCAATGGCTCGGCCGTCGGCATTTCTATGCCATCCCATACGGCCCGACATACAACATCCGCCTGCATTTCCTGACGAACGGCGACAACAAGATCACCTATGACGCTACAGGCTACAACCTGAAGCTGACCAAGGCCATGAGCGCCTTCCCCGTCTTCACCCCCTGGATACGCGCCGACCTGCGGTTTAGCACGGACGACATCCGGACCTACAGCGCCGCAGATAATGAGAAATCTTTAGATTAGTTGGAATGACTAGAATAACTGGAAAGATTAAAATGACTAGAATAACTAGGACCATCCTCTATATCTGTTTCCTGCTGCTGGCAGGAACGACCACTCTTTTTGCCCAGACCAACGACACCATCCGTTATGTCAAGATGACGGGCACCTACACCAACAACGGACGTTCGTGGGCGAACGCCAAGAGCGACTTGCAGGGTGCCATCAACGACCTCTACGAATACCTTCAGGAAAACCACCTCACCAGTGGCAGCATCTATGTGGCTGCCGGCATCTACACGCCCACCGAGACCACGGAGGCCGAGGGCGGCGGCCTGCAGTTCACCGCCTTCAAGATCTATCCGGGCATCCATGTCTATGGCGGCTTTGCAGACAACGAGGACCGTGATGATGCCAAACCTTACAACGCCGACGGCAGCGTGGACGAGACCTACCGCCCCTTGGACCACTCAATGCTATCCCTGGAGAGCGGCCAGGAAGCCAAGGTACAGCCTTGGAACTTCCTGAATCAGACCATCCTTAGCGGCACACACCTTACTGACCCAACGTTCACCTTTGACCATGAGCGCGGAACCTTCACCACGCTTTTCCCCGGCAACTCCTACCATGTGGTGTGGTTTGCCACCACCGGTTTCATCAGCACCGACGACCCCATGGAGGCCATGCACGCCCTGCCGCTGAGTGCGCCGTCCAGCGTCGATGGCTGCCGCATCACCGGCGGCTATGCCGCGTCGAAGACCACCACGGAGCGCGTGCACACGGCCTACGGTGCCGGTGCCTACCTCGTGGAGAATGCCACGCTGAGCCGCTGCATCATCGACCACTGCGAGGCCACCATGCGCGGCGGCGGGGCCTATCTCGACGGCGGCGGGCTCGTGGACCGATGCTTCATCAACACCTGCCAGGCGGCGGGCGTCGGTATCATGCAGGGCTACGGCGGCGGCGTGTGCATCGACTATGACGGAGCCGTCACACGCAGCTACATCGTCAACAACTCGTCGCGTATCGGCGGAGGCGTAGCCATCTGCCATGCACCCAACGACTACCCCTGGCAGCAACTCGACGCGTGGCGCGTGGACAACGGCGGCACGGCACGCGGCGAGATCAACGTCTATAGCCCGCACGCCACCGCCTGCATCATCACCAACAACACCACGACGGCCGAGGGCGGAGGCATCTATTTCTACGACGGCGGCGTGGGCAACCACCTCACCATCACCCGCAACAACTGTGTCGGTCAGGACATCACCTACTACGGCCGCCGTCACGGCCGTTCCGGCGGAGCCTATATCCTGAACGGCGGACAGATCTACAACAGCGTGCTCTGGGGCAATAAGTGCGCAGCCAACAACGACATACAGTATGCCACTTACGTAGGAGGTTCCACCCAGGACACCGTGGACCCGGTGACGGGCGATGTCACCCATGACGGCCTGAACCCAAAGTTCTACTTCTCCGCCGTGGAGAAACACGACATCACCGACTGGGCCGGCACGGGCAAGCGCAGCGTCTTGTCGCTCGAAAGCGAAAACGCTAACCCCGGCGGCATCGATGCCAACTATCCCTACTTCATCGGCAGCGACGGCCATGGAACGATGACAGACAATGCCGGTGCAGGCTTTGAAATACTTCGTCCCATCTACTGGAAGCCCGCCGCCATCTCGTCGATGGCCAAGAAGGGCCTGCAGGTCACCGACGCCCTGCACCTCACCTCGCAATGGATCCGCCATGCCCACACGGGGACCGACCTCTTCAATGACATCTACGAGCCCATGTCCACCTTCGGCGCACTGGTGCGCCGCGACGAGCAGTTCGGCGTGGCCTTCGTTACCAATCAGGAACAGCAAATCTATACCGACAACAACTATACCCAGACAAAGGTTGGCACCTACAACGACGAAGTGAGTAGCGGCTCGTTCCTGCCTTTGCAGCTGCCCGACGACGGCACGGAAACCCTGCTTCCCACCATCTTCGTCGATCCCTCACGCAATGCCGGCGCCATCGGCATTCAGATAGGAGAAACGGGCATCGGCACGAGCTGGGACAGACCTGTCGGCAACATCAACGATGCCATACACTACTTCCGCCAGCACCTGAAGAAGGACAGCGACGGAAAGATCATCTACGATACCAACGGCGATGTGCGCTATGTCATCGACGGCAACGAATACAAGCACGTACAGGTGCTCGTCAAGGCCTTTGAACGAGGCAGCGGCATCACGGTCAACACGGCCGGTATGGATGCCTATCTCGGGACGGAGTTGCGCACATCGGCCATCCGTCCCACCTCGAACATGCGCATCTACGGCGGATACTTCCCCACCAGCACCGGCACCAACACCCAGGATCGCAATTCCCGCAGCTACTACAGCATTATCTCGGGCAACATCACCAACAGCGGCTACGAGAACAACTCCGCACACATCGTCGCCCTCATTAACGTCCGTAACGTCATCATCGACGGTCTGAAACTAGTGGAGGGCAACGCCAACCTGAACGAAGACCACTCCTACGCGCCCATCGACCCCGTGACGGGCCAGCGCGAACTCATCACCTACGGCGGCGGCATCATCGTCAACAACGCCTCCGTGCCGGCCGAGGAGCGCATCGACATGACGGGCAACATCCTGCGCAACGGCCGCATTGCCAACTGCTCGGCCCCCGACGGCGCGGCCGTCTATGTGAACAGCAGCAACAAGAAAGCCAATGGCGACTACTGTGCTGCCGAGCTGAGCATCCTCAACACCATCATCCGGAACAACACCGTGGGCGACGGCACGCACAACGTGCTGCAGCCCGGCTACGGCGATGCCGGTATCATCACGGCCCGCGGAGGACTGGCCAAGATACGCATCGACCACTGCGACATCGTCAACAACTGCGGCTATGCCATGGAGACGCTCCGCTATTCCGACAGGACAGCGAGCACCGACCCCGCCGACGAGGGACAGATACGCATCTACAATTCGGTCATCTATGCCAACGGCCGCACAGACCGCGACAACCGTAAGGACATACAGCAGCCGCTGAGCTACCGAAGTGCCACCAACAGCGCCACCAACATCACGGGTGACTATGTGTTCCAGGACTGGGATGCACCTAAGCTCGCTGCTGCCCAGCATTGCTCTGCCACGCTCTGCCGCGACATGAGCGAGCAATACCAGAAATGGGCGGTGCGCAAGGTCGGCGATGACCAGCTGACCATCGTGGAGCAAGGCGTCTCGCCACGTTATTTCGACACCGAAGCAGCGGCCAATGCCTTCATATCCGCTCAAGCAGGCAGCAACTGGTCGGCTCCCCTCCTCCTCGACTATCCCTTCTTCGAGAACCCCAGCAAGAACGTGGGCCACTCCACCGAGGGCGACAAGCCCATGAACGGCGGTGTCATCAGCTATATGCCGCAGAACAAGAACCCGATGGTGAACGCAGCCGTCAACAGCAGCCGCGACCTCTGGGACTCCGATGGCTACAAACGCGACTACGGCGGCGACCCCGACATCGGCGCCATCGAGGACCGCACCCTGCCCAAAGCAGGCACCGTCCTCTACGTCACCCCCAATGGCGCCGGACGCCGCGACGGCAGCAGCTGGGGCAATGCCATACAGGGCAATGCCATCTATGCACTGGCGGGTGGCGCAGCAGGCTCCGATGCCCTGGATGCAGCGAACGAAACCACACGCATTATCAACACCACCAACGACGGTTCAGCCACGACGGGTGCTGCCGACGGTGTTCTGACCACCGACAACCGGTATCTCGGATTTGCCACCGCTTTCTTCACAGAAAGAAAGACTGGAGGTACTTCCACCACGACAATTAACGAAACTTGGACGACAACCATAACGAACTATGTAGGAGGAGGACCTCAAGATGGTACTTCTTCGGTACGGACAACTACGCCCACCATTAGCACTGAGACAAGTGTTTCTGGCGAAGGGTCGCCCGAAAGCGGTTTCACACCGGGCTGGCATGCCGATGACCGTTACCCCTACGGAGAACTATCAGGAGCCTCCCGCTTCTTCTGGCGCGCTAATCAAAGTGCTATCCCTGATTGGTGGAACAGTGCAAATTTCAAGGCAGAAGATTCTAAAACAGACCCCTACACAGGTGAGACAGTAACGGGTATTGGTGACGGTACTTACAAGACCCTCCTTCAGGCTACTGATGGCAGCGGCAACCGCAGGTTCCGTGTTACCAATAAACGTGAAGAGCACTATGTGGGAGGGTTGCAATACGCAGTAGATATAGCCGCAGCCTACAATGCGCCCGGTAGCGCTGTGCCACATAAAGAAGGAGTGGACAGTATCCAGGTCTGGGTGGGCAACGGTAAATATACCGACTACAAAGGGTTTGTCATGCGCGACAACACCACAGTGATGGGCGGTTTCCCTGTGGACGCCTATGAAACACCGGGCGAAGCAGAGCGCCAGGCACTGATGTCGGCTGTTGTCAACATTCCTAAATCGAAACAGGCAAAAGACTTCAACCCCGAGGACTACGAGACCATTCTCCAAATCTCTGATGAGAATCCAAAATTAGACGAGACGAACCTCAATCCTGATGCGGTCAAAGCCTGGGATGATGATCTTTCCAAGGTGGAAACTACAGACACGGAAACCAGAAATACCGTAGAAAAGACTATTACTTATACCTATACGTGGCAAAACAAAGAAGAAAAGACCAGTGAGTACGTTCTGTATGGCAATATGATTTATAATAATGCGAATGTATTCAAGAACAGGAATAAAGCTGATAAAACAGCCAGCGCAGATGAAAATCACGGCTACCCTATAGGCCAAAAATATGTTTACCAATTTTTTGGAGCGAAAAAAAATGGGAACAATAGTTGGGAACTAACATATCCTAACAGAACAAATAATGTAGGTTACAATACATTTCGATATGAAGATTCCCGAGAAGTTTATGATGCCAATGGGAACTTAATCGAAAATTTTCAACACGGTATGCGCCTACAAGGCGGCCCGTTATTGGGAGCAAGAGCCTGGCAGACCATGAAGAATGTACCTGCAGGCAATTATCAGTTGCAGATCGACCTTGCAGCATTCTACACAGACAGTAATGATGACCCCGGCGTCACCTTTTACATCATCGATTCTGAAAACACAAACCAAGTGACTCAGTCTATCCATTATAAGAATAATGGTAAACTAAGACGTTTTTCTTTTGATTTTTCACAGCCTTCCACCGGCGACCTGACAATCAAGATTGTTGCAGATTATCAAAACGAAGATGAAACAGTGGTTAACAATAATGCTGTTGCTACTACTGTCCCCAAGCGGGAAATACTCATGTCAAATGTTCATCTATATAGATTGTTCGATGACCCTGTTTACGCATTGACAAACACTACCGAATCAAGCGTGATTACTGGTAGCGATCCATCCATCGTAACTACTACATCTAACTACATTATAAAGAAACATCGTGTCACCTTGCGCAAGCGTGTCCTACAGATGCCAGATGTCACCAACCCTGTCTATGGAGGGGGACGCTTTGCGGACTATGGCTGGTCTGAAAATGGTGGAGCAGACAAGGTGTGGCAAGATAACCTCTCTGGAGCTGGTGACGATTTAGCCCATTGTGAGCGTGTTAACCTTGCCACTCGTAGTTCCAATAATAAGGCAGACCGCCGCGTTATAGACCCAGACTATGAGGGGTATACCGATGTCATCTGGGACGGCTTCACTATCCGCCATGGTTTCCTGACCAATGTGAACACGTCTCATGGTGGCGGTGCTGGTGTAAGCATGTATGAAGGAGCCCACCTGCGCAACTGCATTATCATTAATAACTTCACTGGCTCTGCCCGCACCAAAGGAGCTGGCATCTTCTGTGATGGCTCTACCGCCACCATCGAAGGCTGTTTCGTTCTCAATAACACCTCCACACAAGGAACGTATAATCCTGTCGGTAGCGACATTCAAATATTTGCCGGTGGCATGTTCATGTACGAGGGAACCTGCTTCAACTCACTCTTCGCCAATAATTTCAGCAAAGGCTCAGCTGGCGGTATAGGTTTTTGCGTGGGCAAGTTCTACAACAATACTATTGCTTACAACACCTGCCAACTGGTAGAGAACGGAGCCATCAACGGAGGTGCCATCTCACTGGCTACGGAATCGAACCCCAACCTGTTTGTAGCCAATACCATTATCTACGGCAATAACGGGCGAGCCTTCCGCCAACGCGGACAGACAGATTTGAAGTTGGTGAATCCATTCATTCATTGCTACATCCAGTCGGAGATTGCCTTGACGGAAGACCTCTATCTGAAGAATATCAGGAATCATTCAGACTATGACAACTCTTTTGGTATTGGTAATACCTTTATTAACGGAGAAGCACCATCTGCAGAGACCACGCCTTTCGAGGCTGATGTGAATGAGGAGGGTGAATATAACGGTGGTGCCATCGCAAATAACGACTTCCGCCTTTGGAGCAATAATTCAGGCTGCATAAACCAAGGTACGGAAGCATTCGGCGGTAATTTATATCAATCGCTGCTCTACAAAAACTACAAAGTGGCAGATATCACAAAGGCAGGTTCCATTTACAATCGCGTAAAAGACACCCAGTTGCCTACCAACGACGTGGCATTTGCCGACCGTATTCAGGACTGCCAGATAGATATCGGTGCCTACGAGTTCGACGGCACGCAGGAGATCAAGCCGGGCTATGAGCTGATAGCCTTCGACCCCGAACACCCCGACGACCGCGAGCTGTGTGCCGTTTACTACGTGAACGAAGGCGGTGGCGGCTTGGCTACCGGCGAGTCATACGACAATGCGGCTTGCAAGAGGAAGCTGCAACATATCCTCGATGCCGCCGGACGACTGAAAAAGGACCTGACCACCATCAAGGCTGGTACGACACTCACGAGTGCCAACCGCTATTCCACGCAGAACGTGAACCTGACCAATCGGGTGACAGCCACTTACGAAGTAATCGGATGGAACGGCTCGGAGAAGACGGTGCAGGTGGTTTCGGTTCCTAATAACAACCTCGCCGACGTGAAGCACGTCATCGTGAAGGTGGCCGAAGGCACCTACTACCCCATCCGAAGCACCAATCAGAAGATGGTGACGGGCGCTGCCGAGGAGGTGCTGCCCACCCGCTCGCTGATGATACCTCACGGCGTGGAGGTGATGGGCGGCTACACCTACGATGAGCATCCCTTCTATGAGACCTACCGCGACCCGCTGAACCACAAGACCACCTTCTCCGGACAGGTGGAGGACGTAAGGACCGGCAACTACGGCCGCGCCTACCACGTCGTCACCTTCACCAACGATCTCTTTGACACCGACAACCTGGTCTATGATCATAACGACCTTGACGGGACGAATGCCCTGGCCGCCCTCACCGACCGCGCCGTCATCGACGGCATCTCCATCGAGGACGGCATGGCCAACGGCACCGACGAGAGTGAAAAGGGCGGCGGCGCAGCTATCGTGACCAGCTTTGCCCATGTGCGCAACTGCATCCTGCAGAACAACGAAGCTACCTTCTATGGCGGTGCCCTCTACTTGGAGCCGGCTGCCCTGGTGAGCGGCTGCGTGATGCTGAACAACGAAGC
>CACXXT010000004.1 GCA_902771725.1 uncultured Bacteroidales bacterium
CAAGTGCGCCATGGAAAAGGCCGAGGAACTCATCAAGGTGGCTCATCCCGACTACCAGCCCCTGTTGCGCGACTACCTGAAGTATGCCGAGAAGTTCAGCGGCCACACCCACCACTGCCTCAGTGCAGCCTTCGCCATGCACGACACTTTCCTCCGCAAGGGCGACATGCGCCTGACCGACCTGGCAGAGTACGTGAAGTAACCAGATATTTGCTTAGAAAACAGAAATGAAAAGGATTAGACTGCTGGCAGCCTTGCTGTTGGCCGCCGTGACGACGATGGCGCAGACCACGAAGAAAAGCTTTACGCTGAACGACCTGCTCGGAGGAGGCTCCACCTACTGGAACCTCCAGCCGAAGTATATGTTCTCCACCTGGTGGGGAGAGATGCCCGTGGAGCTGACGGTGGAGAAGGCGATGTGCATCCTGCCTAATGGCGAACGGGAGCGCACCCTCTTCACGCCCGACGACCTCAATGCCATCCTCGGCGAGAAAGTGGTGAGGACCTGTACGAATGTGCAGTTCCCCTACCCCACCCTGCCCGTCGTGAAGCTGCAGACGCCCAAGGAAATCATCCTGATTGACTTCGAGCGCAAGGCTGTGGAATGGCGGGGACAGATCCAGGAAGGAGCCAGCGAGCTCGTCTGGAATGCCCAAAGCAGGAACATGGCCTACTGCATAGGCTCCAACGTCTATATCCAGACAGCCGACGGCACACGCCGGCAGCTGACGACCGACGGCAACGACGACATCGTCTACGGCCACAGCGTCAGTCGCGACGAATTCGGTATCTCCAGCGGACTCTTCTGGAGCCCCGACGGACAGCGGCTGGCCTTCTACAAGAAAGACCAGAGCCGCATCCCCAGTTATCCGCAGGTGGACATCACCAAACGCATAGCCGCCACCTACGTGGACAAATATCCCATGGCGGGCGAGGAGACGGAGGACGTCAGCGTGGCTGTCTACGACATCGCCACCGGGAAGACCGTCTGGCTGAAGAATCCCAAGCCGCAGACGGACTACATGACCAACCTCTCCTGGGCACCCGACGGACAGAAGCTGTACGTCTTCGAGCTCAACCGCGACCAGAACTTCATGCAGCTCTTCGGCTAC
The DNA here is from genome assembly GCA_902771725.1 of uncultured Bacteroidales bacterium. Classification (GTDB taxonomy): domain Bacteria; phylum Bacteroidota; class Bacteroidia; order Bacteroidales; family Bacteroidaceae; genus Physcousia. The sequence goes on from CACXXT010000004.1 coordinate 1,113, forward strand.
AATGCACTCACGGGCGAGAAGGATAATGCTCCCCTCGTGGAAGAAAAGCATCCGAAGTACGTGGAGCCGCTGAACACCCTCACGTTCCTGCCCTGGGATGCAACGAAGGCAGTCATGCAGAGCCGTCGCGACAACTGGAACCACCTCTATCTCCTGGATCTCAAGAAGAACATCTATCCCGAATGGCGCGATGCAGCAGGAGGGGGTACCACGTGTGACCACGTGGCCACCCAGCTGCTGACCACAGGCGACTTCGAGGTGCGCGACTTCCTGGGATTCAACGAGAAAGAGAAGAGCGTCCTCTTCGTCGGCAACGTGACTCACCCCCTGCACCACACCATCCACAAGTGCAAGGTGAAGAGCGGAAAGAGCGAGACGCCAGTGCTCATAGGTGCTGGAGAGGGTGTGCACAGCGCTGTGCTCAGTGCCTCCGGTTCACGCCTCATCGACACCTATAGTTCGCCCACAGTAGCCCGCAAGGTGGAGCTCATCGACACCAAGAACGGCAAGAGTGCCAATCTGCTGACGGCTGAAGATCCATGGAGCGAATACAACGTGCCCGAAATCACCAGCGGAAGCATCAAGGCCGCCGACGGAGTGACTGACCTCTACTACCGGCTGATCAAGCCCGTAGGCTTCGACCCCGCGAAGAAATACCCCACCGTGGTCTATGTCTACGGCGGTCCCCACGCCCATAACGTGCAGGCTTCGCGAGGCTACTACTTCCGTGGATGGGAAATCTACATGGCTCAGCTGGGCTATGTCATCTTCGTGCTCGACAACCGTGGGTCGCAGTATCGCGGACTGAAGTTCGAGCAGGCCACCTTCCGTCACCTCGGCGACGAGGAGATGAAGGACCAGATCTGCGGCGTGGAGTTCCTGAAGACGCTGCCCTACGTGGATGCCGACAGACTGGGCGTGCACGGATGGAGCTTCGGAGGATTCATGACCACGAACCTCATGTGCTCCTATCCCGACGTCTTCAAGGTGGGTGTGGCAGGCGGACCCGTCATCGACTGGAAATACTACGAGGTGATGTACGGGGAGCGCTACATGGACCGCCCTGACGAGAACCCTGAAGGCTATGCCTCCAGCAGCCTGCTGCCGAAGGCCAAGAACCTGAAGGGACGTCTGCAGATTATCCTCGGATACAACGACCCCACATGTGTACCTCAGCACACGCTCTCGTTCATCCGAGCCTGCATCGACGCCGGCACGCAGCCAGACCTCTTCACCTATCCTGGCGACGGCCACAATATGTTCGGCACCGACCAGGTACACCTCCACGAGCGCATCACACGCTACTTCGAGGACTATCTGAAATGATACCTTTTTCAGCATTCATCAAAAAAACGTAATAAACTCCTGACTTATGAAGCTTCTTCTTTTAGGCAGTGGCGGACGCGAGCACGCCCTCGCATGGAAAATTGCCCAGTCACCCAAGATTGAGAAACTGTACATAGCCCCCGGCAATGCAGGCACCGCCTCTGTGGGCGAGAATGTCCCCCTGAAAGCGGACGACTTTGCAGGCATCAAGGACTTTGTGCTTGAGAACCAAGTGGACATGGTAGTGGTGGGTCCTGAAGACCCGCTGGTGAAGGGCATCTACGACTACTTCCGCGATGACGAACAGTTGAAGGACATCCCTGTCATCGGACCCTCGAAGGCAGGTGCACAGCTCGAAGGCAGCAAGGACTTCGCCAAGGGCTTCATGCAACGCCACGGCATCCCCACGGCTGCCTACCAGACTTTCGACGGCACCAGTGTGGAGGAAGGCATCCGTTTCCTCAAAACCCTGCAGCCGCCTTATGTCCTGAAGGCAGACGGACTCTGTGCCGGCAAGGGAGTGCTCATCCTGCCTACCTTGGAGGAAGCTGAGAAGGAACTGCGAGAGATGCTCGGCGGTATGTTCGGTCAGGCTTCGGCACGCGTGGTCATCGAGGAGTTCCTCAGTGGCATCGAGTGCTCCGTCTTCGTCCTCACCGACGGCAAGGACTACAAGATCCTGCCCGAAGCTAAGGACTACAAGCGCATAGGCGAAGGCGACACAGGGCTGAACACAGGCGGCATGGGCAGTGTCTCGCCTGTTCCCTTTGCGGACGAGGCATGGATGAAGAAGGTGGAGGACCGCATCATCCGTCCCACGGTGCAGGGACTGGCAGCCGAGGGACTGGACTACAAGGGATTCATCTTCTTCGGACTCATCAACTGCGACGGCAATCCCAAGGTCATCGAGTACAACTGCCGCATGGGAGACCCTGAGACAGAGACCGTCATGCTCCGCACCAAGAGCGACCTCGTGGAACTGTTCGAGGGAGTGGCAGAGGGAAACCTCGCCAGCAGACAACTGGAAATCGACGAGCGCGCAGCAGTGTGCGTGATGCTGGTCAGCGGAGGCTATCCCGGCAAGTACGAGAAGGGAAAGGTCATCACCGGCATCGGCGATGTCCAGGGCAGCGTGGTCTTCCACGCAGGAACAGCACTGGATGCCGAAGGGAACACGATTACTGCCGGCGGTCGCGTCATCGCCGTCTCCTCCTACGGTAAGGACAAGGCAGAGGCGCTGGCCAAGAGTTTTGCCGAAGCGCAGAAAATCCAGTTCGACGGCAAATACTTCCGTCGGGATATCGGAGCTGACCTGAACTAAGATTTACACTCAGAAGCACTTTGAAGAATAGGCTGCAAAACCGGATTGCCCAGAGCTCTGCGACCTTGCCCACAGCCTGCGTGCTGACGACTCTGCTCTGGTGGCTGCCCCAAGGAGGCTACTCTACGGAGTACTTGTTGGGCTGGTTGTTGTGCGTGCTGACGGCGTATGTCGTCATTGAGACGGTTGCTGTCAATGCCCTGTTGCGTATCCGTTCGCGCATGATTTCCAGCTTGTTTCTCTTCCTGATGGCGGTTTGCGGTTTCCTGCATCCCATCTCCTCGGGCACAGTCGTCCTGTTCTGCGTGGCCGTCTCGTTCTTCTGCCTGCTGCGCACCTACGAGTCAGAGCGTCCGGAGACCGACATCCTGCACACCTACCTCTTTCTTTCGCTGGGGAGCCTGCTGTGGCCACCCCTGCTGTTGCTGTCCGTCGTGCAGCTGTGGAACCAGGGGGTATTCCTCCGTTCGCTGCATATGCGAAGCTTCGGAGCTGCCTGTTGCGGAGTGCTGTTGCCCTATTTTTTCTGGGCAGCAGGAGCTTTTGCGATGAACGACATCCAACCCTTTGTGGATCATGTCGCTGCCATCATCGCTCCTCTGACAGAGGTGTTCCAGTGGCAGTGGGCTGTGGATTTAGCCCAGAGGGCAGACTGGAACGCCTTCTGGCCTCAGTTCTACGTTTCTCTGCAGGCACGTGTGGTGGCACATCAGCCTGAGTGTGCTGCCCTGCTACTTGTCCTGCTGTTGGGTCTGACAGGTTTTGTCCACTATGTCCGTTCGAGTTTCGACGACAAGATACGTGTGCGCATGTGTCACTATTGTTTCATGGCCATGCAGTTGGTGCTGCTGGCGTGGTTGGTGTTGTCGCCAGGCTATTTCCGTCAGCTCTTTCCCCTGCTGGTGCTGACGACGGTGCCTGCAGCAGCACATTTCTTTGCTTTCACCCGCTCTTGGCTGAGCAATATGTGGTTCATCTTGCTTGTACTGGCTCTGATAGCCGTTGGCGTCTGCTCCCTCTTCTTTCCAACGTACTATGAATGGCAGCTGCCCTCGAGCGACCTTCCTGTTCTGCAATGGCGTTAACTGGAACTAAAACGATAACCAAAACGATAACGAAAACCAAAACCATAACGAAAACAAAAGCCAAAACGAAACAAGAACAACAACTACAATAAGTACCTTTAACTCGCCACTCTTAACTGTAAATGCTAAACTAAAAAACTACTCTAAACTAAAGTAATGTCTGTCTTCTTTGCCTTGCTCGAATCCTGGGGCTATTGGGGGATGTTCATTTCTGCGCTCATAGCCGGCACCGTCTTCCCCTTCAGCAGCGAAATCGTGCTGTCTGCTTTGCAGTTGGCAGGATTGGATCCTGTGCGTCTTTTTGTAGCAGCAACGATGGGCAACACGGCAGGCTCGATGATCAACTACTGGGTGGGATCGCTGGGGAAGATGGAGTGGATAGAGAAATATCTGCGTGTGGAGAGGTCTAAGGTGGAGCGTGCAGCATTGTGGATGGAGCACTATGGTGCCTGGATAGGGTTGCTGAGTTTTGTTCCTATTGTGGGCAGTGCTATTTCCGTGGCATTGGGGTTCGCACGTGCAAATCCCTGGCTGTCGTTCTTCACGATTCTGATGGGAAAAGCCATTCGGTATTTCGTTCTTATTTTCATTGTTTCCCTCTTTTGACCTCTTCCCGTCTGGTTCCTGACCTGCTTCCGACATGTTTATTTCCTGCTGATAGTCAGTCGCGTAGACCGATGTCAGCGAAATGTCGGGAAGATGTCAGTGAATATATTTGGGCGGCGCAGGGTTTCTGTGTATCTTTGCAGCCGAAAAGCAACCCTTGTGGCTGCGAACAAACGTTCAATCTCCAAAACACAGAAACTCATGAAACAGAAACAAAAGGAAACACAAAGGCTGAACGACGCGTCTTCGTCGTGGCACACAGCCTTCGTCTGGCAGAACTATGCCCTGACGAGTCTCGCCCTGGTCCTTATCGTGGCTGGCTTCTTGCTGATGTTGCCGCCTGTGGACATTCGGAACACCGTCGGTGGTCGCTATGCTCCGAGTCCAGGACCGGGAGCTTTTGAGGCTCGTCGCATCCGGGCAGCACCCATCCCGTGCTTCGTGGGCTTTGTGCTGATGGTTCCTGCCATCATGTACGTGCCTCGCGAGAGCCGAAAACGGGAAGAAAAAGCGTCCGAAACGTAAAACTTGCTTAGTTTTGCTGACCTGCAAGCAGAAACTTTGACTTTTCTTCGTCTTTTCGCGCTACTTTATCTATTTTTGCACCGCGTTATGCGCTCATGTGTGCCTGTAGAAGGCATTCATGACTTCGCTGAACATCAAACAATAAACATTTAACTGCGGTCTGTGACCGTGCATACAGTATGAAACATTTTCGTCTTGTGGACAATCTGATGGGCTGGCTGGCATTTGCCATCGCCGCCTTCACTTATTGTTCCACCGTGGAGCCCACGGCATCCTTCTGGGATTGCCCTGAGTTCATCACCACGGCCTACAAACTCGAGGTAGGCCACCCGCCAGGGGCACCTTTCTTCATGCTCACCGGCAACCTCTTCACCCAGTTGACCAACGACCCCTCGAAGGTCGCTCTGATGGTGAACATCATGAACGCACTGCTGAGTGCAGCCTGCATCATGTTCCTCTTCTGGACTATCTCGCACCTGGTGCGCAAGCTCATCTGCAAAGGCGGATGGATCAGCACCGTCTCCCAGCTCATTGCTGTGGAGGGAGCTGCCATGACGGGAGCCCTGGCCTACTGCTGGAGCGACACCTTCTGGTACTCCGCCGTCGAGGGCGAAGTCTATGCCTACAGCTCGCTCTTCACGGCTGTGGTCTTCTGGCTGATGCTGAAGTGGGAGGACAATGCAGACAAGCCCCACTCCGACCGTTGGCTCATCCTCATCGCCTACCTTACGGGTCTCTCCATCGGCGTCCACCTGCTGAACTTGCTGTGTCTGCCCGCGCTCGTACTCATTTATTACTACAAGCGTTCGGACAACGCCACACTCAAGGGCAGCATCTACGCGCTGCTGGGCAGCTTCGTGCTGGTGGCAGCTGTGCTGTACGGCATCGTGCCAGGTATCGTGAAGGTGGGAGGCTGGTTTGAACTCCTGTTCGTCAACACCCTCTCCCTGCCCTTCAACACAGGTCTCATCGTCTACATCTTCCTGCTCGTGGGAGTCGTGCTCTGGGCAATCTGGGAGACAGTTGCGGAACGTAGTCGCCTGCGCATGAATATCGCCTATCTGGTGAGCGTCGCCATGCTGGGTATTCCCTTCTATGGCTATGGATGGTCCAGCATCGTCATCGGTGCCGTCGTCCTTGCTGCTCTCTACGGGCTGCTCATGTGGAAGCGCGATGGAAAGCTGCTGGTGTCTGCCCGCCTGATGAACACCTCGCTGCTCTGTATGCTGATGATCATGATTGGCTACTCATCCTATGCCGTCATCGTCATCCGTTCTACAGCCAATACGCCCATGGACCAGAACTCACCCGAGGACATCTTCACGCTGGGTACCTACCTCAACCGCGAACAGTACGGCTCGCGTCCGCTCTTCTATGGACAGTCCTACAACTCGCAGGTGAAGCTGAAGGCTGAGGACGGCTATTGTGTGCCGGTCTCCAAGCAGGGCGCTCCCGTCTATCAGCGTAAGGAGAAAGCCAGCCCCGACGAGCCCGACCGCTACGAAATCCAGCGCTATGACATCGAGTATGTCTATGCCCAGAATATGGTCTTCCCCCGTATGTACAGCGACCGTCCGGAGCATGCCCAGGCGTATGAGTCCTGGCTCGGTGGCGTAGAGGGAACGCAGATTCCCTACGACCGCTGCGGCGAACCCATGATGGTGAAGATGCCCACACAGCTGGAGAACATCCGGTTCTTCCTCTCCTATCAGGTCAACTTCATGTACTGGCGCTACTTCATGTGGAACTTTGCCGGTCGTCAGAACGACATCCAGGGCAACGGTGAACTGGAGCATGGCAACTGGATCACGGGCATTCCTTTCCTGGACAACCTGCGCCTCGGAAACCAGAGTCTGCTGCCCTCAGAACTGCGTGAGAACAGAGGGCACAACGTCTTCTTCTGCCTGCCCCTGCTGCTGGGTCTCTTGGGTCTCTTCTGGCAGGTGCGCAAAGACCAGGGCAGCGACCCCGTTGGCGTCAAGCAGTTCTGGGTGGTCTTCTTCCTCTTCTTCATGACGGGTCTGGCCATCGTCGTCTACCTGAACCAGACACCCATGCAGCCTCGCGAGCGTGACTATGCCTACGCCGGCAGTTTCTATGCCTATGCTATCTGGATTGGTCTGGGCGCTGCCGCCATCGCCGACTGGCTCGGCCAGAAGACAGGCAAGGCAATGCCCGCAGCACTCGTTTCGCTCGTCTGCCTGCTCGTGCCTGCTCAGATGGTGTCGCAGACTTGGGATGACCACGATCGCAGCGGACGCTACTGCTGCCGCGACTTCGGGCAGAACTACCTCCAGAGCCTGCCGCAGGAGGGAAACCCCATCATCTTCACCAACGGCGACAACGATACCTTCCCCCTCTGGTACAACCAGGAGACAGAAGGCGTGCGCACCGACGCCCGCGTCTGCAATCTCTCCTATCTCCAGACAGACTGGTACATCGACCAGATGAAGCGTCCTGCCTACGACTCGCCCAGTGTGCCCATTTCTTGGACTCGCCTGCAGTATGTCTCCGGCACTCGTGAAGGCATTCGCGTCAGCCCAGGTACCCTGGAGCAGGCCATCGAGTACTACAAGAACGATCCCATAGCCATGCGTCAGCTCCTCGGTGACAATCCCTATGAGCTCACGAACATCATCGACAAGTGGATCCTGAACGACAACAAGGACATGCAGATCTTCCCGACGGACTCGGTGGTCATCACCATCGACAAGGAGGCTGTCAAGCGGTCGGGCATGATGATCGCCGCAGACAGCATTCCCGATGTCATGCACATCAGCCTTAAGGGCAAGAGGGCCGTCTACAAGAGCGAGATGATGATGTACGAGATGCTGGCACGCTGCAACTGGGAACGTCCGCTGTTCGTGGCCATGACTGTCGGTCGTGACAACTACGGCAACCTCGGCGACAACTTCGTACAGGAAGGTCTCGTCAATCGTATCACGCCCTTCAACACCAAGGCCAGCGGCAAGACCGTAGATACGGAGAAGATGTACGACAACCTGATGAACCGCTTCAAGTTCGGTGGCATCGACAATCCGGATATCTATCTCGACGAGACCGTCATGCGTATGTGTCAGACCCATCGCCGCATCTTCTCCCAGCTGGCTAAACAGCTGCTGGCAGAAGGACAGAAGGAAAAGGCACAGCGTGTGCTGGAGAAGGTGGAGAAGGTAATCCCCGCCACCACCGTTCCACATACCTATCAGAGCGGCTCACTGGAGATGGCTCAGACCTGGCTTGCGCTGGGCAACAAGCAGAAAGCCGATAAATTGGCTGCTGCCGTGGCCAAGAACGCATCGGAATACTGTGCCTGGTACACCAGCCTCAGCGACAGTCGTCTGCAAGCCAGCGCCGATGAATGCTACTATTATCTCATCCAGCTATCGAATGCACTGAAGATCCTCGACCAGACCGACGAGAAGAAGAGCGCGACCTACGACATGGCTCTCCGTACCTTCTTCGAGGACTTCCAGAGCAGAGCCAATTACTAATGTTCATCGAGCAACCCGCCCGCTTCCTGCGGTGGATATACCCGCATGCCATCTGGCGTATGGATCCGTCGGCGAAGGCAGTCTATCTGACCTTCGACGACGGACCTATCCCAGAGGCTACGCCCTATGTGCTCGAAGTCCTGGCGCACTACGGTATCAAAGCCACCTTCTTCATGGTGGGCGACAATGTGCGCAAGCATCCCGATGTCTTTCGCCAAGTCGTCGCGGAAGGTCATCGCATCGGCAACCACACCTTCAATCATATCGGAGGCTTCCGTTGGCTGTCGTGGAAATACCTCGAAAACACCCAAAAGGCCAATGACATCATGCAGACGACGATGGAGCAGGCCGGGGTGAAACCCGAGCGCCCGCTTGACCTCTTCCGTCCGCCTCATGGATGGATGCGAACCCTGCAGTACCGGGCCATTCGCCGGCAGGGCTATCGGATCATCATGTGGGATCTCGTCACGCGCGACTACAGCCGCCGGCTCACCGCTGAGGAAGTGCTGGTGAACGTCAAGCGATATGCCCGCAACGGCAGCATCATCACCTTCCACGACTCCCTGCGCAGCATCGAAAAACTCCGTCAAATCCTGCCAGCGGCTCTGGAATGGCTGCTGGCTCAGGGCTATGAGTTCCGTGTCTTCGACTGACCAGACTCCTGTGTTTTTTCTCCCCATAGACAACCCCCTAAACTAACTCAGCAATGGAAACATCCGAAACTCCCAAGAAAGAAGAACGCACCTATCGCTGCAACGACTGCGGTGGGGTCATCTATAAGCACGAGGTCTTCTGCTCCAAGTGCGGAAAGCTCTTGGATCACTACGACTTCGAAGACTGATCCGTGCCGCTATGGCAGCTCCGGACCACGACTCCTTTTATGCAGAAGTCTATGACGTCGTGCGGCAGATACCCGCAGGGCGGGTGGTTTCCTATGGTCGCATAGCTGAGCTCATAGGCTGGCCCAACCACTCCCGTCTGGTCGGACGAGCCATGCACGATGCTCCGCTGGCGCTGAACCTCCCTTGCCATAGGGTGGTCAATAGCGTTGGGCGTACCGTGCCTGGCTGGCACCAGCAAGCTGTGCTGCTGATGTCCGAGGGGGTAAGAATAAAGAAGAACGGGTGCGTGGACATGCGCGCGCATGAGTGGCAGATTTGAGCCTGGTTATTATTCTTCCCTCTCCTGAGGGATAGTTCTTCTCAATAGACCGTATTCTTCAGACGCAGGCTGCGTCCGCAGAGACGCAACTTGCAACTATACAGACGCAGGCTGCGTCTCTGCGGACACAGCCTGCGTCTGAACTTTGGATCTGCTTTCTCTGAACTTGTCATTCAGCTCCTCAGAACTTCCTTCAAGGTCGGTGCAAGCAATGGTGCTTAGGGCAAGGAGCTTCTGAACCTGGTGCATTACTGGAGGTCGCTCCGCAGGTCGTCGATCATGCGCTGCTGCTTCTTGTAGATAATGAACCCGAGGCAGGCACCGATGATGATGCCGAAGCCCATTCCGTAGAGGATATATTTCCCTTCGGTTTCGAAGTTGGAACGATGGAGCACGACGTAGAAGAAGGCTATCATCCAGGCGGTGAGCATGGGGATGCTGATCCATATCCAGCGGGCACTTTGCTCCTTCAGGCGAATGGCTTTCTCGTTGATTTGCTTCAGGCTGAGGCGGTTGAGGTCATCGGTGCTGATGTGCTCCATGAAACCCTCGTGATAGACCAGCGAGACGGCAATGAAAGCCACGGTGGCCAGACCGAACCAGATGGGCAGTCCCATGGTGCCTATGAGCAGCCAGGGCAGGAATACGATGCAGAGGATCATGTACGCGCGCTTGATCTTGCGATTGAAGCTGATGCGCTGGAGGCGCGACTCCACGGTCTTGCGCATCAATTTCTCGTTGACGACTTCCTGGCGGTTGAGTTTCTCTTTGAGGAGATCCATTTGCTGGCGCATCTCCTGAAATTCCTTATCAGTCATAGTGGTGTAGTTTTTTTACTGGTTAGACATGCGTTTCAGTTGTTCCTTGATTCTGAACAGGCGGACAGAGACATTCTTCTCCGAGATGCCCACGATCTGGCCAATTTCTTCGTAGCTGAGGTCCTCCAGCCATAGCAGGACAATAGCGCGGTCGAAGGGGCGAAGACGTGAGATGCGCTGGTGCAGCATGTCGACCTGCTGCGTGTCCGTGTCGCGGTCTTCGAAGAGGTTGATGTCCATCGAGAGCTCTGTCTTGGGGCGGCTCCGACGCTTGCGGTCCTGGCTGATGCAGGTGTTCAGTGCCACGCGGTAGACCCACGTCCGAACGTCCGAGCGTCCTTCGAAACCCTCGAAGCCGCGCCATAGGTTGATGAGCACTTCCTGGAAGAGGTCGTTCACCTCGTCCTGGTTCTGGGAGAACATATAGCACACAGTGTAGATGGTGCTCTTCTGTTCTCTTACCAGCCGGCTGAATGTCTGTTCTTTCTGTTCCATTGTCTGTTCTGTTGAATCAAGTTTCTACTCCTTAGACGCAAGGAAGGCAGAAAAACTACACGTGATAGCAATTTTTTTTCTCCTATTTTATTTTGAGGTACGTGCGCAGCGCCTTCACGTAGTTCTCGAAGGCGGCTCTGCCAACCTCTGTGATGCGGCAGATGGTGCAGGGTTTCTTGCCCTTGAAGGTCTTGTCCACCTGGATATAGCCTGCCGTGGAGAGCTTGTCAATCTGCACGCTCAGGTTACCAGCCGTGGCTCCTGTCTGCTCTTTGATATAGGAGAACTCGGCTTCCTCCGAGGCGATGAGCAGTGACATGACTGCCAATCGCAGCTCGGAGTGAAGCAGGGGGTCTAATGGTTTGAAGTTCATAGGCTCTGACGTTTAAGCAAATAGCCGGGGAGGGCCATGCCGAAGAAGGCAAACAGCAGGTACGTGAAGCAATGCAGAATGGGGGTGACCAGTGCAAGTTCGGATGGCGAACCTATCATACGAGTGAATAGTACCTGGCTGATGCCCATCCACTCCCAGAGGCAAGTTCCTATCCCTGCTATGAGGCCGAAGGCCACCAGCCAGCGGCTGCGGAGGATGTGTCCGTTGATGGTCACCGTCATACCCATCAGCAGCACGATGATAGGTGTCACCCTGATTCTCAGCTGCATATAGGCATCGGGTGCAAGCCGCACGGCCACAAAATTCCAGATGATGGTGATGAGGAAGAAGACGAGCGTGAAGGTGGCAAAAGTCCACCACGTCTTGCCCACCAGCGTGCCGATGAGGCTCACGGGCGCGTGCTCGCGTACCTTATTTTTCTTTTGCGCCCAGATGATGACCAGCGGAAGCACAAACCAGAGCAGATGGCCCAGCGGCGTTTTCGTCAGGTAATTAGTGATGGCGATGACGATGCTCATGGCCATCATGCTGATACCGGCTACATAGAGTGCCTGTCCTGTACTTTTCGACACCGCCTTGCGGCTCTGTTCAATCTGCTCAGTAATGATTTCCAAGCTGCGTTCAGCAGTGAGCTCGTTGTTCTCAATAGTTTCCATTTTCTTTGTCGTTGTTTGGAAGGCGGGTGGGGAGGCTTCCGCCATGCCTGGCTTGAAGCTCCTACCCCACCCCGTTTGGGTTAATACTCTTGTTGCTTTTTGCCCTCATCGCCCTCCTGCAGAAAGGGCGAATCAGGCAGTTTGTGTTCGAACGACGGTGCAAAGGTAAAGAAGTTTATAATATAAACCAAATTATTTTGCAAATATTTTAATTATGAGGCACTTTTTCATCTTAATTGCACTCCTTTAACTGCAAATTCTCCCTCCCCTCCTTGTAAATATCTCCCCCTTTCTTACTTTCCTTTCCCTCTTCTTCCCCCCCCTTTCTTCCTTTCCTTTCCCTCTTCTTCCTCCCTCTTTCTTCCTTTCCTTTCCCTCTTCTCCGTCCCTCTCTTCTTCCTTTCCTTTCCCTCTTCTCCCTCCCTCTTTTCTTCCTTCTGTCCCGTTTTTTCTTCGCGGATTTTATCCGCGAGCAACCAGCACCCTCCCTATCTCATTCAGCGCCACAAACCGGTACCTCGGCGATGTCACCGGGATGGCAGCATAGCTGAAGTGCTTCGCTTCGGCCTTTCGCCGAAGCGTCCCGTCCACAGCTGCCTGAACAGCAGGCATGGTGAATACACTTGCTTGCGGCTCCAGCAGCAACAACCGCCCCCTGGAGCAAGCATCAAAATATACCCCTCCTGGCTTAAAGTAGCGTTCCTGCGGCGATCCTGCCTTCGGGAAGCCGTCGCTCAGCAGCACCACCAGCGGAAATCCCCGCTCCCTGACTGTGCGAGCTATGATCCTTTCACCTTGGCTGATGGCTGCGGTGTAGGTCACCGCCCCATTGCTTGCAGCCTTCATCACCTCGTTGAGACGGCTGTGCACTTGGTCTTCACTGGCACTGCGTGACATCTCTACCAGCTGTCGGTCCGGCCAGTCCAGCAAGAAATGGTTTCCCAAGGATGTGAACAGCAGGCTGGCCACCTCTGTCTGTCGATGCAGGCGGAAGAGGTCTGGGTTTTGCTTGCGTTGCCAGGCACGTTCGTCATTGTCCTTCACGTATTCTATCATGGAATGGAGTTGCCCTTTGTGGGTGAGCACTCGATAATATGGTGGGCCTTCATATAGGTTTCCCGTGAATCCCAGCGCGTGTGCTTCTGCCTTGCATCCTTGCATATATCCGCGCAGTACCTCCTTGATGCTTCGTGGCATCGCGTGTGTCACCTGGAGCACGATGTGATGATGGTCGGGCATCACTTTGTCGGCGAGGATTCTGATCTCCGGACAGCGCTCCAGCAGGTGCGGTTGCTCGCGGACGAGTGCCCATCCGATAGGTGTTTTCTCCACTTGCGCCTCTTTGCCGTCGTGCGTGAGTGTGCCGAACAGAGGGCGTCGACCATTGGCTACCATGGTGACGTGCACGATGCATGGTTGCCGCCATGCGCCTGGTTGCAGCCAGGTGAAGGATTCGTTGGTTGAGGGAGAGGTGGACGGGGCAGGCATGAGGGAGCGGGGGATTTTAGCGGGCCAGCAGCTGTTCGCCGTGGGTTTTGGTCTTGATTTGCTTACCCTGGATGATGTCTTCGATGATGCCTTCCTCGTTGATGAGGAAGGTGGTGCGGACGGTGCCGAAGTACTTGCGGCCGTACATCGACTTCTCGGCCCAGACACCCATCTGCTCCACCAGCGTGTGGTCCGTGTCGGCGATGAGCGGGAAGGGCAGTTCGTGCTTCGCCTTGAACTTCTGGTGGCTGGCGGCGCTGTCCACGCTGACGCCCACGACGGCGTAGCCCTGCTTGCGCAGTTCGCTGTAGTTGTCGCGCAGGCTGCAAGCCTCAGCCGTGCAGCCGGCGGTGTTGTCTTTGGGGTAGAAATAGAGGACGAGTTTCTGTCCACGGAACTGACTGAGGCGGATCTCCTGTCCGTCCTCATCGATGCCCAAAACCTCGGGCGCTTGGTCTCCAATTTGCATAGTCTTTTGTTTGAATGGTGTGGTTTCTGGGTGCAAAGGTAAACAAAAGAACCAGTTTGTGCACAACTTTTGGCATAAAACTTCAGTCTGACAGACAGAAACGTGTAATAATCCAGCCCAGTGCAGGTCATGATTACAGATCGGCGTTATTCTGCAACCATCCATAAATACTTTTTCAATTTAGACATTATACCTGTTTCATCAAGCTTTACGATGAAAGCACGGGCGACCATCCGTGAGGACAGTCGCCCGGTGCTGTTCAGTCAATCCATCCATCTTTGTTCGGCTGGTGAGCTCCAGGGATGTATTCTACTTTGTGATCCTTGATGCTCAGAATGTGATGCCAGTGGATAGGTTCGGCATAGGCTCCGATAAACTGGTCGATGACAAGCATGTAGAAATGACCGTCTACAGAGAGTTTTCCCATAATCCCCTTGTGATGATTGGCTTGCGTAGAACTGCACTTGTTGCTTTCTATTCCTTCTCCAACACTTACCTCATCACCATCTATGGTTATAAAGAATTTTTGGTTAGGATTTAGGCCTACATAATCATTCACAACCATGAGTTTCAGGGCCTCGAACACTTCCTTGGCGTGGGACTCAGGAACGACATAAAGATGCCCAGAGGCCTTGCCGTCAAATGAACCATTCTCATCATAAATCCCAGCCATGAGAGTAGGATTGCCCTGAAAATCTTCACGAGTGTACTCATAAGATACCTCATATACCTTCACGCTGTCGATCTCTGCTGTGATTCTTTTTATAAAATCCTTGAGCGCTCTGTCGTTAAAAGGCATTTCTTCCCCTTTTTCTTCTCTGATGATATATTCTACCCCTAATTCAGCGCTTCGTTTATCAGCCTTTACCCGTAAGGTTGCTGCCCTGGCTGCTTTGTAGCCGACAGAGTAGTCTTCGTAACTGTTAATGCCTGTCAGCTCAATTCTCTCGCCGTCTAAGCCGTCGAGAGCTAAAGCATAGAGTACCGTGTCTTTGTCCAACACATGTTTTTCCTTGTGGTAGCACTGATGTGCGAAAGAGCATCCCCATCTGAATGCACGCAGGCACGAATCTACTATTTCTTCCTCTTCTTTCAGGTCTTCCAATTGCTCCTTAGTCAAGCCTTTAAGTTCTTCAGGCTCGAGTGCGTCAGGCTTCAACGCGAGGCAATAGTATTCCACTTTTGTTTTTAAGACAGAGCCTCCTTCATATTGTTTCTTCTTATGATGCAGGTCGTCTTTTTTACTATCGAGGAAAGAAATGAGATTCTCGATAGGGTCATCTGCGTTCGCTCTCTTTTCAGAGGCACAGGCTGCCATTAAGCAGCATAATGCTATTATGGATATTGTCTTTTTCATTGATCCGTTTGTTGGTTGGTGAATAGATTATGATAGCAAGACGTCTTTTCTTTGTCGTTTATAATTGAGCGATGGCTTTCTCCAGTTGTTGGCCGCTTCGCTCTATTTCTGCCACGATTTCATCGTAGGAGTCAGAGAAGTAGGATGAATATCCTCCCTTCACCATTCTTTCTTTCGCAGGGAATGCAGGGCGTGTATCTTCGACAGTCAGACTTTGCATCCCTCTCGTTTCTGGTTCGTCTGATGGCCAAAGCAGGAAAGTGGCGAAGAAGGCGGCGAAGGCGATGCCCGAAGTCAGCAGGACACCAAGAAAGATGGCTGCAATCTTGCGGAATGAGAAGTACAGACGGCGCTGTTTATCTGCAACATCCATCTGCTCGGCAAGACGAGCTAGCAGGGCGTTGTCATCGTCCAGCTCTGGGCGATAGGCGTGGAACAGGTCGTATAGTTCTTTGTCGTTCATATCATTCGGCGTTCTTTATTATTCTTTCTTCCATTTTTCATTCTTTCACTTTTCACTTTAACAGCCTCCTCAAGTGCTCGCGTCCTCTGGAGAGCAGGGACTTCACGGTACCCTCGTGTGTGTCCATCAATTGGGCAATTTCACGGATGGGACGGTCTTCCATATAAAAGAGGAGCACGGCTGTGCGTTCGGTCACGGTGAGCCCTTCGATGGCGTAGTAGAGGTGTTGGTAGCGGAAGGCATCGTCGCTATTGATGGATGCCGCCACGTCTTGCAGCTCTTCCATGCCAGTATGCACTCCTATGCGAGCTCGCTTGCGCTGATGACTCAGCAGGCTGTTGTAGGTGATTCTGAAGAGCCATGCCGAGAAGTTCGTTCCGTCGTGGAAGGCACCGTCATGAACCGCTGCCGTGTAGGCTTTCAGCAGCGCCTCCTGCGCCACGTCGTCCGCCTCGTCGCGGTTGCCGCTGCACGCCGCCAGCAGGAATTTCCGAAGGCGTGGCAGCTCCTGGCGTATCTGTTCGGTGAAGTCTTCTCGGTTCATATACTCTGTTTGAAGCACGTTCTATTCAAATAACGCCGCAACCGCTCAAAAGGTTGCACAGAGCCCGACTTTTTTACTCCGCAGACAATAAAAGGGTGATCACTTTAGCTCGAGTGGAGTAACAGCGTCAGTGACTGCAACACTGCGTAGAGGAAGATGTTGGCGGCGGTCTGACCGAGCACTTGGTTTAGCTGGCGTCCGCTGTGCAGGTGCTTCATGCGCAGCCACGAGCGTATGTGTGGAATAAGATAAAGGAGTGGAAGGAGAGTGAAGAGTAAAAAATGAAAAGTGAAGAGTGAAAAAAAAGAGTTGCCTTCACAGGAAGAATATAAAGCGGGGAGCAAAGGCAGTGCCACAGCAGCGATGCCCAGCAGCAAGTACAACCACTCAGCGAACCTGCCGCCGAAGAGCACGATGATGGTGCGCTTGCCAGAGGCACGGTCCTGTTCGCGGTCGCGGTAGTTGTTGACCACCAGCAGGCAGTCCGTGGCCAGTCCCATGCCGATGGAGAGCAGCAGAACGGATAGCGTGACTTCGCCCGTCTGGATGAAATACGTGACGCAGACGGGCACGAGGCCAAAGAACACCAGTACCAGTACGTCGCCCATTCCGAGTCCGGCTAACAGCGTGGTATAGAGGAAACAGAAGATCACGCACGCCACCCCGATGGCCACCAGCCACCATCCTCCCCACAGCACCAGTGGCAACCCCGCGAGGCACGCCAGCAAGGTGGTGAGGCCTATCCCCCACCCCATCGCCCGCGGCGTGATCCATCCCTCGCTGCAGGCTCGCGGCGGTCCAAGACGCGTCTCGCGGTCATCGCGTCCCTTCTTGAAGTCGAAGTAGTCGTTAACGAAATTGGCATCCACCTGCATCAGCAGGGCGAAGAGCAGGCACAGTAGCGCTGGCGTCCAGCTGAATTCACCTTGTGGAGGACGGTATCCTTCGGCCAGTCCAGGGTCTGTGAAGTGCAAGTCCCTCCACGCCGCACTCAGTGCCACCATCACAGGCGCAGCGGCACCCGTGAGGGTCTTCGGACGCGCTGCCAACCACCACGCCCGCAGGCTGTTGGTGCGAATGGTTTCAGGTGTCTGCTGGTTCATACGTGCTTGCCTCCTTGTCTTTTCTTCCGCTGCTTCATTTCGTAAATCACGGAAATTACGCTGATGACGACCCCTATCACGCCCACGAGGAGGGTGATGAGGTCGAAGTTTTCCTTGCAGAAGGTGATGAATGAATCCATAATGTGTGGCTTTTCTTTGGTGCAAAGGTAGTGAAAAAGACGTAAAGAGAAGCCTTTTCCCAAGAAATGATGCGCTATGGGGCGGCGGTAACGCATTTTTTCCCGAGAATTTTCCTTTGTTTGGAAATAAATGACGAACTTTGCGCTGCAAACTAACCATATAATTGTATATGACACATTTCCTCTACTCCCCCACGAAGAAGAGCGTACTCAGGATGTTCCTGATGCTGCTCGCCCTTGGCCTGGCGCTGAATGTCCAAGCCTTTGACCGCGAGACGATTTGGCCCAAGGGCAAGATGCCCGATGCCCAAGCACATCAGATAGCCGCCATGACCGATGAGGCCGGCAGCGAGAAGTTCAAGGCCGACAAACACCGTGTGGCCTACCTCGAGTGGTTCGACGCCCCTGCTGCTGAGGTCAGGAACGGAGGCTGCATGATCCTCATCTCGGGTGGAGGATATTATAACTGCTGCGACGTCGCACTCATCAAGCTGTGGCGCGAACGCTTCACGGAGCTGGGCTTTCAGTGCGTGAACTTCGTCTATCGCACTCCTCGCCCCGTCGGTCTTCCCATCTACCAGACCGCCTGGGAGGACGGACAGCGTGCCGTTCGCATGGTGCGCAGCGAGGCTCAGAAGCGCGGTTTCGACCCGGAGAAGATAGGTGTCATCGGTATGTCTGCCGGCTCACACCTGGGGCTGCTGCTGGCCACCAGTTCCCAGACACCTGCCTACGCTCCCGTGGACAAAATCGACGAGTTCCCCTGCCACATCAACTGGGCGCTCCTGAATGCACCCGCCTACGTGACTACCGACGGCGAGACAGGTATTCCTGCCACGCGTCAGGGCTACGGCACAGACGTCCGCCTCTCCTCCATCTTCAAGTTCGACGAGAAGACATGCCCCATCAGCCTTCAGCACGGAGGTAATGATGAATATACGCCCAATGGTTCTACGTTGATTTACCGTGAGTTGCGCAAGCGCAAGATTCCTGCCGAACTGCACCTCTATCCTGGCAAGGGGCATGGCGCCTTCGGGCTCGAACGCACCGTGGAGTTCATGCGCCAGATGGAATTCCTGGGCAAGCTGGAACCCGAAGTGGACATCATGCAGCGCTATGCCAGCGACGAAGCACGCCGGGAGCTGCAGACGGAGGACGTCTGGCCAGAAGGTAAGATGCCCGACGCCCAGGAGCACCAGTGCAAGCCCTACCTCGAATGGCATTTCCCCAAGGAGCTGAAGACCAAGGCCATACAGATTATCTACTCTGGTGGCAGCTACGAGGGCAACGGTCCCGACGGATTCGAAGTAGCACCAGCCCGACGCTATCTGAACGAACGGGGCATGACGGTAGTCACCATGCGCTATCGCACTCCTCGTCCGAAAGGGCTCTCCAAGCACACCACCGCCTGGCAGGACCTGCAGCGTGCCATCCGCATCGTGCGGAGCAAGGCTGAAGGCTTCGGCCTGGATCCCAATCAGATAGGCATCATGGGCAGCTCTGCCGGAGGGCACCTCACGCTGATGGGCGTCACCTCATCGCTGCATCGTGCCTACCTGCCCATCGACGACCTCGACAAGCTGCCCTGCAACGTCCAATGGGGCATCGGTATTTATCCGGCCTACGCCCTCACGGACGGCAGCAATGAGCACAACACCACGGGCGGCAACGACGACTCTGCCGTGCTCGTGCCGGAGTTCAGCTTCGACCTGAAGACGGTGCCTATGCTCTTTGTCCACGGCGATGCCGACGGCTGGGCTGCCATGAACTCCGTCAAGACCTGGGAGAAGATGCGCAGCATGGGCATCCAGAGCGAGCTCCACACCCTGGCCACACGCAACCACTGCTTCCAGCGCACAGCCTCACCCGGCACGGGCAGCTACACCTGGCTCGACCGCATCGGCGAATTCCTGAAATATATCCTGAAGAACTAAACTCTTGAATATGGAAGCAAAGAACCGTTCCAGTCAAATCATACGAACCAGCCTGGTGGGTGTCGGAGCCAACGTGCTGCTGGCTGCCTTCAAGGCTGTGGTGGGTGCCGTGGCAGGCTCTGTGGCCATCGTCATGGACGCTGTGAACAATCTGAGCGACGCTCTTTCCAGCGTCATCACCATCATCGGAGCCAAGCTGTCCCAGAGGCCTGCAGACCTGGAACACCCCTACGGCCACGGGCGCATCGAATACTTCAGCGCCATCATCATCGCCGTCATCGTCCTGGCTGCCGGCTGCTCGTCGCTCATCGAGTCCGTGCGTAAGCTCATCCACCCTACCCTGCCCTCCTACACCACTATCACCCTCATAGTCATCATTGTAGCCATCGTGGTGAAGCTCGTCTTGGGAACCTACGTCGGACGTCAGGGACGCCGCCTGCAGAGCGATGCCCTCGTGGCCTCTGGTGCCGACGCCCTCTTCGATGCCATCATCACCTTCTCCACGCTCCTCTCGGCCCTGGTCATGCTGCTCTGGGACGTCTCCCTGGACGGCTTGCTGGGAGTGCTCATCTCCTGCCTCATCATCAAGGCGGGTATTGATATGCTCTCCTCGCCCATCAACCAGTTGCTGGGCAGCCGCGTCTCGCCCGAGTTGGTGGCTGCCATTAAGAAGGAGGTGATGGCATTCCCCGAGGTACATGGCGTCTATGACATCATTCTCCACAGCTACGGCCCGGACATCATGATCGGTTCGCTGCACATCAGCGTCCTCGACACCCTCTCGGCGCACGACATCCATCGGCTCACACGCCGGATCAGCGAGCACCTGATGGCGAGTCAGAACATCGTGATGACCGTGGGAGTGTACGCCATCGCCACCGGCGACAACAAGCACACCCAGGTGCAGAACATGGTCCTGCAGACCCTCTCGCGCCACAAGGAGATCCTGCAAGTGCATGGCTTCTGCTATTTCGACGACGAGCACCGCGTCTCCGTCGATGTAGTTCCCGACATCTCCGTAACCGACGAGCCCCGTTTTGCCCAGCAACTGACGGCAGAACTGCAGACACTGCTGCCCGATGAACGTATCACCGTCGTCATAGACCACAATTTCAGCCTCTGAGAGAAGTTACCAAATCCGGGATGATTCCCAAAGATTCAGGGAAAGGCAACCTCATACGAAAAAAATCCAAAAACTTTGCCGGTGTTGTGTCATTATGCTACCAATTCGATGGTAAAGATATGTTTATTCTCTTGCAGAACCTGAGTAATGCCGCGCCCAATGAGGCGACTGCGACTAACCAAAGCTCCCACGATACGGACGTAAGCGCCGACTTGGCGATGGGAGCATGCAGCCAAGAAGAAGAGAGCGACGAAGCTGAGGATCTGCGAATCCTCAGGCGACGACCAACAACCCTCATCCTCTGACGGACCCCACGGGTTCCCGACGCTACATCTGTATTCGTATCACCCCTGGAGTCGCTATCGACAACACGCTGCCCATCGATTACGACCAGCTGTATGCACAATTGGTGGAAGAGGTGTGTGAGCTGAAGATGCGGTATTGGTTCGATGCAAGTGAGACCCAGGACCTCCAGCGGGACAATCTGCCATTCCAGCAAGATGCCAATGCAGATGAGATGGTGGACGTCTGTTTCGAGAAGCCGACTGAAGAAGGGCAGGGTAGGGTAGGGAGTACTCCCTGAACGAGATCATGGAAATGGTGGCCATGCGTTTTCCATCCGTGAAGTGCACCATGTCCCTGAAGATGAAGTTGGGCAGCGCGCTGAAGAAGCACGGCTTCATCTCCCGACATCACAAAAACGGCAACTCGTACCTCCTCGTACCCAAGCAGGCTGCATAAGTCGGAAAACGCTGCCTGAATGAAGTGAAATCCCCGTCATCGGCCATCGGTGACGGGGATTTTTACGTTCGTTAACAAATTTACTCTAGATTCCAGAATCTGCCATACAGAATTTTTAAGGCTAAATACGCTCGCTTTGAGCGATTTATGCTCTGTTTTGAGCCTCCGAGAATCGCGTAGAACCTTCTTTCTCGGACGAGGGGCGGGAATTTTCGATTCTCACGAGGCCAAAATCTTCACTTTTCTGTTTCAGAAGAATTTCGTCTCCTGACCGACGACTTCCGAGAGGAGGAGGTTGGCCAGACGGGAGGTGCCGAGACGAAGCCATTGGTTGGTCAGCCATTGTTCGCCGAGGACTTCCTTGACGATGGTGTAGTAGACGAGGGCATCGTGAACGGTGTTCAGACCGCCGGCGGGTTTGAAGCCGATCTGGATGCCGGTCTTCTCGTAGTACTCCTTGATGGCCTGGCACATGACGTAAGCAGCCTCGGGGGTGGCCGCGGGTTTCTCCTTGCCGGTGGAAGTCTTGATGTAGTCGGCTCCGGCGTACATGGCGAGGATGGAGGCGCGCTTGATGTCGGCGCAGGAGGGTAGGAGGCCGGTCTCGAGGATGACCTTCATCTTCTTGTCGCCACAGACGCACTTCAGCTCCTGAATCTCGTCGCAGACGCTTTCGTAGTCGCCGCTCAAGTATTTGCCCACGCTCATGACGATATCTATCTCAGTAGCACCGTCTTTAAGGGCTAGGGCTGTCTCTGCTACTTTAACCTCTAAAACGGCCTGTGAGCTCGGAAAACTACCGCTGACGCACGCTACCTCTACGCCTTCGACTTCGAGGCTCTGAGAGACAATCTGGGCGAAACAGGGGTATACACAGATGGTTGCAACGTGCGGCAGGTCGGGATATGCGTCCTCGAACTTGTTGACTTTCTCCGTGAAGGCCAGTACGCTCTCTTCGGAGTCGGTGGTCTTCAGGGTGGTCAGTTCCACGCTGCCCATGAGGAATTTCTTCACTTCTACGGTGTCGTTCTCGGGCACTTTCTCTTCGATAATCCGTTTCACAGCGGCTGCTACTGCGGCATCGCTGATGTTCAGGTTGTACTGTGACAACGCTTGTTCGTACTTGTTCTGTTCCATGTTGATATCCAATGATTTAATGATTAAAGGTCTTATTTACTTTATGACTTTTGGGGATTTGAGGATGAACTATATTATTTAATGGTCAGTTCTTATATTCTTTGCTTCCCGGTTTAGGGTATCCTTTGGAAGCATCGTCAATCACGAGAATCCAGTCGAGCTTTTCGCCTGGGGTAGGGGAGAGGAAGGTTTTCTGACCTTCGTTTCTGAACTTTCCGATGTTCTCTGCCTTTCCCGTTCTGGGATTGAACCACCAGGCTTTCAATGTTTTACCTCGTATGTAGGAGGTTCGTGGTCGGATCTTGATTTTCAAAAGGTAAGTGTCCGTAAGCATTCTGCGTACTGATTCCGTCTAACTCTGCTATGACTACTGCCTGAATGACCGTGAATCCTTTCTTCGCGCGATCTTCTAAGTACAGCTTAGCTTCGTCTCGGTCGAGGCGGTGGAACAATTCCCAGGCTGTGTCGCCCAAATAGAAGAACGGTTTGCCTCCTTGATGAGTCAGAAAACGTTGGTTTTCAGACACTTCAATATGGTCGAATGGAACATTGTCCGATGCCTTGATTGCATCAAACCACATCAGCGTAAAGCAACTGAGGAGTAGCGATCTCACGTTCATTTTTTATTCCTTGTTATGGGTGTCCATCAGGATGGTAACAGGTCCTTCGTTACACAGCGACACCTTCATGTCAGCACCGAATTCGCCATGTCCAACAGGGCGTCCTATGGCTTCTGAGAGTCGCTGAACGAAGGCTTCGTAGAGTGGAACGCTGATGTCGTGGGTGGCTGCACGAAGCCATGAGGGTCGATTGCCTTTCTTGTAGGAGGCGAAGAGCGTGAACTGGCTGACAACAATGATGTTGCCGTCGGTTCCTTCGTGCTCTCCTGCTATGTCTAGAATGTTGCGGTTCATGACCCCGTTTTCGTCGTCGAAGACACGCAGGGCAGCTACTTTTCGGACCAGCCAGTTCACATCCTCGAGGGTGTCTGTACCCTCAATTCCGAGTAGAATAAGGTAGCCCAGTCCTTGGAACTCTGCGTTCACGTGACCGTCAATTTCGACGCTGGCACCTCTGGCTCTTTGGATTACTATTCTCATAATTATAGGCTTCTTTTTATTGCTTTTGCCTTAGCTTCTCCGACCACATTTGCCAGTTCTTCTTCGCTGGCTTCGCGGATGCGTTTTACGCTCTTGAATGCTTTCAGCAGAGCTTGTTTTGTCTTTGGTCCGACACCGGGAATGGTGTCTAATTCCGACCTCAATTGGCTCTTGCTGCGCTTGTCACGATGGAAGGAAATAGCGTAGCGGTGTACCTCATCCTGTATCTGAGTCAACAGGCGGAAGAGGGCGCTGTCTTGTTTCAGTCCGATGGTCAGCGGAGGGTTTCCGTATAGTAGTTCGTGGGTGCGATGGCGGTCGTCTTTTGCAAGTCCGGCTATGGGAATCTGGAGTCCTAATTCATCTTCTACTACGGCTCGCACGACGCTCATCTGACCTGCGCCGCCATCCGTAATGATGAGGTCGGGTAGGGGTGTTCCTTCTTCCACCATGCGGCCGTACCGCCGTCTGACAACCTCCTGCATGGAGGCATAATCGTCTGGTCCGACCACCGTCTTGATATTGTATTTACGATAATCCGCTTTACTGGGTTTGCACTTCTTGAATACCACGCATCCTGCTACAGCATCTGTTCCTGATATGTTCGAGTTATCGAAGCATTCTATCTGGTAGGGTAGGGTAGGGAGCTGTAAGTGCTCCTGTATTTCTTTCATCAGGCGAACTGCCTTCTGCTCAGGATTCAACTTGTCCTGTTGCTTCAGGCGGTCTACTTTATATTGTCTTACATTCAGCTCCGATAAAGCCAGAAGTTGTCTTTTGTCACCACGCATAGGTATGGTGATTTCCACGTCGTTAAGTGGTAGTTCCACGGGGAACGGTAGAACGATTTCCTTGGCTTCGGAACCCCATCGGTCGCGCATGTCCATGATGCCGCGTACCAGGAGTTCTTCCTTCGATTCATCGAGCTTCTTCTTGTATTCGAAGGTGAATGCCTGGTTGATTGCTCCCTCCACGACGTGCAGGTAGTTGATGTAAGCAATACGCTCGTCATTATCTATGCTGAAGACATCGATGTTATGGCCGGTTGAGGTGATGACTTGGCTCTTTTCCTGATGTGCTGTAATCAGATCGTAGCGACGCTTTATGACCTGTGCTTCCTCGAATTTCATTTCACTGGCAAGCTGCTGCATCTGGGCGAGCATTTCCCGTCGTAAAGCTGCGGTGTCTCCTTTTAAAATACGTATGGCTGCATCGATGTATTGCATGTATTCCTCGTGGTTTTGGTAGCCTACGCAGGGACCCAGGCAATTCTTCATGTGGTATTCGAGGCAGAGTTTGTATTTACCGGTTTCCACTCCTTCTTTTGTCATTGGCTGATGACAACTGCGAATAGGGTAGAGGTTCCGGAACAGTTCCAGGAGTCCGTTAATGGTTGGTATGTGGCTGTAGGGACCAAAGTATATCGCCCCTTTTCGGTCAATTTGGCGTGTCTTGAATATCCGTGGTAAATACTCCTTGGTTACCGCGATGCTCGGGTAGCTCTTGCCGTCTTTCAGCAAGACATTATAGCGAGGTTGGAATTGTTTGATGAGTTGGTTTTCGAGCAGCAGAGCTTCTGCTTCGGTCTTGACTACAGTGTAGTGAATATCCCATATCTTAGAGACAAGGATGGCGGTCTTTCGGGAGTCGTGTTCGCGGTTGAAATAGCTGCTGACGCGACGTTTCAGGTTCTTGGCCTTACCCACATAGATCACTGTCCCGTGCTCATCGAAGTACTGGTAGCTTCCTGGAGATTCCGGTAGTCTTTGCAGAATGCTCTTTATATGTTCTTCTCGTTCGCTCATCAAATAGTCAATAGGGTGGTGATGTCAACGTTGTCAGGGAATACGCTGCGGCCGTTCAGACCTTCAATCGTCAGTTCGATAATAAAGTTAATATAGGTCTTTCTAGGGTTGAATTTCTGAACGAGGTTGTATGCCGCGAGCATGGATCCGCCAGTGGCCAGGAGGTCGTCGTGGATGAGTACCACGTCTTTTTCTGTGATGGCGTCTGTATGTATCTCTATGGTGTCCTTGCCGTATTCTTTCATGTAGCTCTCCTGTAAGGTATCAGCAGGAAGCTTGCCTGGCTTACGGCACATTACAAACCCAGCACCAAGTTTGAAGGCAAGAGCCGCTCCTACGACAAAGCCGCGGCTCTCTATGCCTACGACCTTAGTGATGCCTTTGTCTTTGTAGAGGTCATATAGTTCATTGACCATGATTCGTAAGCATTTTGCATTCTTGTATAGTGTGCTTACGTCTTTGAACTGGATTCCTGGAATAGGGAAGTCCGGCACGTTTCTTAGGTTCTTAAGTAGGATCTCGTTGTTCATTGTTTGGATGCGAGCGACCTCGCAGTTTTATGGTTAAAGTTTATTGAAAGGCTGTAGATGTTTCACGTGGAACTATCTTCCGAGAAGAACGAGTAGAACGTTGATGTCGGAGGGTGAAACGCCAGGGATGCGCGAGGCTTGTGCCAGCGTCTCTGGGTCATGGGAAATGAGCTTTTGTCGTCCTTCGGTGGAGATGGATTGCAGGGTGAAATAGTCGAAGCGCCCGCGGATACGGATGTTCTCCAGCCGGTGCATCTTCTCTGCCTGTTCCACCTCGCGGTGGATATAGCCCTGGTATTTAATTTGTATTTCTGCCTCTTCGACAATCTCTGCCCGACGTTCCTGGATGCAGTCCAGAACCTCGTTCAGACGGGGTAGGGCGGAAGCGAGGTTTTCAATGGTCAGTTGTGGACGACCTAAAAGCTCCATGAGTTTACAGCCTCGTGTCAAGGGGGCTGTACCCAGCTGCTCGAGCAGCCCGTTCACGTCCTGCATCTTCACGGAATAGCTTTCTGCAAAATCGATGATGCGCTGAATGGCTGCTTCCTTTTCTTCGAAGTAGCGCAGGCGCTTGCTGCTCGCTACGCCCATGCTATATCCCTTGCGTGTCAGTCGTGCATCAGCGTTGTCCTGACGGAGCAGGATGCGATATTCGGCTCGCGAGGTGAACATCCTATAGGGTTCGTCCACACCCTTGCAGACGAGGTCGTCGATGAGAACACCGATGTAGGCCTCGTCGCGCTGTAATATCAAAGGTTCTTGATTTGTGCAGTTGCGGGCTGCATTGATTCCGGCCAGGAGCCCTTGTCCTGCTGCTTCTTCATACCCCGTAGTTCCATTGACCTGTCCGGCAAGGTAGAGGCCGCTGATGATGCGCGATTCCAAAGAGTGGTGTAATTGAGTGGGATCAAAGAAATCGTACTCGATGGCATAGCCTGGGCGATAGATTTCAAGATTGCGGAAAGCTGGAATCAGGCGCAGGGCTTCGATTTGCACCTCGATGGGCAGCGATGAAGAGAAGCCGTTGAGGTAATACTCCTGGGTGTTTGTACCTTCCGGTTCCAGAAACAGTTGGTGCTGGTCTTTGTCCGGGAAGGTGACGAGCTTGGTCTCTATGCTGGGGCAATAGCGAGGGCCTATGCTTTGTATTTGGCCGTTGTAGAGTGGAGAGTCTGGAAGACCCTGGCGCAGGCGTTCGTGAACGGCGTCGTTGGTATAAGTAATCCAGCAGGGAAGCTGGGGGAGGGAAGGGGGATTCGGCGAGTACGCCGAACACACAACCGAAGGAGATTGGAGGGATGAATGGAGTGAGGGGGAGGAGGACTGGGAGGGTGATGAATGGAAAGAAGAGTAGGGTGATGAACAGAAAGAGGGTGATGAAGGGGAGGAGGAGAAGAATGTGGAGTGGGGTAGGAAAGAGAAGTGGCGCCCTTCAGTGTCCCCAGGCTGCTCGGTCATGAGGGAGAAATCCACAGAACGTGCATCGATGCGGACAGGGGTGCCTGTCTTCATGCGGGCTATGCGAACGCCATGCTGCGCAATGCTCTCCGAGAGTTCCAGGGAGGGTGGTTCGGCGCAGCGTCCTCCAGGTAGCTGGACGCGACCGATGTGCATGAGTCCATTGAGGAAAGTGCCCGCTGTGAGGACGATGCTCTTGGCCTTGAAAGTCATTCCAAGATAGGTCTCCACGCCGACGGCGACTTTAGTATTGGTATAGCCATCGCCTACGGATAGCTGGGGACTATTCAAAGTTGAGCCTTTGGGTGACAGTTCCTCTACAATCAGCCGGCGAACTTGGTCTTGCCAGATATGCAGGTTGGGGGTGTTCTCCAGTACTTCGCGCCATGCCCAGATGAACTTGGCACGGTCGCACTGAGCACGAGGACTCCACATGGCAGGTCCTTTGGAACGATTGAGCATCCGGAACTGGATGGAAGTGGCGTCTGTGACGTGTCCCATGGCACCTCCCATGGCATCTATCTCCCTGACAATCTGTCCTTTGGCGATTCCTCCAACGGCAGGATTACATGACATTTGTGCAATCTTGTTCATGTCCATGGTGATGAGCAGCGTGCGCGCACCGATGAGTGCTGCAGCGTGAGCAGCCTCGCATCCGGCGTGTCCTGCGCCAATCACAATGACGTCATAATTCAGTTCCACGGAAGTAGCTCTTTTTCAGTTTTACGGCGCGAAGATACATTAAATCCGCGAGAGAAAGAAAAGATTCGGCGAAAAACTATCGTAACTTTCCGTTTTAGCCCACGGAAAAGGCCTAAGTCGACATTTTTGCTGGCTCCAGAGAGTTCCGAAGCCGTCGTCTCTCCACTTACTTGGGCATGGAAAACTCGCATCCGCAGTAGAGCTGGTTGTAGAAGGCAAATTCTTTCAGCAATTGGTTTCGCCGTTCCTGCAATCCTCCCTTTCGCCAATTCTGTGCCCAAAAGCGTGAGCCTGCAACTTCTTCTTCTGCTCGCTTGCCTGCTAACTCTATCTGTTCCAATCGTTTCCATCGCGAAGATGCCAGCGTGGTAGCGAAGACGTTGATGCCCAGTTCTACAGCTTTCTCTGCAGCTGCTTGCAGCCGGATATCAAAACAGCGTTGGCAGCGTGCTCCTCGTTCTGGCTCGTTCTCCAGTCCGCAGATGCCGCTGAGCCATTCTCCGTGGCTCCAGTCTGCATCTATCCAGTTGATTCCCAGACCGTCAGCATGGCGTTTGCTTTCTGCCTTGCGCGTCTCATATTCCTCTCGGGGGAAGATATTCGGATTGAAGTAGAAAATGGTCGGGCGCACGCCTACGTTGAGCATCCATTCCACGATGGCGCTACTGCAAGGCGCACAGCAGGCGTGCAGCAACACTTGTTCCACCCCCTCTGGCACCTCGATGCCACGTCCGTATATCACTTCGCAGTTCTTGCTCATTTCGTCTTACCTTTATTCTTAAGAAGTTAATGTCTACTTGGCGAAATCCTTGTGGTGGCCTTCTTCAGGGAATATCTCGTGAATCTTCTTTATATAGGCATTGGCGTACTGCCGCATGCCGAGGTCATTGGGATGAATGCCCTCCACCATGGTATCCTGCGTGAATCCCAACTCCTCATGGGTGAGGAGATAAAGTCCTTGTATGCCTTTGGCTTTCAGTGCTTCGAAGGCACGACGTTGCTCTGCATTGGAATGTGAGTACCAGTCCTTGGATTGTTGGGAGCTGGCTCCGTTGGCATAGTTGTGCTCCACGAAGAGGATGGGTGCCTGGCTTCTGGTGCGTAGGATTTCAGTTCCCTTGATGAGTCGGTCGTAGACGAACTCCGTGCGTTCAGTAGCCATATTGGGCAGGCAGTCGATAATAAAGAGCTTGGCATCTATTTCCGCAAGGAAGTTGAAAACCTCCTCCTCGAGGAGTCCATTGCCGGAGAAGGCCAGGTTGATCATGGGATAGGTGGTCTCGCGATGCACGATATTGGTCCACGCCATACCCGTTCTTGAGGCGCAGGCTCCCTGAGCGATGGAAGTCCCGTAGACCACTATTGGCTGTTCTTGCGAGCAGGGAATAAAACTGATGTCGCAATCCTCGGGCACGCCCACTTCCATCCATTTTACTTCATTGTACAGCGGTAGGAAGAGTTCGTAGTCGTAGCCACGCTCCTTGCTCGTGAAATAGGTGAGGTCCTTGAACTCGTAGTTGATGGTGTCCTTGAACGAGAGATTGAACTTGCTGGCGCACCAGCGAAGGTTGCCTTCGGCGTCTGTGGCATAGAGATCCACGCCGGAGACGCCCGTCGTGGGCATGTGGAACATATTCAGTCCGCCAATGACCTTGTAGCGCACCTTGATGCTGGGGGCGTTGGTGTGGAACATTAGTGAGAGTCCTGCTGACTGGCGCGAGAGGTTCCAGACGGCCTTTCGTACGACGTTCTCCGCCCGAGCTGGCAGTCGGTGGAAGTTGTCCTGGAGTTCGCTATGCCACCAGCGGCCGTGGACGGTGGCTTCCCCTTGTGTCAGGGGATTCACCCACTTGGTCTGTGCACAGAGGAGTGAGGTATTGGCGAAGGCCAAAAGCAGCAGGAGTAGGATCTTGTGTTTCATGACGTCACAGTCTTTTATTACATCTTTATTATTAGCGCACTATTTCCGATTCGTAATTGGCACACTACTTCCAGTCTTTTTTCTCTTTTCGGCTTTTCTTCTTGCTTATCGCTCTGGGCGCGATGGCCAGTGCCTGCTGTACGTTGCCGCTGAGCAGGTTGTGGACGTTGATGTGGAGTTGCGCGTCGCGCACTTCGCCCTCGATGACAGTGGGGTAGAGGCGTGGGTTCTTCTTGCCGCCTTCCTCGCCCATCTCCGGTCCACCGCCGATGAGTTCTGCCCAGGGACGTTCGGGCGTGGGAGCCAGATATTTGTAGATATGCTGGTGGGCTGTGATGACGAGTTGGCAGTGGGCTGCTTCGAGCAGCGGTACCCACATCTCAGCGCAGGTGCGTTGCCACATGGCGAAGTCGGTGCTGTAGCGTGGATCTTTGTCATCGGGAGCGATGTCGCCGGGGTTATGCCTGGGATTGTCATCATAAAGGGGAATGTGGCAGAAGGCGACGAGGTAGGGTGCACTGGCAATTTCCGGGCGCTGGAGGGCATCGCGCAGCCAGACTGTCTGTGCTTCGCGGTAGGGTTTCATCTGGAAGATTCCTGCAAACTTCGGGTTCGTATCCAGCTTGTCCTCTCCTGTATCCAGACCTATCATGGCTACCTCGCCCATTCTCACGGCAAAGTTCCTTCCGAGATCCCAGTCGCGCACATGGCGTTCCTCGGGTTGGCGATACATCCACACTTGCTCCAGGTGGCGGTTGGCCATACCTCGGAAGTCGTGGTTGCCTGGGCAGAAGATATAAGGAATCTGTGTGGCGTAGTCCTTACGTTCGATTTCAGGCTTGAGGTAGATACTTATCAGAGCGTCTATGGTCTCTTCAACGTTGCTGGCATCGCCATTCCATACGACGCAGGAGGGAGCCAACTGTGCAATCTTCTCGATGGCGAGCCCGAAAGGCTTCCAGGAAGCATGGGTGTCGTTGATGACGCAGAAGTGTCCATGGGCATTGGTGCCGGCAGTCGTAAAATGGTATGTGTGTGTGTCCTCCTCCGCGCCCAGGTTCTTCATGTTGTAGCCACCTTTGTATTGGATGCGGTCGGCACCGATACGGTAGTAATAAGTGGTGGCGGGTTCCAACCCGGTGATGCGTACCTGACAGA
Organism: uncultured Bacteroidales bacterium; assembly: GCA_902771725.1. GTDB lineage: Bacteria > Bacteroidota > Bacteroidia > Bacteroidales > Bacteroidaceae > Physcousia. The sequence continues at coordinate 32,167 of CACXXT010000004.1, forward strand.
CGTGGTCGCTGAGTTCGGTGGTGCGGTAGCCTCCTGCCAGCACTTTGCGTGCATCGCTGAGGTCGGGTTGCTTGCCAATGAGGACGTAGCCGCTGGCGAGGTCGCTCACGGCAAATGCGATGCCGATTGTGGTTTCGGCGTAGTTCTGAAGCATGGGAGGAGAGGCGAGAAGAGAGCCCACGGGAGCAGCCTCAGGTGCTGTCGTGGGCGTGGGGGAAATAAGGTTCGTAGCGCGCGTGATGTCTGCAGCACTTGCTGCGACGGAAAGAATGGCGGTTTTTTTGATGAAATCTCTTCTGTTCATGAGGCTTATTGCTAGTTTCTGGTCGCAAAGATAATCAAAAGTCCGCAGTTTGGAGGTTTTTGGCTAAACTTTTTGCACTTTTCTTTTGCTGAATCGTTAAAAAGCTTTACTTTTGCGCCAAAATCTCATCTCAAAACTCTTTAATTCTATCATTTTATGTGGTTAATTGATTCATCCATCGGAAGAAAAGTCGTCATGTCCGTCACCGGTCTGGCACTGATTCTCTTCCTGACGTTTCATGCGAGCATGAACGTCGTAGCGCTCTTCAGCGCTGAGGGCTACAACATGATTTGCGAGTTCCTCGGCGCTAACTGGTATGCCGTAGTGGCTACCCTCGGTCTGGCAGCATTGATGGCCCTGCACTTCATCTTTGCCATCATCCTTACGCTGCAAAACAAGAAGGCTCGTGGCACTGACAGCTATGCTGTGACCTCGAAGCCCGAGAAGGTTGAATGGTACAGCCAGAACATGTTCCTCCTGGGCTGCATCATCTGCCTGGGTCTGTGCCTGCACCTCTGGCACTTCTGGTACAACATGATGTTCGCAGAACTCATGGATCCCGTGGCCGCAGCCACGAACATCCCCTCGGCCTCCGACGGCTACAACTGGATTGTCTACACCTTCCACAACCGTCCGGGTGCTCCCCTCTACTCGCTGCTGTACCTCGTGTGGCTCTGCGCCATCTGGTTCCACATCAACCATGGTTTCTGGAGTGCTATCCAGACGCTGGGCTGGAGCGGCAAGATCTGGCACAACCGCTGGCAGTGCATCGGCTTCATCTGGTCGACCATCGTCATCCTGATGTTCGCTGTTGTGGTTATCAAATTTGCCATCTGGGGCTAACCTTTTATCAACTTTAAAACGTTATCATTATGGCAACTGAACAAGTAAAGAAAATCGATTCCAAGATACCCGAGGGACCCGTTGCTGAGAAATGGACCAACTATAAGGCACACCAGCGTCTGGTCAATCCGAAGAACAAACTGAAGCTCGACGTCATCGTCGTCGGCACAGGTCTGGCAGGTGCCAGCGCTGCTGCCTCGCTTGGCGAGATGGGCTTCAACGTCCTCAACTTCTGCATCCAGGATAGCCCCCGTCGTGCACACTCCATCGCAGCACAGGGCGGTATCAATGCAGCCAAGAACTATCAGAACGACGGTGACAGCGTCTATCGTCTGTTCTACGACACCGTGAAGGGTGGTGACTATCGTGCTCGCGAGGCCAACGTCTATCGTCTGGCAGAGGTGTCTAACAACATCATCGACCAGTGCGTGGCACAGGGCGTTCCCTTCGCTCGCGAATATGGCGGCATGCTGGCCAACCGCTCCTTCGGTGGTGCTCAGGTCAGCCGTACCTTCTATGCCAAGGGTCAGACCGGCCAGCAGCTGCTGCTCGGTGCCTACAGCTCCCTCAGCGCACAGGTACAGGCCGGCAAGGTGAAGCTCTTCACCCGCTATGAGATGGAAGATGTCGTCATCGTCGACGGCCGTGCCCGCGGTATCATCGCCAAGAACCTCGTGACCGGCAAGCTGGAGCGCTTCAGCGCCAATGCTGTTGTCATCGCCACTGGCGGCTACGGCAATGCTTACTTCCTCTCCACCAACGCTATGGGTTGCAACTGCACGGCTGCTGTACAGTGCTACCGCAAGGGCGCTTACATGGCTAACCCCTCCTACGTGCAGATTCACCCCACCTGCATTCCCGTGCATGGCGACAAGCAGTCCAAGCTGACGCTGATGTCCGAATCCTTGCGTAACGACGGCCGCATCTGGGTGCCCAAGAAGCTGGAAGATGCCAAGAAGCTGCAGGAAGGCACGTTGCAGGGCTGGGAGATTCCCGAAGAGGACCGCGACTACTATCTGGAGCGTCGCTATCCCGCTTTCGGTAACCTCGTGCCGCGCGACGTCGCCAGCCGTGCTGCCAAGGAGCGTTGCGACAAGGGCTTCGGCGTGAACAACACCGGTTTGGCCGTGTTCCTCGACTTCTCCGAGAGCATCAACCGCCTCGGCCTCGACGCCATGAAGCAGCGCTACGGCAACCTCTTCGATATGTATGAGGAGATTACCGACGTCTATCCCGGCGACCTCGCCAACGAAATCAACGGCGTGAAGTACTACAAGCCCATGATGATCTACCCCGCCATCCACTACACCATGGGCGGCGTCTGGGTTGACTACGAGCTGCAGACCTCCATCCCCGGCCTCTTCGCCATCGGCGAGTGCAACTTCTCCGACCACGGTGCCAACCGTCTCGGCGCATCCGCTCTGATGCAGGGCTTGGCCGACGGTTACTTCGTGCTGCCTTACACCATCCAGAACTACCTCGCCGACCAGGCTATCTGGCCGCGCATCAGCACTGACCTGCCCGAGTTCGCAGAGGCAGAGAAGGCTGTCGATGCCGAACTCACCCGACTGCTCAACATCAAGGGCAAGCGTTCCGTGGACAGCATCCACAAGGAACTCGGCCACATCATGTGGGAGTACGTCGGTATGGGCCGCACCGCTGAGGGCTTGAAGACCGGTATCCAGAAGATGAAGGAACTGCAGAAGGAGTTCGACACGAACCTCTTCGTGCCCGGCTCTAAGGAAGGTCTCAACGTGGAACTCGACAAGGCTATCCACCTCCGTGACTTCTTCACTATGGGCGAACTCGTAGCTCACGACGCTCTCAGCCGTAACGAAAGCTGCGGCGGCCACTTCCGCGAGGAATACCAGACGGAGGAAGGCGAAGCCAAGCGTGACGATGAGAACTACTTCTACGTCGGCTGCTGGGAGTATCAGGGTGAAGGCAAGGATCCCGAACTCATCAAGGAACCCCTGGAGTACGAAGCAATCAAGGTTCAGACACGTAACTATAAGAACTAAAAAGACCCTCCCCTCACCCTCCCTTGTAGGGAGGGAGTGGTCACCTTTCAAGAATAGGTTTTTATTATTAACATTAAAGAATAACCCTAATGACCCCCTGATGAGTCGGATACATTCTACTCCCCTCCCTATAAGGGAGGGGCAGGGGGGTGGGTCTTATGATTATGGCTAAAAACATTTCAGTTACAATAAAGTTCTGGAAACAGAACGGCCCGAAGGAGAAGGGCCACTTCGACACGCACGAGTTGAAGAATATTCCCGACGACACCTCCTTCCTCGAGGCCCTCGACATCATGAATGAGGAACTCATCGAGGCCGGCAAGGAGCCCTTCGTCTTCGACCACGACTGCCGCGAGGGTATCTGCGGCATGTGCTCTCTCTACATCAACGGTACGCCCCACGGCAAGACCGAGCGCGGTGCTACCACCTGTCAGCTCTACATGCGTCGCTTCAAGGACGGCGAGACCATCACCGTGGAGCCTTGGCGCTCTGCAGGTTTCCCCGTCATCAAGGACTGCATGGTCGATCGCTCTGCCTTCGACAAGATCATCCAGGCAGGCGGCTACACCACCATCCGCACCGGCCAGGCACAGGACGCCAACGCCATCCTCATCCCCAAGCAGGATGCCGATGAGGCTATGGACTGCGCCAGCTGCATCGGCTGCGGTGCCTGCGTAGCTGCTTGTAAGAACGGCTCTGCCATGCTCTTCGTCAGCTCCAAGGTCTCTCAACTCGCACTGCTTCCCCAGGGACGTCCTGAGGCCGCTAAGCGCGCCAAGGCCATGGTCGCCAAGATGGACGAGCTCGGCTTCGGTAACTGCACCAACACCCGCGCTTGCGAGGCTGTCTGCCCGAAGAACGAGACCATTGCCAACATCGCTCGCCTGAACCGTGAGTTCATCAAGGCTAAGCTGGCTGACTAAGGTTAACATTACCCCTGTTAATTTATAAGGTTGCAAGGTTCATGAGGCCACCAAGCGCGCCCCTGCCTTGCAACCTTTCTTAGCACAAAGACAAACTTTCATCCATAACATTCAATTACTATGAAGAAACGTTTCTATTCCCTGCTGCTGACGGCGCTGATAGCTGTCTCGGCTATGGCCCAAGGTCAGGTGAAGTATGTCTTTTACTTCATCGGCGACGGTATGGGCGTCAACCAAATCAACGTCACAGAGACCTATCTGGCAGCCCTGAAAGGGAAGATAGGCTTCGAGCCGATTCTGATGTCCAGCTTCCCCGTGGTGGGATTGGTCAACACCTACTCCGCCACCAATGGCGTGACCGACTCCGCAGCAGGAGGTACGGCGCTGGCATGTGGTAAGAAGACCAAGAACGGTGCCATCGGCGTGCTGGAAGATCTGAAGACTCCCTGCACCAGCATCGCACAGTGGGCTAAGAATGCTGGCAAGGCCGTGGGCATCGCCACGACGGTGGCTATCACTCATGCCACGCCCGCCAGTTTCTACGGTCACCAGCCCAGCCGTAATATGTATTTCGAGATTGGTCAGGATCTCTGCAAGAGTGGCTTTGACTTCTTCGCAGGCAGTGATTTCCACCGTCCCAATACCAAAGAGGGTGAGCTCAGCTTGCGCGAACAGGCCAAGGCTGCCGGTTATACCATCCTCACCGGTGGTTACAAGGAATATGAGAAGAAAGGGCGCAAGGCCGACAAGCTCATCATGCTGCAGAGCGATGAACAGAACGAGAAGCTGGGCAGCGACCATCTGCCCTATGCACTGGACCAGACGAAGGACGACCTCACGCTGGAGCAGATTTGCCGTGCAGGCATCAACTACCTGATGAGCAAGGGAACGGATGGCTTCTTCTTCCAGCTGGAGGGAGGAATGATTGACTACGCCTGCCACCGAAATGACATAGGCAACGCCATCAACGAAGTGCTCGATATGGACAAAGCCGTGAAGGTGGCCTATGAGTTCTACCAGCAGCACCCCGATGAGACCATTATCGTTATCACAGCCGATCACGAGACGGGTGGACTGGTCATGGGCAAGGGACCCTATGAACTCCACACCGACCTGCTGCGCTTCCAGCACAAGAGCATCGATGAACTGAAATGGATTCTGAACGAGCAGTACAAGAAGGCTCCGAAGAAGTTCACGAAAGAAGCCGTAGAAAAGCAGCTGAAGCAGCTCATGGGGCTCTGGGACAATATCAAGCTCAAAGACGAGCAGACAGAACGTCTGACCCGTAGATGGAACGAAATCGAGAAGGCTATGGCTGATGGCGAGAAGGTCAACGACCGCATCAGCGATCTTTGCGAGACCGTGAAGCATGTCATCAGCGAGCAAGCTCTCATCAGCTGGGCCAGTGGTGGCCACTCAAACGGTTACGTGCCCGTCTACGCTATCGGTCCTGGCACAGAGGTCTTCCAAGGACGCATAGACAACATTGAGATAGCTCCCGCCATGGCGAAGATTGCCGGCTGGCAGGCAGAGTAACTATTTGATGTAGACCTTGCGCCCGTCGATGAGGTAAGTGTGTCCGTGCAGCAGGCGAGTTGCCGGACGTCCTTGCAGGTCAAAGGTTGCGCCTTGAGCGCCCTTGATGGCAGGAGCACTTACTTCATCGGCGGGCGCATCCATTCCGATGATGATGCCTTTTACGTACGAAGCTTTGGAATAAGCGATTATATTTGTGATGTCTGCAGGGTTGATGTAGGCGCGTCCTGCCAGCAGACGGCTCTGCCCTTCGGTGGTCAGCCAGAGCTGGTCGCCCTGGAGGATATACATACCGGCTGGAACTATAAATCCGCCGTCTTCCTCCGTTCCAGTCAGTGTGCCTACGAGTCCGCCAAAGTTCCCTGCTTCGGCAGCATCGCCGTGCATGGCTGCTACGATATACGTGGCCTCGCCCGCGCGCTTAAATATATAAGGTCTTCCAGCCTTCAAATCGCCCGTGACCTCGTTCAGCACGATTCCCTTGAACTCTTCTCCATTCATTATCTTGGCATAAATCTCATAGAAGGTAGCACCAGCCACCTCGTCGGCGCGAACGGCTTTGGGGAAGCAGATGGTGCCAAAGTTGGAGGAACCAAGGGTACGCCAGGTGTGCTCTGCGAGGAAGTAGGGTTTGGCGATGGGGAAGAGGTAATCTTGGTGGGTGATATATATCGTTTGTTCCATCCTGAAACTGTTTGGCTGCATCAGAATTCCGTAAAGTGTATTATTATAGGTATAAGTAAAGGTGTGATATGAGCTTTCATTGAAGTCTAGGTAATTCGTTTTAGAATAAGATAGTTTGGGTTGGGGATCTTTTCCTGTTGTGAGAGCTACATATAGGTATTTCTTTTCAAGGTTCTTAGAGCCCAAGTATATTTTGCCGGAACTATTTTTCCCTACATACCATAAGATAGCATTCTGTTCATCTTGTGTTGCAAGATAGACTATTCGTTGTTCATTACTGATTTTAATTTCTTGCTTTTCAGCTCGCCCATCAGAAGATAAATCGCTTGTCATGGCGTAGGCGATGCCATCTTTCTGGGCAGCTAATACGATATTTTTATCGTAGTAATCATCAAATGTCTGCGCTTCAGCACTTCCAACCAAAGCAAATCCACAGCACACTGCCATGCAATGTGCAACAAATGAGTTCGTGAAAAATGATTTCATTGTTTAGTCTTATGATTTGTGAAGGTGATTAAAATCGTTTATTTCTTGCCACTATGTCCGAATCCTCCAGCTCCGCGCTCTGTCTCGTCCAGCGTGTCGGTGAGCTGCCATTCAGCTTGTTCGTGGCGGGCGATGACCATTTGGGCAATGCGCTCGCCATCGTTGATGGTGAATGGCCGATCGGAGAGGTTTATGAGGATGACGCATATCTCGCCGCGATAGTCCGCGTCGATGGTGCCGGGAGAGTTCAGAACAGTGATGCCGTGCTTGATGGCCAGTCCGCTGCGAGGACGTACCTGTGCTTCGAAGCCTACGGGCAGGGCAATGAAGAGCCCCGTGGGAACAAGGGTGCGTTGCAAGGGTTGAAGTACGATGGGGGTTTCGAGGTTGGCACGGAGATCTACACCTGCCGACTGGGGTGTAGCATACGCAGGCAGGGGATGATGAGAATGGTTGATGATGGGTACTTGCATTATTTTTTTCGTTGTTTCTTGGGGACAAAGGTACATATTTTTAGGCAGAGATTACACGCGTTGTACAGATTTTGTTCTTCTCATGACCAAATTATTAAAGAAAATTGCCTAATCTGTGTATTCACTGCCTCTTTTTCACTATCTTTGCAGCCCATAATGAATTAATCCTCGCATCACATGATGAACTGGACACAACTTTTGAGTAGCAAGCGGCTGGGATTGGAGAGCAGCGGACAGCAGCGCGACGACCGCACGGAATTCCAGCGCGACTATGACCGTCTGATCTTCTCGGCTCCCTTCCGCCGATTGCAGAACAAGACGCAGGTGTTTCCCCTTCCGGGCAGCATCTTCGTCCACAACCGTCTGACCCACAGCCTGGAAGTTTCCAGCGTTGGGCGTTCGTTGGGCAATGATGTCTCGCGCCTCCTGCTGGAGCGGCATCCTGAATTGCGGGAGACTCACTTCACGGAACTGGGCAGCATCGTCAGTGCTGCCTGTCTGGCTCACGACTTGGGCAATCCGCCCTTTGGTCATTCTGGCGAACGTGCCATTGCCACCTACTTCAGCGAGGGAGCTGGCAGCTGGCTGAAAGACTATGTGGAGCCCGAGACTGGTGACCGGCTCAGCCCTGAGCAATGGGAGGACTTGATTCACTTCGAGGGCAATGCCAATGCTTTCCGCCTGCTCACCCACCATTTCGACGGGCGCCGCAAGGGAGGCTTCGTGATGACCTACAGCACGCTCGCCAGCATCGTTAAATACCCCTTTTCCAGCAACCTGGCCGGTGACCACCAGAAGTTTGGGTTCTTCACTTCAGAGCGCGAGGACTATCAGCGGATAGCTGACGAACTGGGCATCATTCGCCATTCCAGTCCAGAAGGGACGCTGTGCTACGCTCGCTTTCCGCTCGTCTATCTCGTGGAGGCTGCCGACGATATCTGCTATGAGATTATGGACATCGAGGATGCCCACAAGCTGAAGATTCTTTCCACGGCCGACACACGGGAACTCTTGCTTGCCTACTTCACGCCCGAACGGCGTCGCGAGATTGAGGAATACATGGCTCGCCTGGATGTTCACGATGTCAACGAGCAGATTGTCTACCTCCGTTCCTGCGTCATCAACTGCCTGGAAGGTGAGTGCGTGCAGGCTTTCGTCGAAGCAGAGGACGAGATCCTTGCCGGCACCTACGAAGGCACACTCATCCAGCACATCTCTGAAATCCCACGCGCAGCTTACAACACCTGCGTGGGCAAGAGTTTCGGACATATTTATCACTCCAAGGATGTGGTAGATATTGAGCTGGCTGGTTTCCGGGTGATGACGGAACTGGTTCATCTGATGGTTGAGGCGGTCATGAACCCAGACCGCACTTATTCTCAGTTGCTGCTGAACCGCGTCTCGCGTCAGTACCAGATTCGCGCCCCACGGCTCTACGACCGGTTGATGGCCGTATTGGACTACATCTCTGGTATGACGGATGTCTACGCGCTGGATCTCTACCGTAAAATCAACGGTACGAGTTTCCCCATTATCTGAAAATTAACTGATGACAACGTTGGCTCCGCTGGTGGGTGCCACAGCTTCGGGATGTTCGTGTGCGAAGCTGTCGATGTGTCGTACACGTTTTTCGTCGAGAATCTCATCCACGGCAATCAGTATGCCTGTCTCCTCGACATCTCCGAAGCCGTAGTTGATGGCGGTGCCGAACATTCTCATCGTGGGCGAGAGCCCCATATAAGCGTTCACCAGCGGAGGAATGTTGTATCCTCGTGCGCGCACTTCGCGGTTGAGGATACGGTAGTCCGCCTTGAACTCTTTTTCGCAGAACAGACGCTTCATCTCCTCGCTGTCCTGCTCGATCTCCAGCGGTTTCGTGGGGATAATGAGCCCGTCGGGGTCGCCAAAGTGTTTTTTTAGGAAGAAGAGAATCATGTCGCGAGCCACCCGGTCGTAGCTGGGGTACATTGTCATCTTGCCGAAGAGGTATCGCACCCCTGGCTTAACGACGGTGAGTGCACCCAGTCCATCCCAGAGGTTATCGAGGGCAAAGAGCGCCTTCGCGCCTGCGCGCGTACTTTGATATTCTAAGGTGACCCAGCTTCGTCCGAGTTCTATGGTATAGGGGAGGTAGTCACGAATGAAGCGGTCGGAGAAATGGAACATATGTGAGGTGGCGAGGATGGGCTGCCCTTGTTCATCGAAGCGTGCCTCTGTACCCAGCAGATAGCGGTAGCCTCCGATAATCTCCTCTGCCTCGGGATTCCAGACAATCAGTTGTTTGTAGGGATTCTCCATCGTGTCGAACTCATCGAGGTCCATGGCCTTGCCCGTACCTCCACCTGCTGCGCGGAAAGCAATCTCGCGCAGGCGACCAATCTCTCGCAGGGTGTTGGGGGCATCCTGCCAGGTGACGATGTAGATCTCGTTGTTGCTCTTGTTGGTGAAGCGTAGTCGCTTCTCCTCTGTGAGCTCGCTCTTGAGCAGTTCCACTGGAACAGGAGCTATGATGGGTTCTATAGTCATACAAACGGATTTACGAATTAAACGATTTCTGGATTAACGGTGGTGTTTGGGGCTTATGCCCTTAGAGTTTATAAACTTCGTCCTCAACCCATCGAGCCCATTCATTGGGAGTTCGTGAGTGGTCGAAAGTCGTGTAGGGAATGGGCTTGCCGAAACGCACGGTGAAATGGTTGCCTTGGGCGCGATACATCTCATCGGGCAACAGCGTCATGGCGAAGTTGAACTTCAGGTGGAGACGCTTGCACCATTGTGCTACACGGTAGAAGCGAGGCGAGTTTTCACCGATGAAGTGAACGGGCACGATGTCGCGCTCGTTTTGGATACTCTTCTGGATGAATGCCTTGCGCCAGGGGATGTCGTGAATCTCGCCGTCGATGAGGCGGGAGCAGAGCCCGGCGGGGAACATGATGATATGGTTGTCGGAGCGGAAAGCCCCTTCCACTTGCTGGGGGAAGTTGCGTGCCTGAGCACCCATTTTGTTGATGGGGATGCACAGGGGAGCCAGTCCCTTGAGATTCATCAATAGGTCATTGACGAGGTATTTTACCCTGCCTCCAGAAGCCCTGCCTATGATTCCGCCGAGCGTGACACCGTCGATGGCTCCCAAAGGATGGTTTGAGACAAAGGTCAACGGACGGCCATTGAAGGGGACATTTTCAGTGCCTTCGACCGTGAGGTCTACACCAAGATATTCAATCACGCCTTCGCAGAAGTCCACACCCTCGCGACCCTGTCGGAGGTATGAATTGATGAAGTCCTGATGGATGAAGTTCTCCAGCCATCGTGTGAGCCATCGGGGAATCCACTTGGCCTTCCTGCCGGCACGTTCGCGGACGATTTTGTCGATGTTTATTTCTAAGCCTTGGGTGTCCATCAGTTTATGGTGTAGCGTTGGTTGTTGATCATATAGGCACCGCGAGGCAGTCCTGTCAGCCAGTTGGTGCCCTTGGTGAGGCGCATGGAGGAGTAGTAGGTGCCGTTGGCGGTGTAGATGGGTAGCATCTGGTTGTACTGGCTCTTGATGCAGAGCTGGCGTCCCTGCTGGCGGATCTCCACGGGCAGGGGAGACGTCATCATCCGCGAGCGCAACTGAGGCACCTCCATTCGATGAACCATCAGGTAGGAGGAGTCCGGGTTGAACCGGCGTTGAATGCCCTGCGACGTCTGCTGATGGTCGGCCCGGAGGTCTACAATCATGGCCGGTGCGAACAGCAAGGCGAACGCCAGAGCACAGCCTCTTATATAAAGGAATAGTGTCTTCATTGCGTAGCAAATGAGTAAATTTGGGGTCAAAAGTACAAAACAATCCCCGTTCCGCCAAATTTTTTTCTCAAGAATTTCTGCATAGGGCCGAAAAGGGGCTACTTTAGCCCCTCGCATAAGCCAATTCGCAGTACTTTTTACCTCTTTTACCCACAAAAATTGAAAAGTGCTTGCACGGGTGGAAGAAAAAGTGTACTTTCGCGCCGTAAAAGTGATAAAAACAGCATTTCTCCTATGGCAAACCTCAAATCCTTGGCCAAAGACACTGCCATCTATGGCCTGAGCAGTATCATTGGACGCTTTCTGAATTATCTGCTTGTGCCGGTGTACACGCGCTGCATTTCTGCCGAGAGCGGCGGCTATGGCATCGTCACCAACCTCTATGCCTACACGGCATTGTTGCTGGTCTTCTTGACGTTTGGCATGGAGACTACTCTTTTCCGCTACGCCAACGACAAGCGCGAGCAACCCGACACCGTATTCTCCACTGCTATGGCGGTCGTCACTGCTCTGACAGCCCTGTTCCTCCTGCTGGCCTTTGGCTTCATTGGTCCCATAGGCGACCTCATTCATTATTCCGACCACCATGAGTACATCCAGATTATGGCAGTCGTGGTGGCTCTGGATGCCCTGCAGGCTCTCCCCTTCAGCTACCTTCGCTACCAGCGGCGTCCTCTGCGGTTTGCTTTCCTGAAGTTGCTGTTCATAGCCCTCAACATAGGACTCAACCTGCTCTACTTTGTTGTCCTTGGCAAGGATGCCCCGATCTATGTCTTTGCCCTCAATCTCGTCTGCACGGGCATAGTCACCCTGCTTTTTATTCCCGAGTTGCTTCGCATCCGCTGGCATTTCAGCGGTCGTCTGCTCCGTAGTATGCTGTCCTACTCCTGGCCCATCCTGGTGCTGGGGCTCGCCGGTGTCCTGAATCAGGTGGCAGACAAAATCATATTCCCTCTCGTCTACTCCGACCCTGTCGAGGCCAATGTCCAGCTGGGCATCTACGGCGGTTGCGTGAAGATAGCCATGATTATGGCGATGATCACGCAGGCTTTCCGCTATGCCTACGAACCCATCGTCTTCGCCAAATCCAAGGATTCCGACAAGAGCGAATACTACGCAGTGGCCATGAAGTACTTTATTATCTTCACGCTTCTGGCGTTCCTCTGCGTGGAGGGCTACATGCCTCTGCTTCAGCTGATCATCGGCCCTGATTACCGCGAGGGACTGGGTGTGGTGCCCATCGTCATGGCGGCAGAGATCATGATGGGCGTGTACTTTAATCTCTCGTTCTGGTACAAGCTCATCGACAAGACCATCTACGGTGCCTGGTTCTCTTTGGCTGGCTGCATCGTCCTCGTTGCCGTGAATCTGCTCTTCATACCTCGGTATAGCTATTGGGCTTGCGCCTGGGGCGGTTTTGCGGGCTATGCCACGTGCATGGTGCTGAGCTATGTTGTTGGTCAGCGAAAGAATCCTATCAACTACCCGATGAAGGAGATTGCCGTCTACGTCTTGCTGACGCTGGTGCTCTTCGGCGTCATGGTGCTGGCCTCGGAGTTGCCTGACTGGGCACAGATTCTTGTGAACACGGCACTCATCGCCCTCTTCGTGCTCTACATTATTAAGAAGGATTTGCCCCTGGAGGGACTGCCTGTGGTAGGGAAGTATTTTAAGTAGTGGAGAGTTTAAAGTTTAAGGTTTAATGTAAAAACAATAAATAGAAATGAAACAAATGAAATTGATGTTGGTGGCGCTGATGGTTGCGCTGCTCGGTGTGAACAATGTGCGTGCCGACGAGGGTATGTGGCTGCTGGGTCGGACGGATCCGAAAGCCATGGCCGTAGCGCGCTCTCTGGGCTTGCAGTTGACAGATGCAGAGCTCTATGGCGAGGACGGCACGAGCCTTAAAGACTGTGTGGTGGACTTCGGCGACTTCTGCTCCGGAGTCATTGTCTCAAAGGACGGACTCGTCTTCACAAACCACCACTGCGGCTTCGGTGCAATCCAGAAGCTGTCCACCCCCGAAGACGACATCTTGGGCAATGGCTTTGTTGCCCGCACCCATGAGGAAGAGCGCCCGGCCAAGGGACTCTACGTGAAGATATGGCAGCGCAGCGAGGATGTCACCGAGGAGGTGAACGCCGAACTGCAGAAGATCTATGCCGACGAAACCAAGGGACACAAGCTCGGTCGCCAGCGTGAGGCCGTGCTCTACAACCAGTTTCTGGGAACCGTGCTCAGCCGCATCGCCAGCCGCGCCGAGCAGCAGGCAGAGAAGGACAGCCTGAAAGGCATCGTCTGCGAAGCCAAGCCTTTCGAGGGCGGACGCGTGTATCTGCTGAATTACTACCGTCAGTACAGCGACATCCGTCTGGTCTTCACCGTCCCCCAGAGCCTGGGCAAGTTCGGTGGCGACACGGACAACTGGATGTGGCCTCGCCAGACGGCAGATTTCAGTGTCTTCCGCATTTATGCCGATAAGAACGGCGAGCCTGCAGAATACAACGAGAACAACATTCCCCTGCACCCCAAGCGCTGGGCCAAGGTCAGCATCGACGGCTTTGACCAGGGCAGCTACTGCATGACCATCGGCTATCCCGGCAGCACCAGCCGTTACCTCTCGAGCTACGGCATCGAGGAGCGCACTGGCGTGACCAATATTCCGATGATTCAGGTACGTGGCGTGAAGCAGGAAATCTGGACCAAGTGGATGCGTGCCGAACGTGCTATCGGCATCAAGTATGCCTCCAAGTTCGCTTCCTCCAGCAACTATTGGAAGAATTCCCAGGGCATGAACGAGGCCGTGCAGCGTCTGGGTATCATCCAGCAGAAGCAGCAGCGCGAGCAGGAACTGCGCCGATGGTTCTCAGAGGACAAGGCACGCCGCGACCGCTTCTCGCGTATGTTCCCCACTCTCTACAAGGGCTACAAGGCTCGCCATGATGCACGCTACGCTCAAGGTTTTGTCAACGAGACCTTCTACCGCGGTATCGAGCTCTTCGGCTTCGCCCGCTCGGCCAAGCGTTTTGCCGAGTCACATCCCAACTACCGCGAGATGCTGGAAGAATATATGCAGGGACAGTACAAAGACTACGATGCCCGTGTGGACGAGGAAGTCATGGCTGCTCTTCTGGAGAACTATGCTCAGCAGGTAGGCTCGAAGTACCTCCCCCGCTTCTATGGTGACATCCGCAAGAAGTACAACAATGACTATAAGGCCTTCGCCCACGACATCTTCCAGCAGTCGAAGTTGACGAGCTACGAAGGCTGGTACGGACTCACTCACGCCAAGGTGCGTGCAGCCGTGACTCTCAACGACTCGCTGGAGCAGTCACTGGCCGACGAGAAAGCTTATCAGCAGTACGTCTCCTCCGACCCTGTAGTGCGCCTCTACGACGAGTTGGAACAGATGGTGCAGAACGTCATCACGCCGCCGATGCGCAAGGTCAGTTCCTCCATTTCCTACAACGAGAACCTGCTGACCCAGTGTGTACTGGAGAAGGAGATGGATCAGCCCCACTACTCCGATGCCAACTTCACTATGCGCATGAGTTATGGTATCGTCAGCGACTACACCAATGCCGGCACGCACCATGACTTCCTGACGACCATGCCCAGCCTTATTGAGAAAATCGAAAAGGGCACCAGCAACCCCGACTATGCGATGCAGGCAGAGATCCTGAACCTGCTGAAGTCTGGCGACTACGGTCGCTACGTCGACCCGAAGACTCGTCAATTGCCCCTCTGTTTCCTCACCACCAATGACATCACAGGTGGCAACAGCGGTAGTCCTATGTTCAATGGAAAGGGTGAACTCATCGGCCTTGCCTTCGACGGCAATTGGGATGCCCTCTCCAGCGATATCTCCTTCGATGCTTCGCTCACCCGCTGCATCGGCGTTGACATCCGTTTCGTCCTCTGGCTGATGGAGAAGTGGGGTCATGCCGATCACCTCGTCGGCGAAGTCATAGGACTATAAACATCTGACATTCCATTTGATATTTCATATTTGACATTCCCTCCTCCCGATGCATCCTCTTCACCAATTTAAGTTCTGTCCCAAGTGCGGTTCGTCCCGCTTTGTGGAACATAACGCCAAGTCCAAGCACTGCCAGGCATGTGGGTTCACCTACTATTTCAATCCCTCTGCAGCCACGGTGGCGCTTATCGTAAACGAGCGTGGAGAATGGTGTGTGGTGCGTCGGGCCAAGGAACCCGCTAAAGGAACCCTGGACCTGCCCGGTGGCTTCTCCGATATGTTCGAGACAAGCGAAGAGGGAGTATGCCGCGAGGTGAAAGAAGAAACGGGTCTTACCGTGGACCGCACCGAGTTCCTGTTCTCGGTGCCTAATCAATATGAGTACTCAGGATTCCTGGTCCATACGATAGACATGTTCTACCGTTGCCATGTGACGTCCACCGAGGGAGCCCGAGCCGCCGACGATGCCGGCGAACTCCTCTGGCTCCGACCCGAGGACATCCGGCCCGAGGATTTCGGACTGCAGAGTATCCGAAAAGGCGTAGAAAAACTCCTTGAAGAATACGCAAATAGGGCAAAATAATCCTTTTTCGCTTATAAATAAGGTGTAAGAACGAAGAAAAATGTCTTTTTTCTTGCATTTTCGATAATCTTGCCGTACTTTTGCACCGCTGAAATGAAGCGAGGGGCCCACAAGGTTCTTCGCTTCACGCTTAAAATAAGGCTTTCATCAAATCTATAATACGTACATCTGCAAATCAGTTAAACTGTAAACTCGTAACTCAAAAAGATGATTGACAAGGCAAAAGTAAAAGAGCTGGTCGACCAGTGGCTCGACGGCAAAGACTACTTCCTGACAGACCTCACGGTGACTCCGGACAACTGCATTACCGTGGAAATCGACCACGCCGACGGCGTGTGGATTGACGACTGTGTGCAGCTCTCGCGCCACATCGAGGAAAACCTCTCGCGCGACGAGGAGGACTACGAACTCGAAGTCGGCAGTGCTGGCCTGGGACAGCCCTTCAAGGTGCTGCGCCAGTGGCAGAACCACGTGGGCAAACAGGTGGAGATCCTCGCCTCCGACGGCCGCAAGCTCAAGGGCATCCTCCGCGAGGCCGATGCAGAACACGTCCTGCTCGCCACGCGCCAGAAAGTCCAGGTCGAGGGGCGCAAGCGCCCAGTCATGCAGGATGTGGACGTCAGCCTGCCCATGGCGGAGGTCAAGTCCGGGCGCTACATCATAGACTTCAAGTAGTTTGAAGGAACTGAAGATTTGAGGATCCAAGGTTTCACTTGGCACTTCAATCATTCAAGATATAATCGAAAAAACATAAAATCACAATAATGGCAAAGAAAGTAAACAACGAACTCATAGATACTTTCGCAGAGTTCAAGGAAACCAAGAACATCGACCGCTCCACCCTTGTGAGCGTGCTCGAGGAGAGCTTCCGCAGTGTCATCGCCAAGATGCAGGGAAGCGACGAGAACTACGACGTCATTGTCAACCCCGACAAGGGCGACTTCGAAATCTATCGCAACCGCACCGTGGTGGAAGACGGCGAGGTCACCGACCCCAACATGCAGATTAGCCTCAGCGAGGCACAGAAGATTGCTGATGACTACGAGGTCGGCGAGGACGTCTCCGAGCCCGTTGACTTCTCGAAGTTCGGACGTCGTGCCATCCTCACCCTGCGCCAGACACTCGCTTCGAAGATTCTGGAGCTGGAGCACGATGCACTCTACAATAAGTATAAGGAAAAGGTGGGCGAGATTATCTCCGCCGAGGTTTATCAGGTCTGGCACAAGGAAATCCTGCTGCTGGACGAGGACGGCAACGAACTGCTGCTGCCGAAGAACGAGCAGATTCCCGGCGACTACTTCCGCAAAGGCGAGCCTGCCCGTGCTGTGGTGGCTCGCGTGGACAACTCCACCGGCAACCCAAAGATCATCCTCTCCCGCACCAGTCCCGTCTTCCTCCAGCGTCTGCTCGAAGGTGAGGTGCCTGAGATAGCCGAGGGCATCATCGCCGTTCGCAAGATTGCCCGCATCCCCGGCGACCGCGCCAAGATTGCTGTCGAGAGCTTCGACGACCGTATCGACCCTGTAGGTGCCTGCGTAGGTGTCCGTGGCAGCCGTGTCCATGGCATCGTTCGCGAGCTGCGTGGCGAGAACCTCGACGTCATCCAGTGGAGCAACAATCCCCAGATCCTCATCGCCCGTGCCCTGGGTCCTGCTGAGATCAACAGCATCAACCTCGACCTCGAGACCAAGCACTGCGAAGTCTACCTCAATCCCGATCAAGTTTCCCTGGCCATCGGTAAGGGCGGTATGAACATCCGCCTCGCATCCATGCTGACCGACACCGTCATCGATGTCTATCGCGAACTGCCCGAGGGTGAGGAAGAAGAGCTGGAGGACGACATCCACCTCGACGACTTCAAGGACGAAATCGACGATTGGGTGATCGACGAGCTCAAGAAGAACGGCTGGACCACTGCCCGTTCCGTCCTCGAGGCTCCTCGCGAGATGCTTGTGCAGAAAGCCGACCTCGAAGAGGAAACCGTGGACGAGGTGCTACGCATACTTCGCCAGGAGTTTGCCGACGAAGAGGGAACTGAAGGCGAAGCACCAGCAGAGATTTAAGGATTTACGGATTTACGAATTTACGGCTTGCAAGCAGAGAGCCGTGAGCCGTAAGTCCGTAAATCAATGACAATACACCCCCGATTAAGAAGTAATTTTGTAAATCCGTAAATCCTAAAATCCGTAATTCGATATTATGCCAATAAGAATCAATAAAGTCACCAAGGAATGCAGCGTCGGTCTCCAGACCCTCGTTGATTTCCTTAATAAGAAAGGATTCCACGACGTGGAAGCCAATCCCAATGCCAGCCTGACGGACGAGCAGTACGCCATCGCTCTGGCTGAGTTCAAGAAGGGACAGAGCCCCCGCCCCCTGACACCTCCTGTTGCTGCACGCAAGCCCAAGGAGAAGAAGGAGACCATCGTCCTCACAGAAGATGGTGAAGCTATGCGCCTGACCGAGGTGAAGAAGCCCAAAATCGTGGGGCACATCGATCTCGAGGGCAAGTCCAAGGCCGCTCCAGCACCCGCCCCGGCTCCAGCTCCCAAAGCCGAACCGAAGGCAGAACCGAAGGCTGCCAGTGAACCCGCACCCGTGGCTAAGCCCGAGGTGAAGGCCGAACCGAAGCCTGAAGTGAAGGTTGAACCGAAGGCTGAACCCGTCGTCGAAACTCCGGCTCCCCAGGAAACACAGCCCGTAGCCGCAGCAGAGCAGAAGCCTGCTGAAGAGGCTCAGCCCCAGAGCAGTTCCGTTCAGGAAGCCCCTGAGCAGGACAATATCCCCGAAGCCGATGAGGCTCCTCGCCATGAGAAGAAAAAGAAGAAGGGTGGGGTAGAACTGGAAGAGGTGGACGGCGTCTACCGCGTGAAGACCTCTGCCGAACCTGTGCTGAACCTGCAAATCAAGGGACACATCGACCTCGATTCCCTCAATCAGAGCACCCGTCCGCCGCGTGGTAAGAAACGCAAGAAGGGTGGCAATGCCAACGGCTCTGCCGAAGGCGGCAAGGGGAAGAAGAAAGGCGAGCGCGTAGACATCAAGGCAGAAGCTGCCAAGCAGCAGAACCAGGGTGGAGGCCAGCAGTCCAAGAAGAACAAGGGCGGCAACCAGCAGTCCCTGCAGCAGAACCAGCCTGCCAAGGGCGAAGGCAAGCGCCGCAAGAAGAACCAGCCCAAGGAGCCCGTCATCATCGTCGAGCAGAGCGAAGAGGAAGTCGCCAAGCAGGTCCGCGAGACCCTGGCACGACTCACCGCCGGCAAGAACAAGACGCTGGGCAAGGGTGCCAAGTATCGTCGTGAGAAACGCGAGAACATCCGTGCCGGAATGGAGGCCGAGATGGAACTCCAGGAACAGGAGTCCAAGATCCTGAAGCTGACCGAGTTCGTCACCGCCAACGAGTTGGCTTCGATGATGAACGTTCCCGTCACCCAGGTCATCGGCACCTGCATGAGCCTCGGCGTCATGGTCAGCATCAACCAGCGCATGGACAAGGAGACCATCGACCTCGTGGCCGATGAGTTCGGATTCCAGACGGAGTACGTCAGTGCCGACGTCAGCGAAGCCGTGCACGAGGAAGCCGACGACGAGGCAGACCTCGTTCCCCGCGCTCCGATTGTCACCGTCATGGGTCATGTCGACCACGGTAAGACCTCGCTCCTCGACTACATCCGCAAGACCAATGTCATCGCCGGCGAGGCTGGTGGCATCACCCAGCACATCGGTGCCTATAACGTCCGCCTCGAGGATGGGCGTCACATCACCTTCCTCGACACCCCCGGTCACGAGGCCTTCACCGCTATGCGTGCCCGTGGTGCTCAGGTCACCGACGTCGCCATCATCATTATCGCTGCCGACGACGACATCATGCCGCAGACCAAGGAAGCCATCAACCACGCCGTCGCTGCCGGAGTGCCCATTGTTTTCGCTATCAACAAGATAGACAAGCCTGCTGCCAACCCCGAGAAGATTAAGGAGCACCTCGCTCAGATGAACTTCCTCGTCGAGGACTGGGGCGGTAAGTACCAGAGTCAGGACATCAGTGCCAAGAAAGGTATGGGCGTGCCCGAACTCATGGAGAAGGTGTTGCTCGAAGCCGAGATGCTCGACCTCAAGGCAAACCCCAACCGCAAGGCTACGGGCTCCATCATCGAGTCCTCGCTGGACAAGGGACGTGGCTACGTCGCCACCGTGCTCTGCTCCAACGGCACCCTCCACGTGGGCGACATCCTGCTCGCCGGTACCAACTACGGACGCATCAAGGCCATGTTCAACGAGCGCGGCCAGCGCATCAAGGAAATCGGTCCGGCTGAGGCTGCCACCGTGCTCGGACTCAATGGCGCTCCCCAGGCAGGCGACACCTTCCACGTCATGGACACCGACCAGGAAGCCCGCGAGATTGCCAGCAAGCGCGAGCAGCTCCAGCGTGAGCAGGGCATTCGCACCCAGCACCACCTGACGCTCGACGAGATCGGCCGGCGCATCGAACAAGGTGGCTTCCAGGAACTCAACGTCATCGTCAAGGGCGACGTCGACGGTTCCATCGAGGCCCTCAGCGACGCCCTCATCAAGCTCTCCACCGAGAAGATTGCCGTCAACGTCATCCACAAGGCGGTGGGTCAGATCTCCGAGAACGACGTCTCGCTGGCTGCTGCCTCCGACGCCGTCATCGTTGCCTTCCAGGTGCGTCCCTCAGCCCAGGCCCGCAAGGCTGCCGAGCAGCAGGGCGTGGAAATCCGCACCTACAGCATCATCTACGATGCCATCGAGGAAGTCAAGGAGGCCATGGAAGGCATGCTCGCTCCCGAGCTCAAGGAGGAAGTCACCGCCCAGCTCGAGGTGCGCCAGGTATTCCATATCTCCAAGGTCGGTACTGTTGCCGGTGCCTACGTCCTCGACGGCAAGGTCAGCCGCTCCAACAAGGCACGCGTCATCCGCGACGGTATCGTCATCCACACCGGTCAGATTGATGCCCTCAAGCGCTTCAAGGACGATGTCAAGGAAGTTTCCACCAACTTCGAGTGTGGTATCTCCCTCGTCAACTACAGCGACATCCGCGAGGGCGACACCATCGAGACCTTCCAGGAGATTGAAGTCAAGGCGAAACTGTAAATACAATGAACGGTTTCGATATCCTCTTCATCATCCTCCTCGCCATCGGAGCATGGCGAGGGTGGAGCAACGGTTTGCTGAAGGAAGTGCTGGGGCTCGTCGGAGTCTTCGCCGGCTTGTATGTCGCCTACAAACTCTATGAGCAGGTGGGGTGCCAGCTGGCACCACACATCGGCACCTCCCCCAGTGTGGCCAGCATCATCGCCTTTGCCCTCATCTGGATGGGCGTACCCATCCTGCTCGGACTCCTCGGTTCCCTGCTGACGAAAGTCCTGGAGTGGGCTGGGCTCGACGGATTGAACAACCTCGGCGGCGTCCTCGTCAGCCTCGTCAAGTACGGGCTCATCCTCGGTGCCTTCGCCAATGTCCTCTCCATCACCCACCTCGTACCCGAGGAGACCCAGCAGCAATCCGTACTCTTCGGACCTCTGAAGCAGACTACCTCCATCGCCTTCGACCTCGCCAAGAGCCAGTGGAAAGAAGCCAAATAGCACCCTGGCGACATTATAATTGACTCGAAAACAGATTTCTCACAAGTTTGTGTCTTGCAAATTTGTGAGAATTTGTTTTTGTGCAAAATTTCATTTATTCAGGTCTTAGGATTCAAAATACTGCGCCTCCCTGCTGTCGGAAATGATAATTGATGTGAAAAAGAGATTGTTCTCAGATATTTTATGTATCTTTGCCGCCGAAAAGCGAAAATGAGAATGATTAACAACGACGATATAGAGCAGCGGACGGCAGCGCAGGAGGCGGAAGAGTCGAATGCGTATGTGCGTTCCGTGGTGGACAAGACCTACGAGTACGGCTTCACGACAGACGTGGAGACGGAGGTCATCGACCGCGGACTGACGGAGGATACCGTGCGCCTGATCTCGCAGAAAAAAGGCGAGCCGGACTGGCTGCTGGAATTCCGCCTGAAGTCGTTCCGCTACTGGCAGACGCAGGAGCAACCCACGTGGGGGCATCTGCAACTGCCGGATATTGACTACCAGGCCATCTCCTACTACGCCGACCCGACGGCGAAGAAAAAGAGTGGTCCTAAGAGCTTGGAAGAGATAGACCCCGAGCTGATGAAGACGTTCGACAAGCTGGGCATCCCCTTGGAGGAACGTCTGGCGCTGAGCGGTACGGCAGTGGATGCCGTGATGGACTCGGTCAGCGTGAAGACCACGTTCCGCGAGAAACTGGCGGAGCAGGGCATCATCTTCTGCTCCATCAGCGAAGCCGTGCGGCAGCACCCGGAGCTGGTGCGCAAGTACCTGGGTTCCGTGGTTCCCTACCGCGACAACTTCTTCGCGGCCCTGAACTCGGCGGTGTTCTCCGACGGCTCGTTCGTCTATATCCCCAAGGGAGTCCGCTGCCCCATGGAACTGAGCACCTATTTCCGCATCAACGCCCAGGGCACGGGTCAGTTCGAGCGCACGCTCATCGTCTGCGACGAGGATGCCTACGTCAGCTACCTCGAAGGCTGCACGGCACCCATGCGCGACGAGAACCAGCTGCACGCCGCCATCGTGGAGATCGTGGTGGAGGCGCGGGCCGAAGTGAAGTACTCGACGGTGCAGAACTGGTACCCCGGCGACAAGGACGGACGGGGAGGTGTGCTGAACCTGGTGACGAAGCGCGGACTGCTGCGCGGACAGGACAGCAAGCTCTCGTGGACGCAGGTGGAGACGGGAAGTGCCATCACCTGGAAATATCCCTCCTGTGTGCTGGCGGGCGAAGGCTCGCAGGCCGAGTTCTACAGCGTGGCTGTCACCAACAACCACCAGCAGGCCGACACGGGCACGAAGATGATTCATCTGGCACCTCGCACGCGCTCGACCATCATCAGCAAGGGCATCAGTGCCGGGCACTCGCAGAACTCCTACCGCGGACTGGTCCGCGTGGCTGCCAAGGCCGAGGGGGCGCGCAACTACAGCTCGTGCGACAGTCTGCTGCTGAGCTCCACCTGCGGTGCCCACACCTTCCCCTACATGGACGTGGAGAACCCCACGGCGGTGGTGGAGCACGAGGCCACGACGTCGAAGATCAGCGAAGACCAACTCTTCTACTGCCAGCAGCGCGGTATTCCGCAGGAAGAGGCCGTGGGACTCATCGTCAACGGCTACGCCAAGGACGTGCTGCAGAAACTCCCGATGGAGTTCGCCGTGGAAGCCCAGAAGCTCCTCAGCGTCTCGCTCGAGGGGACGGTGGGGTAGAGCTAGAAAATCTAGAGTATCTAGAAAATCTAGAGCATCTAGAAAATCTAGAGAATCTAGAGCATCTAGAAGACCTAGAAACACCTCGGAAAACAGAACCAGAAACTAAGGAATTATGTTAGAGATAAAGAACTTGCACGCCACGGTGGGTGGCAAAGAAATACTCAAGGGCATTGACCTCACAATCAAGCCTGGTGAGATTCATGCGCTGATGGGTCAGAACGGAGCTGGCAAGAGCACGCTGTCGAATGTGCTCGTGGGGCATCCTGCCTACACGGTCACCGAGGGCAGCGTCCTCTTCAACGGCAAAGACCTGCTGGCAATGTCGCCCGACGAGCGTTCCCACGAGGGGTTGTTCCTCTCGTTCCAGCAGCCGGTGGAGATTCCCGGCGTGTCGATGGTGAACTTCATGCGCGCAGCCCTCAACGCCAAGCGCAAGTACCAGGGCCAGGAACCGCTGGATGCCACGGCGTTCCTGAAGCTCATGCGCGAGCGCCGCAAGATTGTGGAGCTGGACGGCAAGCTGGCCAACCGCTCGGTCAACGAAGGCTTCAGCGGCGGCGAGAAGAAGCGCAACGAAATCTTCCAGATGGCCATGCTGGAGCCCACCATGTGCATCCTCGACGAGACGGACTCCGGGCTGGACGTGGATGCACTGCGCATCGTGGCCGAAGGCTTCAACAAACTGCGCACGCCGGAGACGGCAGCCATCGTCATCACCCACTACCAGCGTCTGCTGGACTACCTCAAGCCGGACTTCGTGCACGTCCTGCTCGGCGGTCGCATCGTCAAGACGGGAGGTCCGGAACTGGCGATGGAGATCGAGCAGCGCGGATTCGACTGGATAAAGAATGAATAGGGAGCAATCATCTTCTAAGTACTATCGTCCTATGCAGAATAGCCAAGCAGCAAAAGTCACTGCTCCCTCCCAGGCCGGGAGGGCTGGGGGAGAGTCGCAGTACCTTGACCTCTTCCGCTCGGAACGCGCACTGATAGATGCCCACTCCCTGCCCGAGTTGAATGCCCTTCGCGACGAAGCGGCGGCAACGTTCGAGCGTCTGGGATTCCCCACGAGGAAGGTGGAGCGCTATCGCTACACGGACGTGGCAGCAGCTTTTGCACCCAACTATGGGCTGAACCTCTCGCGTCTGCGCATTCCTGCCAATCCCTACGAGGCGTTTCGCTGCGACGTCCCCAACCTCTCCACCTCTGTCTATTTTGTGGTCAACGACCAGCTCTACAAGGAGGCGCTGCCGAAGGCCAAGCTGCCCGAAGGCGTGGTTGTGGACTCTCAGCTGCGAAGTGCCAGACTGGATGGTCAACCCTCAACTCTCGCCCCTGACCCTATCACAGCCCTCAATGCCATGCTGGGGCAGGACGGACTCCTTATTTATATCCCCGCAGGCGTGCGCGTGGAACGCCCCATTCAGGTGGTGAACATCCTGCGCTCTGCCGTGCCTCTGATGGTGAACCGGCGTGTGCAGATCATTGCTGAGGCTGGTGCAGAGGTGCAGCTGCTCTTCTGCGACCATGCTGCCGACGACCAGGACTTTCTGGCTACACAGGTGGTGGACGTCCAGGTGGGCGAAGGAGCACACGTGGAAATCTACGAACTGGAGGAGACCCATGCACGCTGCCGCAGGTTCTCGAACCTGACAGCCGACGTGGCGGCAGGAGGCCACCTGACCCACGCCACACTGACGCTGACCTGCGGCATCACCCGCAACCAGACGGACGTCGTCCTCTCCGGCAAGGGAGCATCGGTGAACCTCTACGGCTGTGCCATCACCGACGGCCAGCAGCACGTTGACAACAACACCCTGATCGACCACCGTGCTCCAGGCTGCCAGAGCCGCGAACTGTACAAATACGTGGTGGACGAGCAGAGCACAGGTGCCTTTGCCGGTCGCGTACTCGTCCGCGAAGAGGCGCAGCAGACCGAGTCGCAGGAGACCAATGCCAACCTCGTCTGCACCCCAGAGGCACGGATGTACACGCAGCCGATGCTGGAAATCTATGCCGACGACGTACAGTGCAGCCACGGCAGCACCGTGGGACAGCTGAACGACGACGCTCTCTTCTACATGCGCCAGCGAGGCATCAGCGAGGCCGAAGCCCGACTGCTGCTGAAGCAGGCTTTCGCCAGCGAGGTCATCAACCAGATTGCCCTCGTTCCCCTGCGCGACCGCCTACACTACCTCATCGACAAGCGCTTCCGTGGCGAACTCAGCCACTGCACCAGCTGCAGGATGTGTGGGAAGGGAAAGATATAAAATACGAAATATGAAATATAAAATATAAAGGGTAAATCATTAAATTCTTAAATAACACCGTGCTTTCGTTTCAGACCATAAACGTAGAGATGCCTGCCATCGACCAGAAGATGATTGTGGCGTGGGTGCAGGCGGTGGCTGCCAGCTACGGCCGCGTGGCAGGCGACATCAACTATGTGTTTGTCGATGACGAGGAGATCCTGCGCGTCAACCGCCAGTTCCTCGGTCATGACTACTACACGGACATCATCACCTTCGACAACGGCACTGCCGCTCCCGGAACCTCGCATACCCTCTGCGGCGACCTCTTCATCAGCCTGGACACCGTACGCACGAATGCCGAAGGCCTCGGAGCCACCTACGAGCAGGAACTGCATCGAGTGATCATCCACGGGGTGCTGCACCTCTGCGGCCTCAATGACAAAGGTCCCGGTGAGCGCGAACAGATGGAGGCCGCCGAGAACCGCGCCCTCGCCCTCCTTTCCTGATATAGTGTGCCCGGCGGTTCTCCCGTCGGGAATCCTAGAATACACGAACCCCCAATAACCCTTCAAAAAACAAAGCAAAAATGAAGAAATTACTCTCTCTCGCTGCGCTGGCACTGATGCTGTGCGTGGCAGCCTGCCAAAATGGCGGCTACAAACTCACGGGAACCGTCAATGGTAGTCAGGACGGCGACACCGTAGTCCTCATCAACACGCAGAACGACACGCTGCAGACGGCTGTCATCAAAGGCGGCAAGTTCGTCATGGAAGGTGTGCAGGACACCGCACAGGTGTGCTACATCCTCTGGAAGTCCAACGAGAATCCCGACCAGATCATGGGCGCTGCCCTCGCTCTGGAGAACGGCAACATCACGCTGAAGCTGGACACTGCCGAGAACGTGCCTTCTGAGGTCAGCGGCACTCCCGCCAACGATGCCCTCTCCGCCCTCAACAAGAAGGAGCAGGCCATCAACGAAGAGGCCCGCACCATCTTCGCCGTGCTCGGCGATACCGCTGCCACGCAAGAGGCTCAGGCTGAAGCCCAGAAGCAGCTGGAAGGACTCCAGGAACGTGCCACCGAGCTCTACAAGCAGTTCGTGAAGGAAAACATCAAGAACATCGCCGGACAAACCTCTCTCGTTCAGTACTCCAGCCTCTTCGACGACGAGTTTGTCCTGGAGCAGCTGGCTGCCGTGCCCGAGAGCGCTATCAGAGGAGATTTGGCTACACTCAAGGAGAACTACGACCTGAAGGCCGCTACGGCTGTGGGTCAGGACTTCAAGGATATCAAGGCTGCCACACCCGAGGGCGGAGAGCTCAGCGTCAGCGAGGTTGCTGCCAACGCCAAGGTGCTGCTCATTGACTTCTGGGCAAGCTGGTGCGGTCCCTGCCGCGCTGAGATGCCCAATGTGAAGGCTGCCTACGAGAAGTTCCATCCCCAGGGCTTTGAGATCATCGGCGTCAGCCTCGACAGCGATGGCGAAGCCTGGAAGAAGGCCATTGCCGACCTGGGCATGACTTGGCCGCAGATCAGCGACCTGCAGGGTTGGGATTGCGAAGGAGCCGGTACCTACGCCGTGCGTGCCATCCCCGCCACCGTGCTCATCAAGGACGGCAAGATTGTAGCTCGTGACCTGCGCGGCGACAAGCTGGCTGCGAAGGTCGAGGAACTGCTGAAATAAACATAAGATCACGGATTACACAGATTTCACGGTTCCATTTAGGATTTCCCAGCGTTTCGCAAGAAGAAGACCGTGTAATCTGCGTAATCCGTGCCTAAAATGATGAATGCTGCCACGCTTGAGTTTATCCGCCAGCACGCCAGCGGCGACGTGTGCCAGTTGGCACTGCGCCCTGTGGCTGACGGAGTAGACTTGCGCCAGGCACTTATCCAGATAGAAGGTCGTCAGTTGGCTGCCCGCAAACTTCCTGCCTGGGCTGCCACTGACGGCCTCCTTTTTCCACCCCGCCTCTCGCTCGAACAATGTTCCAGCGAAGCCACTGCCCAGTACAAGCGCTGCATCGTTGAGCGCCTCCTCGCTGCTCCTTCCCCGGCCGTAGTTCCCGCCGCTTTTGCGGCGGGTCCCTCCCCCTCCCGCTTCATGGACCTCACAGCAGGCTTCGGAGTAGATTTCGCCGCCATCGCCCCGCTGTTCTCCCATGCCACGTACGTCGAGCAGCAGGAGCACCTTTGCGACATCGCGCGCCACAACCTCCCCCTGCTGGGACTGCCGAATGCAGAGGTGCGCTGCTCCACCGCCGAGGAGATCCTGCAGGAACTGAGAGAAGCGCCCGTCATACTGCTCTTCCTCGATCCCGCCCGCCGGGATGCTGCCGGGCGGAAGGTGGCACTCATTGAGGACTGCACGCCCGATGTCTGTGCCCTGCAGGAGCAGTTGCGACGCGCTGCCCGCTACACGCTCATCAAGCTCTCCCCCATGCTGGATCTCACCGCAGCCCTCCGCTCCCTGCAAGGAGTCGTGGAAGCACATGTCGTCAGTGTGGACGGCGAGTGCAAGGAACTCTTAGTTGTCATGGCTGCCGAAGCGCCCGCTGCCGAGCCCTTGATACATTGTTCCTATAGCCCCACAGCCCCTCCTCTCGTGTTCCGGCTGTCCGAGGAGAGAGCCTGCTGTGTCGCTTTCGCAGACCGGCTGCAGGATTATCTCTACGAACCTGATGCAGCTCTGATGAAAGCAGGAGCCTTCAAGATACTCTGCCAGCGCTTTCCTGTCCGTAAACTCGCAGCTGACACCCACCTCTATACCAGCGACGAGTTCGTGGCCGATTTCCCAGGACGCCGGTGGAAGGTGGCAGGCAGCAGCACCTTTGCCAAGAGCGAACTGCGACGACTGCTGGCGGGAGTCACGGCCGCCGACCTCACCCTGCGCGGCTTCCCCGGCTCCGTGGCTACGCTGCGCAAGCAGCTTCATCTGCGCGAGGGAGGTAGTGCCCACTTCATCGCCACCACCCTCGCCGACGGTTCCCGTCACTTGATCCGGGTTGAAAGGGAAGCTCACCCCCTGCCCCTCCTATAAGGAGGTGAGATCTTAATCCTTCTCACCTCTCGCCTCTCCCCCTTCTCGCCGCCCCCTTCTCTCTCATCACTTTTATTTCTTCATTTTTTTTTCTCATTTTCCGTGCTCTCCCTTCCCACAGCCTACCTGGCGCCCGTCTCATGGTACCGCGCCCTCGCTGCTGCCGACTCAGCCGTCGTCGACCAGCACGAACATTATGTGAAGCAGACATGGCGTAACCGATGTCGTATCGCCATGCCCGACGGTCCGCAGGACCTGGTGCTTCCCGTGCAGGCAGCTTCTTCCCACGTGCCCATCCGTGACATCCGGCTCAGCGACCACGGCAACTGGCGGCATCACCACTGGAGCGCGCTACGCACCGCCTACGGCAAGAGTCCTTTCTTCGAATACTACGCCGACGACTTCGCTCCTTTCTACCTCGAGCGGCGCTATGACTTCCTGCTGGATTTCAACCTCGCCCTCCACGAACTCATCTGCGAACTGACAGACCTCGACGTCCCCCTCACCCGCTCCGAACAATACACCGGAGCGCAGTTCCCCGTAGCTGGAGAACTGCGCCCTTACTATCAGGTGTTTGCTCAGCGCCTGGGTTTCCTGCCCGACTTGAGCATTGCCGACCTGCTGTTCAATATGGGACCGGAAAGCCTCTTGGTGCTGTCGGGTTCCTGATCCTCTTTCTCTTATTGGATAACGACCTTCCGTCCGTTGACGATGTAGATGCCACGGGTCAGAGGCTTCTGCACCTGCACGCCCTGAAGCGTGTAGATGGCGGTGCTTGTCGGACCAAGGTCTTCTGTCACACTGCCTACGCCTACAGGTGCCGTCACTCCGAGACAGATGAGGCGGAAATTGTCCACCAGCGTCCAGTCGTAGGAGCGTGAGAGGTTTTTCTTCACGGCGAGATTCAGTATACCACGTTCGCCGACCTCGAACTCCTCGCTCTCCACAAAATAACATCCGTTCTGGAAGTATTCCACGGCATCGTGTGCCACGTCGGCCCACTCGCCAGCTTCGCCCTTCCATCCTACGCCGGGCAGCATATCCGCGGCCTCGTGAATCCCAGGCAGCACCGCGATTTCAGTGTTGTTGGCATAGACCTTGGCAGGCTGCTTCGGTGTCTCGCCCTTCAGGAGGATGGCCGTGTGGTTCTCCTTGCCGCCTTCGCGGTAGAAGCCGTTGAGGGTGACCTTGTAGCGGCCGGGCGGGACGTTCAGAGCCTGTGTGAGATTCAGCGGATTGGCGTTCCAGCACTGGAAGGCAAAGTCGGGCAGACAGGCACCGCGTTCGGAGATGTTGATGTTGCCGACGTCTCCCACCGTGTTGTGTTTCCAGGCCCCTTTGGTGCCATCCCATCCGCCTTCCACCTCATCGTATTCGCGCTGTGAGAAGTTGGGCATCTTGATATAGTGCGAGGCATCGATGGGATGCTCCTCCGAGGCCTCGTTCAGCAACTGGTCGCGCTGTTCGCGGCTGACCACCATCCACTGGTTGTTCGGGTCCTTGGTGTCGCCGTTGCTGATCTGTGCCACGTGGTCGAAGTAGTATTCTCCTTCCAGCATCTGGTAGGGGGCAAATCCCAGCATGAGTTTCGAGTCCACAGCCCGGATGACATAGCATCCGTTGGACTGTCGCTCGAACGCCCAGGCGTAGGTCGAGGCATCGTGGTCGCAGTAGGCGCTTTCATTGAGCCAGTGGCCGTCTCCGCTGCCCAGATGGGTGTCGATGGCAAAGCTGTTGTTGGCGGCACTGATGCGTTTCAGTGTGACTTCAATACCCGGCCAACCCAGAGCAGCGTGTGTACCCCACTTGGCACCTCCGCAGAAGAAGCGGTGCTGCCCTATATTATATAGGTAATAGCTCTTGTTGCCCGCGGGCACCTCGGGCGTGAAGGGATAGTCGTGGCTCTCGGCGTGCAGCAGCTTGCGACCAATCTTCAGCATGTTGATGGCCACATTCACGCTGTGCATGTCCTTCGCCTCGTGCAGCGCACTTTCGGCCTCGGCAACACCGGCTCCCGTGTAGCCCGCTTTCTGACAACCGCTATATATTACTTTCAGGATGGACACATCCACGGTACGGGCATCGGCCAGCGCACGGCTCAGGTCGGTCGTGGCGGCAGCCTGTGCTGCCTTGTCGGAACTGCCGACCAGCGAACGCGCCTTCGCCAGCGCCTGGTCCAGGGCGTTCTGCAGCACTTCGGAAGTTTGTTGGCTGAACGCTTCGGCAGCGGCGATGGCAGCTTGCAGGCGAGCCTGCTCGTCGGTGGCGTCCTCTTTCACCTCCACTTTTCGGTAGAGGGTGTAGGGAGCCAGTTGAGCATTGACTTTCACGTTGTTGATGACTCCGGTGCGGTTGTAGTTCTTCATGCGCATTTCCACCCGGTCGGGGTAGACATAGACCATCAGAGCCTGCACGATGTTAGGCGTCTCGATGGGCATATCGCCCGGATCTATGGTGTTGAAGTAGTAGCGCATGGAACCCATGAAAGCCGAGACGAAGCTGGGTTCTGCCTCTGGAACGGCATGCAGCGTCCAGATGAGGTCGGTGCGGGATTTGGCCACGGTGATGGTGCCATCCTTGTCCGTAATCTTCAGCCCGTTGAGGCGGCAGCTGGAGGCGGAGGCTGCGTATTCCGCATTCGTCAGGGCGTACAGTTCGCTGGTGTTCTTCTGGTTCTGGGCGACGAAGATCACCTGGTCGCCGTCGTGCAGTTCCGTGACTCTGGAAGCTGTGATGCGGCTGGTGGAGGTGTCGTCCACGCGGTAGACCCAGGTGGGATTGCGCTCCGTGCTGCACGAGAAACGTCCGTCCGTACTCGAGACGATGTAGCTGCCAGCGGCTTCGGAGCCGCTTCCGCTGACCGCAATCGTGTACTGCTTTGTCAGCTCGCTTTGCAGGTCAAAGGTGACGAGATTCTCGTAGTCCACCGTAGTCAGGTTGACGTTGTTGAGTCCCAGATAGCGCTGGTTCTTGTTGTTCTGCACGTACCAGCGTGTGGTGCTGGCAGGAACCTTGGCTGCCGATTCGAAGGTCCACTCCAGCGACTTGTTCGTGGCAACGGACAACGTCAGTTTGTTGGTGGCCATGGTCACGCGTGTACCCACCAGCCGCTGTTCTTCGCTGGCAGCTCCGTAGAACTCTCCGGACAGGGCATACCAGCTGCCGTTGTACTGAGTGACCATCAGGTAGGTCTTTCCGTCTTCAGGACGTGAAGCCCGGGAGGCTTGGATACCGTCGGCATCGGCAGTTACCTCGTACAGATAGATATTCGAAGGGTCGCCGCCCGAGAAACGGGCGTTGGTGCCGATGTGTACGAACTTCGATGACATGCTGTTCAGCATCTCTACATCGGCACTGAAAGCGTTGGTGGCAACAGGCGTGAAGGTCACTGCCGTGCGAGCTGCCATGGCGGTGAGGTTGTAGCTGTCGGTGCCCAGGAACATCTGGGTACCTTCGTTGCGGAGATAGAATCTGTTGTCGTCGTTCTCCGGGTCTTGTGTGGTACCGTCCACGTGGCTGTCGTCCGTTGTGGTGATGACGTGTCCCAGGCGGTCGTAGTGTGTCACTCGCTGCGATGTCTTCCGACGTGAATAGCCCGTGTTGCGTCCGTGGTCATGACCGTAGAGCATGATTAGGTTGGGGTATTTACTCAGCGTTTGTTTCAGCAGGCGTTCTCCAGGCGAGCAGTAGATACCTTTCTGAGGGCTGCTGATGCTGTTGCTGTCGCCAAAGGGTATGTGCAAAGCAAAGAACACCGTCTTGTCCGGCTGGTCGGCATAGATTTGTGCCAGTTTGTCTGCCACCCACTGCACGGACTCTTCGCTGTAGATGTAGTCCCAGGCAGAGGCGAAGAAGTTCTTGCCGCAGTTCAGCACCACGAAGTCAAAGCCTTTCACCTTATAATGATATGCTGCCAGTAGGGTCATTTGTCCCAAGTTGCCATTGGGCGCCTGCTCGTAGAAGGCATCGTCGAAGTCCAGCACTCCCACGTCCTCGCGCATGGGGAAAGAGTAGTAGTCGCCCGCGTTGTAGGGTTTGGGCAGACGATCCCAGTTTGCGACTTCGTAGTCGTGGTTGCCGGTAGCATAGAGCACTGGCGTGGGGCGTTCGTCCTGGAAGGCTCCTCGGGTGGCGGTGGCCATCAACTCGCGCACCCGCATCCAGTTCTGCTGGGATATCGTGGCATCGCTCGTGCAGTCGCCACCGAGCACCATGACATCAATATTCTCCTCTTTCTTGATGCGTTTCAGCGTTTGCTCGAACGAGCCGCGCAACTTGATTTTGCTGAGGTCTGCCTGGTCGATGAGCGAACGTTCGGCGTGGCAGTCAGACAGACAGGCGATGGTCAGCAACGGTTCTTCCTGCGCCTGCAAAGGGTACACGGGGAACAATCCCAACAGGAGTGTAAGGGCGGTAATTCTACGGATTCTCATAAGCATTAAGTTCAAAAATCTCCACAAAGATAGTTCTTTTCTTCTGAACACACAAAAAAAACTGCACAAAAAAGGATTTTCCTCTTCCATTCTTTGTTTAAACCAAAGAAAAGCAATAATTTTGCGGCGAAAAAAACAACATTAATCACTTAATTATTATCTAAATTTAATTATTATGCAACATTTCCTAAGGGCAGCACTCGCCCTTAATTTGAAATCACTCCTGTTCGTCAGTCTGTTGATGGGAGCAGTGAGTGGAGTGCAAGCAGAAGATTACAAGCTGTATTCTGGCGAATTAACAGCTGGAGATTATTTGGTGGTGTATAATACAAAAGCCATGAAAGCTGTCATCTCCAATAGCCGTCTAAGCTACTCGGAAGTTACAATCACTGATGATGTAATTAGCAATCCTGATGCTAATTTAATTTGGACTATTTCTGCTAATGATAAGTATTTCACGTTGTATAATTCCAGCGTGGCTAAATATGCAGCTAGCACAGGTGCTGCAAATAAGGCTAAGTTAGAAGCTTCTGTCACGAACAATTCAAGGTGGACTGTGACAGGTAGTAGTACTTATGAATTTGTAAATTTAGCAAACGACAAAGCGGAGGTTAATAAGAATCTACGCAATAATGGTACTTATGGTTTCGCGTGCTATGCCACAAGTACTGGAGGTGCCTTGAGTTTATATAAATTGGTGGAAGCCGGTGAAAATGACTCAGAGGAACCGACCATCACGGGTGATGCGAATCCGTTCTTCTCATCCAAGACCGTGACCATTACTGCAGCTGAAGGAGCTGCTATCTACTATACTCTTGATGGTAGCAATCCTACAACATCTTCCACAAGATACACACAACCATTCGAGATAACTAACACAACGACAGTCAAGGCCATTGCCGTGGAAGACGGAAAGAATGCAAGTTCCATTGCCTCGGAGACTTTCGAAAAAGATATTATTTACACTCTTGGTGAATTGACAACGCAGGCAGCGGGTTCTTACTACGTTAATTTCCAGAATGCAGTCGTAACCTATGTCGATGGTTCCTATTGTTATATAGAAGATGCTACCGGTGCAATCTTATATTACTCCGCAAGCAATGGTCGTAAGGTAGGTGATACAACAAATGGCGTTGCACAGGTAACATATACTGTTTTCCAGAGTCTTCCCGAGATAACAGCCATCAATGGTGCTACTTTCACGGAAGGAACAGCTCCCAGTCCCGTTGTCGTAACACTGGCAGATCTCACGGCCAACTTCACCTCCTACCTTTCAAAATTCATTAAGGTAGAGGGGGTGACAGTGACCTCAGCTCTCGAGAACAAATCTGCAACCATTGAGCAAAATGGCACAAGCATCGCCCTTCGTCAGAATGGGGACAAGACAATCGAACATCTGACAAAAGGTGCGATACTCAACCTTACTACCTTCCCCACCATTCACGGAACCACGCAGCAGCTGGTGGTTTATTCAGATGATTTGATAGAGGTCCTTTCTGTAAAAGCTGATCCCGAATTAGCTTTTGCAGCAGCCTCCTACACCGCAAACCTTGGTGAATCTTTCACAGCCCCCACGCTGACCAACCCTCATAATCTGGTTGTAACCTATTCAAGCAGTGCTCCGGATGTCGCATCTGTTGATGAAGCTACTGGTGCTGTGACCATTAAGGCGGCAGGTGATGTCGTCATCACCGCTACTTTCGCAGGCAATGATAGCTATTGGTCTGATGCCGTTTCTTATAAGCTCCTTGTCGAAGATCCCAGTGTGATCTACTATGCATTGGTGGCAGAATACAATGGCAGCTATTTTGCTGTTAAGAACAGTGTCAGCAGCAGTGGTTTCGATGCAGTTGAGGTTGATATTTTCAAAGGCGAGGTCATCACCCCGATGAGCGATAATATTGCTTGGAAAATCGAGACCTCCGGGGCTAATGCTTATCTGATCAATAAAGCAAAGGGCAGCGATGGCTTTAACCAGTATATCGGTTTTACCGCTGGAGGAACTACCCTCTCAAGAAAGAACTCCCGTTCGGACGACGACAAGTGGACTATTGATGCTACCAATAATTCTTGGCTGAATAGTGATAATAAGCGTTCGATTATATACTCTTCTAAAAATAATAACTTCAAGAACTATGCTGTTGGCAATATAGGAGATTCTGGCTACGCCACTTCCTTCACCCAGGCCTATACCTTCGCCCCCGGCTACTCTCGCGCCGTCACCTCCGGCGGTTGGGGAACCATCTGCCTGCCAAATGATGTCGCTGCCGACGATTATGCAGGAGTGAAGTTCTACAGCATTGCCGGTAAGGACAAGGCTGTGGATCCCACCTCCATCACGCTGCAGGAAGTCAGCGAGCTGGAAGCTGGAGTGCCGTACCTCTTCCAGGTCAATGAGGACGCCACCAAGCTGCTTGCCGCCTATGGTAAGCAGAGTGTTGCCACCGCCGGCAGCAACAATGGTCTCATCGGTTCCCTGACGGGTACCGACGTTGCCGAGGGGATGTACCTGCTCTCCGGAGGCAAGATTGTGCTGTGCGGCACTGGATGTTCCATCGCTGCCAATCGCGCTTACATCGATATGAGCCAGGTGCCCGTCGTCAGCGCTGGTGTCAAGGGTGTTACCTTCTTCTTCAACGGCCAAGTCGGAGTCAACGGCCTCGAGGCTGACAATCAGAAGAAGACCGCCGTCTATGACCTCACAGGACGTCGCGTCAGCAAGGCCCAGCAGGGTCTGTACATCGTGAACGGGAAGAAAGTGATGGTTAAGTAAAAGAGAAAAAGAGAAAGAGAAAAATGATGTAAAAAGGAAAAGTTTCTCTTTTCTCTTTTAAACTTTAAATTTTTAAATATTTATCGCATTATGAAAAAGACATATATCCAACCTGCAGTCTCGATGGTGACCATCGCTCAGTGCATGCCCATCGCAGCCAGCAAGAACCTCGATATCGACAACAACGCCCAGAACGGCATCATCGGCGACGTCAAGAGTGGCGATGACTGGGATATCTGGGGCGACGATGCCGTCCTCGACGAGGACTAAGCCTCTTGCCTCTCCCGGACACCCGCCCGGGAGAGGCTTCCCCCCTCTGTAAGAAGGAGCATTATTCATCAGAAAACACACAAAATAGAAAGTGAAGAAAGTAGGATACCTGAACAAATGTACGTGTCGCTGTGTGGCAGCGATGCTGCTCGTCGTGCTCTTTGCCGGCTGCCATTCCTCGAGGACTGCGCAGCAGACAGCGCCCGAAGCCCGTCCGTCAACTCCTGTTGTTCACTCCCGCTTGTCCTCGCTTTCACCGAGCGACCGGGCTCGTCTGAACTATATCTATCAGGAGGCCACGCGCCAGAAGCTGGTGGAGAACCACTCGGCCGCCTTCGACCTGCTCTGCCACGCCTATGACATCTGTCCCGATGCCCCCGAGGTGCTCTACGACCTGGCACTCTATAGGCTGGCGCTGCGGCAGGACTCCCTGGCAGAGCGCCTCTTTGTCCGGGCGGCAGAGCTCGACCCGCAGAACACCTATTACAAGGAAGCCCTCGCCTCGTTCTACTTGCAGCGACGGCGCACAGGCGATGCGCTGCCGCAGTTAGAGACCTTGGCTACCCTGCAGCCCAAGCGTACCGACGTCCTTTCGCAGCTGGTGACCATCTATTCCAATCTGGACCGTCCGGCGGATGCCATCCACACCCTCGACCGCATTGAACTCCTGGAGGGCAAGATGGCCAGCGTCAGCTACCGCAAGTTTGCCCTCTACAAGTCCATGGAGAAGGAACAGGAGGCGTTTGCAGAACTCGAGGCGCTCTGCAAGGAGTACCCCCACGAGATGAGCTACCGACTGGCCATCGGAGACCAGCTGCTGACTGCCGGACGCATCGATGAGGCCGAGAAGGTCTACGACGAGGTGCGACGCACAGAGCCGGACAACCTCGGGCTGAAGCTGTCCATGCTTGAACTCTACCGCCAGACCGAACAGGACTCGCTCTTCCAGGTCACGCGCGACTCCCTGCTCTTTGCGCCCAAGACCGAGTCCGAGACCCGCGCCACCCTCCTACGCGACCTCGTCTCCTCCGAGATGAAGGACGATTCCCTCGGGCGGCAGCGGGTGGAGCAGACCTTTGCACGGCTCGACGAAGCCTTCCCCCAGGACCTCGCCTTGCTCCAGCTGCGAGCTGCCTACCTCGCCACCTACGACAAATCCAACGACTCCGCCTTCGTGGCCGTCATGGACAGGGTCAACGAACTCGAACCGGCTAACACACAGGCGCTGTTCTACCTCATCCAGTACTATGCCGAGCACCAGGACTTCGAACACCTCGAGAACATCTGCCGTCGAGCCGTGCTGACACATCCCGAGGAGCTGCTCTGCCACTACTTCCTCGGAGTGGCGCTCTATCAGCAGGACAAGAAGCGCGAGGCGCTGGCGGCCTTCCGGGCCGGCATCGTACAGAAGAACGAGGACAGCCGACCCGCGATGGTGGCGGACCTATACAGCGTCATGGGCGACATACTTCATGAGATGGGCTCGGAGCGCGAGGCCTATGCCGCATACGACTCCTGCCTCGTCTATCAGGACGACAACGTACAATGCCTGAACAACTACGCCTACTACCTCTCGCTCCAGAACACCGACCTCGACCGCGCCGAGGAGATGAGCTACCGCACCATACGCCTCCAGCCGGACAACAAGACCTACCTCGACACCTACGCGTGGATCCTGTTTATGAAGAAGCGCTACAGCGAGGCACAGATCTACATCGACCGCGTCTGTCCGCCAGACTCCGCGGATGCCGACTTGCTCGCCGACCCCGACATCTCGGGTGTCGTCTTCGAACATGCCGGAGACATCGCCGCCTGCAACGGCAACACGGATCAGGCACTCCGATTCTGGCAGCTGGCACAGAAGGCCGGCGGCAGCGGACTCACGGCCCTGCTTCCCCGAAAGATAAAACTCAAAAAATACATCGCAAAATGACAACAAGAAACTGCTTCCGCCTGACCTCCGTCGCTCTCATGGCTATGGCCATCACCTTCTCGGCCTGCCGCTCCAGCAAGCGTGCCGCTCGCGAGAAGGACACAGACACCACGACAGCCGCGTCGCCGCAGGTTTCCGTGGACGAACATGGCATCACCGTCACACCCCAGCAAGGCGATGATTCAGCCAAAAACAAAAAGTCAGATAAGGCTGCCAAGTCCGGCAAGAGCAAGAAGAGCTCGGTCGTGGCCCGCATCAATGAGAACCGCCAGACTGCTCGAGGCATCCGCGGCAAGATGAGCATCGGACTGCGTATGGGCGACGGCACTTCCCTCAGCGCCTCAGGCAGCATCAAGATGAAGCGCGACGAGATCATCCAGCTATCCATCACGGCCCTGGGACTGGTGGAACTCGGGCGCATGGAACTGACCCCCAAGTACCTCTTCATCCAGGATCGCTACCACAAGCGCTACCTCAAGTCCGCCTGGAGCGACATACCCTCGCTGAAGAGCGCTGGAGTGGACTTCAACACCTTCCAGGCCCTGTTCTGGAACGAGCTCTACGTGCCAGGGCGCAGCGCAGAGCCCTCCGAGAGCGACTTCCTCCAATCCTCTTCCGGATTGAGGGCTAAGCTGGAACCCAAGGACGCACCTGAGGCTGCCAGTCTGCTCTTCTATACGGATGAGGACCAGAAGCTGGTCTATCAGACCACCCTCATTGCCCGAAACGGAAAACTGCGCTTCGACGGTAACTGTTCGTCATGGAGCCAGCTGGATGGCAAGCAGTTTCCAGCGGCCTTGCGACTGGCAATCTCCGTGACCAAGGAATATGTGGCAGAACTCACATTCACCCGTCTGCAGGTCGACGAGTCCATGGGAAATATCGCCACCACACTCTCCGACGGAAAGTACACACAGGTCTCCCTCGAGGAAGTGCTGAAGGGACTCCACATGTAGGGAGATCCCTAAAAGAGTGTTCCAAATGTACAAAAAAAGTTCACCAAAAGTACACCTGTACACATCGGAAACACATCGAAAATCCATCAAAAATCCACCAAACTGAGCTTAGAAGCCGATGAAATCGAAGTTTTTTGCAATCCTTGTTTTACTGTTAATATCGGCCAATTCCGGCACCCTTGCCGACAGTAAGAAAGTCAAGGCCCTCAAGAGCCAGAAGGCCAAGATAGAACGTGGGATTCAGCAGTCCAGGAACGAACTGCAGAAGACCCGTCAGCAGACGGTGAAGAAGGAACAAACGGCCGATTTCATCGAAGACCAGCTCCAGAACCGACTGGAGTACATCCACCGCCTGGAGAACGAGATCGACACCCTCCAGGCCAATGTCGAACGACTCGAAGAGGAAGTGGGCGAGCTGGAACTGCAGGTCAACGACCGCAAGCATAAGTATATCACCAGCCTGCGGCAGGCGCGCAATTCCCAGTCCTTGCGCAATCCTCTTCTCTTTATGTTCTCTGCCGAGACCTTCCCACAAATCTACCGACGGATGCGCTATGCCCGGGAATTTGCGGCCCTGCAGAAGACACTCGGCATACAGCTCATCGACAAGCAGAACCGCGCTCGAGATAAGCAGAACGAGCTCTTGGCGGCCAAACAGAAGATGAGCGAACTCGTGCAGGAGGTCATACGCCAGCGCAAACAGCTGGCAGCTGAGCACTCCGTCGTCAAGGCCAATGTGGCACAGCTCCAGAAGAAGCAGAAGGAGATAGAGAAACAAGTGGCAGAGCAGCAGAAACAGCTGAACGCCCTGACCAAGAAAATCGATGAACTCGTGGCCTACGAACTGGAGCAGGCACGCAAGCGGGCCGAGGCAGAGGCCAGGCGCAAGCGCGAAGCGGAGCTGGCCAAGGCCAAGAAAAACGCCAAATCAAATACTAAGGACAAAGGAGGAAAAGGTACGGCCGCAGGAAAGAAAACACCGCCTCCCGCCAAATGGCTGACTGCCGAGGATCAGAAGCTTAATGGCAATCTGGAGCAGAACAAAGGGCGTCTGCCCGTGCCTATCACTGGACCCTATCGCATTGCCCGCCGCTTCGGGCTTACCCAGGTCACGGCCGGCGTCACCCTCGACAACAAGGGTACCAACTACATGGGGCAGTCCGGGGCTCGTGCACGTGCCATCTTTGATGGCGAAGTCTCTGCCGTCTTCCAGCTCGGTTCGCTGAAGAACGTACTCGTCCGCCACGGTTCCTATATCTCCGTCTATTGCAACCTCTCCTCTACCATCGTCACCCGAGGGCAGAAGGTAAAGGCACGCGACATCCTTGGCACCGTGGCCGACAACGGACAGGGCAACTACGTCCTCCATTTCCAGCTTCGTAAGGAGACCGCCAAGCTCAATCCCGAAGTCTGGATTGGCAGATGATTCCAATTGCACCTAAGATAAGTCGTGTATGAGTCATTGGACTTGAACGACGGACCGGTGACCTACCACTTCGCAGCGGCTGGTTAGGGAATCGGGAAGGATAAATGCGGACTTTATGGACTATCACGCAGAAAATCGGCAAAAGATTTGGCATTTTTGACCTTCCCGCCGACTTTGAGGGCGTGTGCCCCACCCCTTAGGCCCCCCTGTAAGGGGGCCCATAGGGGGGGGCAAGCCCTCTGTTAGGACCTGAGAGTAGCATGAAACTGCAGGAGATTATAGAGACGTTATCGCTGAAGGTTGCCGTCAGGGAGGCGGGGCTGGATTTCAGGATGGCATATGCCACAGTGGAACACGTGGATGTCGCGTTGTTTGCTCCCCTGCAAAGCCGCACCATCGCCATCTATCCATCCCCCTCCGAAAAAAGAATGACGTTAGTTGGTTGATAATCAGCGTAGAACGAACATTCCTGCAAAAGCTATTGACAAAGGAGCCTTTTTGTTGTATCTTTGCAGCCGGAAACAAGAAGGAAGAATGAAAAGTGAAAAGTGAAAAATGAAAGAATGAAGAATGAAAGAATGATCAAACAGGATTGCCTTAGAGTGTTATTCCAGACGACTGGCTGCAGAGGCAGATACGACAGGCCGTGAAGGCAGATACGACAGGCCGTGGAGGCCGATACAGCCAGTCGTAGTTTTAACATTTCTTCAGATGTCAGGTGCACACGACATAACCTGTAGTCAATACGGCTGGAGGGCTTTATGCGTTAAAAGAAGGTGAACCGCTCGGTTGTAGTATCAGCTGCAAGGGGAATTTGTGGAAAAAAAGGGTGGGTGAGGATAAGAAAAAGGGGGAATCTTTAGCGAA
The DNA here is from genome assembly GCA_902771725.1 of uncultured Bacteroidales bacterium. GTDB lineage: Bacteria > Bacteroidota > Bacteroidia > Bacteroidales > Bacteroidaceae > Physcousia. The sequence goes on from CACXXT010000004.1 coordinate 73,057, forward strand.
TTCAAGAGTTAAGATGTATCTTTGCAGTCGAAAAGACGATGAAAAGAGGTCTGACCATAGGAATCGTTGCTGTGATTGCGTGCTGCGCAGTCGCCTTTGGCGTGCACCATGAGATGCGGAGGACGGCGCAGATGCGGACGGCGCTGGACTCTGCCCTCGTGCAGAACCGCAACTACGTACCTTTCACCTCCGACTCCACGCTGAAGGAGGTGACATCGTATTTCGACCACCCGCTCCGCTTCTGGATTACCGCCAACGACCGCCTGCGCGCCCACTACGCCCTGGGCTGCGTCTATCGCGACCTCCACGACGCCCCCATAGCCCTGCTCACGTGGGAGGATGCCATTGCCTCAGCCGACACCACCGCCGCCGACTGCGACTTCGCCACCCTCTTCCGAGTATATGGGCAGATGGCAGATGTGTATTTCCGGCAGTATATGCCAGAAAAACAGCTGGATGCAAGTGAACAATATTGCAACTTCGCCTTACAGGCTGGTGACACTTTAAGTTATATAAGGGGGCTCTTATTGAGGAATGATGCTTTCCTTGCCCTTCGCGACACTGCCGCTATCTATCGCAATATAGCGAACGTCCGTCGGCTTTATCTCCAGAGAGGATTAAAGGCCGAGGCCGCACAGGTCTATTCCATGGCTATCAGACTTGCCGTGGAGAAGCAGCAACTGGATAGTGCAAGGGCAATGATACAAGTCTTCGAGCAGGAATCCGGACTCTTCGATGAGCAGGGCAATATAGCACCTACAAGAGAAATATACTACTTTCGTAAGGGTCTGTATTATCTCGGAGTTAACAGGATGGATTCCGCAGAGATCCAATTCCGGCGACTGCAGCGTTTCAAGGCCAACTTAGTAGATGCTTATCGAGGCTTATTGATATTGTTTCAGCAAAGGCATGAACCAGATTCCATCTTCAAATATGCCAGGCTCTACGAAGATGCATTGGCAAGATATTTGATGAGGACTCATATACAGTCCGTAGACCTCGCTAAAGGTATGTATGATTACAGCCTTCAACAGCAACTGGCGCAACGGGAAAGCCACAGAGCAAACACATTCAGGTTCGCCTTAGTGATGCTTCTGGCGGTGATGATCATCGTTGGTTTGCAGTTTATGCGATATTCACATAAGAAAAGTGCAGAGAGAAGAAAACAACTTGCCACCTACCGGAAGACCTTAGATGACCTGGACGCTGCCAGACGTGAAACAGAACTCCTTCAGCAGTCGCTTTCCAAAAATGATGCAACCAGAAAACTGCTCAAGGAGAAAGAAGATCAGATAGGACAACTGGAGATGATAGTCAAGGAACTCCAAAAGCAGATAGGCAAATCAGCTGCGGGAATTCATGTCCAGAGATTGAAAGAGACAGGAATCGTAAAGAAGTTTCAGGCTATTGCGCATCCCCACCCTGATATGGATGCCGGAGGGAATAGATGTGCCACAGAAACTGAATGGTCCAGATTAACGGAAACAATACGGACATACCATCCAAGTCTCTATCTGTTTATTCATAAGAATAGTTTATCAGAGCTGAAA
>CACXXT010000005.1 GCA_902771725.1 uncultured Bacteroidales bacterium
CTTTTGAGGAATTGGAACTGACAACCGACAATGTAGATGATTTCAGAATGGGGAATTAATGACGAACAATCAAAAGCAATTTGTATCCATGCGTAATTCATTTTTTATTGTGTTTGGTGCCTGTCTCATGCTCATCGCTTGCGGACAGCAGAATCAGGAAAAAACGAACATGGAATTTACCGACAATGTGAAAATGGCACTTGCCGATAGTGGTCGCATTCATCTGGATAGTCTCCAGTGGACAAGGAATCCTGCAGGGTTTGAAGTGAAAGGTGATACGATTCGCATCACCACCGCTCCGAAAACCGACCTCTGGCAGCGGACGTACTATCACTTCCAAAACGACAATGCGCCTGTGCTTCAGATGAAGACCCGCGAAAAGTTCTTCAGCTTCGTGGTGAAGACCGACTTCACGGGTAGTCACCATCGCTTTGACCAATGTGGCATCGTGATGTACCTTGACAGCGAGAACTGGTTGAAAGGTTCTGTGGAATACGAGAACGAGGAATTCCAGCATCTGGGCAGCGTGGTGACGAACAAAGGCTATTCCGATTGGGCCACGACGGCTATCCCTGCCGATGTGAAGACGATGTGGTACCGATTCTCCCGCCGCGAGGATGACTACTGCATCGAGTGCTCTGCTGATGGCCAGGCGTTCAGTCAGATGCGCATCTGCCACATGTATGCCGGAGCCGATGAGATCAGCTTTGGCATCTATGCATGTTCGCCAGAAGAGTCCTCATTCACGGCTATTTTCTCGGACATGAAGATTACCGAATGTGCTTGGAAAGCCCATGACGGCCAGCAGCCAGATTAGAAACAGATACAGATAAATCGGAATTTAGCAAATGGTTAAAGATATAATCATTGTTGGAATAGGTAGTGGTATAGGTGGAATCTGTCGCTATCTAATATCACTTCTCATGGGGCATGTTGGGAACGGCTTCCCATGGGGAACTTTTGCCATAAACGTAGTAGGTTGTCTTCTAATTGGAATCCTGTGGGGAGTGACGAACCGTTTCCAGAACTTTTCTCCATCTTTTTCCCTATTCCTCATGGTTGGGTTTTGTGGTGGTTTCACTACATTCTCAACGTTCTCAAAGGAAGGATTGTCCCTGCTCCAGGCCAATAACTTCATCTTGTTCACGCTCTATGTAATTGGTAGTGTGGGATTAGGCATTTTGGCAGTGGCATTAGGTTATTTTTCGACCAAGTAAATTCCTATTTTTCGGACAACTATCATATAGCAGCAGCCTATCTCGACGTCCCTTGCTGGTACTTTCGTTTAACAATCCGACATCCTCGCGGCGATTGAGCATTGCCGCGAGGACATAAAAAAGGAGGGGAAACCTTACCATGGCGTTTAGTCAGACTTCGCAATGTTGTCAGACTTCGCAGTGCTGACAACAGTAGATTTATCCTCTTCCACATGCCCAGCCTTCAGTTCGCTGTCGAGGAAACTATAGACATAGCCGGAACTTTGAAAGAAAAGGCCTGTCTTGGGATTACTCAGTTTCTCAAAGAGGCGAGAGGTGTAAACGGCATCGAAAGCTTCGACCATCGTGAGACCGCGCTCGTCCATAAGGCGTGCGATGAGGTCCTTCACAGTTTCCTCTTTCATGTTCTGGAATTCTGCCTGTGAGTCATCTGGAAGTTTCATATCGTACCTCCTTTAACTATGTCTAAACTTCACTCGGCATATCGAGCAAACCTGTTCTGCTCTCGTATTCCGCAGCTTTCCTTTGGCAATAGGTTTGCAAGGTCTGAATATTCTCTTCGAGCGAGAGGGTGTGCATGATGCCATAGTGCTTTTCGCACAAAGCCAAGGCACCAAATCGGCTAAGATAGCGATAGGCTTCGGCCTCAGTCATATTACTGCGAGAAGCAAATGCTGCGACCAACAGGACGAGATATTCTATTATATTGAGCACCGAAGCAGCCATAATCTTAACGTTCACATGAATTACGAGGGCAAAGGTACAGCATTTTTCGGAAACTTGATGCACTTGGGCGTTAAAAGTACAAAAAATCAGCAATCTCGACATTATTTTGGCTCTTGGAATGGAATCTGGGAATAATAAACTCCGTGAAAGCAACAAAAAAACGCAGCCCCACCTCCTTTTTTCGCCTCCCACCAAAATATATCTATTTTCAAAAAACACCCAACACCTCACGATTTTCGGCATCAATCCGATGAATATCAGAACCATACAAGAATTCAACACCTCACAAAGACCTCACAACACCTCACGAAGACCTCACAGGTGCGACATCCTCGCGGTGCTTGTGCAAAGCCGAGAGGACAGAAAAGAAGGGGAATTCCCTATCAACCATTCTTCAAAAGCCAAGCTTCAAAAAAGCTCCTGTCCAAGCCCAAAGTCCGAAGATTGCTTTTTATAACAATCTCTGCGACTGGATCTACGTGAGTAGGAAGAGTTATCGGGCGAAGAAGACCCTCCTTAACCCATTTCTCATGGCCTCCACGTCCTTTACTTGTTGCCACTCTTGTACAGCCAACATCAAACAGAAATTTCCGAAAGATAGCAAGTGAAACATTGGACAGCTTGACTGTGTTCATAATGGCATGGGAACAGAATATTTGGAATATGAATCTTTGGATACCACACTATCCAGTTTACCGGCTTCTACCATAGATAGATAGGAAGGCTCTACAATCCTTCCGTCCTGGGATCTATGCCACCCATGAGAAAGCAAATCCTCCTCCAGAGTGCCTTGTTCCAAGGTGTAGTCCAAATAATCTTTCATCACAATCTCGAAGGATTTTTTGGCTGCCTCTTCACCGTAGTCGCTTCCCACAAGATCCAATTCCGGACAATAAGCCACCCATACATCCTTATCTGGATGGTCTTTATCTAAATAGACAAAGACTGAGACTTCCACACGAACTCCTTGATTATTAGCGACAATGCTGCTCATAACAACGTGGTATAATTAAAAACTACTTATGATTTTGCGTTGCAAAGATATGTATAAATCGTACTTTCGCCCAAATAAATTCACACTTCTTAAAGTATTTAACACTCCAACATGGCTATAGGGGAACAGGCGGCATCGGCTCAAAGGGTAATGTGAGGACATAAAAAAAGGAGGGATGAGTGTTTCATCCCTCCCTGGTTGTTTGGGGTTAAAGGTTAATTAGATGGAAGTTGTTGTCTTGTCTGCCTTCTTCCTGGGAACCAGGAGGTAGGAGGAGCCGTAGTTGTGGGAGCTGTGCTGGAATCCACGTCGCTTGAGTGCTGCTCCGATCTTGATCTTCAGGCTGTGGGTGACCTGCAGCAGGGGGTACTCGCGGGTCATGATGGCGATGATCTCGGGCATGGTGTACTCGCGTGCTACTTCTCCCTTTCGGGGTAGTCGGAAGCAGACGTTGACCATCTCGTCGACATCGGTCTCTCGCTGGAAGGGGATGTTGGCATCCTGGATGTTCTGGGTCTGCTCGGGCGTGAACCAGTAGGGCAGCTTCTGCACACAGACTTCCTCCACGAGCTGGGCGTAGAGCTGCTCGTAGTTGATGGGCAGCTCGTTGTCGATGATGGCTCCTTCGGCGATGCGGATGCAGACATAGCGTCGGCTGCCGGTGGGGTCGTTCAGGGGGTGGGGGTTGTTGGTGGTGGCGATGAAGGATGCGAACCGATGGCGGTCCTGCTGGGTGGTGCCGAAGATGGGTCGGCCGTTGACGGCATTCTTGGATAGTGCCTGCTTCAGCTGTGCCTGCTGGTTTACGGTGTACTGATCCAGTTCATCGAGCGCCACGATGAGGTTGTTGGAGAGTGCCATGTCCTTGTCGAACTTGTTGGAGAAGTTCATGTGGTCCAGGAAGAACTGCTGGAATTGGGTAGGCAGCAGTCGCCGGCAGAATACGGTCTTGCCACATCCCTGGTCTCCAATGAGTGTGGGCACGGTCTCGTTGCCGTGGATCTCATCCATTTTCAGCCAGTGAGCTACCGCGGAGCGGAACCAGATGCTGCATTGCAGTATCTGCTCGCTGGTGATGCCGGGCAGTCGTCCGAAGAGTTCTGCCACTCGGTTCTGTCCGTCCCACTTGGGCAGTCCCATGAGGTACTCCCGGATGGGGTCGTACTCAGGCGTCTCCTCGGAGTGGATGATGAGCCGGACGTTGGTCTTGGGTGCCCTGACGTCCTCGAGTTCGAGGCATACTCGCAGGATGATGGAGTTCTCGGCCTCCCGGGTGAGGGGTCGGAAGGGGATGTCATCATCTCCGCGGGGTCGGAACTCCATCTTTCCGCTGAGTTCGTTGTTGCGGAACTCATAGTTCTCGTGGAGGAACTCCTTGAGGATGAGCATGTCGTTGGCGTCTTCGCCTTCGGCATAGGTGGTTACGCTGTCAACGTTGTTGACTGCACTCTTGTTCTGCATGGTCTGTTCCATGCTCTCTTCAGTTGCTTGTACGGGCTGTACCTGCTTCAGGCCAGCGCCCATGGGAATAGTATTTTCCATAGTATTTAAAGTATTTAAAGTGTTTCAAAGGTCAAGGACTGGTTGTATCACCAATCTGGGTGCAAAGGTACGAAGAATTTTTGAAATCTCCAAATTTTTCCCCCTATTTATGTGGCTTTTTTTTGCAAAAAAACGGGTGTGTTTCGCGAGAATTTTCCGCAAACACCAAACACCTCACGCTTTTCGTGGTTAGTTCGCTGGAAATCAACGATGTACGAAAAACGGACACTTCACGAACACCTCACAACACCTCACGAACACCTCACGTTTTCGCGGTATGACAACGTTCACCTTATTATATTATTGAGGAGCGTGAGGTGTTCGTGAGGTGTTGTGAGGTGTTCGTGAGGTGTTGGAAATCGATAGTTGGTTATTAATCAGCGGGTTAAGTGCGAAAATCGTGAGGTGTTTGGTGTTTTCGGAAAATTGTTGTTTGCAGAATGTTCCGAGAAGGGGAATGAAGGTTCTGAGGAGCAGGCTGGAGGGGCGGATGCAGCAGGCTGGAGGGGCGGATGCAGCAGGCTGCATAGGCGGATGTAGCAGGCTGCATTATTTAATAAGGTACGGGGGTACGCACACGTACGGACGTGTAACCAAATTCGTACGGACGTGTGGGCGATTTAGTGCGGACGTGTGGGGAAGATGGTGTGTTTTGGTGCTCGGAATGAGGCGGTTTGGTAGAATTAGGAGTGGAAATTGGGTTATTTTTCGGGATGAGGGCTGAAAAATCAGCCGTCATGTGCATGGTATCGAGGATTATTTGTAACTTTGCACCCGCAAAAGCGTTTTTGTATAAATGAAAAAGCGATTACTGACGGGTGCACTGCTGGCACTGCTCTCGGGCACTGCTGCGGTGGCACAAGAATGGATGCGGGTGCACCAGAAGGCATTCGACACACCATGGACATTGCCCGTGATGGTCGACAGCGTCGAGGAGATGCGCGTGACCGACGCACAGAAGGTGCTGCGGGCAGAGATGCACGACGGTTTCGCCGTGCCGTTGGCTATCAGTAGCGTGGACAGCATCGACTTCGAACAGGTGCTCGAAGCCGAGGAGAAGAACAAGTACCAGGTTTTCCAACTCTTTGTTTACACTCAGGACGGACGGGGCGTACACTCCAAGGAGGAGTATGTGCCCTGCTACGTGGGCATCAACGGTGCCGACAGCTACTCCTCGCGCTGGCAGCGAGCCGGCATCCGCGGACGTGGCAACAGCACCTGGGACTGGTACGACAAGAAGCCCTACCGCATCAAGTTCGAGAAGAAACAGAAGGTGCTGGGCATGGACAAGGCCAAGAGCTGGGTGCTGCTGGCGAACTACCGCGACCTGACGGACATGATGAACACCTACGCCTTCGAGCTGGGACGCATGATGGGTATGCCCTACACGAACCATACGCGCTACGTGGAACTGCTCATGGACGGCGAGTACCTGGGCGTCTACCAGCTGACGGAACAGGTGCAGCAGGGCGAGAACCGTGTGGCAGTCAGCGACGACCGCGGTATCCTGATCTCACTGGACGTGGACGACGGACCCCGCGGAGGGTCGGCATCGGAGCGCAGCTTCTGGACCAGCGGCTACAGGATGCCGGCGGTGGTGAAATACCCCGAAGAAGAGAACCTCACGCCCCAGCGGCGCGACAGCATCCGCAACGTCTTTGCCGAGCTGGAGACGGCCATCATGTGGCAGGACTACACCTGGGCATCGCAGCTGCTGGACATGGAGAGCCTGGCCCGCTACCTTATTATTCAGGAGATGGTGTACAACGTGGAGATCGACGCTCCGCGCAGCGTGTTCATCCACAAGGACGGCGACGGCAAGTGGGTGATGGGTCCGCTGTGGGACTTCGACGCCGGCTATGACTTCGACTGGTCCGACATGTACCATGGCCACGGCTATTTCGACAATTACAAGGAGACGGTGATGGGCTCGAATCCCGTTCGCCGCAACGGCAACTACCCGGATATGCCTCGATTCTTCACCGACCTCTTCGGCACGCAGGAGTTCGTGGAACTCTACAAGCAGACGTGGCGTCAGTACGCCGACAGCATCGTCAGCCGCCCCTGGCAGGAGGTGGAGCGCTATGCCGAAGGACTGCGCCAGGGTGCCATGGATCGCGAGTCGCAGCGGTGGCCAGTAGCGAAAGCCAACTTCCGCAAGGACCTCCTGCAGATGCGCTGGTGGCTGCAGAGCCGCGCGCAATTCCTGGGCAACCTCATCGAGAATATCCCCGTGCCAGGGTCACATTGAAGACCCCGCTGCTATTAATGGACAGAAATCCAAAAAACCTCTATCAAAATAAAAACAAAAACAGCAATTATGAAACTCAGTAAACTTTTTGCTCTTTCGCTGCTGGTTCTGGCCTCGGTACCCGCTGCCGCCCAGACGCCCGAACAGATGGAAGAGATGCAGCGCCAGATGATGATGCAGCCGCTGCCCGTGGACCAGAAAGTGCGCATCGGCCGCCTCGACAACGGACTGACGTACTACCTCCGCCACAACGAGGAACCGAAGGACCAGGCCTTCTTCTACATCGCACAGAAGGTGGGTTCCATTCAGGAAGAAGAGAGCCAGCGCGGTCTGGCACACTTCCTGGAGCACATGTGCTTCAACGGCACCAAGCACTTCCCCGACAGCACCCTCATCGAGTACCTCGAGAGCATCGGCGTGAAGTTCGGCGCACAGCTGAACGCCTTCACCTCGGTGGAAGAGACCGTTTACAATATTGATAATGTACCCGCGCGCGAGGGAGCCATCGACTCCTGCCTGCTCATCCTGCACGACTGGAGCCACGACCTGACGCTGGACGGCAAGGAAATCGACAAGGAGCGCGGAGTCATCCATCAGGAATGGCGCATGCGCAACACGGGCTTCACCCGCATCCTGGTCCGCAACCTGGAGAAGCTGATGCCCGGTCGCTTCGGTCGCCGTTTCCCCATCGGTCTGATGTCCGTGGTCGACGAGTTCCCCTACGACACGCTGCGCGCCTACTATCATAAGTGGTATCGTCCTGACCTGCAGGGCATCATCGTCGTCGGCGACATCGACGTGGACCAGGTGGAAGGCAAGATCAAGAACCTCTTCGGCCCCATCACCGTCAGCCAGCCCGTGGCCAAGCGCGAGTACTACTCCGTGCCCGACAACAGCGAGGCCATCGTGGTCAGCGACAAGGATCCCGAGGTCACCACGCAGGTGGTCATGATCTCCATGAAGCACCCCGCCACGCCGGACAGCCTGAACAACCGCCTCGGCACCTACCTCGAGAACCGCATCAAGTCCGTTGCACTGCGTGCGCTGAACCAGCGTCTGGCCGAACTGTCGCTGAAACCCGAGTGCCCCTTCAAGGGTGCCAGCATCGAAGACGGCGAATTCCTGCTCTCCAGCAAAGTCACGGAATCCGTGAATATCCAGATAGCACCGAAGGAAGGACGCTTGGAGGAAGCCGTACAGGCTGTGATGGCTGAGATCTACCGCGCTCAGCAGTACGGCATCACCGAAGGCGAAGCCGGACGCATGGTCTCGGACATCACCTCGCGCATGGAGCAGCTCTACAACAACCGCGACAAGCAGCAGAGCATCAACCTGGCCCACGAATACTACCGCTCGTTCCTCGACAACGAAGCCATCCCCGGCATCGAAGTGGAGTACCAGCTCGTAAGCCAGCTCCTGCCCCAGCTGCCCGTGCAGGGATACAACGAATACCTGAAGGAAGTCATCTCCCGCACGGACTCCAACCTCGTTGTGCTCACGCTGAATCCTGAGAAGGAAGGTCTGGAAATCCCCACCGAGCAGCAGCTCCTGGGTGCCATCCACGCCGCACAGGGCATGCAGCTCGAGGCTTGGGTGGACAACGTGAAGACTGGTCCCCTGGTGCCTGCAGAGCAGCTGAAGAAACCCGGAGAGATCGTCAAGGAGCAGGAAGGTCCCTGCGGATCCAAGATCCTGACACTCTCCAACGGTGCACGCGTCATCCTGAAACCCACGGACTTCAAGGACGATGAAATCCTGATGACCGCCTGGAGCAAGGGCGGACTGGGACGCTACCCCGACAGCGAGCGCATAGACCTCGCTGCATGGGACGACGTGATGACACTCAGCAAGCTGGGCGACTTCACCCGGACGGAACTCTCCAAGGCTCTGGCTGGTCGCAACGTGGGAGTGAGCTTCGGCGCTGACCTCCGCACGGAAGAACTCAACGGTCGCTGCTCACGCAAGGACATCGGCACCCTGTTCGAACTCATCTACCTCCACTTCCAGCCACGCGAGAAGGATATGGACGCCTTCGGAGCCTACAAGGAACAGATGAAGGAAACCCTGCGCAACAAGGCCCTGAACCCCATGTCCAGCATCAGCGACAGCATCCAGGCTACGTTGTACAACCACAATCCCCGCATCACTCCGCTGACCGAGTCTGAGGTGGACCTCATCAACTACGACCGCATCCAGGAGATGTACGCCGACCGCTTCGGCGATGCCTCCGACTTCACCTTCCTCTTCATCGGCAACATCGACGAGGCCCTGATGCGATTCCATATCCAGCAGTACCTAGCCACCCTGCCGAAGGCCAAGAAGCGCGACGACACGCCCGTGGATCCCCACCTGAACTTCGTCACCGGCGTGCGCGACAACATCTTCGAGAAGAAGATGCAGACGCCGCAGAGCTTCGCCGTCTACGCCTGGACGGGCGACATCGAGAAGACCGTGCGCAACGAAGTGCTGATCGACGTCCTCAGCACCTGCCTCGGCGAAATCTACCTCAAGAAGATCCGCGAGGAACTCGGCGCAGCCTACAGCACCCAGTGCGCCGGATTCATCACCCGTGGCAGCGACGACCGTCCGCGCTACGTCCTCCAGGCTGTATTCCCCCTGAAGCCCGAGATGACCGACACCTGCATGAAGATCGTCCTCGACGTCTTCGACCGCGTGGCTGCCAACGGCGTCAGCGAGGAGAGCGTCAACAAGGCTAAGGAATACCTCCTGAAGACCTACAACCAGAACCAGCGCGAGAACCGCTGGTGGATGGACCGCATCCAGGGAATCGCCTTCCGCGGCTACGACTCTGCCGAGGACTACGAGGACATCGTACGTGCCATCACACCCTCCAACGTCAAGCAGCTGGCTCGCACCATCAGCGACAACAACAACCGCGTCTGCGTGGTCATGCTGCCTGATGCAGAATCAATGGAGGCTGCGAAGAGCGCCACAGAATAAGCTCCTGTGAACTAAAGAGTGGGAAGTGCGAAGCCGCTGACAGGCTTCCGCTTCCCACTTTTCATAATCTCGCAAGGCCGGCATTTCGATATTTCGACATCTCGGTATTTCGACATCTCGACAATTCAACAATTCGACAATTTAAAACTTCATCCCATGAAACCCAGACTTCTTACGTGGCTCACCTGCTGCCTGCTGCTTCTCGGTTGCGAAGCACCCTACGTGGGCGAGCCTGCCATTGAGGAAGAGGATGCCAACTGCGTGCTGAAAGTCACAGGCTTCCAGATTATTCCGTTCGACGACGGCACCTCCGCCTCCCTGAATCCCGGCACACGCTCCGAACAGGATATCACCGAACTCTGCACTCGCCTGACCTTCGTCGTCTACGAAGGCGAGACCAAGCTGCGCTCCGTGGCGCAGAAGCAGGGCGACAAGGACTTCGGCACAGCCGCCTTCTCGCTGCCGCAGGGTAAGTACACCGTGGCCATCATCGGCTACAGCGGCGATGGTGCCTGCACCGTCAGCTCGCTGGAAAAGATATCCTTCAAGGACAACCGCGTGACGGACACCTTCCTCCACTGCCAGGAACTGGAAGTCACAGACCAGAAGGCTACGCACGATGTGGTGCTCAAACGCGTGGTGGCAAAAATACGCTTCACGCTGACCGACGACGCCTTCCCCGAGGAAGTCAAGCAGATGAAGTTCTACTACACCGGCGGCAGCAGCACCCTCAGCGCCCTCACCTCCTACGGTTCGGTCAACAGCAAGCAGACCGTGAAGCTGGACGTGGCCGCAGGACAGCAGCAGTTCGAGGTCTACACCATTCCACACGACGAGACCGGCACCCTGAAGATGACCATCACCGCCCTCGACGCCAGCGGCAACACTATTAAGGAACGCGTGTTCGAGGGCGTGCCCGTGCGCAGAAATGCCATCACCACCTACTCAGGCAACTTCTTCGACGAAGTGGCAGAATCCGAGGACATTTCCTTCGGATTAAAGGCTGATGGAGCGTGGGAACAGGGCGAAGAAGTGGCTTTCTGAGCAGAAATCCACTCCAAAGTAGACCTAAAAAGTATTAAAAGCCCCGGCGATGGAGGCTTTCTCGCTTTTTATGCGTAACTTTGCACCCAGTAAAACGTTAAAAGAAACACTATGGCATTGAAAGCTGGCATTGTAGGTCTGCCCAACGTGGGCAAGAGCACCCTCTTCAACTGTCTGTCGAGCGCCAAGGCGCAGGCAGCGAATTTCCCCTTCTGCACCATCGACGCCCAGATGGGACAAATCACCGTCCCGGACGAGCGACTGAATAAACTGGCCGAGCTCGTACACCCCGGCCGCATCGTTCCTGCCACGTGCGAAATCGTGGACATCGCAGGACTGGTCAAAGGAGCCTCCAAGGGCGAGGGACTGGGCAACCAGTTCCTGGGCAACATCCGCGAGTGCGATGCCATCATCCACGTACTCCGCTGCTTCGACGACCCCAACATCGTGCATGTCGACGGTAGCGTCAATCCCGTTCGCGACAAGGAAATCATCGACACGGAGCTGCAGCTGAAGGACCTCGAGACCATAGAGAGCCGCATGCAGCGCGTGGAGAAGCAGGCACGCGTGGGAGGCGACAAGCAGGCGAAGGTGGAACTCGGCGTGCTCGAAGCCTACAAGGCTGCCCTCGTCGAGGGGCGCAGCGCACGCACCGTGACCTTCGAGACCGAGGATGAGCTGGCTGCCGCCAAGAACCTCTTCCTCCTGACCACCAAACCCGTGCTCTACGTCTGCAACGTTGATGATGCCTCGGCTGCCAACGGCAACGCCTACGTCGATGCCGTGCGTGAAGCCACGAAAGACGAGCAGGCCGCCCTGCTCATCATCAGCGCACAGACCGAGGCCGATATCGCCGAGCTGGAGAGCTACGAGGAGAAACAGATGTTCCTCGAGGACATGGGGCTCAGCGAAAGCGGATGCGACCGCCTCATCAAGGCCATCTACTCCCTGCTCGGACTGCAGACCTTCATCACCGCCGGCGAGATGGAGGTGAAGGCCTGGACGTTCCGTCGAGGCTGGAAGGCTCCCCAGTGCGCCGGTGTCATCCACACCGACTTCGAGAAAGGATTCATCCGTGCTGAGGTCATCAAGTACGACGACTACATCCACTACGGCTCCGAGGCTGCCGTCCGCGAGGCTGGCAAGATGGGCGTCGAAGGCAAGGACTACGTCGTACAGGACGGCGACATCATGCACTTCAGATTTAATGTGTAGCCCCTTCCCGACCTCCCCCAAGGGGGAGGGGAATAGGTAGGCAGTAAATAAAACCAATATGTCACTTCTCATTCCATTATTGTCACAATTAGCTTCCTCCCCCTTGGGGGAGGTTGGGAGGGGGCTCCTTTTCATCCACTGGAACCCCGACGTCTTCGCGTTCTCCATCGGCTCTTTCGGCATCCGTTGGTACTCGTTGTGCTGGTGCATCGGTCTGCTCTCGGTCTTCCTCCTGGAGCAACGTCTGTTCAAGGAGCAGCAGATTCCCGACGAGAAGTTCGACCCGCTGTTCCTCTACTCCTTCCTCGGTATCTTGATAGGTGCCCGCCTGGGGCACTGCATCTTCTACGAGCCTGAGTACTTCCTCAGCTCCTGGTCCCACGCCATAGAGATGATCCTGCCTTTCAAGCAGGGAGCCGACGGCGCCTGGCACTTCACGGGCTACACGGGACTGGCCAGCCACGGCGGAACGCTGATGTTCATCGTCGCCCTCTGGCTCTACAGCCGCCGCACCAAGGTACCCTTCCTCACGGCGCTGGACAACATCGCCATCGTCACCCCCATCTGCGCTGCAGCCATCCGACTGGGCAACCTGATGAACTCCGAGATCATCGGCAAACCCACCGATGTGCCCTGGGCATTCATCTTCGAGCGCGTGGACCAGCTGCCACGCCACCCCGGACAGCTCTACGAAGCGCTGGCCTACCTGCTCTTCTTCTTCATCGGATGGTGGTTCTATCGCCACCGCCCGGAGCGCGTGGGCACGGGATTCTTCTTCGGACTCTGTATCTTCCTCATCTTCACCTTCCGCTTCTTCATCGAGTACACCAAGGAGGTGCAGGTCAGCTTCGAGAACGGTATGCTCTTCAACATGGGTCAGCTGCTCTCCGTCCCCTTCATCCTGTTTGGTGCCTATTTCATCTGGAAAGGGTGTAGAGTGAAATCTGTTAACTCCTGAACAATGCGCAGTCATCTTCGCCACGTCCTCATCCTCCTGCTCGCCTCGGCCGTTCTTCCTCTCTTCGCTCAGGAAAAGGGGGGAGCGACCATTGTCGATCAGCTGAAGCAGAACACGACCTTCGGCGGATACGTCATCGGCAGAATCAACGGCACCACTAGCGACGATGCCAACGTCAAGGCAGACATGGGTCTGCGAATCGTACGCCTGTACGTGGATACGCGTTTGGGCGACTTCGCCTTCAAGCTGCAGATGCAGGTCAACGGCAATACCAGCGGTGTCAATGGTCCACGCATCGTCGACGCCTGGGCAGAGTGGCAGCACTGGAAGGAGTTCCGGGTGAAGTTCGGACAGTTCAAGCGCTGCTTCACCTTCGAGAACCCCATGCACCCCTGGCTCATAGGTGGAGGCAGCTACTCCCAGTTGGCTGACCGTCTGGCAGGCTTCAACGACCTCACCGGCGAACATGCCTCCAACGGTCGCGACTTCGGTCTGCAGTTTCAGGGCGACCTCCTGCCTGGAGGCAGCGACGGTCACCGCTGGCTCCACTACCAGGCTGGCGTCTACAGCGGTCAGGGCATCAACCATGCCGACAAGAACTCGCGCAAGGACCTCATCGGAGGTCTCATCCTCTCGCCAGTTAAGGAACTGCAGATAGGCGTCTTCGGGTGGACAGGCAACTATGTCAATGCCAACAACCAGACCCTCGAGCGCCGGCGCTACAGCGTGGGGCTGAACTATAACAAGGATTGGAACCTGCGCACGGAGTTTGCCGTGGACAACGCCGGAGCGAAAGCCGATGCCTGGTACGTCACACTCGGATCACCCACCTTCCACCGCACTCGCATCTATGCCCACTACGACGTCCTGAGAACAGCCAAGAGCTGGGACGGAGCCCACAGCCAGTACGGACTCTCCGTGCAGCACTCGCTCTACACCAACCTGATGTTCCAGGCCAACTACGCATTCCACGTCAACAAGAACGCTGCCGACACCCGCTACCACACTGCCGACCTACAGGTCTACTGGCGATTCTGATAATTGCAAATCCCAAATCATAAACGCTTTAATTCTTTAATTCCTATATTCTTTAATTTTTTTTTTTAATTTTTAAATTCTTTCATTTTTAACCATACTCTCCGTGTCTTCCTCCCAAGTCAACATACAACTGCAGTCGCAGATCCAAGCTCTGAATCCCCAGCAGCTGCTCGTCAGCGAGTTGGTGGAAATGCCCGCCGAAGCCCTCTACGAGCGTGTAGACCGTGAGCTCCAGGAGAACGTATCGCTGGAAGCCGACCGCACGGACAACTCCGACTATTCCGACGGCGTGGATGCGACCGTAGGCTCAGACTACGCTGACGATTCCAACTACGCTGACGATTCCAGTTACTCCGACGCCTCAGAACTCTCTGCGAGCTCGGACTACGCAGCCGACTACAGCAGTCCTGACGACGTGCCAGACAACCTCCCCTCGGAGCGTTCCAGCGTTGGCGAATCCTTCACCCAGGAGACACAATCGTTCTACGACCAGCTGGAAGAACAAATAGGATTCTTCCATCTCACCCAGCACGAGGAGGAAATCCTGCGCTACCTCATCGGCTCACTCGACGACGACGGACTCCTGCACATCTCCCTCCAGCAGTTGCAGGACGAGCTGGAAGTCTACCACAACATATCCACCTCGCCCGAGGAACTGGAGCACCTGCTGGGCATCCTGCAGAACTTCGAGCCTTCGGGCATCGGAGCACGCAACCTCCAGGAATGCCTCATCCTGCAGGTGCAGCATGCCCCCGACCACCAGTCCCCCGTCAAGCAGCAACTGCTCTTGCTGCTGCAGAACCACTTCGACAACCTGATGCTCAAGCGCTGGGACCGCATCCAGCGTGCCATGCGCCTCAGCGATGCCGACGTCAGCCGCCTCAAGCGCGAGGTACATCGACTGAATCCACGCCCCGGCAGCTCCATGGGCGAAGCCATTGGGCGCAATATCCAGCAGATAACACCCGACTTCATCGTGGACACCGACACCGACGGCAGCCTCACCCTCACCCTGAACGACGGCCACCTGCCACCCCTGCACGTCAACCAGGACGATGTCGACTTCCTCAGCAGCTACGAGGGTCGCGACCCCAAGGACCTCTCGCGCTCTGAACGCGACGGCATCACCTACCTGCGCGACCGTGTGGACAAGGCACAAGGTTTCATCGATGCCCTGCGCCAGCGTCGCCAGACGCTCGCCACCACCATGCAAGCCATCATGAAGATGCAGCACCACTTCTTCGAGAGCGGCGACGAGACACTGCTACGCCCCATGACCCTCGAGGATGTGGCCAAGCGAACAGGACTGCATCTCTCCACCGTCTCGCGCGTCAGCAATAGCAAGTGGGTGCAGACCCCCTTCGGCATCTATCCCCTGCGCTGGTTCTTCACCTCTGCTGCCCGCTTGCAGGGCGGCGATGAAGTCTCCGTGCGCAACATCCAGGCTGCCGTGCAGGAAATCGTGGACAACGAAGACCACAATGCTCCCCTCTCCGACGATGCCATCGCACGGGAGCTACAGAAGCGCGGCTACGACGTTGCCCGTCGCACCGTCTCCAAGTATCGCGAACAACTGAATATCCCCGTAGCCCGACTGAGAAAATGAACAAGACCCTTCTCCTTGGCGCCCGCGCCCTTTCCAGCATCTTCCGTCCCCAGTACTTCCCGCTGGTGGGATTTGTTGCGCTGTTTCTGTTCACCTACCTCAGCCTGCTGCCCTGGTCTTTCAAGGCGCTCATCCTCCTCATCGTGCTTCTGGGCACACTGCTGCTGCCCCGTCTGACCATCCGCTTCTGGCGTCAGACCAACGGGCTGAAGCTTCACCACCTTCGTCTGCGTGAACACCGTTTCTTCCCCTACCTTATCTTTCTGCTCTTCTACGCCTTCACCCTCCATTTCCTTGCGCGCTTCCACCTGCCTTTCTACATGGGCGGCATCCTCGTCAGCTCGCTGATGATCCAGTCTGCCTGCCTGCTTATCAATATCTGGTGGAAGATTTCTGTGCACTCTGCAGGTGCTGGCGGCATCATCGGTGCGCTCGTAGCCTTCAGCTTTCTCTTCAACTTCAATCCCATCTGGTGGCTGTCGCTCTGCATCATCATCGCCGGCCTCGTCGGCAGCAGCCGTATGCTCCTGCGTCAGCACACCCTCTGGCAAGTCCTCGCCGGCACCTTCCTCGGCATCCTGCTCGGATTCGTAGGCATCATTCTGAAGTTCTGACAACAAAGTACTTGATGGAATTCTTTAGTTCCAGCATACTTACTTCCCTGTGAGTATGCGCTTGATGCTGTCGAGCTTGTTGAGGGCTTCGATGGGCGTCAGGCTGTTGATGTCCAGGCCGAGAATCTGATCGCGGATCTGGCAGAGTACGGGGTCGTCGAGTTGGAAGAAGGAGAGCTGCATGTGGTCCGTCTCGAGCAGGTTTCCGATTTTGGCTCCTGTGCCCAGTCCTTCGCGGTCGGCACTGCTCTCCAGCTGCTTCAGGATCATCTCTGCCCGACGGACGATGTCGCGCGGCATTCCTGCAAGCTTGGCTACATGGATGCCGAAGCTGTGTTCCGAACCTCCCGGCTCCAGCTTGCGGACAAAGATGACCTTGCCGCGCAGCTCGCGCACGCTGACGTTGAAGTTCTTGATGCGGGCGAAGTGGCGCTCCATCTCATTGAGTTCGTGGTAGTGCGTGGCGAAGAGGGTGCGGGCGTGGCCTCGCGGACTCTCGTGGATGTACTCCACAATGGCCCATGCGATGCTGATGCCGTCGTAGGTGGAGGTGCCTCGTCCGAGTTCGTCGAAGAGGATAAGGCTGCGCTCGCTGAGGTTGTTCAGGATGTTGGCCGCCTCACTCATCTCCACCATGAAGGTGCTCTCACCTATAGAAATATTATCGCTCGCGCCCACGCGCGTGAAAATCTTATCGGTCCATCCGATGCGGGCACTCTCGGCAGGCACAAAGCAGCCGCACTGGGCCATCAGCGTGATGAGTGCCGTCTGACGCAACAGGGCACTCTTACCTGCCATGTTCGGACCAGTGATGATGAGAATCTGCTGGTTCTGGGTGTCCAGACGGACGTCGTTGGCGACATAGCGCTCGCCGGGCGGCAGCTGGCACTCGATGACGGGGTGGCGACCCTGGTGGATGTCTATCTCCGTGCTGTCGTCCACCACAGGTCGGATGTAGTTATGTTCGGCGGCGGCAAGGGCGAAGCTGAGCAGGCAGTCGAGCTCGGCAATGAGCATGGCATCCTGCTGGATGGCAGCGGTATACTCGCCCACGGCAGCCACGAGTTGCGTGAACAGCTGTGCCTCGAGGGAGAGAATCTTCTCTTCGGCACCGAGGATTTTCTCCTCATATTCCTTCAGTTCCTGGGTGATGTAGCGCTCGGCGTTGACCAGCGTCTGCTTACGCACCCACTCGACAGGTACCTTATCTTTATAGGTGTTGCGCACTTCGAGGTAGTAGCCGAAGACGTTGTTGTAGCCAATCTTCAGACTCTGGATGCCCGTGGCATCAATCTCGCGTTGCTGTATCTGCAGGAGGTAGTCCTTGCCTCCCCAGGCAATCTGGCGCAGCTCATCGAGTTCCGCACAGACGCCGTCCATGATGACGCCCCCCTTCTGCACGAGCAAAGGTGGGTCGGGCTTCACCTCGCGGGCTATGCGCTCGCGGATGGTGACGCAAGGATTCAGCTGTTCGCCGATGTGCTGCAAGGCCGGCAGGTCAGCAGCCAGACAGGCAGCCTTGATGGGTTCTATGGCCTGCAGCGCCACTCGCAGTTGCACGATGTCTCGCGGCGAGACACGTCCTACGGAGACCTTGGAGGTGATGCGTTCGAGGTCGCCGATGAGGTGCAGCTGCTCGGTCATCAGCTCGCGGAACTCAGGCTGGCGGAAGTAGTGGTCCACGATGTCCAGGCGGCGGTTGATCTGCAGCGTGTCGCGCAGCGGGAACAGCAGCCAGCGATGCAGCATACGGGCTCCCATGGGAGTGATGGTGCGGTCGAGCACGTCGAGCAGCGATCGTCCGCCGTCGTTCATAGGTTGCAGGAGCTCGAGGTTGCGCACGGTGAACTTATCCAGCCGGACGTAGCGTTCTTCCTCTATGCGGCTGATGGTGGTGATGTGCTGGAGCTGGGTGTGTTGTGTCAGTTCCAGGTATTGCAGGATGGCTCCTGCAGCGATGATGCCGGCTCGCAACTGGTCGATACCGAACCCCTTGAGGTTCTTGACTTCGAAATGGCGGGTGAGCTTGTCGTTGGCGGTCTGGGAGGTGAACACCCAATCGTCGAGTTCGAAGGTGACGAACTTCGTGCCGAAGCATCCCTGGAACATCCCCTTGCGACCGCGCTCGTAGAGCACTTCCTTCGGAGCGAAGTTTGCCAGCAGCTTGTCCACGTAGTCGGCAGGTCCCTCGGCCACGAGCCATTCGCCCGTGGAGATATCGAGGAAGCTGACGCCCACGAGGTCTTCCTTCATGAAATGCACGGCTCCGAGGAAGTTGTTCTCGCGGTAGTTCAGCACGGTGTCTGCCATGGCAACACCGGGCGTCACCAACTCTGTGATGCCGCGCTTGACGAGTTTCTTTGTCAGCTTGGGGTCTTCCAGCTGGTCGCAGATAGCCACACGCCGTCCTGCCCGCACCAGCTTGGGAAGGTAGGTGTCGAGAGCATGGTAGGGGAAACCTGCCATGGCCACGGGTTCTCCTTCCTTGCCGCCGTTGTTGCGTTTGGTGAGGGTGATGCCGAGTCGGGATGCTTCGCCTTGAGGTCGAAGAACTGTTTCATCATAGGGGTAACTTCTGCCATGATTACTAACTCTCTATCTGTTTCAAAACGATATCAATCAGCTGACGTGTCGGTTCAATCAAAGGCTCTATCAATTGTTCTGTTGCATTAAACGAGCAATTGTAATCACTCTTATCACGCATCGTCTGGAGAAGTGAGTAGTGCTCTGACACAAAAACTGGTAGAATGCCCGTTTTTACATATAGTTGACGGAATAGTGCACTTGCTCCATGATGAGTTCGCACGCTATTCCCATCATGGATGAGTAAAGCATTTACGGCATGAAAAGATGCATAATACAGACGATTGGCAACACCATCCCAGAAACCATCACGCCGGAGAGTTTCGGCTTGTGCAAAGGTCTGCCGTGCTTTGCTGCTCTCATGCTCGACCATTATGCGCCTTTCTTCATCATTCAGGCTCATATCAGCACTATTTTTTCTTGTTCTACACTCTTATAGAACGGGGTATATGAATAGTTATCCCATTCCTCCTTAGAATAAACTTGAGGATTTATTTCCTCATTGATGTCCCAACCAAGGCAACGAAATGGATAGCCCACTCCATAGTCTTGAGTGGTTAATGTGGGCTTGTCAAGCAGAATGAGCAAATCCCAGTCGCTACCTTCGTGAGCATCATTCCGAGCTCGAGAGCCGAAGAGAAGCAACGAACTGCCTAAAGGCAGAACGCTCATGCCTAAGTGCTTGATACTATCTATTACATTTTGTCGTTCCATAGTGAATCCTTCGCTTTACGGGCGCAAAGTTACAAAATCTTTTATTAAAAGCGACTTTTCATACCACCTTTTTAATGAAAGGAGCGAAAAAATCACATTGTTCCGTCATTTTTCCACTCTAAATAATCTTTCTATCAGAACTTTTATTTATCTTTGCGCCGTGTTTCGTATGAGACACAACTTTTATTTGCTCAAATCTCTGACACGAACTGCGACCTCGAATAAGAGTTTTTAAAGAGCAAAGACAATGCCATGTTTGGAGCTGCGCATCATAGCGTAGACTTCATCCATAATGGTATTGAGGCTGTCGCAGGCCTGTGTCAGAGTATGGTGAGCCTGCGCTTTTCTTATGCCCAAAGATTAGTGTTTGCTTCTCCAGAGAGAAAACGAATAATAACCCTATTAAACCAAGAGCAAATGAAAAAGATTCTATTATTCCTCATGTTGCTGTTTGCAACAAATGCCTTTTCACAGGATGTGATTGTCAAGAAGGATGGCTCAACTATTGTAAGCAGGGTGCTGAAAATCACATCTACAGAAGTTGAGTATAAGAAGTTTTCGAATCTTAATGGACCTACTTACACCATCTTGAAATCTGAGGTTCAGTCAATCAACTACGAAAATGGTGAGAAAGAAACATTTGGATCTGCATCCACAGCATCTCAAACACAATTACCTTATACCATTTCCAATCCACAGAATTTAAACTCTCAACCATTATCAGATAAACAATTATTGAATATCGCGGAAGAAAGCTTCAAATATGATAAAAAAATTAAGAGACTTAAGATTGCAGGATGGACGGCAGGGGCTGCGCTAACAGCAGGTGGTATAGTTATATTGTGCTGTAATATAGGCCGGGACAGAGACCCGGCTTTGATTATCCCTGGAACAATATTGATGGCTAGCGGTATAACCACCACCACCCTATGTCTCGTCCGCGCAAACAAGTTGAAACAACAATCGTTGTATTCGATTCACACAACACCTATATTTCAATATGAAATGGCCCTCCATAATGGCTCTAAACTCTTGACAGGAATAAACTTAATAAATGATAGCCGCTTACAAACGCAGGCTTTAGGATTAGGAATTAATTATAACTTTTAAAATCAGTTAATTATGAAACAACATTTATTGATATTTGTGACCCTGTTTGCTGCTTTTTTTGTTTGTTCTTGTAGCACAACTCGAATGGGAGGAAGTGGTGCTAAGCCACATGAAATGGTTGACATTTACACGGGAAGTCGTAACCAACTTGATTTGATAATTGCCACTGAGCCAATAACATATACTATTGATGTGTCAACGGCAGAGGGTAAGACAAAGCTCCAGAATCTTTCAATTCGTGAAGCAGAAGGACTTGCTATCCGAGAAGCCGTGATGCTAAATCGCTGTGCAAAACTTGTAGACCCACAGTTCACCCATCTTACAAAAGGCAAGCGTGTTTTGCGAGTCACCGTCTATGGTTTCCCCGCTAAATACCGAAATCAAAACTGAATATTATACAACTACGGATTATACGGATTTTACGGTTTTCTCTTCTGCTGTAACAGTCAATAAGAATTCCGTATAATCCGTATAATCAATTGAAAGAGGATGGCCGACAACCGACCAATGTCATAATCCTAATTCAATACACCATTCATAGACTGGCTGAACAATCAAATATCGTAAAACGCGATATTTTACATAAAAACATCACCTCTGAATACGATATTTTACATATATTTGTTGCTTTTGAACGCGATATTTTACAAAAGTAAGCGTGCAATCAAGACAGATTATTGATACAACTATGGATTTTACGGTATTCTTGATTGCTCTTCAATAGCAGAAAAATCCATAGTCGTAAAAGGGACGTTTTCCGACCGCTTTCTTCAGATAACAGCACCAAAAAAAGGGGGTGACCAATGGGCCACCCCTTTTCATTATGGAATGTGTGTGTTAGCTTTACAGCTGAGGACCAGCGGCGACGAGAGCCTGGCCGGCTTCGTTGGTGGTGTACTTGCCGAAGTTCTTGATGAAGCGGCCAGCGAGATCCTTAGCCTTCTCCTCCCAGACAGCGGGATCAGCGTAGGTGTCGCGAGGATCGAGGATGGCAGGATTGACGTTGGGCAGCTCTGTGGGCACCTCGAAGTCGAAGAAGGGGATCTTCTTGGTGGGAGCGGTGAGGATGCTGCCGTCGAGGATAGCATCGATGATACCACGGGTGTCAGGAATGCTGATGCGCTTGCCAGTGCCGTTCCAACCGGTGTTGACGAGGTATGCCTTGGCACCGCTCTTCTCCATCTTGCGCACGAGCTCCTCGGCGTACTTGGTGGGATGCAGCTCGAGGAATGCCTGACCGAAGCATGCGCTGAAGGTGGGAGTGGGCTCGGTGATGCCACGCTCTGTGCCGGCGAGCTTAGCGGTGAAGCCGCTGAGGAAGTAGTACTTGGTCTGCTCGGGAGTCAGGATGCTGACGGGAGGCAGCACACCGAAGGCGTCGGCGCTGAGGAAGATGACGTTCTTGGCAGCAGGACCTGCGCTCTTGCCGTTGACCTTCTTCACGATGTTGGTGATGTGCTCGATGGGGTAGCTGACGCGTGTGTTCTCGGTCACGCTCTTGTCGGCGAAGTCGATGGTGCCGTCCTCAGCCACGGTGACGTTCTCGAGGAGTGCGTCGCGACGGATAGCGTTGTAGATGTCGGGCTCGTTCTCCTTGGAGAGGTTGATGACCTTGGCGTAGCAGCCGCCTTCGAGGTTGAAGACGCCCTCGTCGTCCCATCCGTGCTCGTCGTCGCCGATGAGGAGGCGCTTGGGGTCTGTGCTGAGGGTGGTCTTACCGGTGCCGGAGAGACCGAAGAAGATAGCAGTGTTCTCGCCGTTCATATCGGTGTTGGCGGAGCAGTGCATGCTGGCGATGCCCTGGAGGGGGAGGTAGTAGTTCTGCATGGAGAACATACCCTTCTTCATCTCGCCGCCGTACCAGGTGTTGATGATGACCTGCTCGCGGCTAGTGGTGTTGAAGGCTACACAAGTCTCGCTGTTCAGGCCGAGTTCCTTGAAGTTCTCCACCTTAGCCTTGCTGGCGTTGTAGATGACGAAGTTGGGCTGGAAGTTCTCGAGCTCAGCCTCGGTGGGCTGGATGAACATATTCTTGATGAAGTGTGCCTGCCAAGCTACTTCGAGGATGAAGCGCACGGCGAGGTGAGTAGCTTCGTTGGCACCGCAGAAAGCGTCGACGACATAGAGCTTCTTGCCGGAGAGTTCCTTGGTGGCGATGTCCTTGACCTGTGCCCAGACGGCTTCGCTCATGGGGTGGTTATCATTCTTGTAGCCCTCGGTGGTCCACCACACTTTGTCGTGGCTCTGTGCATCGTCGACGATGTACTTGTCCTTGGGGCTGCGGCCGGTGAAGATACCGGTCATGACGTTGACGGCTCCGAGCTCGGTTTCCTTACCGACCTCAAAACCTTCGAGACCAGCCTTGGTCTCTTCCTCAAAGAGGAATTCATAGGAGGGGTTGTAGGCAATCACGGTGCTGCCCTTGATGCCATACTTCTCTAAAATGGAAGCATCAAACTTTGCCATTGTTGTTGTTGTATTAAAGGGGTTAAACTATTGAATGAATTTTCTTCTCTTTTTGGTGCCGGAAGCGTAAATCGCTTATTTAGCGCCACAAAAGTAGTGCTTTCCGCTGAGAAAAAGAAACATAGGGGCAAAAAACTTCACCTTTTACCTCTTTTTTTAAAGCATTCTCACACTTTTGATAGGTTCATTTTACAATTTTCCATATCTTTGCAGCCGAGAACCACAAAAACTATTCTGATATGCGCAAGAAACTGCTGCTTTTCATCGTCCTCGCCGCTGCCTGCATCTGCCCGGCTGCGGCACAAGGAATCGTCGTCCACCAGACGGACGGCTCCATGACCATCATCCCCTCCGCGAAGGTGGATCACATCAGCCTGGTAGAAGAGGAAGACACATATGTCTTCGGCACCTGGCACCTGGGATTCTGGAAGAACGGGGACAACGTAATCAAGTTCGACGGCACAGAGTACATGGCTTTTGCCGGCAAGGAAATGGTCTGGGGAGGCAAGGGAGGAGACCCCGACACCTATTCTGTCAAATTCTATCCCAGAAACAAATACTTCGTAGCCACGAACGTCAACAACCGCTCCGACGTGCTGCGCTGGTATGTCTACCAGCAGAAGGAGAAGCTGCTGGTGCTGCGCGACGGCGAGGTCTACCGCTACTTCTACCGCACCAAGGAGGAGGCGGACAAAGCCATCATGGAGAAATACCCCTCGCACACCGAGACGACCAACATCAACACCATCCTGCGCTACGGCGGCAGCAAGTCGAACTCCACCCAGACACCTATGGGTAAGCACTTCGAGAACCGCCACGTCACCACCGACGACGACCGTGCGTGGCTGCTGGATGCCAGCAAGGAACCGAATATGGTTGCGGGTCTCCAGCGATGGGTGAAGAAGACTGTAAAGCTCTATCCCTATGGCGACCCGGTGCCTGCCGACGTGAACCAGCACGCCATTGGCGACTGCTGTGCCTGTGCTGTGCTGGCTTCGCTGGCTTACCTCTATCCGGATTTCATCAAGCACATCATCACCGACAACGGCGACGGCACCTATACTATAAAGATGTATGACCCGCAGGGACAGCCCGTCGATGTCTGCATCTCGAACAAATTCCTCTGCGACAGCAACGGCACCATCGGACAGGTGACGGGCAAGAACAACGCCGTCACCTGGGCTACCATTCTGGAGAAAGCACTCATCAAGTGGCAGACGCTGTACAAGGTGGACGAAGGCGTAGAGGGTATCGGCACAGAGAACGTAGCACCGCTGTTCACGGGTTGTGGCGACAGCTTCGCCTTCTCGCCGAACTCGCTGCATAACTCCGAATGGAAGCTGGCCATCGATCACTGTCTCGCAGAAGGAAAACTGTGCATCGGTGGCTTCAACGTAGCCGACCTGCCGTGCGGCAAGCTGAAGACCGTCACGGGTCATGCCTTCACCTTCATGCTTGCCGACGACGAGAATTCGCTCTTCGTCATGCGCAACCCGTGGGGAATAGAGGATGTCGACGGCAAGCTCTTCATCCCCGACGAGCGTACCATCGTGCAGACCATAGATGCCCGCATCGTGGATCCAGGTGCTGCTGCTCCCTTCCTGCGTGCCGACCTGAAGCCCTACTCGCCGCCTAAGTTCGTGCGTCGCAGCACCGACATCGGCGTCTCGCCACGTCTGCTCAACCGTCATCTCACTCATCCTAATTCCACTGAATTATGGTAAAACGCAGCTTTCTCCTTATCTGTTGTCTGTTGGCTTGCACACTCATGCAAGCCCAGCAGACACTGAACATCCATACCACCACCCAGGGCACCGTCAGCATCGCCTTTGCCCAGAAGCCTGTCATCACCCTCTCCTCGCCTGCTGTGCTGAAGGTGACCAGCGAGCAGCTGACCGTGGAATTTCCCTTCAGCGAAGTAGAGCGTCTCACCTTCGAGGACGCGCCGGATGCCGTGTCAACGCTCATGGAGCGCGATGGCATTGCCTCCCTCCGCATCTATGACCTCTCCGGTCGCCTTGTCCATCAGGCTACTGCCAAGGAAGGCGCTGCCTCCTTCGACCTCTCCACGCTGAAGACCGGCGTCTATGTCGTCAAGGACGGCAAGCGGACGTACAAGGTGAGTGTGAAATAAAATACTGATGACTGAAAAGCGGAAGAAAGACATAGAGGAATTTGCTGGCGAGAAACAGGCGTCGATGAAACGACGCAGCGATGTCAACAACTACCAGGGACGCCATATCTACTTGGTGACACTGGCTGTGGAAGGGCGAAGACCGCTGCTGGGACAGGTGGTGGGCAATCCCCTGGCAGCTGATGGCAGTGCTGACGCACCTCGGATTGAGCTGTCGGCGCTGGGAGGGGCTGTCTTCGATTGCTGGCAGCAGATTCCTCAGCGACATCCAGAGGTGGAAATCCTCGCCCTCCAGATCATGCCCGACCACCTGCATGGCATCCTCTGGATCAAGGAGGAGATGCAGCAACATCTGGGGCGCATCATTGGCGGATTCAAGACGGGGTGCAACAAGGCCTACAGGTTCTTCACTGCGGCACTGCCGCAGTCTACACCAAGCAAGGAACACACTCCCAGCCAGCAACCAGGCAGCCAGCAACCAACTCCCAACCAGCAACCAAGCAGCCAGCAGCCAACTCCCAACCAGCAACCAGGCAGCCAGCAACCAACTCCCAACCAGCAACCAGGCAGCCAGCAATCAAGTAGCCTGCAGGGAATGCCAGTCAGCAGAGTAGGTAACTCTTGCTCGGCGTATGCTGCGGCAGTGCCGCAGCGACCATCCCCCCGCGAGCGCCGCGAAGACCGCCACCACGGCCTCCTCTTCGAACCCAACTACAACGACCTGATCTGCAAGAGCTATGACATGCTCCCCACCCTGATCAACTACGTCAAAGACAACCCCCGCCGCCTGCTCATGAAACACAGCCATCCAGAATACCTTCGCCCCTTCTTCGACCTCCACCTCGGCTCCCACATCTATAGCGGCATCGGCAACCTTGCGCTCCTTCGCGCTCCCCATCGCCTTGCCGTTCGTGTCTCTCGCCGCAACAACGAAATCCAGCTTCAAGAAGAACTGCATCGCTATATGACCGCTGCCCTATCAGGCACCATCCTCATTTCCCCAGCTATCTCTCCTGGCGAAAAGCGCGTCATGCGCACCGCCTTCGACGCCAAGTTCCCCACCGTCGTCATCATGGAAAACGGCTTCACCCCGCTTTCCAAACCCCATGGCGAACAATTCTATGCCTGTGCCGAAGGACGACTGCTCATGCTCTCACCCTGGCCTCATCACAACGACCACCAAAAAGTCACCGCCCAGCAATGCCAATCCATGAACCTCATGGCACAAGAACTGGCAGCCCTTGAAAAAAATTCTTGGGCAAGGTGTAATAATCTGTAAGGTTGCGGGTCTTATTAGCAGAAACAGCTGAAAAATGACAGACAAGGAACTCGCACAGGAAGTGGTGCTGCATGGCAGCCACAAGGCATTCGCCGAGATTGTCCATCGCTATTCAGGCATGGTGTTCTCGAAAGCCTTGGGCGTGATGCATACAGAGGAAGGGGCGGCGGAGGTGACACAGCAAACCTTCGTCCGTGCCTATGAGAACCTCGACTCCTGGCGAGGCACAGAACTCACTCCCTGGCTCACCGCCATCGCCACCCACACTGCCCTGAAACTTCTGGACAAAGAACGCCGACGGCACACCACCCCCCTCGACACCCTCCCCTCGAGTGTGCTCGGCGGTTTTCCCGCCGAGTCTTCTTCCTACTCCGAGGAACACGAAGCCCAGCTGCAACAGATGGAAGCCGCCATCGCCCAACTGCCCGAGCAAGACCAACAACTCCTGCGCCTCCACTACTACGACCATCGACACACTGCCGACATCGCCCGCCAGACGGGACTCTCGCAGAGCAACGTCCTCGTGAAACTGCATCGCATCCGCGAACGACTAAAAAAAGCAATGACCCATGAAAGAAATGACTGATACCTCCATTGACCGCCTCATCACCGATACCCTGCACCGCCAGAAACTCGTCAGAGACCTCGACCGAATCATCATCGCAGACGTTCGTCAGAGGGCTCGCCGTGCGTGGTTTCGCAAGTGGGCTCGCATCATTGTCTTCAGCTTCGGTCTGCCGCTGGTACTGCTGGTGTGGCTCGCGTGCGCGTACCTATATCTAAAAGAACACGATGCCACGCCCTTCACGCTCTCCCTGATGGTGTGGCCTACGCTGGCTCTTGCGGCTTCTACCCTCTATGTCCTCAAAACTTTTTCGCCCGAGGAAGTGTAATAAAACTGCCTGCCGAGGGACTTAACTATAGAAAGCACTCTCTGAATAAGCAATTATCTATTACTCAAAAACCAAAACAATATGGAAGCAATGAACCTTGAAGGCGTTTTCGCCATCGTCTTATCTCTCTCTATCCCCATCGTGGCCATCCTGATGGTCTTCATCAGCGAAATCCAAAAGAAGAAGCACGACACGGAACTGCGTCTGGCTCTCATTCAGGCAGGCACAGACGCCGAAACGGCTAAAATCCTCATTGAGGAAAAATCCAAGAAAAAAGATAAATATGGCTCTCTGCGCACCGGTTGCTTTTTCGTTGGTGCAGGTCTCGGAGCTCTATGCAATGCCCTGTGTGGTGTGGACTACCACGATATTTACTACTGGATGACCGTCGCCGGCGGTATCGGCGTGGGCATGCTCATCGCATTCGTCATCGAGTACAAACTCTCAAAAAAAGATACGAAGGAAGAAGAGAAAATCCAATAAGCACTGCTACTCAACAAAAATAAATACTCTCAAACAAACATTCACCCCACCCCATCGTGATGATGAGGTGGGGCTTTCTATTCACCAAATTTCCCTAACAAACTCGAGAAATAACTTACTTTCGGAACAGTAGCTGTGCCATCTGGTAGAGGCTGCGACGCCAGGTGAGGAACTCGTGGGCAGTACCCTGCGAGACATAGCCTGCGGCATTGAAGCCAGCATTCTTCAGGGCTGCTGTGGAGTTGTTGATGCCATCGGGGTTCTCCTTGCTGCCACAGCTCTGGAAGATGAGACTGACGGGCTGCGAGCCCTTGGCACCCTTCGTTCCGGCAGGCACGAGGTTAGCTTTCTGCAGGTCTTCAGGGCTATAGGTGCCACCGCTCAGGAGTCCGAAGGCACTGAATACCTCAGGACGACGCAGGGTGATCAACCGGGTCTCGAAACCACCCATGGAGAGACCTGCCATGGCGCGGGATTCGCGACGTGCGAGGGTCTGGAAATGACTGTCCACGTAAGGCACGAGTTCGTCCACGAGCACGGTCTCGAACTCCTTGGCAGTGAACTCTCCCAGTCCGCCGAAGCGCACGTCGTTCGTCATGCCGTAGGTCATCACAACGATGAAGGGTTCGCACTTGCCTTCGGCAATCAGGTTGTCCATGATGATGCCAGCCTTACCCTGCCGGCTCCAGGAAGTCTCGTCCTCGCCCCATCCATGCTGCAGATAGAGCACGGGGTATTTCTTCTTGTCCTTGCCGTAGGTGGGAGGAGTATAGACGAATGCACGTCGCATCTGCTGTGTGCTCTGACTCCAGAAGAGCACTTCCTGCATGTTGCCGTGAGCAATGTTCTTCACGGCGTAGAAGTCCTGGTCGTGGGCAGGCACCTCGATGCCGCTTTCGTAGCGTGCACCACCGGCATAGATATGTGTGCCGGGGTCGGTCACCAAGCCTCCGTCCACGGTGAGGTGATAGTAGTGGAATCCCTCGTCCTCGGGCTTCTGGGTCTGTCCCACCCACGATCCGTCGTAGGTCTGATGCAGAGGCGTTCCTCCGTTGCCACCGATGGTGCTTACCACGGATTTTGCATCGGGCAGTTCGATGCGGAAGCGTACGTAGCCCTGCGAGTTCACCTGCGGATAGTCCTGGCGTGCGAGATTCGTAGCACAAGGCTTGAAGTCCTCTTTCACCTCAGCTTTCTCGGGGAAGGCGAGCGAGGCGTTGAAGGGAGGACGCTGCTGAGCCTGCTGTCCGCGCTGTCCGCGCCGACGCTGCTGGTTCTGCTGCTGCTGACCTTCGGGACGCGGACGACGAGCAGGACGCTTCGGCAACTGCCAGTCGGGATTGCGCATATTCAGGATGTAGTCGTAGGCTTTCTTCGGCTGATATTCCGTGTCGAAAGGCAGGGGATAGTTGCGGGCACCCAGCCAGGAGTCGCGGTCAGAGAGGTTCCAGAACGTCACGTTGTCGATGACATCCTTGTGCTTGCGCAGCACACGGAAGATGCGGGCATACTGGTCGGCAAGATGCTGCTTCAGCGAGTCGCTGACCTCCATGCCTTCCTGGCTGAACTGCAGTCCTCCACCCATCTCCTCGTTGGCACGGACGTCCAGTTCGGTGATGTGGATGTGCTTTACGATTTCCTTGAAGCGCGTGATGGCGCTGTCCAGCAAGCTCTCCGTGGGGAAGTAGATGTTGTAGTGACCCTGCATGCCGATTCCGTCGATGGGCACGCCGGCATCCTTCATTTTCTTCACCATATTATATATACGCTCGCGCTTGTGGGGGTCCACGGTGCTGTAGTCGTTGTAGAAGAGCAGCGTGTTGGGGTCAGCCTCGCGGGCATATTCGAAAGCCTTGGCAATGAACTCGTCGCCAGCAATCTGATACATGGGCGACTGGCGATAGGGGTCTGTGGCGTTGCGGTCGTCGGACATGGCTTCGTTCACCACATCCCACGCATAGACGACGTCCTTGTAGCGCCCTATGATGGTGTGGATGTGGTCACGCATGCGACGGAAGAACTCCTCCTTCGGCAGCAGGTTGCCCTGGTCGTCCTTGTACATCCACTCGCCAATCTGGGCATGCCACATGAGGCAGTGGCCACGCATCTTGATGCCATTCTGGCGGCAGAAGTTGGCAATGCGGTCGGCGTTGTTGAAGTTGAACTGTCCCTGCCTGGGTTCTGTGGGCTGGGGCTTCATGTCGTTTTCGGCAGTCACGCTGTTGAAGTTTCCGATAATCAGCGCCTGCTGGTCTGTGTTTGTGACGTTGCGCTGGTTCACAGCCACGCCGATGGTGAAATAATCCTTGTAGGCATCTTTCAGGCCCTGGGCCCAAGTGCCTGCGCTGCTGGCCAGGAACAGCACTGCGAGAAGCGATTTCTTCATCTTTTCAGGATAGTTTATTATTAATAATGTGTTAGAAAGTTGCTTTTTCGGCGGCAAAGATACCTCTTTTTATTTATATACCTTTCCAATGATGTCTCATTTTCTTTTGCTGCTACTTTATTGCTATGAATTAGCAGCAGCAGCGGACAACATACCCATGTAGGCGAAATGCCAGATGACGATTCCTGCCGTCACGCTGACGTTCATGGAGTGCTTGGTTCCGAACTGAGGAATTTCCAGACAGCCGTCGCAGGCATCTACCACTTGCTGCTGCACTCCCTTCACTTCATTGCCGAGGACCACAGCGTATTTTTTATAAGCCTCCGGTTTATTTGCCTCTAGATTATTTGCCTCCCCTTTATAAATCTCAGGTATGAAATCCTGCAGCATCGTGCTTCCTTCGCACTGTTCCACCGCCAGCAGCGTGTAGCCTTCGCTTCGCAGCCAGTCCACCGCCTCCATGGTGTCCTTGAAATGACGCCATGCCACAGAATCCTCTGCTCCCAGCGCTGTCTTGTGGATCTCGGCATTCGGAGGAGTGGCGGTGATGCCGCAGAGCACCACGCCAGCTATGCGGAAAGCATCGCCGGTGCGAAACACAGAACCTACGTTATACAGCGAACGCACGCCGTCGAGCACCACCACCAGCGGCATCTTCTCGGCCTCGTGGAACTGCTCGACGCTCATGCGTCCCATCTCCGTTATCTTCAGCTTGCGCATCATCCCTCTACAGTCCGAGTTCCTTGCTGATCTGCAGCATTCTTTCTATGGGTCGGATGGCTCGCTCTGCCACTTCCTTGTCCACGCTGACCACAGGCCACTCGTATTTCAGGCAGTTGTAGAGTTTCTGCAGCGTCACCAGCTTCATGTACTCGCATTCGTTGCAGGCGCAGGTGCTGTCGTCGGGTGGTGCAGGGATGAAGGTCTTCTGCGGAGCGGACTTCTGCATCTCGTGGAGGATGCCGCTTTCTGTGGCCACGATGAACTCCTGAGCCTCGTCGGCGATGGCGAACTTCAGCAGCGCAGCCGTGCTGCCCACCTTGTCTGCCAGCTTCACCACGGGTCCCTTGCACTCCGGATGCACCAGCACCTTGGCATTGGGGTGCTCAGCCTTCAGTTCCAGAATCTTCTCCACGCTGAATCGTGCATGCACGTGGCAGGCACCGTTCCAGAGCAACATCTGCCTGCCCGTGATGGAATTGATGTAGTTGCCCAAGTTCTGGTCTGGACCGAAGATGATGGGCTCATCTGCCGGCAGCGACTCCACAATCTGCCGGGCGTTGGACGACGTGACTACCACGTCCGTCACTGCCTTCGTAGCTGCTGTCGTGTTGACGTAGCTGACGACGGTGTGACCCGGATGTGCCTCCACGAACTGTGCGAACTCGTCTGCCGGACAACTCTCTGCCAGCGAGCAGGTGGCGTTCAGGTCCGGCACCAGCACTTTCTTGTCCGGACAGAGGATGGCAGCCGTCTCGCCCATGAAATGCACGCCGCAGAGCACGATGATCTCTGCGTCCGTCTTGGCTGCCTGCTGAGCCAGCGCCAGGCTGTCGCCGATGAAGTCGGCAATGTCCTGCACCTCGCCGTCCACGTAGTAGTGTGCCATGATGACGGCGTTCTTCTCCTTTGCCAGCCGCCGTATTTCTGCCTTCAGGTCTGTGCCTTCGGCAATGGGCTCATTGACGTAGCCCGCTTCTTTCCACTCTTTTTTCGACATAACATTAATATAATTGTTCATTTCTTTTTTCCGAAAAAAAGCTCTATGATGATGATGATAGGCTGTTAATTCTGTTAATAACTCTGCAAAGGTACATATTTTCAGCGAAATAGCTTGTTAATAACTGAAGAAAAGTTGTTGAAAACTCATTTTTAACTTTTCGTTAACTTATTTGCATATATGAAATGAATATTTAGGTGGTCTTTTTCCGAGACTTCCAAATTAGTTAGCGTAAAGTTTTGATTTTTTTTTCAACAGCTTTCAACGGAGTTATCAACAGGTGGTGCTGTTTTATAAAATAGATCACGGATTACGCGGATTACGCGGTTTTTATTAACTTCTATATAAATAACGAACCTTATATAAATAACGAACCGTGTTCATCCGCGTAATCCGCGATCTATTTTAATTTCTCACAGCTGCCCCGCTTCTATCTGCCGCACGATTCGTTCTATCTCCGCATCCTCGCCTTCGGGGTCGTAGTGCTTCTTCAGGCTGGCCTTGAACGTCCAGGCGAAGACCTGATAGAATGCAGCACGCATGGGACCCAGGAAAGCCTTTACGATGTCGTACGCCTCCTGGTTGCACTCGCGGTCTATCAACTTGATGAGAATCTTGCCCTGCGAGAACGTCAGTTTCTTCATCACCGGCGTGTACTGCTTCTTGATGTCGTGCTCCACCTGTTTGATGTGCTCGTCCTTCGCTTTCTTGTTCGGCAGCGTCTCCAGCACTTCGTATGTCTCCTCCAGCATCATTTTTGCCAGCTTGGCCAGAGGCAGCACTTTCTTTACATTATATATTAGACGCGTGTACTTCCGGCGCTCGCGTTCGCTGCGGAACACCTTCTCCTTGTACACCGGCAGTTCGGGCATCAGATACGTCCACATCGTGTCGCCGTCCTCGATGGTGGGATTCTTGTAGCGGAAGAACTGTAGGTTCAGCAGCGACGGCATCTCCTTGATACCCTCGGGCATCAGATCCTGATCTGCCCAAGGATCGTCCTGCTCTGTCTGCGCAGACATCGTGCTGCAGAGAGCCAGAAGAACCGCTATGATACCTACTTGCTTCATATTTTCGGCGCAAAAGTACAGCAAAAGTACGATATATACCTGCATTATCCTTCTATTTTTGGCTTCTATATTCATTTTTTAACGAACACAGTACATTATTTAAAAATAATATTGTATATTTGCGGCTGTAAAACTCAATAAACAGTATTCATTACTCACTAACAATAAACAACAAACATCTATGAATCCTTATCTGAATTTCTCTCTCGAGGGCAAGGTAGCTCTCGTGACGGGTGCCAGCTACGGCATCGGATTCGCCATTGCCAGCGCTTTCGCTGAGCAGGGTGCCACCATCTGCTTCAACGACATCAACCAGGAACTCGTGGACCGCGGACTGAAGTCCTACGAGGAGAAGGGCATCAAGGCCCACGGCTACGTCTGCGACGTTACGGACGAACCTGCCGTGCAGGCTCTGGTGAAGAAAATCAAGGAGGAAGTGGGCACCATCGACATCCTCGTCAACAATGCCGGCATCATCCGTCGTGTTCCCATGCACGAGATGGAAGCAGCAGACTTCCGCCGCGTCATCGACATCGACCTCAACGCTCCCTTCATCGTCTCCAAGGCTGTGCTGCCCGACATGATGGCCAAGGGTCATGGCAAGATCATCAACATCTGCTCGATGATGTCCGAGCTCGGTCGCGAGACTGTCAGCGCCTACGCTGCTGCCAAGGGTGGTCTGAAGATGCTCACCCGCAACATCTGCTCCGAATATGGTGAGTACAACATCCAGTGCAACGGCATTGGCCCGGGCTACATCGCCACTCCCCAGACAGCTCCCCTGCGCGAGCGTCAGCCGGACGGCAGCCGCCATCCCTTCGACACCTTCATCTGCGCCAAGACTCCTGCCGGCCGCTGGCTCGATCCTCAGGAGCTGACCGGTCCCGCCGTCTTCCTCGCTTCCGAGGCATCCAACGCCGTCAACGGTCACATCCTCTACGTCGATGGCGGCATCCTCGCTTACATCGGAAAGCAGCCCAAGTAAAGAGGTTGTAAAAGAGAACAGTAGATAGAATCCGCAGGGTAGCGCTCTTTTCTGGGCGCTGCCCTTTTTGTTTGCTCACCTAAATCACCAACAACAAAAAAAAACGGCTCATCTCACGATGAACCGTTTTTAGCTATGAACAAATCTTTGTTTAAGTTTTCAGAATAACTTTTTCGGTGCTCACATGCACTTTAACCTTTTCTGTCGCATCACTGCGCCGGCAGGTCGGCTATTCTGCAATCAATTTACCTTAACTAACTTACCTAAAGTCAAGTAGCTTTCGCTACTCAGGGATGAAAACCTTTAAAACTAACCTAATACCATGAAAAACCGTATATCTTTGAGTCTCGCGCTCGAGACGTCTTGTCTTGTTTTGACGGTGCAAAGGTACGGACTTTCTGTGTAACTTCTACACTATTATCAAGAAAATCTTTCTTTTCTTCGCAATTTATTGTGTTTCCTTGACTTATGTCAACATAAGTGTTTGTTTTACACAATTTATTTCTGGTCGTAGGCGTGTTTAGGGTAGTCCACGGTGTAGTGCAGACCGCGGCTCTCTTTGCGCTCTATGGCCTGCCGGGTGATGAGATACCCCACGTTGACCATGTTGCGGAGCTCGCAGATGTCCTTCGATGCCTTCACGCGCTTGAACAGTTCCTCCGTCTCCTCGTAGATGATGTCCAGACGCGTCCACGCGCGATGCAGACGCAGGTCCGAGCGCACGATGCCGACGTAGTTCGACATGATCTGTCCCACCTCGCGCATGTCCTGTGCGATGAGCACCTTCTCCTCGTTCGTCATCGTACCCTCGTCGTTCCATTCCGGCACCTGGTCGTTGAAGGCATACTCGTCGATGTGCGCTATGGAGTGCTCGGCAGCCTTGTCTGCATACACCACCGCTTCGATGAGCGAGTTCGAGGCCAGACGGTTGCCGCCGTGCAGACCCGTGCACGAACATTCGCCCACGGCATACAGGCGGTGGATGGTCGACTCCCCGTTCAGGTTCACCTGGATGCCTCCGCACATGTAGTGCGCACAGGGCACCACGGGAATCATCTGCTTCGTGATGTCGATGCCTATAGAGAGGCACTTCGCGTAGATGTTCGGGAAGTGATGCTTCGTCTCCTCCGCATCCTTGTGCGTCACGTCCAGACATACGTGCGTCAGGCCGTGGATTTTCATCTCCTTGTCGATGGCTCGGGCCACGATGTCGCGCGGTGCCAGCGAGAGCCGTTTGTCGTACTTCTGCATGAACTCCTCGCCGTTGGGCAGACGAAGGATGCCGCCGTAGCCTCGCATGGCCTCCGTGATGAGGTAGGCCGGATGCGTCTCTGCCGGGTTGTACAGCGCCGTGGGGTGGAACTGCACGAACTCCATGTCCTTCACGATACCCTTGGCACGATAGACCATGGCTATGC
The DNA here is from genome assembly GCA_902771725.1 of uncultured Bacteroidales bacterium. Taxonomy (GTDB): domain Bacteria; phylum Bacteroidota; class Bacteroidia; order Bacteroidales; family Bacteroidaceae; genus Physcousia. Next base: position 35,408 of record CACXXT010000005.1, read on the forward strand.
CGTCGCCCGTGGCGATATTCGGATTCGTCGTCGTGGCATAGACGGCACCCGTGCCTCCTGTGGCCATCAGCGTGACGCGTGAGAGGAAGGTGTCAATCTTCTGCGTGTCAGGGTCCAGGACGTAGGCCCCGTAGCACTCGATGTCCGTCATGTGGCGGTTCACCTCGCGCCCCAGGTGGTGCTGCGTGATGATCTCCACGGCGAAGTGGTTCTCCAGCACCGTGATGCGCTTGTCTGCCCTCACGGCACGTATCAGCCCCTGCTGGATCTCGTGTCCTGTGTCGTCGGCATGATGCAGGATGCGGAACTCCGAGTGTCCGCCCTCGCGATGGAGGTCGAACTCACCCTCCGCATTCTTGTCGAAGTTCACGCCCCAGCGCACCAGGTCTGCGATGCCCTTCGGAGCGTTCCTCACCACCTGTTCCACGGCCTGCGGGTCCGAGATGAAGTCCCCTGCCACCATGGTGTCGTGGATATGCTTCTCGAAGTTGTCCACCTTCAGGTTAGTAACACTGGCCACGCCACCCTGAGCCTTGTCCGTATTGGCCTCGTCGATGGTGGTCTTGCAGATGAGGGCGACCTTGCCCTTGCCGCTCTGAGCGACCTTCAGGGCATAACTCATTCCGGCCACGCCCGAGCCGATGATGAGGAAGTCGAATTTGCGAATCACGATAGTCTCTGTTTACGAGTTATTATTTTTTTGAGAAAGTCTCTGTTTTTTTGAGAAAGTCTCTGTTTACGAGTTATTATTTCTGAGAAAGTCTCTGTTTCTCTGTTTTTTTGAGATAGTCAGTTTACTATTGTCGCTGCAAAAGTACACATTCTTCCCCGTCCAGCCAAATTTTTCCCCCATTTTTTCCCATCGAGCCTCCGATTTCGCAAATGATATACTGATATACTGGTATACTGGTATACTGATATACAGAAATACGAACGTGCACCCTCGAAACCCACAATCCCCGCTGGCCTACGAACGAGGACCCAGCGGGGATTATCGTAAGATTTGCTCTTGCAGTTATTGTTGGGGCCGGTTATTCATTGGCCAGGCTGTCATCGTCCCAGATCTCCAGCTTCTTTTCAAACCTTTGCAGGAACTTGCCGTAGTCGGCGGTTCGATGCCTATATTCATCGAACTTTTTCATGTGTGCCAGAGTTGGCAGGTTACGAGCATATTGCTGCAGTTCCTCCGGGATAATGATTTGCTGCGGGCTGGCAGCTATGTATCTTATGTTAACTTCTCCACTTGCTCTTCTCACACCGAAGAGTCCCAGTTCGTCTTCGTTCATGCTTTCGCGTAAATGAAGTCTGGTTCTTCCGAATTCGTTGGAATATTTTTGTGGGTCGTAATGATAATTTCCGTCATATATGAAGTCGTCAATCCATTTTTCCACATCGCTGGTTCGCATTTTAGTAAAAATGGCCAAGCTGATGAGCCGCTCTCTGGCATAGCAGAAGTAGGGGGCCATCAGTCCAGGCATGGAGTATTTATTGGATGCGAAGAACATCAGCAGCATATAGCAGAACTTCTGGCGGGAAGAATTGAATTGGACCTCTTCCTCGTTGCCGTCGGCATGGTGGATAAAGATGTGGTAATCCCCCATCCTAGTGCATTTGCCTCTCCTAATTTCAAGTCGGTAATTGTGATTGCACGCGCCCTCGACCTCTGCTATCAGTTCGTTCAGCGCCCTGCCCTCGCCCTTGTAGCCCAGCTTTTCTGCCATTCGTAGCATAGGCATTGTCTTGTATGGGTCAGCCTTGCCGACACCCTTTTTGGCATAGTAAAGGAGGCCTAGGAGATAGTATGCTCTGGCATAGAGTTTCAGTTTTTCCTCATCCAGAGGATTCTCCCACTCTGAGTATCGTCCAGGTCCTTCTCTGAAGATAGCAAACACATGGTTCTCGCGGTATTTTTTCTCGTAGTAGCATACGGATTCCAGGATCTCGCTAGCCCGATTAAAGTCGCATTTCGTTCCCCATCCTTCTATCAGGCACTCTGCCATCGAGACCTTAGCTTCGAGGTCATCCTGTGCTGCTCCCTCTTGATAAAGTTGGAAGGCTTTCTTCTGATCCTGTTCTACTCCCAGTCCTTTAAGGTAGCAATGTCCTAGAGGTGCAAAGGCGCCACTGTAACCGTTCTTCCAGCTTTCCTCCAGCCAGCGCACAGCTAGCGAGTAGTTCTTTGTTACAATCTTGCCCTGCATATACATCTTGCCGAGAATGGCCTGACTGATGAAATTACCCAGATAAGCTGCCTTGTTGTGGTACTCTGCAGCTTTCCACAGGTCCTGTTTCGCACCTCTTCCTTTCTGGTAGACTATTCCCAGATTGCAGAGCCCGGAGGGGTCCATCCGGTCGGCAGCCATGGAAAAATAATTAGAGGCTATATTGGAGTCCGCGATTTTGCCCAATCCAAAATAATATAAAATACCTATGTAGTTTTGAGCGTAGATATGACCTTTATCTGCGGCATCCTCAAACCAATTGGCAGCTTCAAAATAATCCTGTTCCAGTCCGATGAGGGGTAATCCGAAACAATGGAAATATCCCATCCAGAATATAGCATCCGGATCCTCACGGAGGACGGCACGTTTTCTAATTTCATTGTATGCTTCACTAAGGTAAGTCTTAGCCTTATCCAGATCCTTATCGACGCCAAGCCCCTCCTCATAGCATGCAGAGAGATACAGCTTGCTGATGGGATTGCCCTCTTCGGCAGCCCGCTGGAAGTAATGGAACGCTCTGTCCCTGTTTTGTCCCACGAGATAGCCGTAGTAGTACAGATTCCCTAGGGAAATGAAGGCTTCGGAGCACCCCTTTTCTGCAGCGCGCTCCAGCCACGAAAGGGCTTTCGTTACATTCCTGGACACACCCGTTCCAGAGGTATAGCACATCCCGATGCTATACATGGCACCTGTATCGCCGGCTTCAGCGGCTTGCTCATAGAAGTATGCTGCTCGTTCCAGATTAAGTTCCACACCCTCGCCCCAGTAGTAGCATCTCCCAAGAGTTGCCATGCATGAGGCATCTCCTAACTCAGCTCCTTTACGGTAGTAATAGAAAGCTTTTTCGTAGTCTTGGCCAACCTCTTCGCCTTTAAAGTACCTATTGCCCAGTTCCAAGCATGCGCGAGGTTCTCCCTGTTCTGCCCATTTCTCTAGGGAGAGATAATGGATTTTTCTTTCAATATGATGATTTGAAGGTTGTATGGGAAAATAAAAAATTCTAGAAGGTAAACCTCTTAAAACACCATAAAAGAGATCCTCGTTTGTTGCGAAGAAATCCCTATATCCTCTTCTAATTTTTGCCATAATCCAAATTATTTTTTCGTTTTTTGCAAAAATAGCAGAAACAATCCGACGGGGCAAGCGCCAGGTTGGCTTTTTTGCCAAAAATATGCCAAAGAAAATAAATAGCGAGGAAAAAAACACGAAAGAAGTATGTTCTAGCTAGCACTATGATTTTGTTTCAACAGAAGTTCGTACCTTTGCCCCCGAAATCACAAGGTTTCGCCTCAGAATGATTAACCACTAAATATAAATAAGGTATGATGAAACTACTGCACACAGCCGACCTGCATCTGGGTCAGATACTCTATCAGAACTACGACCGCAGCGATGAGCATGCCCACTTCTTCCGTCAGCTGCAGCGCTGGTGCGAGACGGAGCATCCCGATGTTCTCCTCGTCAGCGGCGACGTGTTCGACATCCAATACCCCTCTGCCGCCGTGAAGAAGACATTTACGGACTACTTTGTCGATCTCTACCGCTCCTGCCCCTGGCTGCATATCGTCATCACGGCCGGCAACCACGACTCTGCCTCCCGCATCCAGGCCGACAGTTCCGTGTGGCAGCTGGCCAACGTCCACCTCGTGGGAGTGCCGCCAGCAACCAATGTCAGCGCAGACGACGCCAGCTGGCAGGATCAGTACATCGTCCGACTCGACTGCGGCTACGTCGTCGCCCTGCCTTATATGTCCGGCGACCGCAAGGCCGTGGTGCAGTCCCTCCTCGACACCGTAGCTCGTGAGAATCAGTCCCACCTGCCCGTAGTCCTGATGGCACATCAGGCTATCAAAGACGCAGAGGTCACCGGACATCCCTTCGACGTCGGCACCCTTCGGACGCTCGAGGTCAGCGCTCTCGGCGAGGGCTATGACTACCTTGCCCTCGGACATTTCCACATGCCCCAGACCCTGGGTCATCCCACCGAGGGCTTCCTGCAGACAGCCACCTACGATGCTCCCGTGGCGAGATATTCGGGCAGCGCGCTGCACGTCAGCTGCGACGAGACCTACCCCCACTCCGTCAGCCTCGTGGAGATAGACCGCCACGGAGGACAGGTCGCCGTCCGCCAGCTGCGCATCGACGAGCTGCGCCACTTCTATGTCCTGCCGCAGGACGACAGCTCCTTCACCTCCTCCGACGAGGCCCTTGAAGGCCTGAAAGCCCTTATTGCAGACAGCCCGCGAGGCTACTTCCGCTTCCGCTTCGAGCACAATGCCGTACTGCCCCCGAATTTCAGTCAGATGGTTTATGACATCCTGCAACCCCTTAAGGAGGAATGGCGCTTCAACCCCAAGATGATCTGGACGGGAGAAACAGCCGACACCGCCAGTCAGGAGAAAGAACAGAAATTCGAAGTCGCTGAACTCCAGCAGATGACAGACCCCATGCAGTTCATAGAGCGGACGAAAGACCAGTATCCCGACCTGGAGCTGGAGGACGTCCGCCAGGCCTTCGAGGACGTCCGCATGGAACTGGAGCGGATGCGGGAAGAGAAAGAGCATGGCAAAACCGCCAACTCCCGGAATTCATCCACCGACACTAACCTCCAAAACGAATAACCATAGCACTATGAAACTGAAAGAACTCCATATCCGCAACATCGCCTCCATCGAGAGCGCTGACATCGATTTCGAGAACGGGCTGAACGATGCCGTCACAGGCACCCCAGCCCCCATCTTCCTGATCTCCGGCGAGACGGGAGCCGGCAAGTCCGTCATCCTGGACGCCATCTCCTTGGCGCTGTACAAGAAAACACCCCGAACCGTCGGCGTAGCAAACTCCATGAATAACGATTACCCTGATGCCACAGGCGAGACCATCCGTGTAGCAAGTATCGAGCAGTACACCCGCATCGGCATCTCTGAGCGCGATGAGTGCTACAGCGAAGTGGTCTTTGAGGGCAACGACGGCAGGGACTATCATGCACGTCTGTCGCTCGGCATGATGAGGTCACGGGGCAACGAGACCCTCAAGCTGAAGCACAGGCCCAGCGTGTGGGAGTATCGCATCGACGACGGCGACTGGATAAGGGACAATAGTGGAAAGGTGGTGCAGCAGGCCGTGGGACTCAGCTTCCAGCAGTTCGGACGCATGGCCATGCTGGCACAAGGCCAGTTTGCCAACTTCCTCACGGGCGACAAGAAAGAGCGCGAGGCCATTCTGGAACAGCTCACCAACACAGAACACTTCACTGCCTACGGCGAAGCCATCAACCGCCTGTTCAATAAGGCAAAGACAGTTAAGCAGCAGATCCAGACCCGCCTCGAAACCGAACTGCCCCACACACTCAGCGAGGAGGAACTGGCACAGATTCAGCAAGAGCAGCAGGAAAACCAGCAGAAGCGGACGGCCCTCGACCAGAGGCTGACGGTCCTGGACACCCAGCTGCGGCTGGTGGACCAGGTGCTGCAAGGCGAACGCATCCTGGAAGAATCCCGCAAGAAAGTACAGCAGCAAGAGGCCATCGTGGCGGGCGAAGAGTACCAGTGCAGCAAGACCCTCATCACGGACTGGGATGCCACCACACAGCAGCGCCAGCAGTTCCTCCAGCTCCAGCATGCCCGGGAAGAAGAGCAGACCGCACACACAGGCCTGCAGACCTTGCAGGAAACTTTCCTCCGGCTCTGTGCAGATCTGGCCTTTCGCCAGAACCAGCTCGGTTCCCTGGCAGAGGAGATCCGGCAGCTCGAGGGCTGGATGAAGCAGCGCCAGCAGCACGACACCTTGTATTCCAGGGCGCATGAAACCGAGGCCCGGATCCAGCAGTACCTCAGCGCACGGAAGAAGTCCGGCGAGCTGACCGCCTCCCTGGAGAAGGAACATGCCAGGACCGGAGGACTCAGGCAGCACGTGGAGCAAGCCCTCACCCAAGTCAGCGAAGCCGGACAGGCTGTCAAGGCCAAGGAGGCAGAGATTGATGCCCTCCGACGCAAGCGCGAAGCCATGGACCCGCAGAAGGTCAACGACCAGCTGAGCAAGGCTGAGGCAGACAGGCACGCCCTTGAGATTCTGCTGGAGGCATGGAAGACACTGCAGGAAGAACAACAGCATGCCGGGCAGCTCCGCAAAGAAATCGAAGCCGTGCAGGAGGCTCTGCAGCGAGACAAGACTCTCTGCGACCAGGCCACGGAAGACTACAATACCAAGTTGGCGGCTGCTGATGCTGCCGGAAAGCGGCTGACGACCATGCAGATGAGTGTGAGCGAGACCATCGTCAACCTGCGCCGTCGAATGCACAATGAACATACGGACATCTGTCCCCTCTGTGGACAGCCTGTCGACCACGCCCTCCTCGACGACGACTTCCAGGGCATCCTCACTCCCCTGGAACAGGAACAGCAGCAGGCCGCGGCAGCGCTGCAGAAAGCCTCGGAACGGCTGGATGCATTGAAAAAGACCTATGCCGGGAAACAGGGAGCCCTGCAGGAACGGCAGAAGCAGCTGACCCTGGCAGACCAGAAGAATAAAGCCACCCGCGAACGCATCATCGGGCAGGCATTCGAGGCAAAATTCGACACCCACGAACCTCTCGACGGACAGGTCAGTGCAGCCCTGCAAAAGCTGGATGCAGAGATCGGGGCGCTGCAGGCCGCCCAGCGCGAAGCAGAGCGGTTGCAGGGAGAAATCAACCGCCTGACAGGAGAAAAGAAACCCCTGGACACCCGCAAACTCGAAGCAGAGAAAGCCAAAGTCAGGGCTGATGGTGAGCTCAATGCCAATGCCAACGAGATCTCGCGACTGGAGAAAGAGTGCCAGCGCATAGCACAGGAGTGCTCCGAACAAGAACAGGCGATTAGCTACCAGCTGGCAGGCTATGCCGAGGACTGGAAGACCGACGCGGAGGCTACCATGAAGAACCTCAGGAAGGAGGCAGAAGAATACAACCGGCAGAAGGAACAACTACGGGAACACCTGCAGCGGAGGACATCGGACGAGAGCCGCATAGCCACCCTCACCAAGCACCGCCAGGACATCCTTGCTACCTGCCCGGAATGGCCGTCGGAAGCCCAGCCCCAGAGCTTCGCCTGCGAAGACATCCATGTGGAATGGACAGACCTGCTGGGCAAGGCTTCGGCATTCGTCGCCACACTCGAGAGATGCCATGCCGACATCACCCGGGCCGAAGCATTCCTGTCCGCCTACTATCAGCTGACAGGCAAGACCGAGCAGACATTACTAGCACTGACAACGCAGGAACAGCAAGTGGTGGAAGCCCGCCGCTTCGTCACAGATATCGATACCAGACTGCACTCTTTCAAGGATGATATCGCGGCGGCTCAGAACAGGATCAATGCCGCCTTGCAGGAACTCGGAATCGCCGACCGCACGGCCTTGCCCGACAAGCAGAAGCTCGAGGAGGAAAGGACATCCACCAACACCGCCAGGGATGAGATCCTGGGCATGCTGGGGCAGGTAAAAATCCGCCTGGAGGCACATCAGCAAAGCGCCGAGACACTGAAGAAGCTGAAGGCACAGCTGGATGAAGCCGAGCAGCAGTTCAATCGGTGGAAACGCCTGGACTCCTACTTCGGAGGCACACGGTTCCGCACCCTGGTGCAGACCTACATCCTGCGACCGTTGCTGAACAACGCCAATATCTACCTGGAGCGGATCACCGACCGCTACCACCTCACCTGCAACGAGACCAACGAGCAGCTCAGCATCCTCGTCCACGACCACTACAACAGGAATCAGATTCGCAGCGCTACCGTGCTCTCCGGCGGCGAACGTTTCATGATCTCCCTGGCCCTCTCCCTCGCACTCTCCTCCCTCAACCGCCCCGACATGAACGTCAACATCCTCTTCATCGATGAAGGCTTCGGCACCCTCGACGAGAGCACCCTGGGATCCGTGATGGCCACCCTGGAGAGGCTCCAGGAGATTGCCGGTCAGTCCAACCGGCGTGTGGGCATCATCTCCCATCGCAAGGAACTCGAAGAACCCGTTCCCGTACAGATCCGTGTCGTCCAGAAAGGTGAAGGACGCAGCCAGGTGGAGATAAAGAACCAGTATTAACACCAACAGGCAGAGAGGAGGCCACCCTCCTCTCTTTCTGTTGTCACCTCCACATCCGATTTCGCAAATGATATACTGATATACTGGTATGTTGATATACTGATTGACAAATTCTAGCTAGCACGATTTGCTCAGATAACAGAAAGTCCGTACCTTTGCAGCCGAAAACATACAACTCCACGTTTAACCATTAAAAGAATAAGCCCTATGAAAGAAATTAAAGTCCTATTGGAAGCATGCCACGGTTATAGCCACTTCGGCAGCTACTCAAGTCATGCCACCGTGGATATTGAAGTCAGCAACAAAGCTCTGGCGGCACTGCGTAAGATCCACCCCTCCGAGGCTACCTGCGAACAGGTGGCTGAGGCCATCAGCCAGGGAGCCACCGCACTCCAGTCTGTGCACACCAAGGCCTGCAACGAATACTATAATATGGTAGAACGCTACTGGCTGCACGAGGCCGACAACGAATGTGAGCGGGAGGCCCTGGAGCAATGCATCGACGACGACATCGAGGAGGGACTCTTCGAGCCCGATATGACCATCGAGGAGTTCAGCCAGATGAAGGAAGAGGAAGGATGCGACCTCGACGACGAAGAGCTGGTGGAAGAATACCACTTTTATCTCATGGACGACTATGCCGCCTGGGTCCACTGTCAGGACGATAACGAATTCGTGGCCTGCCGCGTGGGCTGCGACCTCGATGGCATCCGCGACGAACCTGCCAGCTACACCCTCAAGTACTGACCTCTCGCCGTCCTCTCCCCCTCCAAACGTCAAACCATTGTCAAAAACAAATTCAAGAACATCATGAAGTACATTTTCCACAACGACGACCTCTCCTACGTCATCGAGGACGAAAAGGAGCTCAACAAGTTCACCCGGCGCTCCGTCCTCGGCTGCAGCATCTACATCATCGCACTGATTATCGGCGGAATCCTGCTCCTCCTGGGCATGATGTACCTCTTCTACCTGATACTCGAGTATCCCGTAGATATCTTCTCGTGGTTTCTGGACTTGCTGATGAGTATCATCAACTTCTTCGGACCGCCCGTATAGTCCAAAAAACTCCGGTATGAGACCACGAACCAGCAAAAAGATTGCTCAATCCTCGTATTTCTGCCCCTATTTTTCTATCTTTGTGCCCGAATAATCAATACAAAACAGTTATGAACATCGTTTATTCACCCGTTTTCAACTCCACGAGCTACGTCAACCTCGAGCAGCGCCAGGGTCAGTGGCTCGGCCTGAAGGTGTGCGGTTCGGCCGAACTGCTCTCCGAACTCGAGCTCCGCGCAGGCATTGCAGTTGCGGAGCAGAGCGAACCCGAACGCCTGGTCGCTTTCCACACATCCGTAAAGAATAAGGTAGCCGGCACCGTCTTCGAGCAGTCGTTCCGAACCGATGAGGTGGGTGTCACACGTCAGCTCATGACGTGGTGCGACAACCTCCTCATGGCGGGATGGGACCCTGCCGCACCTGCCCCGTCCGACAAACTCGCGGCCCTTGCCGAAATCGCCAAAGGCGTGCAGGGCAAGCATGTGGCCCAGCGCTGGCAGGACCTCACCGCCAGCCTCCGCGACCACGCCGTCTTCAGCAAGGACGATGTCATCGAAGTCCATACCGCAGAGCTGATACCGCCCGTCATCAAGGCTGCGCTCGTCCAGCTCTCCTCGCAGGCCACCGTCAACTACGTGACCAATGAAGGCACCACACCCTCAGATGTCAGCGTATATCATTTCAAGACACGCACCCAGGCCTACCAGTGGTACCTCTCCTGGCCCGAAGCCCTCGCTGATGTCGACGTCTCCGTCAGTGCCGACAACTGTATCCTCAACGACATGGCCATAGCCATGGGCCGCCCTGCGGTCAATTCCAAGTCGCAGAACAGCAATCCCCAGCTGCTGCAGCTGTTCAAGTTGGGTTTGTCGCTCTTCGCCCGCCCGTTGAACGTCTACAACCTCCTCTCCTACCTTCAGGTTCCCGGCAACCCGCTCGGCGGCGTTGCCTATAAGCTGGCGCAGGTCTTGGCCGACGAGGGCGGCATCAATGAGAAATGGCAAGAGGTCATCTCGAACTACGACTTCACCGATGACGAAGGCAAGGACCGCCGCGACGACAAACTCGCCTTCATCGCGATGATCAATGCCGACTACTCCCCCGAGCGCATCCCTGTCTCCGACGTCAGAACCTACACCGGTAAGCTGGCCCATTGGTGCGACCTCCTGCGCTACTCACGCCATGTCGACGACGAGCGCAAGGAGCAGCTTGTGGTCTTGGCAGCCTTCTGCCGTTCCCTGCTCGCCATCCTCCCCGTCGAGGGCTTCATCACCTCCAACGAGCTCAAGGCTCATGTCGACGGCATCTACCGCCCCCAGTCCTTCACCCATATGAAGGCGCAGAAGAACTCGCCCGACGTCATCTCGGACGTCACACAGCTGGCCGACCGCGCCGACAAGGTGTGCTGGCTGGGCTGTGTCGGAGCCTCCGTGCAGCCCTATCCCTTCGATTTCCTCAACCAGACAGAATGCGAGGACCTCAACCGCTCTGGTATCGCCATCCCCGCCAAGTCCGGTTTCTACACCCTTCACCACCGGCTGCAGCTGGATGCCCTGAAGAACATCAGCCACCTGGTCCTCGTCACCTGGGAGTTCGACGGCAATGCCCGCCAGGAGGAACACCCGCTTGTCACCGAACTCAGGCAGCAGCGCAAGGCCGACTGGCACACCCTTTTCCACGCAGACGAGCAGCCCAACCTCCCGACCGTCAGCGGCGACGTCTCAACCCTTGAGCCGCAGACCTCCTATCAGCTCTCCTCGATGGCCGCTCTCCGTCGCGACAAAGAGAGTTTTTCCAGCGTCTCCCTCCTCATCCAGCACCCGTTCGACTACACCATGGATTATCTGCTCCGCCTCAGGGAACCCATCGTGGGACAGCTGCCCGACCTCGACACCACCAAGGGCCTTGTCGCACACCTCGTGGTGGAGACGCTGGTGAAAGAACATCTCGGACAGATGGCCGACTACTATCTCAGCCTCGATGCTCCCGCACGCGACGAGCTGTTCAACGCTGCCATAGCCCAGAAAGGAGCCATACTCATGCTGCCGGAATATCACATCGAATGCCAGCAGTTCAAGGCCGTACTCCACGACAGCCTCACCGCCCTGGCCCGCACCATCAAGGACCTGTGCCTGAAGCCCGTCGGCAGCGAGGTCGAACTGAATGTCTCATTCGAGAAGATTGGCAACTTCCAGGCCAAGATCGACCTCCTGCTTCGGGATGCCGCCGGCCGCTATGTCATCTTCGACATGAAATGGTCCGAGAACAATTCCTATCGCGAAAACCTTGAGGAGAACAAAGCCATGCAGCTCGAACTCTATCGCCAGGCCGTGGAGCAGCACTTCAAAGCCGAGGTCGCGGGAGTAGGCTACTACCTCTTCCCCCGGATGACCCTGTTCACCACCGATTACCCCGATTCCGACCACGTCAAGCAAGTAACGGTGAAAGCCGACGAAGCCGTGCGGAACCTCTTCGCGGAAGTACAAAACTCCTACGTCTACCGTCGCACCTCCTTGGACGATGGCTTTATCGAGGAAGGCGAACTGACCGACATTGCCGAACTCCCCTACACCACGGACAAACCATCCGACCAGCCGCTCTATCCCATAAAAGCTGACTATAACGACAAGGATAAGTCAAAGAAAAGGAAAGCCTGTCCCTACGTCAAGAAGGACAAGCCCCCCTTCACCAAGCAGAAGCCAGATTGGAAAAAGCCCACAGATCCCAAGGAAATCAAGACTACTCACCCCATCCTAAAAGGCAGACTCGTATGAAAAACATTCAGTATATCAACGCCGGAGCAGGTTCCGGCAAGACCACCAGGCTCACCCAAATCCTGTCCGAGCAGCTCAGTGGTCCCTACAAACCCTCCGAGGTCATCCTCACCACCTTCACGGAGTTGGCAGCCTCCGAGTTCCGCGAGAAGGCTCGCGAAGCCCTCTACAACAGCGGCCATACCGATGCGGCAGCCGAACTGGATTCCGCAGCCATCGGCACCGTCCATTCCGTAGCCCTCAGCTTCATCCAGAAGTACTGGTACCTGATAGGCGTATCACCCGACATGAAAGTCATGTCGGACGACGACCTGCAGGTCTATATCAGCGAGTCCCTGGGTAATTTCGTGAGCACGGAAGACCTTAAGTTCTTCCGCTCCTATCAGCGCTTCTTCGACTTGAAAGACGGGTCGCATGCAGACCTCAATTTCTGGAAAGACCATCTCCTCAACATCATCGAGAAGGTGAACAACTACAATGTCGACATCCAGCGAAGCATCGAGGACAGCCAGGAGATTGTAGATAAGATCTTCCATAAGAAAGTGGTATTGAATCAGAATGCACTGGAATCGTTCAAAAGCGCATTGGCTGCCGACTATCCCTCTCACAGCGACAATGCCAAGAAAACTACCGGGCCCATTCACGAAGGCCTACAGCAGAACGAACGAACATATGCATTTCTTTCCAAGTTGTATGATTTCCTTACGAATGATGATCAGAAGAATATCAAAAACCATATAAAAAAAGAAGTCATCGGAGAAAACGTGTATGATAGTCTTGTCGACAATCTCAAGGCCGTATTATGCTCAGCTTCCGGCAACGATAATCCTCAATACTTCCTTAAAGAAATGATTAAGAGACTTCTGACTATCGCCAGCAACTGGAAGGAGGGGTTCATCAACTTCAAGAAGGACCGCCATATCATCGACTACAACGATATGGAACGCCTGTTCCTGCAACTCCTGGAAAATACGGATGTCAAGGCCGAGATCCGTGGTACATACAAACTGATGATGGTCGACGAGTTCCAGGACTCCAGCCCCATCCAGTTGGAGATCTTCAAGCGCCTATCCGACCTTATGGAGCAGAGCTACTGGGTCGGCGACCCCAAGCAGAGCATCTATGGCTTCCGTGGGGCGGATGTGGATCTCATTAAGGAGACCATTCAGCTATTTAGCCCTTGTGGCGCTACTCCGGAATCGCACCTCAGTTTCGACAGGATAGACAATTCATGGCGTTCAAGGCAGCCCCTGGTACACCTAGTAAACAGATGTTTTGCCAGGGCATACAACGGCATTATCGAAGAGAAAGATGTCGTATTAACTCCCCAGCGTCAGGAATCAGCGCAATTCACTCCAGCACTCTCTCACTGGAATTGTTATGCCTCCAGATCATCCACCGACATCTACACCGACAAAGTAGCAGCCCGCATCCAGCAGCTACTAGAAAGCCACACCGTCGTCCAGTTCAAGAACAAGGACGAGTTCCGCGCTATCCGTCCCGGCGACATCGCCATCCTCTGTCGTACAAACGGTGAATGTAAGAATTTTGCCAAGGCGCTGATCAGAAAGGGCGTTCCCGTATGCTTCGTCAACGACGACATCCTTCAGCAGACGGAAGTGCAGCTGGTCCTCACCCTGCTCAAGTTTATGGTCGATTCCTCCAACAAACATGTGCGTGCCGACCTCCTGCGCCTGCTCCAGGACACATCCACGCAGGACATCCTCCAGCAGCGCCTGGACTATATGATCAGCCTCAAACAGCAGCAGGAGAACGCAGGCGACGATGCCGGGAAGCCCAAGGACCAGTGGCTCAACGACAGCCCCCTCATCAGCCGCCTCCAGGAGTTCAGGCAGACCGTGCGGAACCTCTCCGTCAGCGACCTCCTCGACAGCATCATCTTTACCCTCGCCCTCCCCGAAATAGTGGCTAAATGGGACGATGTCGACAACCGCCGGCAGAACCTGCACACCCTCAGTGCCCTCGCCCGCAGCTACGACGAGCACTGCCTCCAGATGGGCATCGGAGCCTCCGTGGGCGGACTCCTCACCTATCTCTCCTATACCACCGTCGACAACAAGGTCGACAATGCCACCGATGCCGTCAAGGTGCTCACCTACCACAAGTCAAAAGGCTTGGAGTGGCCTTATGTCATCCTCTCGTCCCTTGAGGACGACAGCCTGGAAGTCAAGACATTCACGCGGAAGTGTTTCTGGGGCATACACGAACTTCGTCACCAAGGTAGTGATGGGAATGCGGTATATACCATTCAGCTATTACCCAGGATCGGCAGTGCTTACAATACCAACCTGCCGAAGCCAGTTATTGATGCTTGTTGCACTTGTCCGACATATGAGGTTTTAGTGAAAAAAGAGCAGAACGACCTGCGCAACCTATTGTATGTAGGCATGACCAGAGCCCGTGATTATCTGACCACCCTCAGCCTTCAAGGTGGAAAGAACAATCTGCCCACTCTAGCCTGGATCCGGAACGCCGGCATCTCCGACGGCGAGATAACGAACAATGCAAAATCCTTATGGGGTGAAGACAATTTGACTCCTGTCTTCGAGGACCTCCCTGATGTCAAAAGCACCGAGGACACCGCAGCTGCTGCAGCCACTCACTACACCCGCTATGCCTACCCGGACAACCCCGAGCTCGCCCGCGATCCCAAGTACCTCTCCCCCAGCCGCCTGCCCAAGATAGAGTTCGCCCCGGAGAACATCCGTATCCTCGCAGATCTCGACTGCCGTATCGAGCCCTACCGGACCAAGCCCGAGACGGAAGCGGCGGCAGGAACCTGCATCCACAACATCTTCGCCGTCTACGACCCCGCCCTCTCCCGCGAGGAAAATGTCGCCCGCGCCACACGCATCCGCAATGGCAACAATATGTACGAGGTCATCCCCGATGTCGACAAAGTCGTCACCTCCATCGAGCACCTCTACGCCTGGCTGGAAGCCACCTATGGCAATCCCACCTCCATCAAGCATGAAGTCCCCTTCATCCAGCCCCTCCCCGGCCAGGTCGTACATGGCGAGATAGACCTCCTCTGGTACCTCAGCGACCGCGAGTGCGTACTCGTCGACTTCAAGAACTTCCCCGGCAGCAAGGACACCATCACCAACCCCGATCCCGGCAACCGCCACTATGCCGGCACCTACGCCTCCCAGCTCCAGGCCTATCGCGATGTCCTGTCCGCCTCCGGTCTCACCGTCCGCGACACCCTCATCTACTACTCCGTCATGGGCTGTCCCGTCCGCCTCAACCTCGGCTAATCCCCCATAAACCTAATATCTACCCTTGATGGCAACAACCGATAAAACCCCACTCTGGCTCGACCTGAAAAAGGAGTATATCGACGACAACTTCGATAAGCTCCAGTCCTATTTGCGCGATTGCGAAGAAAAGAAGAGCCGCGACAGCTTCCATGACATCACCATCCAGCTGTTTCGCGACCGCATCAACGACCTCCTCATCAGCCTCTCCGAACGCCCCGTCTATGCCGACGAAGCCGAACGCCGCGTGCAGGTGGCCAACGTACGTATGTTGGCCACCTACCTATTGGCCGACGGCAGCCACTCGCTGGCACTCCCGGCCTATGTGGCGATGATGAACGAGCTACGGATGATGAACCCCCGATTCTCGGAGCAAATCGTCAGAACCGTCATGCAGCGCATCCGCTTCGATGAGGTATCCAGCCTGGGCTACGGCTGGGGAGATCTCGAGAAGATAGGCACCGACCTCTTCGTCCACAACGCTTGCAAGCAGGCACGCTTCACCCACCCCTTGAAAACACCCCACCTGTTCTCGCGCTATGGCACGGCACTGCTCACCGCCGATGCCCTCATGCTCACCCATGAGAATGCCCCCGAAGCCAGGAAACTGCTCAAGAGTGGATGCAACTCCCTCGACACCGGAGCCGGCATCACCCTCAGGTCAGCCTCCGCAGAGAAACTCAGGCAGAGCCGGGAAAAGAGCGTCGTCGATATGGATGAGTACACCCGCGATTTCATCCTCACCCTGTCACGGCTCCAGGCATCCTCCTCCCTCCGCCATCTGCGTCGCTATGCCGACGGCGACGAGGTCATCGTGCGCGTCAAGAGCATCGACAAGGAAGTCTGCGTGGAAACCGTAGACCCCGCCTACGACCAGCTCGAAGGCGTCATCCGCTACGAGCGTCCCAGCATCGTCTACTACTACACCGATACCCTCAAGGACTACTTCCACGTCGGCGACTACCTCACCGCCACCCTCAAGGATGCCGAAAGGGCCGTCTTTAACATCGAGCAGCAGCTGGTGCGCTTCTTCGTCGAGGACACGCGCGAGACAATGAAGGACGATGACTACTCCCTCGCACTGCTCATCGACGAACGCCCGGACTACTGCGCCTGGATCATGGAAAATGGCGTGGCTATCCGCACACCCCGTTCACCCCAGTACCATCGTGGCGAATACGCCTTCGTGCGCATCAGCGAGTACAGCTCTGGCAAGCAGTACGGCCTGATTCACGGACATGTCATCGAGGGCAGCGACGAGACCTTCTCCGAGCAGAACGTACGCCACGACTGCATCCGTGCCTTTGCCGAACAGACGACACTCCCTCCGAGCGTTCGGCAGGCCGAGGACACCAGCGAGCTCAGCCCCGTGCTGCTCCGGCTGCTGCTGCGCTTGCTGTTCCACTACCAGAAGTCCCTGCTGAAGCCCTCCGACCGCTTCCGTTTCCTCGCCAATGCCAACATCATTGCCGAGATTGTCGGAGACCAGTCCTCCGCCTCCTATCTCTGTTTCGCACGCACCTACCTGCGCGCCCTCATCCAGTTCGTCAATGGCGAAGACCTCTCCACCATCCGTCTCATTCCCGACGACGAGTACAAAGACGCCAAGTCCACGCTCATCCGTCTCTCCGTCATCCAGCTGCTTCAAGAGTATGGCCGCAAGGACAACTCACCCCGGCTCGCCCAGGCCATCAGCGACTTCGAGGTCGCCATTCCCCAGCTGTCGCGCCTGGCACGCCTCATCCAGACTGCCAACTCCATGCAGGACACCCTCTCCGGCTCTGCCCTCAACGTCATACGCCGCGAAATCATCCACTCCCTCTCCATGGAGACCGAGAACGATGCCGACCTCGAAGCCGACAAGGGCATCTACCTCGGCGTGGAGAGCGGCACCCTGGAGTTCAAGACCTCCGTCGTCTTCCCTCCTGACAACAACATGCAGCCCGATGAGTACAGCCAGAACCTCAACGTGATGAAGGGCATCTGCGCCTTCCTCAACTCCACTACCGGAGGCACACTCTATCTCGGTGTCAACGACCAAGGCTACGTGACAGGCGTGGACAACGACATGCAGCAGCTCCGCTGCAAGTCCATCGATGCCTATATGCGCTACGTGCAGGACATCGCACAGCGCTTCTTCGGCATCGATGCCATGCCCTATCTGCGCATCGAGTCGCTCTACGACGACCAGGTCGTGGCCATCCATGTGGAACCACATCCCTATCGTGTCGTCGAGCTCAACAACATCGCCTACCTCCGCGTCAATGCCGAGTCGCGCGTCATGCCCGAGCAGGTACGCCAGCAACTCATCGATCGCAAGGTGTTCACCAACAAGGACCGGGCAGCCGCCGTCTCGCGCCTGCAGCATGCCTGCACCGTCAAGAAGTGCGTCGTACTCCACAACTACGCTTCCAACAACAGTTGCCAGGTCAGCGACCGTCGCCTCGAAGTCTTCCAGGTGCTGCCTGCCGACGGGCTCATCGTGGGTTTCGACCTCGACAAACGCGCCAACCGGGTCTTTAACATCAACCGGATCGGCTATGTCGAGATCCTCGAGGACCAGCCCTGGCGCAACCAGGCTGAGCACCAGATACAGGACGTCGACGTCTTCCACATGACCGGCACCGACAGCTACCACATCTCCCTCCAGCTCGACCTCATGGCCAAGAACCTGCTCGTGGAAGAATACCCGCGTGCCGAGGAGTTCCTAAAGCCCCACAAGGGCGACGGGAACATCTGGTACTTCGACACCTGCGTCCACCGGCTCGAAGGCATCGGACGCTACTACATCGGACTCGCCAACCACATCCAGATCCTTGAGGGCGAAGAGCTCAGGCAGTATGCGAGAGAGTATGTCCACAACTATTTACAATATTAATCCCCCATACCCTTATGAAAGAATTAACCACACTCAGCGAGTATGATCAGGAACGCTACGCCATCTGCGAGCAGCTGGCCCAAAAACGCTTGTTGGACAGATTGCTGAGAGGAGAGTAGCCCATCGCCACCCTCCTCTCAGCCTGCTTCACCACCACATCCGATTTCGCAAATGATATACTGATATACTGGTATACTGGCATGCGGGTCCGGGGTGAATAGTTATTAATTCTTTTTATACGTGAACCCTATCGTCCGGCTCTTGTCCATCAGCTCCGCCTCGCAGTACTTCCCGATGACGTCCAGCGAAGCCTGCTGCCCCGTGAGGATGAAGTCCACGGTGAGTTTGCGGGCGATGTTCTCGATCTGTCCGCCGGTGAAGTCATACCGCGCGGCCAGCACACGGGCTTCCTCCTCCGTGATGTCCTCCAGTATGCTGTCCCACAGCTTTGCCCGGACCTCCTCCTTCGGCTTGTGGAACTCCACCTTATACAGGAACCGGCGCTCGAAAGCCTTGTCCAGGTTGCTGGTGAGGTTCGTCGTGGCGATGAGGATGCCGTCGAGGTTCTCTATCTCCTGGAGGATGATGTTCTGCATCGCGTTGTCCATCCTGTCCACGGCCTGGTCTATTTTTTCCGTCCGTTTGTTGATGAGCGCGTCGGCCTCGTTGAAGAAGAGGATGGGCATCACTTCGCATGCCAGGCAGGCACGGCGGTACTGCTGGAACACCTGCTTGATGTTCTTCTCGCTCTCGCCCACGAACTTGTCGCGCATACCGGCGATATTGACCTCCATGATGTCGCGTCCCGTCTGGCGGGCAATCTGCAGCACCGTCTCCGTCTTTCCCGTTCCGGGAGCGCCGTAGAACAGGCATGCGAATCCCTGTCGCAGTCCCTTTTCCCTCAGGCGCTGCTGAATCCTCGAGAAATGATCCAGGTCCAGGAAACGCTGCAGCTGCTCTATCTGCTCGCCATCCTCGTCGTTGTAGAACATACTCTTCACCTCGATGGAATCATGACGTTTCAGGTTGTGCAGCTCTTCCTGGCTGGGAACGTTGCACTTCGTCTTGGGCTCGTAGCCTTCCAGCAGTTCCTCCTTGCACTTCCTTGTGAGTACAAACTGTTCGTTACTGGCCATGCCTTCGTTGCACTTGGGCTCCAGCAGACCATCCACGATGAGCGGGTGCGTCCCGTCCTGGAGTTCCCGCTGAAGTTCGTCGGTCTCTATGATTTCCCCATAGCAGTCGTTCAGGCATGGAATGGTCACCCCTTCATCTTTCGTGTTGGCCCACAAATTGTAGTCATGGATGGCTAACAGCAGCAGGGACTGAATGTGGATGTCATCCTTGTAGTCGTAGATCTTCTGGCAGAGGGGCAGTTGGGGGTTGGCTTTGCACAATATGACCAGCCACTCCTCGATGTCATCCATGCCGCAATCCCGGGTGAATAACGACTTCCGGAGGTAACGGCTCATCACCTTGATGAACTCCTCAACCGTCAGGCTGTCGATCTTCTCCGGCACAAACACCTCGTTGTGGCGCAATGCGGTGACGACGCCGAACTGCAGCTTGAATCCCTGGAACTGGCCTCCGTTTTCCCTCACGCCCTTGCGTACCAGCCATCTTCTGGCCACCAGGTCGTCGATGTCGTCCGTGTAGGTCATGATGGAGATACGTGTGCAGTTCAGGAACTTGCCAATCCCCCTCCAGCTCATGGCCTCGCCGGATTCCACGAGTATGGCCAGGATGACAACCTGCATTTTCGTCATCCCGAATTTCTTCGTGAGGTATCCCAGGGGTTTCTTGGCAGACTCCCAGAACTCTTCGGAGAGCGCGCAGCCCTCAGCCAGTTCCACGATCCTGCTCAGTGCGGTGATGATGTCCCATCGCGCGGGTTCCTTATAATCTTTAGGCTGCCATGCAGCCTCGGGGAAGTCCATCGTGGACTGGAAACGTTGTATTGCTAGTTTTCTCATAGTGGTGGGGTTTATAGGTGAGACTTATGTTATTTTCGGCGGCAAAGGTACGGACTTTCATTCCTTCAATAGCTCCATGTTGAGTGGTTATTTCCATTTTGGAAACAACCACTTCTTTTTCCAACTCATGCGTCCGGCTCAGTCAACAAACATATTGTACACCAGGACCCCGTCGTACTTCTCGTCCTCCTCGAACACCTCCTTGGGTACGAACTCGCCCGTCTCCTCGACGACATAACCCTCCACGCCATCCTTGTGGAAGATCATATTCTCGTCGATATCTCCTTCTACGCTGTCGTACTCCGGCATCACGAAGTAGCCAGTCGAGGTGTCTATACCGCCGAACTTGCCGTCGCGCTCCAGCTGCATGAATCCATTCATGGGCTCATAGTATTTCTCCATCACGTTCGGAACGACCACCTCGCCTTTGGGGTTGACCAGGCCGAAATGGCTCTCGTCGCCGTCCCACCATGCTATGTAGAGTCCGGCATAGGGGTACCACTTCAGCAGGTCGAAGCGGAAGTCGCAGATCACCCTCCCAGTGCCGTCGGCAGCCACGATGCCGTACTTGCCGTTCTTCATCGCAGCCACCTGGGACATTCGGGATGCATAACAATCACCCTCGAAGGTGAAGCCTTCATACTCGGCGGGAAGCAGGATCTGTCCTACGGGATTCTTGACCCCCTTCTTGCCCGTGGCTGGATCCTCGAACACGTAGTTCGACAGGTCGTAATGCCCAATGAGGGAATTCAATTTCTCCATCGCCTCAAACGACTGCTCTTCGGTAAGTTCTCTGCCGCATAAATCGAGCAGCGATTTGAACTCTTTCAGCACTTCCAGGCTGGGTCTCGGTAATTTTGTCTCTTGTTCCATATTTGTTGTTATTTTAAAATGAATAATAAGGTATTGAACACCGGTTGGATTTGAAATCCGCTGCAAAGGTACGGACTTTCTGCAATCCGGGCAAGCTTTGCTAGCTAGCAAAAACAGCCTCCCCCCGTTTTTTCTTGGAAACTATATTCTTTAGCATATTTCCGGCAGAAAATCCAGTCTCCCTCTTGCCCCGTCGGATTGTTTCTGCTATTTTTGCAAAAACAACGAAAAAATTTGGATTATGGCAGATAGTGAATGGTACGACAAGGCATGCGAGCTCTTGGCTCGTAAAGAGTATGCCGAGGCTATGCCTTGTTTAATGAAAGCCATTGAAGAAGGAGACGTGCGAGCCTTTTTCGACGTGGGTTTTTTGTATTTTTTCGGAATAGGTGTAGAAAAGGACGAGACGCTGACTTTTTGCTACTTTCAGCAAGGAGCCGAAGCCGGCGACACGGGCTGCATAGCCCGCTTGGGGGATTGCTATTATTGGGGATATGGTGTAGAGAAAGATCTACAGAAGGCAGTCTTCTACTTTGAAAAAGCGGCCAAAGCAGGTGATACGGAATCCATGTATAATATCGGAATTTGCTATGAATATGGAGATGGTGTTAGCAAGAACATAGAGAAAGCCTTGTATTGGTTTGAAAAAGCAGCTAGAGAAGATTTTATTCCCGCCATTCTTAAACTAGGTACTCTATACTATCGTGGCAAAAAGGTAGAAAAAAACCTGAAGAAAGCATTCGGCTACTACAGTAGGGCTGCAGAGAAAGGCGACCCTGAAGGGATGGAGTGTCTCTCCGAATTCTATGAAAAGGGCCTTGTTATCGCGAAGGATCTGGAAAAGGCCAAGGTACTATGTCAAGAAGCCTATGATACTTTTTATGAACTTGCGACAACGAAGGACGATGCGAAGGCCCTGTTAAAAATGGGGAATTTCTATATGTATGGATTACCACTTATTGGCATAGAGCAGGACTATGTTCAGGCTATTTACTACTTTCAAAAAGGAGCCGAAGCCGACAACACGGACTGTCTAGAAAAGTTAGGGGTATGCTATCATTGGGGGTATGGTGTAGAGATAGATCTTAAAAAGGCAGCCTTCTACCATGAAAAAGCGGCCAAAGCAGGCATTGTACCCGCAATGTTGAATCTCGGACTTTGCTATGAATATGGAGATGGTGTTAGCAAGAACATAGAGAAAGCCTTGTATTGGTTTGAAAAAGCAGCTAGAGAAGATTTTATTCTCGCCATTCTTGAACTAGGTACTCTATACTATTATGGCAAAAAGGTAGAAAAAAACCTGAAGAAAGCATTCGACTACTATAGTAGGGCTGCAGAGAAGGGCAACCCATATGGAAAGCTAAAAGTCGCTGAATTCTATGAAAAGGGCCTAGTTATCGCGAAGAATCTGGATAAAGCCAAGGTACTTTGTCAAGAAGCCTATGATGTTTTTTATGAACTTGCGACAACGAAGGACGATGCGGAGGCCCTGTTAAAAATGGGACAATTCTATATGTATGGATTGCCACTTATTGGCATAGAGCAGGACTATGTTCAGGCTATTTACTACTTTCAAAAAGGGGCAAAGGCAGGAGACCCAAACTGTGCAGAAATGTTGGGGTTATGCTATCATATTGGATGTGGTGTAGAGATAGATCTACAGAAGGCAGCCTTCTACTATGAAAAAGCGGCCAAAGCAGGCATTGTACCCGCAATGCATAATCTCGGACTTTCCTATAAGCGTGGACAGGGTGTTAGCAAGAACATAGAGAAAGCCCTGTATTGGTTTGAAAAAGCAGCTAGCGAAGATCATATTCACGCCATAGTAGCACTAGGGGTCATCTATTCTTCTGGTGAATCTATAGAAAAAGATCTGGAGAAGTCGTTCGGCTACTTCAGCAGGGCTGCAGAGAAAGGCGACCCACTTGGAAAGCTAAAAGTCGCTGAATTCTATGAAAAAGGGCTTTTTGTCGCTAAGGATTTGAAGAAAGCCAAGACATTGTATCAAAAAGCCTATGATGCTTATTATGAGCTTGCTGCAACGGAGGACGATAGGGATGCCCAGTACAGGATAAGTGCTTTATATATGGATGGGTTGCCACTCATCGGATTGGAGCAGGACTATGTTCAGGCTACTGAATGGCTTGAAAGAGCTGCACTTGCCGGTGATGATCGTGCTCAAAACACACTAGGGATTCTCTATCGATTTGGTCTAGGAGTCGGCAAGAACTATGAGAAGTCTTTTAACTGGTTTTACCAGGCAGCCCAAAGGGGGAGTGTGGTTGCCGTGAACAATATGGCAGATTGCTATTATTTTGGAGAAGGTGTACCACAGGATTTTCAGAAAGCTGCGGAATACTACATTAAGGCTGCTCAATTAGGACATCGCTCAAGCCAGATGAGGGTGGGTGCAATTTACATGAAAGGAAAGGGTGTGGAACAAGACTACACACAAGCTGTACGCTGGCTGAAGGAAAGTTGCAAGAAGGGAGAAAGACTCGCCTTTGCACTATTGGGACATTGCTACCTCAAAGGACTGGGAGTGGACCAGGACCAGGAGGAAGCCTTCCGACTCTATCAGAAGGGAGCAAAACTGGGTGATCCGCAAGCCAAGGTCTCGATGGCAGAGTGCCTGATAGAAGGATGGGGAACAAAAAGAAACATCAGGCAGGCTCGCGAGATTCTGGAATCTGTATGCAATGACGAGAAAGAATACCGCGAAAAACTAGTGACTTTTAAAATTTATAAAGGGCAATTATATGAAACTTGGGTGAATCCTTTTAATATGAAATACCAGGCACTCTTTGCCAAGGCGTACTATCTCCGGGGACTTCTGTACAATTCCAAGAAGGGTGCCGGCAAGGCTGACCCCTACAAGTCACTGGCCATGCTCCGAATGGCAGAAAAGCTGGGCTACGAGGGCGAAGGCAAGGCGCCGGCCGAACTGATAGCAGAGATCGAGGGCACGTGCAAGCTCAATTGCTGGCTGGAAATCAGGAAAGGCGAACCCACCAGGATGGGGGATTACCACATCATTATCCACCACGACGCCGTCAGCGAGACGGAGGTCCAATTCAATTCTAACCGCCAGAAGTTCTGCTATATGCTGATGATGTTCTTCGCATCCAACGCATCCGACAAAGGCTCTATGCCGGGACTGACAGCCCCTTATTTCTGCTATGCCAGAGAGCGGCTCGTCAGCTTGGCCATTTTTACCAAGATGCAAACCAGCGGTGTGAAAAGATGGATTGACGATTTCATCTATGACAGAAATTATAATTACGACCCACAAAAATATTCCAACGAATTCGGAAGTACCAAACTTCGTTTAAGCAATAGCATGAGCAAAGACGAACTGGAGCTCTTCGGTGTGAAAAGTGTAAAGGAAGAAGTTAACATGAGATGCATAGCTGCCAGCCCGGAGCAAATCATCATCCCAGAGGAGCTGCAGCAATATGCCTTGAACCTGCCCACCCTGGCACACATGAATAATTTCAATGTATATAGGCATCGAACCGCCGACTACGGCAAGTTCCTGCAAAGGTACGAAGAGGAGCTGGAGGACTGGGACGAAGGCGGACTGGTCAACGAATAGACCCTTCCGATTTCGCAAATGATATACTGATATACTGATATACGGAAACCGGCACAAAAACGGAGCATACCATCCGAGTGGGTGGGTATGCTCCGTTCTTCAGTTTGTAGGTCAAATTGTTTCTGCATAGATAGCAAAAAGCTGACGCATGGGAGCAAAAAAACAAGGAAAACTTTTCCTTAGGTACAGAAAAAACACCCCAGAACCCCCTGCCCTCCGAAGAAAAAGGATGATTTCCTTGCGCCGACGGAAGAAATCATTTATCTTTGCCGCCAAGAACAGAACAACCATGACCCGCCCGCAAGTCATCAAACAGATACGCAAGCGCATGCACGAGAGCTTCCCGGAAGTGAAGCTCGTGCTCTACGGCTCCGAGGCACGAGGCGACGCGCGCCCCGACTCGGACATCGACCTGCTGGTGCTCGTCAATCAGCACACACTCACCCTCTCAGACGAAATGGCCATGATACGCCCACTCTATGACATAGAACTCTCCACAGGCGTCATCATCAATCCCCTCTTCGTCTGCAAACACCAGTGGGGCAAACCCGCCACACCCTTCTACGAGAACGTCACGCGCGAGGGAGTGGAAATCTAATACAGAACAGCTCTACAGCCTCGTCTTTGCCAAACGGACTTCCGGCGACTATGAGGACTATTTCACCAACGATCTCTCCACGGTGGAGGAACTGCAACCGCAGGTACTGGATTTCGTCCAGCGCTTAGATGCACTCGTCCAGCAGTGGCTCAGTCAGCAGACATCTTCTTAGAATCTGCTGCTGCTTGGTGCTCTGCGACGCTTGACCCTTCAAGAAAGAAACGGCTACCGATTTAGCAAATAAACCAAAGACACACTCAACTGCTTCGCGCGCGTTAATCGCTCCATACCCGTTCAATCAGATATGGCTATCGGATTCGTACACAAGCCGCGGTCTGCCCTCCAGGGAAGTGGTCTACTATGCATCAGGTGACTACATCAGAAAACCACCATCCGTGTGTACGGATTTCATCGGAACTGATGAACGGGTATCGACCGGAATATGCCACGATCTGGTCTTTATTGGGGACTTCCGGTTGAAAAAAGAATGTTATAGGATATCTGCCTACTGTCCGATGCTGCTGACTGAATTTCGCCCGACGTAGGCAATTCTCAATAGCGCCAGTTCAAAGTACCTGATCTTCGGCATGACCTTACAGTTTTGCGAAGCCATCATATGGTTTTCCAAATACATCAAACAACATAGCAACAAGGCAGAAAACCTTGCCCACTGTAGGAAGTTGGTTAAGAAAGAAAAATCTTAATAAGATACGATATTTTGAAAGGGCAAAATCACCACCTAAACAGCATCTCAATAATACATATTGTTGCCGTCCTCGGTGAACGGATATCCCCGTTTTGGGCGGGTGGATATCGTCCGTTTTCAGCATTTCTTGCTGCAGTTCTCCATCTTTGCATCCGTTGGATATATGACAACTAAGCCCGTTTTGTCCATCCCCAAACAACTGAGCCGTCGTCTTTGCGTAGCATCCATAAATGGAAAAGAGGAGAGTAGCCCTATGACCACCCTCCTCTCTTTCTGATGTTACCTCCACATCCGATTTCGCAAATGATATATTGATATACTGGTATGCAGGGATGTGGCTACATTGCCATAATAGCCCTCAGGTTCGTATCCGTGAACGTTCGCCAGATCATGAGTTTTATGGGTTTGTAGCCATCGAAGAGCTGTGTGACGAACTTGATTTCGAAGACCAGGCGGAAGTCATTCTCATCAGCCTCTTCCACAAACTCATGCTTGGTGCCAACGCGTGCCACCTCTATCTGATACAGATCACGAATGCCCTTTCCTTTGGTATAAGGCATGAAGTAGTATAGTTTATTGAGCTTCACCGTTGACGGGAACTTCTTTCCTGCAAAATAGGCTCTGGCACGCTGATTGGAATAGGGTTCGATGTACTTGTCGGGAACAAGGCAGACCAGGACATTCTTAGAATCATCAAGGGTGCTGGAATTAACGTTTTTCCAGCGTGTAAAGGAGTTGGTGATAATATTGACATCCGCAGGATATTGTTCGTGCATACCGAACATATCCAGTTCAAAGAGCTGTGGTGGCAACATACCATGTCCAGCCCTGTCAGCCTCTTCGTACCGACTCTCCTCAGGATACTTTGCATCGATCTCATTGAACAGTCGGATCAGCGAACGCCCTATGGCAAAAGCAAGGTTCACAGGCACGGCATTTCCGATTTGCTTGTACTGGTCGGCCATATTACCCTCGAACTTCCAATAGTCTGGAAAAGTCTGGATGCGAGCATACTCACGAACAGTCAATGGTCGAGTCTCTGTCGGATGACAACGTTCTGTCTGCTTCTGAGCAGGCGCGCAAGTGAGTGTCAACGACGGCTCATCCATCGACAGACGGCGAGCCATACCCGTCTTGCCGCCACCAAGATAGAAGCTGCCACCCATATATTCCTTTTGTTCCTCTACAGGAAGGTCACGCCAGTCACCACCCTCAGGCACTAAATCCATCACACGTGCCTTCTTGGCAGGATAGACCTGCCCTTCAGAATCTGGCACATCATTTTCAAATAGTTCGCCGCTGAAGAAGGCATCGCGCAGCGTCATCACACGGCGATAGGGATCTGGCCATTTGAAACGGAATCCCTGCTCATAGATATCGTTGCGAATGGCTATGAGGATCAATCGTTCGCGCTTCTGAGGAACCTGGTACATGATGGCTTTGAGCACTCGAGGCTCCACCAATGTATAACCCAGCTCCTTGATTGCATTCCGAATCACCTCCAGTGTACGTCCATCATCATGGGAAAGCAACCCCTTCACATTCTCGCCCATAAACACCTTCGGACGAATCTCCTTGACTGCGCGAGCCAACTCGAAAAATAATGTACCGCGGGTGTCATTCAGGCCGCCCTTCTTACCAGCATACGAAAAAGCCTGGCACGGGAACCCGCCTGAAAGGAAGTCTACCTTATCCCTCAGGGGTGTGAAGTCTACCTGATGAATATCGCCTTCCAGCACATTCCATTCCGGATGATTCCTGCGCAGCGTCTGGCAAGCCATTGCATCCATCTCGTTCAGCAGCACGTGACGGAATCCCGCCAAATGCATTCCTAGCGCCAGACCGCCAGCTCCGGCAAACAGCTCAACAGAAGTATAGTCACGAAGCGGTGCTACATGGAACTCTTCATCCCAGTTTGTATCAAGCATCATGCGAACAGGCTCCACGTCGGACAGCTCCTCCATGTAGAAACCCAACTTTCCCTTCTCATTCTTATGATATGGATACACACCACTCTCGCCCCACTTCTGCGCTGTGGCTAGCGAGGTGCCAGTGAGGTCGGCTAAATTTGTTGCAGATAAAAATGTTGGCATTATACTATAAACCTCCCCTCTCTCGAATTTGGTTTGCTAATTCCGTAATCTTTTCCGAAAGATGAATCCGAGCATCTACGCCATCTTCTTCTACAACTTCGCCAAATGCCTTTGTCAACCGATGATAGAATTGATTATCTCCTGTCACGTGCTCCCAGAATTCAGAACCGCAATAAACAGGATAAGTTTTATCTATATTTTTGTAATTGGCAGACAACTCTTCAGGCTCTCCATATAACACACCTACTATCATATCATCAATTTGAAGAGGTAGTCTGTCTAGACGTGCTTTGTTTTGAAGGTGACCAAAATGTCCCATTATCGTGGCAACGTCAGGACTATTGATGGTACTGGGGCCAGCTTTGCATTGGCAATATTTTTTTCTTCCATCAATTGCATCAATAAATTCGATATCTATACCGTCAATCCCAGAAGCTGATCCTGCAGAAGCAGCAATTTGGGAAATAAATATCTGAACGTTTTGTCCGAAACTAGTATTTATACTTGTACCAAGGATTCTTGGGTAAAGTAAAGCTTTTGCCAAAGATTCAGGTTCTGTATCACCACATAAAAATGATGCAAGATAATTCACCATAAAGGGATTTATTTTGAAATTACCTAATTTCAATTTTTTAAGATTCCTTAGATGGTTGGGAATAATTATCTGGCGGAAGAAATCTTTTCCGCTTTCTATTATTTGTTGTTTTTGATTCTCTGTCATAATTAATTCTATTAAATATGTTATTTCTATTTCTTCATCTTAAAAAACCACTTGCCCTGCTTTTGCAGACAAGCGAGGTTGAAGCTTAAGTTCTGACTATCTCGTAGCTCCACCCTTCGTTCTTGGCTATCTGCAGGAGATTCAGGACATTGCCCTTCTCCCACTGATTCGATACTACGAAGCGCACGCCGTCACCACTGGTCAGGATGAACTCATCCTTCAGCAGATGCCTGTACATCGACGTCTCTTCTTTCAGCCTACGGGCCGCTTCAATGTCATCTTCGATGAAATTCCAAGCACCCCATCTGCCAAGCAAGCCATTGTGGAAGAATTCTTTCAGCTCTGGGATGGTCGTTTTGGGGTGAACTTTCAGATATTCCTTCACGATGGCATAACCCATGTGCCCTTTCTTATATTTCGTACCATTCAGCTTGATGGAGACGTTTCTGCCGTTCAAGTCCAGTTCCTTAATGTCTGGATCCAAAGTGATAGGACTGAACCCCACTTGCCTCCCCTTGAGGGAGTAGTAGTTTTTCTCAAAGAGGTCACAACCAACAAATTTTGTGAGCAGCTTTACATAGTTAAAGAACTCCCTGATCTTGAACTCCTGAGGCTTCGTAGCATAAGGTTGGGTGGGAGCCTGAGAGTTCTCAGACAAATCATAGGAACCAGCCAACCTGGCAGTTTCGTAGGCGAGCGATTCCAGATATTTGACCTCTGTCGTTGTGAGCGAATTATCGTTTGCCGTAAAAGCCAAGGCCTCATTCCAAAATTCCTTCTGAGCCGTGTGGTTGGCTATCCGCTTGAAGAACACATCCGTTTCGCCCACATAAGCTTTACGGTCATCGCGATTAAGAAGGATATACAACGCCGGTTTCGACAGTTCCTCCTTCATATCCTTGACGAACTCCGCATAGCTCCGTCTGATAACACTCAGCTGACACACGCAGTTGTCCATCGTGATGATCTTCGAACCATCTAGATCGTCATCGTATAATATGGTGTGAATAGTCTTTGCCATGTCAAATATGGATTTTCTGCTGCAAAGATACACATTCCTTCCGACTCACCAAAAAATTTCGGCAGAAAAATTTGATTAGTATGTTAGTGTCGAAGGTTCTTTGGTTTTGAAAGCTGTTAATATCCATTTTGTCCTAAAGAGAAATGCAGCCATTTCTGACTGCATTTCTCATAAGTGTGCCCTTACGTTAAGGTACAAGATTTTATTATTTAGATTACAAATCTATGCCGAGAACCAGACCGGTATTAGGGTCTACGGTTTGTCCTTGATCATTTAAAGCCATCGGAGGAATTTGGTCTAAATTCTCAGGGAGCAAATCATTGTTCAGATCCGATCTGAGCACTCGGAAGGTGTTATAAATTGCAAGTCCAGCTGTAGGAACTTGATCACTCTTTGCCATTGCGATCAAACGAACTTTGCTCCATAGCGGATTATAGATGATAATATTTCTGATATTTCTGATATTGCGGGCTCTCTGATGGTAATTTCCTGCAGTCCAATCCTGTCTTAACTTCTTGGCACATTCACATACGAGTTTGTCATAGTCAGACAACTCTTGATAGTTTGCTCTGGTTGCAGGATTAAAACCGCAATCGAAGTTGGGATCTAGCATCAAGCGCAGGATTGAGACACCAAGACGCCAGTCTAGCACATGATGAAAACCTCGGTTGCTGTAAGTAAGCAAGCATTCCTGACATGCAGTCTTGCAGCTATGGCGATGTTTGTGGCTGATTAGAGACTGCATGAAGGGAGTCCTGAACTCAGTGATATCCCTAAGAATATCCGTAAGATGACCTTCATGATACAAATAGCTGACAATTCCAGCTCCATTGGGCGCAGCATCACTTAGATAGATTACAGGTCTATTGTTTTCAATCTTATCAGATATTTCTATTTCATCAGGAGAAACATCCAGCCTATCAGCCAATGTGCGTTGAATCAAGAAGGCAGCAGAGAAGAACGCAGCTCGAATTGCCGATGCATTACCAGTGGTAAGATTAAGATCTACAAAGTCATTGCCATCGATGATTTCCAATTTAACCATCTCTGTCGGCTTGCGAGAACCTATGGCAATATCAAAAGAGTATGGTTCACCATCTTGAATGATATTAATAGATTCTCTAGGAGGATTCCCTGGGATCTCGATTCTTTTATAGAACATAAAGCTGTTTGAAGAAACAAATCTGACAGCATGATCGAAATCAGAAACAGTGCCACAATTTCGGCAGGTATATTGATCGTTGTTATTATCCAACTCGGTACAGCCACAATTTGGACATTGTTCAAGACGATTGACATCTAAACCGTCAATGTTTCCGTCTAAACGTCGACTTGCATATCTGCCCTTAAATAACTGGTTATTATTGGTATTTACATGCCAAACCTCAGCCTCATCGTTCAAATTCAGGCCATAGGCTGAAATTCTTACATTGTCAATCTCTCGCTGATTGGTTGAATTCTGATTGTCCTTCGCGAAAATGGTTGGCTGCGTGAAATGACTTCCTCTGTCATTACTTTCCGCTTTCTTGCCATCGTTCCTAAACAACTTGTAAGCTCTATAGGCCTTAGGGATAATTAGCATTCTCTCGTTTTCCTGCAAACCTCTTGCAATCTCTTCTTTAGGAGTTACAATGTCTGTATTATTAATTTCAATGTTTTCAATTCTCCAAGTAGATATATCTTTCATGGATTGAGGATCTAGTTGCATGGTATAACAATTGTACAGAGCATCTTTATCCATGGGATTCATTGATACAATTCTTTCTGGTCTATTGTTTGTTTCCATTTCATATCGCAACGAAGTAGTTAACCCTTCAACACGATACGTGCCCTTATCTTTAGTCTTCTCAGAGCCTGGAGCAAATTCGCTTATAGCCATCTCGGAAGATCTGCTAATTTCCTTCAAATCCATGATATTGGGCTCATAATTGAATCCATGGTAGAATACTCGTAAATCTGATGGCATGCCATACATAGGTAGTAGACCACCTTCAGCCAGACTCTGAGCTAAGCCTTCGGCATAAGTCGGTCGGTCAGCAATGGCAGACACTTCATCTAACAAGCCAGTACCTTTTGCCCACTCCTTGAGAGTGTCTATATCTGTTTGAATGCAATCATCTAAATTGAATTGGTGAGTATAGAGATCTATGATCTCATCAATCCTTTGAGGGTTGTTCTGGATCCAGTCTTCAATTTCAGGCTTATAGGTACTCCACTCATGTGGCAATCCAAATTCCCCGGATGTATCATGTAATTTGATGCTATATCCAATATTATTGTCTCTAAATGCTTCTTTGAGGATGCTTTTTGCCACAACACGTTTAATGATAGCGAGTTTCAGTTTGTATTGTCCATCGTTGTTTAAATATGGAGCAAGCGACAATTTGGGAGCAGCAGGTAGTCCTCCAACGATTTCATCGGTAGCGTTCTTGTAATAGTGAACATCATGGCTGCGACCTCGACAGAACGTGAATGCCGTTGAGAAAGCCTGACCACGACGGCCACCTCGACCAACGCGCTGTTGGTAGTTATAGCGTGTAGGCGACATATTGCCTTGGAAGATCGCTTCCAAACTTCCGATATCGACACCAACTTCCATGGTGGTGGTAACATTCACCATATCGATTTCTTTCGTCCTCTCTTCACCTGTTCTGTATTGCTCATCTCCTTGATTAAGAAGAATAAGGTTCTTAAACTCAAGTAATCTTGTTTGAATGTCGTCCGTCTGACCTGTAAGTTCTTCGGTGTGGATCCTTCTGGCTTTTTTCTTTTCAACAAGAATGTCAAATGATATGAAATGTTCCCAAAGATCCTTTACAGTTCTCCCTTGTACTGGATTGTCGGGTAATTTATCAGCACAACTAGTACATACCCCCATACCTCTGTTGGGGTGTATTCTATGACATGTTGAACATTCGTAGTAATCTGCTTTTTCGTCAAGCAGGCGGAAACCGAGGTTGTCCCATTTTAGGGTGATACCATTGCATTCGTTTTTATTAAAATAATTGAATAATGCGGTTCCCAAATCATTTTCATTAATATTAAAATGTTCAGCAATAGCTCTAATATACTTCTTCAATTTGCCAAATCCTTTCCTTGTCCTTGATCCTGTGTATTCAACTATATCTTTTGGGGCTTCAAATTCGATATCGGGATACCTATAGTTATCTCCTAAGATTCGAATAAATGCATCGACAAAGTCATAAACAGTAAGGCCTAGAGGAGTAAGAATATTCTGCAAGCTGGTGTATTCAGCAGATTGTTCCTTTTCATTAGTCCTTTTGCAGCAGATATAACCGATACCAGAATCCAATACACTTACCCCCATGTATTTGCCAAATGAATTGGCGAAAACAGCAGATGTAAGATTATTGAAAACACGTCTACAATAATCACCATTGGCATAAGCTTGGCGTTGATATGTCTGCCAATTAAATGCACGATTCCAATGGTTGGCCATGGTCATGTCATCGTTAGTGAATTGATCTTTATAATCAACACCTGCAGGATTAATGCCAAGTTGAACAAGTTTTTGAACTAATAAGCCATCAATATTATTGGCGTTGTCGATGAAATACCTAAGATCAACGTAATCTCTAATAAACTGAGACATATTACCTCCAGTTAAATAGCAAGTAGCTATTTGTAAAGCATTTGGAATATTTGATTGGCTGAACTTGTTTATAACATATGCTAATTGGTTATTTCCATCTAGGTTGACTCCCGCACTTCTGTCTGCCTCTATTTGATCAATGATAGTCTGTACACTTCCATTAATTTCATTCACGCAATCAATAAAGAGCATACGCACCATATCTCGATATTGTTCTAGTTCAATACCATAAGCCTGCTTGGCTGCATCCTCTCTACTGTCTGAGAATCCAATAAGTTTCTGCGATTTCTCTGATAACTGATACATTAGTTCCTTGCTAAGCAACTGGTTGCTTCGATCAATACCAGTTCGGAAACTACGAATAGGTGACTTAACATGAATGCGACGTGCATAATTCATACCACAATGAGGGCAAGAACAAGGCAATGCCTGAATACGGTCTTTAAATAGAGGCTGGTTTCGTTGATTAGGGTTAATCTCGTATTTCCAACCTTCGATATATAAATCCTTGTCTGGCTCATTATTGATTGTTCCTTTGACAATGCCAGTTCTTGTGTGTATATATGCATGTCTCCAACTTCCGCGTCCATTGGTGTTATTGAAACCAGCTCTACCAGAGCCCAGTAAAGCAACTTGTTCGTCAAGGTCGTCTTCTGGTTGTTCATGGGTGGGCCAGAATATCATATAGTCTTTATATGACTTATTCTGTACCATAGGTGTCGGGTTGAAATTGGGCATTTGGTCAAGATTGGGGTAATTCAAACTCATTGATTCATCATTTCCTTCATCAGCCTTCCTATTACCTCCAATAAACAGTTCTCCACAATTTTCACATCGAAGTAGTTCTAGGACTTTATTCCCAGAATCGCCAACTTCTTGCGCCTCATACATTACTGTCTGAACAGGTGAGACATTAACTTGATTGCCGTTTGTGTCCAAAGTTGGTTGCAATTCACCCCACAACCCTTCGATATATTTGAAGAACTGGTGGAACCTAATTCTAGGCAGACGATGGGCCAAAGCATTTTCACCTTGTTGCCTGATAGTTCCATTTTCATTCAATTTATCTACAAATGCCCGATAAATCAAGAAACCTCGTAAAGCATCTTCACTTCCAAATAATGCCTGAGCAAGGTTGCTTAAGCTAATAGCTCGTGGTGTTCTTCCTTGATCGTTATTCTTCGGTATGGCATCATAGATCTTAGCAAAGATGATTTCTTGGTTCTGAAGCGTAAAGGCTTTAATGGATTCAGATCCATGCCGGGTGGCAAACGCATTAAATTGTGCCAACTGGTCGTTGTCGTTGAGTTCAATAAATTCGGGTCTGATCTCTGCAAAGATTGAAAAATCAAACGTGCTTTCCTGATTGACAATAGGACAATAGTTGGAACCCTTTTGAACCTCGAATGCATCTGATCCGTCACTATTATAGACCCCAAAGAATTCTTCCAGATATTTCTCGGTCTCTGATTTCTCGTTGTTAGCTCCTCTTTCTGTACTACCGAGCGATGCAGATGAGGCGAGAATGCGCAGTTGTGGGTTGGGAACCATAACGGGCTGACCATTCGCGTCTATGACCACATTCCCCAGATCATCTCTCTCTTCGATTGTCGGTTTCAATCCGATCGTATCGAGAAGCATTCGAATGAGGCATGCGACCTCGCTACCAGCTGTACCACGATAAAGATGCAACTCGTCAAGGACCAAATGGAATACATGCGATTCATCTTCTCTGAGCCAATTCTTTGTGTCTTCAAACATCTTTGCTTCAGCTTTGCGCATAAGCATAATGCTAAGCATGGACACGTTGGTGATCATGATATCTGGAGCCCATTTCTGCATGTCCCAACGAGTAATCATCTCTGAAGTAGGAGTACCATTCAGTCGGGGATTTACATATAAAATATCTTCTTTATCCCTCTGCTCATCGCCGGATAGACGATTGAAATAATTGGTTATGTTAACAAATCTGCTACTAGTCTCATTAAGCGCATCTGCCACTCGTTCCTGTTCTTTCTTTTTTCTGTCTGGATCATCTGCTAACAAATCAAAGTTTTTGGCACCTATGGTCTTTCCATTATAGCCGCCAAAGAAAATACGATTGCCTCTCAAACCAGCATCAGAATCCATAAAACTTCTAATTCCGTCAGAATCCAATGCTTTCCGAAGACGAGTCATCTGATCTGCAACCAAGGCGTTCATAGGATATAGCACTAAGGCTCTCAATGCCGCTGGACGATTGTTTGGTTCATTTTCACGCTGACAAGGAATGTATCTGTTGCCATTCCTGCAGAACCAGTCTGCAGGATAATTAGCTTGCGGCAATGTTTTTGCTTCTTTGAAAAGCTGGGCAAAGAGGGGCAACAAGAAAGCCTCGGTCTTTCCAGAACCTGTTCCGGAGGTAATTACAACATTCTTCCCTTCCGCAAAAGCCTTTCTTAACATCCCTACCTGATGCCCATAAGGCTTATAATTCATCAGACCTTGTTTGATAAATTGTTCGAAGAATTCTCTTGACTCCGCCTCAGATCCGAAGGCGTTTGCAAATTCTGGAGCCAAGTCCTCTATATTATTGATGTTTTGATAGGCTTCATATTCAGGAAGGATCTCAAGATAAGGTTCTTTGTATAAATTATCGTCTTTCTCGATCTCGTCCATTCGCATGCCTTCAATAGTTGAATCACTAACATGGTATGCGGTTTCAAAATAACGCTGATAATCATTCTTGATTTTTTCAAAAGCGCCGATGGGATCTTGACCCAATAAATGTTCAAACTTTGCCATAATATTTATAAGTTAGTTAGATAATTGTAATTTCTTCAATTTGATATTCTTCACGGGGAGGAAGCTGAGCAAATGAATTCTCTATTGTTCTGAACCTAACATCTTGGAAGATTGTATCTTCATTAAATAAGATACCCGTTCTGTAATTAACAACTCTATATTCCATAAGTTCTGAAAACACACAATTAATTATACCTTCATCTATTTGTATAAAGTTCGGATTATCCATTGTCTGACGAAGATAAATATCAAAATTCCCATTGCCGGTTCTTCGTCCCCAAGCGTATATCCTATTCTGGTCATATCTGTCAGTTAGGACTAGCAGGCTACGGGGATTCCTAGACTGCTTGGACTGATTACTCCAAAGGAATATCTTGTAATGAGAGCTGTTGTTAAAATCACGTATAACATTGGCATTTCCGTTTTCAGTTAAAACGTGTTCAATAGAAGACATTTCGTCTGAACGTGCCGTGTCTTTGATATCATAACGCTTAATCACATTATAATAAACTTGACTGCTGTCTGTATTACTGCAGATGAAGACCTTTTCCTTTTTGGGAATCCCAAAATTCAAAATATATAATGCTCTTTGCATCATTACGGGGAGATGTAAATTTGTAGGGAAACGCAATCTTAAATACTCCTTGGTGCAGATAGGTACTTGTCGTCTGTATCGGCAATATAATTCAGCCCATGCCTTATCTCTAATGGTAACCCTGTGGAACTCATTTTCCCTTTCTTCTATCCATGTTGACGAGCCATTGCCAGTAGCTCTTGACTTTCTAACTCGAGGGAATTCACCGCTGTCTGGTGGGAGAAGATTTGTATTAAACACGTCATTGTTTACGTAAGTTAATGTCTGATCATAATCATTCATTGATGGTAAGGAGTTCATGATATTGATAGCTATATCTTCGTCCCCATAATAAAGGAATTGGCTATTTGTCCATTCCTCAAATTCCTCAGGGTCAAAGTTATGACCAAGAAGAATAACTGGTGGCATCAACTCCTCTCCTCTTGAATCCTCATTATTGATGGTATGCAGGTATATACCAACATTGTTTTCATTGCAGTAGGCTTTCAAGTCGCTTAGGAATTTCTGAGTATAAGAGCCAAGTAACATGAAGAGGTTTTGATTAGGATCAATGCCTACTGCTGTTTTAAGAAATGTTGGTGGTACGGGTTGATATTTATTGTGTTCAAGATCTACGTTGATACATCCACTGTTAATAAGCAGATATTTTATTTTAGTATAGAAATTCGTATTTGAAGAAATGTTGACATCAAATCTCGTGGCAGCATATCGAATGCATTTCTTTAATTGGTTTTCAGTTATAGAAAAGCCTTCTTTCATGCAGCAAACAGCAGCGATGAGGTTGACCAAGTAGAAACGTCGATCTTGAACATTTAGATCAACGCTATTATTTTGATAAATGTGTGTACCTATTGGCATCTCTTTGTAACTGCCATTATACACTTTTACGCCTTTCATGTAGGGGGAATTATCGTCGGTAGCTAGATCCCCCCACAGATTAATCTTGAATAAATCTTCTTCTTCATATCTGACATCCTGGCTTATTATAGAAAAGTTCTCTTGGAATTCTAGTCTATGTTGATCTTCCCTTGTATACTCCAATTCTATTTTAACTCTCTTTGCGTGATTATCAGCTTCGACTCCAACCAGGTCGATCACTAATTTGTTTTGATCTACAATTATGTAGGTATAGTTGTTTTCTTCAATGTGTTGATCACCTATCTTTATGAAGACATTTAGATTATCCACATTAATCGGTTCTGGGAATTCAAAGTATGGTAGTGCCGTGATTAGATATAGTTTGCCATGAAGGCGGATACCCCCATCCATGACAATAGAATCTACTGTACTAAGTTTATTGTTGTCTGTTTTGGCGTATTCTATGTCCGAGGTAATATACATATCCCAATTAGGCCCAAAAATCTGACGAACACGCTCTTCATTTGTTTCTTTTTTTATACATGGAAAACCTCTCTGCTCTTTCCAGTGTTGCCATTCATCTTCATGATTATGCTTAACCAAAATATAAGTCTCATTCCCTTTGTGAGGGTATTTAGTCTGGATGAGATAATTACTGTTGCATCTAGAAAAAGTTACTATGTTGCCTAACGTCTCAGAACTAATGGAGTATTCTTCGCTTTTAATAGTATATTTTTTCATTTCGGCTCTATCGCCATTTCCAATGAGTATATGATTTATATTGTATTCTGCATATTCACCAAGTCTATCAATAGTACCCTTTTCAATTTTTAGTTGCCCATTGGAAATCGTTTTATTGTTGACGTCGGTGAGCAGCACAAGCCTGTCGTTTTCAGCCGTATATTCATCTTCATATATAGCTAATACAAATTTTCCTTCAGATCGAACATCTTCCTCTCTGTGAGATAGTTCATACACACTTGGATCAAAAGAATCCCTTAAATCCGAAATTCTTCTTCTTAATACAGCGTCATTTCTAGATATTTCTAAGAGGTTTCCCACCGGATCATCAACATAGTGTCTTATAATCTCCACCCAATAAATATATGGGACGTCATCGCTAATATCTGCGCTGTACATCGCCTTTTTAAGGGTCTCTTCCTGAGGTTTCGTCAATCCAAGTTGATACCTGATCAAACCAACATACGGATGTTTGGTCAGTTTCTCTGCTCGAAATTGAGGATAGCAGTCAGCAAGTTCATAAAACAAGTCTTCAAGACCTTGCCTATTGTTGTCATGACGCGGGAAGGCTGTTCGAAGTCTTTCTGTAATGTACGTCCCTAGATGGTTCTGATTCTCATTATAACACTCGCTGCCCATTAAAATTGCAAATGCCATATAGATTAAGAAAGGACATGGGATATACCTGTACAAATAATTGTCAATATAGATAGTCGCAAATCTAAAAAGGTTATAGTTCCTGTTATTTAAGATGCGTCTGGTACGATCGGGCATTCTAGTCCCCCTAAAATAAGTTTCCCAGATTAGTTTGTAAAGAGATATTTGATCATCTACTGGCAGCATAACTATTTGGAGAAAATCATCATATCCCCCTAAGCCATTTTGTCTGCCAATCTCTTCAATTATGTCTCTGTCAATATACATGCACACTTCATCTTCCTCATTTAAATCTTCAGGAAAAAAATAAGAAAGAAGAGCGTTGTTCCAATTGACAAATAATCCCTTTAATTGTTCTAATTCTTCCATATTGAAAAAACTTATTTAATTCTCCATTCTATTATTCCATCATAATGCCTTTTGTCATCATGCATTTTCTTAATTATTTGCCCAACTTCACCATGAGGATTACGGAGGGTTATTACCAGTGTATCTATGGGACGTGTTAAAGGCATTAGTGACCATAAGTATGTCATTATCTTCGCAGTGCCAAGTACGCTAGAACCAGCGAATGGATTCATTTCACCGCTATTAATTTTCCCCGTGAAATATTCCAACTTATACTCTATAAGTAAGTCGAAATCATAGCAAACCACAGTCCATCCCTCTAGACCTCTGCATGAATCATACTGATATAGCCTACATTCGGAGTTGTCTAACAAAAAGTATTCGCGATTCTCACTATTTATTCCGTCAAACAAAAAAACTTTGTTTTGTTTGTATAGATCATACTTGATAAACTTTTCGTCTTTGACATCTTGGGGAGGAACCAAGAATAGCACATCGTACGGTTCGGCTTTGGCTTTTGCCCCATCGTTGAGGATCTCTGCGTGTATTGTAGTAGAATAATTCTCTGCTACAATCACTCTACCACCTGAATAATCTGCATTTTCAGTCACATGCCAATCCAACCCTAGTTCTTGGGCAAAACCATTGACAAATCGCACCAAGTTTGGTTTCTGCCTCAGACAAGTATCAGACCATTTATTGTTAATACCAATATTAACACCGTTTAGCCAATTCACTTTGTAATCAGAACGCATGAATTGATCTACACCGTCTGCGACAACTATCCTAAGAGGACCATAGATATTGTATATTATTTCTTTTTCTTCTTCAAGCCAATCCTGTGCTTCATCGATAAGAATATAATCCCAATCAATGATATTACTCATATCTTTCAGGTTTTCAACTTCTGATTCAGATAAGCATGACATTATATAATCATGCAATTCATGAAGGTCTTTCTTGTAACCATTGCGGTTGAAATAATCATCAGCATCGATAATACTCTTATCATTCCGAACTCCGAGCAACCAAAACAGGTCCAAGAAGAAAGAATGCATCGTACTTGTTTGCACTGTAGGTGCATCAGGTTTGGAGTAGATTCCTGATAGAAACAAGGTTCTATTAATATCGCTTATCAATGCATGGTTAAAAGTGAGCAATAGGCATCTCTTTCCTTTGTTTTTTAAAGCGATTGCTGTCTGAAGTAATTTGATGGTTTTGCCTGTTCCTGCGCGACCTTCAAATAGCGTAAACTTTTCTTCGTCTAGATTCCTTACATCATTAGCAGCACTTTTCATAGCTAAGATGTTTAACCTTTCTTGTGTAAGTTTGCCGACGACAATTCTTCTTTGAGTGAAGTGCTTGACAATATCATTAATTATATCAACACCAGAAATGCAATTCATCCATCCTTTGGTTCGTTCTTTGTTCCAACAGACAGAGTTCGGAGTTACTATCATTGTCTTTTGTATCAACCGCTTAAAAGAAAAGGATTTCGGCAAGACATTATCATCATATGCGATTCCGTCTTTTGCTTTTAGCACGATGCTGTCGAGTTCGTTACCTGGAATCTCTCTGAACCAAATAAAATTGTAAATAAAAGGAGAGTAACTGAAATATTTTTGAAGATAATTCTTAAAATCAAATCTCTGTTTTCTGCTTTGTGATGAAACGGGATGCCAAACTCCATCATATTTTACATTGAAACCGTTATTTTTTAACTCTACTCCATTGCAATCGTGATCCTTAATTTCGATTGTATAGCACATTCTTTGCACAACGATTTCCTTATTCACAGAATCCTTGGGATCAAATAATAGAAAAGTAACACCATTCAAGTCACACAACAAAAGGATATCTAATTCTCCGACAGATCCGCCACCAAATGTAACATTTGTCATTATTACAATCTGGCCAGAAGCATTAGGAATTTTGTTGAACTCATCTACCAAAGAAGAACGCAGTTTTTCTGCGGCTGTTTCTTCTCGAGACGACCCATTGACATCTTTTACGAGGTTTATGATGGAAATATTCACCATATTACTACATTGTTAGATAACTAAGAGACAGTCTTATTACTTCTATTCCTTAGAAAGATACTAACAAAACTCATCAATTAGTTGTTTAAGTTGGTTAGGCTGAAAATACTTGTTTTGCCGTGCAAATATACACCATATTACCTCATGTTGTTTTGACAAGCCCTGATTTTTAGTGTTTTTTAACGGGGAGGGCAGGATGCAGCGCGCTGCAGGGCGGGATGCAGCGCGCTGCCCTCCGATGGTTCTATTATTTCCTAGTTATCTCATGATTCTCCAGGAAGGTGCGGATGCGGGGATCGTCGGAGCCGGACAGTTGGAGGATGTCCGTGGAGGGGTCGAGGATGCTGCGGGCTACGGACTTCAGTTCGTCCAGCTCGATGATGGTGGGATTGTGGCACTCATACAGGCCGTCGAGGTATACCCGCAGCATATGGCTGATGATGCGCTGCGAGAGCTCGGGCTTCTTGTAGACGAGCATGTTCATGGACAGGCGGTTGGCATGCAGCAGGCACTGCTCCAGGAGCTCCAGGAACTCATCGTCGGTGAGGGGTACGCCGATGTAGCCGGGTTTCTCCAGGGTGCCGTCGTCCATGAGGAGGCGCAGGGAGAACCTGGTGAACTGAAGGGTGTCGTTGAGGTCGCATCCTTGTACCCAGTTCAATGGGAACAGGGAGTTGTTCTCCACCAGGCGGAGCAGCAGCTCGTGGTGGTTTTCGGTCTCCAGGAACTCATCGAGTTCCAGTCCCTCGCCGTCCTCGTCAGCCTCCCACTTGCGGATGATGGCTTGCTCCTCTTCGGAGAGCGTGTGGTAGTAGATGCCATCGCTGTCGTCCTCGGTGGAGCACAGGTGGACGGCATACTTGACTGGGCGGGGGTGCTGCTGGAGGTACATCGTGGCGATTTGGTGGGCTACTTTTTCTTCCTCATCTTTTCCTAGATGGATGGGTTCCCAGTTCGCGCAGGCGCAATCTACGGTTTCGGGGAGCAGTTCTTCGACGATCGAGACCTTGGACATCTCGTCGGTGCGGTTGTCGCTTGACAGTGGGGTGGGGTTGTTTGTCTTCATAATAAAAAATGTATTAAAGGGGTTTTGTTGGAAATCCGCTGCAAAGGTACGGACTCTCTGTGGTCTGCGCAAGTTGTGCTAGCTAGAATTTGTCAATCAGTATATCATTTGCGAAATCGGGAGAAAATTTCTGGCGTTTTGAGGGTAAAAAGGGGGCGGAGGGGGAGAAAAGTGGATGGAAATTAGGTGGAGTCGGGGGGAATTGCTATCTTTGCGGCATGAAATGTATAAGGAATAGAAATTATGGAAATGAAAGGTATTGAAAGTGATATGAGAATGAAATGGCATGGAATGGCAGGCGGCAGGAAGGGTGTTGCGTGGTGCGTGATGTTGGCAGCTGCGCTGGTGGCTTCGTGCGGCAGCAGTCGACGGGCTGTGCGGCCGGAGGTGGGACCTGTGGCGGGTGGTGTGGTGCCTGTTCAGGTGGTGGAGCCTTCGAAGGGGAAGGTGAAGGAGCTGACGCCGGCGGAGCGGTTGGCGTGGCGGCTGGATTCCCTGCTGACGGCTCAGGACTCTCTGCTCGAGACATCGCAGCTGGGGCTGCACATCGTGGACCTGACGGCGGGTGTGGTGCTCTATGCACGGGGTGAGCATCAGCGCATGCGTCCGGCATCGACCGAGAAGGTGGTGACGGCGGTCTGCGCGCTGGATGCGCTGGGACCAGGCTACACGCTGGACACGCGGCTGATGGCGACGGGTGAGGTGAACGGCGGGGTGCTGAAGGGTGATCTGTACGTCCGCGGTGCCATGGACCCGCTGCTGACGCAGGCGGACGTGAGGGCGCTGGCAGCCCGGCTGAAGGAGGCTGGGGTGCAGCGCGTGGCGGGGCGCATCGTGGCCGATGCGTCGATGAAAGATGGTGATGAATATGGCTGGGGATGGTGCTGGGATGACCACAATGCTGTGCTCTCGCCGCTGCTGTGTGGCGGCAAGCCGGGACTGGCAGGTGAGCTGAAGACGGCGCTGGGGCGTGCTGGCGTGAAGGTGGGTGCTGTGGTGGCGGGGGTGACGCCGGCGGCGGCTCGTGAGCTGGTGGCGCTGCGACGTCCGCTGACGCAGGTGCTGCAGCCGATGATGAAGGAGAGTGATAACCTGTGTGCCGAGGCGGTGTTCTACCAGCTGGGACGCACGCGCAAGGAGGTGGCTGCGAGGATGCAGGGTCTGCTGGGCGAGGGCTCGAGCACGGTGGCCGACGGCAGCGGCCTCTCGCTGTATAACTATCAGACGCCGGAGACGTTCACGCGGTTGCTGGGGTATGCTGCAGCGCGTCCGGACAGTATTTATCTGCCGCTGCTGGCAGCGCTGCCGATAGCGGGTGTGGACGGGACGCTGAAGAACCGCATGGGCGGCACGGCAGCGGAGGTGGCTGTGAGGGCGAAGACGGGGACGGTGACGGCAGTGAGCACGCTGGTGGGCTATACGACGCAGCGGAGCTCGAATCACTTGCTGGCGTTCGCGATCATGAATCAGGGTGTGAGGAGCGGTGCGCAGGGGCGAAAGCTGCAGGATGAGGTGTGCAGGGTGATTAGTGAGTGATTCGCGCGGGAGGGGGAGGAGCGG
The DNA here is from genome assembly GCA_902771725.1 of uncultured Bacteroidales bacterium. Taxonomy (GTDB): domain Bacteria; phylum Bacteroidota; class Bacteroidia; order Bacteroidales; family Bacteroidaceae; genus Physcousia. Next base: position 79,538 of record CACXXT010000005.1, read on the forward strand.
GACCAGGCGGGAAAACCGCCTGGCACAGTCACCGGAGGAGATAAAGGGAGGAGGGGGAGAGCTAAAGGGGGGAGGGGAGAGTGGAGAGCTGGATTTCGCGGAGGGGACGGAGGACGAAGTCGCGCTGCATCATTCGCGGATGGGGAATGGTGAGGTCGGGGGTGGTGAGGTGAAGGTCGCCGTAGAGGAGGATGTCGATGTCGATGGGGCGGTCGGAGTAGTGGTTGCCGGTGGTCTTGGTGGTGCGGCCGAGCTGGCGTTCGATGGTTTGGGTGGTGAGGAGAACTTGGTGGGGTGTGAGGTCTGTGTGGAGGAGGACAACGGCGTTGAGGTAGCGGTTGGTGGAGTGGTATCCCCAGGGTTCGGTCTCGATGAAGGATGATGCACGAATGAGGCGACCTACCCGACGGGCGAGTAGGTCGATGGCGCGTAGCAGCAGTGCATGGCGGTCGCCGAGGTTGCTGCCGAGTGAGAGGTATAGTTCAGTCACTGAGTATGAGCATGGCGTCGCCATAGGTGCCGAAGCGGTAGCGGTTGTCGCGAAGGGCTTCCTTGTAGCCTTTCATGACGAGGTCGTAGCCGCCGAAGGCGCAGGCGATCATGAGTAGTGTGGAGTAGGGTGTGTAGAAGTTTGCAACCATGGCGTCGGCGATGCCGAAGTCGTAGGGTGGATAGATGAAGCGGTTGGTCCATCCGTCGAATTGCTTGAGGTGCTTGTCGGCTCCGATGGCGGTCTCGAGTGCTCGCTGTACGGTGGTTCCTACTGCGCAGACGCGGTGTCCGTTGTCCTTAGCGCGGTTGACGATGTCGCATGCTTCGCTGCTGACGTGCATTTCCTCGCTTTCCATTTTGTGCTTGGAGAGGTCTTCGACGTCGATTTCGCGGAAGTTGCCGAGTCCGCAGTGGAGGGTGACGTAAGCGATGTTGATGCCTTTGATTTCCATGCGTTTGAGGAGGTTCTTGGAGAAGTGGAGTCCGGATACTGGGGCAGTGACGGCTCCTTCGTTCTGTGCGAATACGCACTGGAAGTCCTCGATGTCCTGCGGCTCTGCGGGTCGCGTGATCATGTGTCGTGGGAGTGGTGCTTCGCCGAGTGCGTAGAGTGCTTCCTTGAATTCCTCGTGTGGTCCGTCGTAGAGGAAGCGTAGTGTTCGTCCTCGGCTGGTGGTGTTGTCGATGACTTCTGCCACCATGGACTCGTCTTCTCCGAAGTAGAGTTTGTTTCCGATTCGGATTTTGCGTGCGGGTTCGACGAGTACGTCCCAGAGTCGGAACTCGGCGTTGAGTTCGCGGAGGAGGAATACTTCGATTTTGGCTCCTGTCTTCTCCTTGTTGCCTTCGAGGCGTGCGGGGAAGACCTTGGTGTCGTTGAGGACGAAGACATCCTGGTCGTCGAAGTACTCGAGGATGTCGTAGAAGTGGTCGCGATGCTCGATGATTCCGCTGGTGGTGTGGAGTACCATGAGGCGACATTCATCGCGGAAGGGTGCAGGGTATTGTGCGATGCGGTCGTCTGGGAGCTTGAATTTGAATTGGGAAAGTTTCATGTATTTTCGGATTTATTGATTTTATTTTTGGGGATGGGGAGGGGGGAGTATCTGAGGGGGAGGCGTTAAACGTTGTCTGGGAGTTCGATGGTTTGTTGGTCGAGCCACTGTGGGAAGGTGTCCATGGGGAGGCAGGTGTCTGCGGTGACGTCGCCTACGCGGGTGCGTCGGAGGGCTGTCAGGTGGGCTCCACTGCGGAGTGCCTGTCCGATGTCGCGGGCGAGGGCGCGGATGTAGGTTCCTTTGGAACAGACGACGCGGATGGTGATGTAGGGATAGGAGGCGGTGTCGGGGGGAGCGGTGGGCGAGGTGAGGAAGGCCTTGTTGCGCATGCCGGTGCGAGGGAGGGAGGGAGGAGGAGGGGGAGGAGCGATGGCGGAGGGGGAGGGGGAGGGAGAGGGGGCGACGGCGGACGAACCGCCGTCCACAGGACCCATGGAAGGGGAGGGAGCGGGGGAGGAGGAGGAGGGAGCGGAGAGGGAGGGGGGAGCGGAGGAGGAGCAGGAAGCGGGGGAGGAAGAGGAGGAGGGAGCGGAGGGGGAGGAAATGGAGGTGGGGAGGTGGTATTCCAGGAGCTCTATTTCGTCGATGACGAGGAGCTTGGGCTTGAGGTCCACTTCCTTCTCGCGGCGGGCGAGGTCGTAGGCGCGCTTGCCGTCGACCTTGACGGCAGAGTAGGCAGGGGGAATCTGCTGGATGGGGCCGATGAACTGCCGGAGGACGTCTTCTACCAGGGGGAGGGTGATGTGCTGGGTGGGGTAGTAGGCGTCGATGGGGTGTTCGAGGTCGAAGGAGGGAGTGGTAGCTCCGAGGCGGAGTGTTGCGACGTACTCCTTGGTGTGGGCCTGGAGTTCGTCGATGCGCTTGGTGGCTCGTCCGGTGCACACGATCATGACTCCTGTTGCCAGGGGGTCGAGCGTGCCGGCATGGCCTACCTTCAGCTTGCGTGTTCCCAGGCGCTTGCAGAGCAGCCATCGCACCTTGTTGACGACGTCGAAGGAAGTCCAGCGGTAGGGCTTGTCGATGTAGAGTATTTCTCCTGTCTGAAAGTTCATTAGTCTACCATTACGAGTGAGTGACCAGTCCAAAGAAGGCCGAGAATGACCAGACCTACGATGATTCGATAGACTCCAAACGCCTTGAAGCCGTACTTGGCGAGGAAGTCCACGAACCACTTCATGGCGAGGAGTGCTACGATGAATGCCACCACGCATCCGAGTGCGAGCATGAGGAGGTTGTCTCGTGTGGCCCAGCTGGCGTCTGCTTCGTCTCCGAAGAAGAGCTGGAGGAAGTCGAGAGCTGTGGCTGCAGCCATGGTGGGTACGGCGAGGAAGAAGGAGAACTCAGCAGCAGCACGGCGGGTGAGTTTCTGTGCCATTCCGCCCACGATGGTGGCCATGGATCGTGATACGCCAGGAATCATGGCAATGCACTGGAAGAGACCTATGCGGAAGGCACGCCGCTCGGTCAGCGGAGTCTGCTCGCTGCCCTTGTTGAAGAGCCGGTCGCAGAAGAGCATGAAGATGCCTCCGACGACGAGCATGACGGCCACGACCTCCACGCTCTCGAGGAACCGGTCGATGAGGCCGGACATCTTGCCGAGGAATCCGATGATGATGGCAGGGATGAAGGCCACGAGGAGCTTCCAGTAGAAGTCCCACTTGTGGAGGAAGGCCTGGAGGGGAGTGCTGCCGGCAGGGGCTGGCTCGTGGTTGAGGCGGAAGAACCGGTTCCAGTAGAGACAGACTACGGAGAGGATGGCTCCGAACTGGATGATGATGGTGAACGCCTTGACGAATGGCGTGCTCTCGACACCCAGCAGGTTCTGGGTGATGATCATGTGGCCGGTGGAGGAGACAGGCAGGAACTCTGTCAGTCCCTCGACGATGGCGATGATGATGGTCTCGAAAACGCTCATGGGTTCACCTCCTTATCGTTCTGGTCCTTTGGGCGGTGCATGATGCCGTAGATGATGAATGCGAATCCGATGAAGCACACGAGCGGTGCCCACTTGATGCGCATGGCCGAGAAGATTTCCGGGTCGAAGGTGTTCTCGCTGGAGCCCGAGCCGGACATGAGGATGAAGCCGATGACGACCGTGGCCATGCCGATGGCCAGGAGGATGTAGTTGGTGCGGTCGAAAGCAAAGTTTTTCATATTTGGGGAATTTTGGGGTTGTTGTTGGAGGAGGGGGAGGGGGAGGGAGAGACCGCGATAAAATCGCGGTGGAAGAGACGGGACGCCTGCGGGAGGGGAGTTATTTGTACATTTCGTTTTCGCGCATGTTGAGGAAATGGTTGACGCAGAGCCATGTGCTGACGAGAGTCAGGAGGAGGGCAGCAGTGAAGATGGTGGCGAGCATGATGACGATGGTCTGGCGGGTGATGATGGCTGCGGCGAATTCGTCCTGCTGCATCATCCAGTGGATGCCTCCCAGGAGGAGGGCAGAGCTGATGACGGCGGCCGTCAGTCCAATGCCGAGGCTCCGCCGCAGGAATGGTCGCTGGATGACACTCCAGGATGCTCCCACGAGACGCATGGTGTGGATGCTGAATCGGCGCGCATAGACGCTCAGCCGGACGGTGTTGTTGATGAGCACGATGGAGATGATTGTCAGCAGGATGGCCAGTACGGCGAGGACTCCTGTGGCCTGACGGAGGCGGTGGTTGAGGTTGTCGACGAGGTCTCGCTGGTATACGACATCGCTGATCTGCCACATCTCGCGCAGCTGCTTGGAAATCCAGAGGAGGCTGTCGGTGCATGCATAGTCCGCCTGTACGTTCATCTCGATGCTAGCGGTGTAGGGGTTCTCTCCTGCGAGGAACTCTGTGGGGTCTGCTCCCATGCGCTGTGTCTCCTCCTTCAGTGCCTGCTCGGCGGTGATGAGGGTGGTGCTGTGGGCATAGGGCAGGAGGTCTATCTGCTGCTGGAAGGATCGTGCTTCCAGGGAGTCGAGGTCGTCGTCCAGCAGGAGGGTTACGGTCAGGTTCTCGCGAACGTTGCGGGAGAGTTCGAGGGCTGTGAGTCCGAAGAGGACCACGAGTCCCAGCAGCAGGAGCACCAGCGTCGTGGAGACGCAGGATGTGAACCACTGCCATCGGCCGGGGGAGGTATTTCTTTTCTTCATTTTCTGCTTCTTTTTTCCTGGGGGGGGCTAGATTTTCTAGAGGTTCTAGATTCTCTAGAGGTTCTAGATTCTCTAGAGGTTCTAGATTTTCTAGGGGGAACTATGGGGGAGGTTGGTTATTCTTCGACGACTTCGCCCTTGAGTGTTGCAGAGCTGCTGCTGGTGATCCTGACCATGACTCGCTCTCCGATGTGGTGTGTTCCACGGTCGAAGACGACCACTCGGTTCTGCTCTGTTCGTCCGAAGAGCTGTTGCCGGGAGCGCTTGCTGACGCCCTCGATGAGCACTTCGTAGGTGTTGCCCTCGCAACGTCGAGCAGCCTCGGCACTGAGTTGTGTCTGGAGGGCGATGAGCTCGTTGAGGCGTCGCAACTTGACTTCCTCCGGCACGTCGTCGGGGAGATGCTTGCTGGCGTAGGTTCCTGGGCGTTCGCTGTACTTGAACATGAAGGCGGAATCGTAGCCCACCTCACGCATGAGTGATAGCGACAGCTGGTGGTCCTCCTCCGTCTCGCCACAGTAGCCGACGAAGATATCGGTGGAGAGTCCGCAGTCGGGAATGATGCGACGAATAGCCTCCACGCGGTCGAGGTACCACGCGCGCGTGTACTTTCTATTCATACGTGCCAGCACGGCATCGCTTCCGCTCTGCACAGGCAGGTGTATGTGCCGGCAGACGTTGGGTTCCTCGGCAATGACGCGCAGGGTCTCGTCGGACATATCCTTGGGATGGCTGGTGGTGAAGCGGATGCGCATGTCGGGTACCGCGCGAGCTACCAAGCGCAGGAGTTCCGGGAAATTTGTTGAATTGCTGTTGTAGCTGTTCACATTCTGTCCCAGCAGCGTCACCTCCTTGAATCCGCGCTGCTGCAGGTCTTGCACTTCACGCAGGATGCTTTCTACATCCCGGCTTCGCTCACGACCGCGTGTGTAGGGTACGATGCAATAGTGACAGAAATTATTACATCCTCGCATGATGCTTACGTAGCCTCCGATGTGGTTTGTGTGGAGTCGCTGCGGCACGACGTCGCGATAGGTCTCGGTCGTGGAGAGCTCCACGTCGATGGCCTTGTGCCCCAGTTCCACTTGTGCGATGAGGTCGGGTAGCGACATATAGGAATCCGGACCGCAGACGAGGTCAGCACCATGCTGCTCCAGGAGCTGGTTCTTCACGCGCTCTGCCATGCACCCGAGTACGCCGACGAAAGGCCTCTCCCCTACCCCACCGGCAGCCTTGTGCCTGCGTTTGAGGCTCTGGAGGAACTCCAGTCGCGAGAGGATTTTCTGCTCGGCATTGTCGCGCACGGAACAGGTGTTGAGGAACACGGCGTCGGCGTCGTCCATGGACTCTGTGACTTCGTAGCCCGCCATCTGCATGATGGAAGCCACGACTTCGGAGTCTGCCACGTTCATCTGGCAGCCGTATGTCTCAATCAGCAGTTTTTTCATACTCTGTATTTGCCATATAGCTCAAAAATCGGCTGCAAAGATACGACATAAAAAAGGCGAAGTCAAGTATTTGGGCAAAAAAGTTGGCTTAAATCTCCCCGATTGCTAAAAAAGTTGATGTGCAGGAGTGCTTAACTGCAAACTTTTATGTAACTTTGCGCCCGCAAATTCAGAATCCATAATCCAATAAACATTAATTGAGATGATCAAACGCATCACTGCTGCCGAAGCCGCAGCACAAATCGAGAACGGCCACACGCTGGGCCTCTCCGGCTTCACCCCCGCCGGCGTTCCCAAGTCCGTAACCGCAGAACTGGCAAAGAAGGCTCATGCCGAGCACGAAGCCGGACGCCCCTTCAAGGTGAATATCCTGACAGGTGCCAGCACGGGTCAGAGCTGCGACGGCATGCTGGCCAACGAACAGGCCATCGGTCTGCGCGCTCCCTACACCACCAACCCCGATTTCCGCAAGCACGTGAACCTGAACGAAATCAGATACACGGATCTTAACCTCTCGAACATGGCCACTCAGATGCGCCAGGGCTACCTGCCCTGTCCGGACTGGGGAATCATCGAGGCCTGCGACGTGGAGATCCACGGCGCGAAGGCTCATATCTTCCTCACCGCTGCCGGTGGTATCTCGCCCACCGTATGCCGCATGGCCAAGCGTGGTATCTTCGTGGAACTCAACGCCTTCCACAGCCCGAAGAGCAAGGGTCTGCACGATGTCTACGAAATCGAATACCACCCCTATCGCACTCCCGTCAACATCCTCAAGCCCAGCGACCGCATCGGTAAGCCCTACGTGGAAGTGGATGCCGACCGCATCATGGGTATCGTCGAGTGCAACATCCCCGACGAGGCTCGCTCCTTCAAAGATCCCGACCCCATCACGACCAAGATTGGTCAGAACGTGGCAGACTTCCTCGTGCAGAACATGCGCGAAGGCAAGATTCCTCCCACCTTCCTGAACCTGCAGTCGGGTGTGGGCAGTGGTGCCAACGCAGTGCTGGGTGCCCTGGGTCACAGCACCGAGGTGCCCAACTTCAACATCTACACCGAGGTGCTGCAGGATGCTCCCATCCAGCTGATGCGCGAGGGTCGCGTGCTCAGCGCCAGTGCCTGCTCGCTGACCGTTACGAACGAGTGCCTCAAGGGCATCTACGACGACATCGACTTCTTCAAGGACAAGCTCGTGCTGCGTCCCTCCGAGATCTCGAACAACCCCGAGGTCATCGCACGCATCGGCGTCTGCTCGCTGAATACTGCCATCGAGGCTGACATCTACGGCCATGTCAACAGCACCAAGATCTGCGGTACGAAGATGATGAACGGCATCGGCGGCAGCGCAGACTTCACCTGCAACAGCTACCTGAGCATCTTCACCTGCGGCTCCACCACCAAGGGAGGCGCTATCAGCAGCATCGTGCCCTTCGCCAGCCACATCGACCACACCAGCCACTTCATTGACGCGGTCATCACCGAGTACGGCGTGGCAGACCTGCGCGGCAAGTGCGCCATGGAGAAGGCCGAGGAGCTTATCAAGGTTGCCCATCCCGACTACCGCCCCATGCTGCGCGACTACCTCAAGTACGCGGAGCCTTTCGGCGGCCACACCCACCACTGCCTCAGCGCGGCCTTCGCCATGCACGACACATTCTTGCGCAAGGGTGACATGCGCCTCACCGACTGGGCTGAATATGTGAAGTAAGGCAAATCCCATAACCAACGAAGACGATGAAAAAGAACATCATATTATTGTTTGCAGTCATAATGGCCGGTGCCCAGTGGTCTGTTGTCAACGGCCAGAAGGAAATCACCGCAGACATGCTGCAGGACTTCCGCAACAGCTACCAATCTGTCGGCGCCGACAAGGCCCTCGACAACGCAGTGGCAGCCAACGACCCGAAGATTCTCGCCCTCAACGCAGAGAGCAACATCCAGTTT